>CAJTYA010000014.1 GCA_910583985.1 uncultured Alistipes sp.
CTACAACCTCCATGCGGACCCGGTGTGGATCGAGGGGTTGCGAGCTATCCGGTAAGGGCGTGGCAAATGACAGCGGGGGTGCGGCAGAGTCGAAGTCCGACGCTTAACGAACCGTGTTCCTCGTGCGGCCCCGTCGTTTCGCGACGTATGATAAAAGGGGCCCATCTCACCCCTCGCCCTCCGGGAAGTTTCCCGGCCACACGAACAGATCGTTAGAATGACTCCGGCCGCTCTTACACGGAGCTCCGAAACAGTGGAAACGGACGTGCTGTGCGGCAAGCCGCAAGGGAGGCAGAGCATCGGCACGAACGAAAAGACGGAAGAACGGGAGGGCATTTCCCAAAAAGAATGTAGGGAAACGCGAGCGGAAACGCCATCCGATGAAGCGGCGGTCGCGAACGTTTGCCACAAGAAAGGGAAGCCATCGGCCCCGGAGAGTTCGGACAAAAGGAGGGAGGACGGAAGGAACGACCCCGCCGAAAAAAGAGCACTCCGGAAAATGCAAACGAGGGTGCCATCCGGCGAAGCGGAGACCGGCGGGACGGTCATATCTTGTAACAAGAAAGACAGACCATAGGTTCCCGGAGAGTCCGGACAAAAGGAGAAAGGAGCGGCCCCGGCATGGATGGATCGAGGGGTGAGGGCCATCCGGTGAAACGATAATCGGCGGAACGGCCGTCCGAGTGCACGTCCGCGCCTCCGAGGTCTGCCGTTCGGAGCACGGCGGAAAATCCCGCAGGTTCGTGGCAGAGGCGAATAAAAGTCGAAGACCGGATGCCGACTCTTGCACGTCGGGACCCGGTCTCCGGATTTCTATCGTTCGGTTCGGTGAGCCGTCCCCCGGAAACCGGTGCTGCGGAGCGGTCATTCGGTGGAGCAGCGGTCAGCGGAACGGCCATACTTTTATAGTCTGCCACAAAGAAGGCAAGGCACCGGCACAGATAACCCGAACGAAAAGGAGGGAGGACGGAAGGAACGAGCACGCCGAAAAGTGCAAACGAGGGTGCCACCCGATGAAGCAGAGACCTGCGGGACGGTCATGTTTTTAGAGTCTGCCACAAAGAAGGCAAGGCACCGGCACGGAGAACCCGGACAAAAAGGAGGGAGGACGGAAGGAACGACCCCGCCGAAAAAAGAGCACTCCGGAAAATGCAAACGAGGGTGCCATCCGGCGAAGCGGAGACCGGCGGGACGGTCATATCTTGTAACAAGAAAGACAGACCATAGGTTCCCGGAGAGTCCGGACAAAAGGAGAAAGGAGCGGCCCCGGCATGGATGGATCGAGGGGTGAGGGCCACCCGGTGAAACGATAATCGGCGGAACGGCCGGCCAAATGCACGTCCGCGCCTCCGAGGTCTGCCGTTCGGAGCACAGCGCCCCCACGGAACGGCCGCCCTTGAATGCAAACGAGGGCGGCCGAACGGTTTCGGCCACCCTCGCTCTTCGAAGTAGTGGTTTTCAGGAAGGATTTTGTCGATAACTATTTATATACTATTGTCACGGCACCTTGCGGCCGCAACCGTCCATTCGACCGCGACGGTCTGCGGCTCGTATGCAGCGACATGCGGGGCGACGAATGGACGATTTCTTCGTCGGGACACTAAAACGATTGAATTTCCGTAGCGGGCGGAGCATGTTTCCGGGTCTCGGGTCGGGACGCCTCCCGGCCTGTCAGCGGCCGCGCCTTTCCCATCCGCAGGCGACGGCATAGCGGAGCGCTCCGGCTTCGGAGTGCGAACATCCTTCGCCGGTCTCCGGACCGGACGACCGATTGAGGGCGGGGAACAGCTCCCCGTCGGTCTCGCAAAGAGGAAGCCTTCAGTCGTCCGGATCGGAGAGCCCGTAGAGCTCATCCAGTTCGCGGTCCTGATCGTCGATCTCCCCGTACATTTCGATCACTTTGTTGCAGAGCGATTCGCATTCGGCAAACAGATTGCCCGCACAGCTCGACAGAAGTTTGGAGGCTTCGGCCATTTCGTAATTGCATTCCTGACTGCGCGATAGCGAACGTTTGAGAAACTCGATCAACTGGGCCCGGTTCAGCGGGGCATTCGTCGAGTCTTCGCGAGGCTGGCTCGGACGGATGTCGGCACTTTCCATAACGGATAGGTTTTGCCCTCACCCGCCTCCCGGTGAAGCTTTTTCAAAAAAGACGTGAGGCTGCGTGACTTATCCGGGATGAGGCTCTAGCAAAGCCCGGCAAACAGACAAGCACAACAGCTCACGCCTGAAGCATGTGCAAAATGAATCCAACACGTCCCATGCCGGAAAACCCGACAAAGAATCACCCAACTCCGGAAGTTCTCCTGCAAAGGATCGCTCCCGACGCGAGCTCCGTGCTTATGCTCTGATGCCTTAAAATTTGCTAGATTTCATCCCAGAGCAGACACGACGTCTTGCGACGGTATAATAGTGTCGGTACGAAAGTAAGAAAAAATTCAATAACGACAGCAAGATCGCAAAACATTCGTCATTTTTTCCGAAACCGCATGTCGATCTTTCGGCCGTTTGAGAAACATCGTCCGCATTTCATCGCAAAATTACAGAAAGCTATTCCTCGGAAACTCTCGAAACAAGACACGTACCCCCGACTGCGACGGGATCGCTGCACCCGGCGAAGGCCGACGGAAAAACCGTTCCGCCTCCGGCACGTCCGAAGCCGGAGGCATCGGACCGGGCAGGACAAGGGTCGAAACCGGACGACGCAGCCCGTTCCCCCTCGCATGGGAACGCGCCGGAACGAAAATACCCCCCGGAGGCGCGGCCTAAGGCCGGAGGAAAGAGCCGGGAAAGGAGAGGCGGAGGGGAGAAAAGAGCGGGACAGGGAGAGAGGGAGGACGACAGGAGAAAGGAAGGAGACAGGAAAAGGGAACGGAACGCACGGAAGCGACAAAACGGGTCCGGGAAACGCCGGGGCAACGATTCGATGCCCCGGCGCTTTCCGGACCCGTTTCACTCGACGGGGGCGCCGCCTGCGATGCCGGAACGAAAGAAGATTCTTCCGGCGGCATGTTCCGCACGGGTACCCGCACCGCGAACGGTCGCGGGCGGACGCCCCGGACGGGACGGTCTATTCGTCCTTATCGGTATCGGCGTAGGCCTTGAGCAGTTTTTCCTGCACGTCGGAGGGCACCTGTTCGTAGGAGGCGAACTTCATCGAATAGGTGGCCCGGCCGTTGGTCAGCGAGCTGAGCGTCGTCGAATAGCGGTACATCTCGGCGAGCGGCACCCGCGCCACGATGCGTTCGAAACCTTTCTCGCTGCTCATTCCCTCGATCATGGCGCGGCGGTTCTGCAGGTCGCTCATCACGTCGCCCATCCGGTCCGAAGGCACGAGCACCTCGACGTTGTAGATAGGCTCCATGATCTTCGGGCCCGCCTTGCGGAACGCCTCCTTGAAGGCATTGCGTCCGGCCAGCTTGAACGACAGTTCGTTGGAATCCACCGGGTGCATCTTGCCGTCGTAGACCACGACGCGGATGTCGCGGGCATACGATCCGGTGAGCGGCCCCTCCTCCATTTTCTCCATGATCCCCTTCATGATGGCGGGCAGGAAGCGGGCGTCGATGGCCCCGCCCACGATGGCGCTGTAAAAGACCAGCCGGCCGCCCCACGGCAGTTCGACCTCCTCCTTGCTCTTGATGTTGACCTGCAATTCGCGGCCGTCGATCTTGTATTTCGAAGGTTCGGGCATACCGTCCCGGTAGGGTTCGACGACGAGCCACACTTCGCCGAACTGTCCCGCTCCGCCGGACTGCTTCTTGTGCCGGTAGTCGGCCGCCGCCACCTTGGTGATCGTCTCGCGATAGGGAATTTTCGGGGCGAAAAACTCGATTTCCATCTTGTTCCGGTTGGCCAACTGCCATTTGAGAATGTTCAGATGGTGTTCGCCCTGCCCCTGTACGATGGTCTGCTTGAGCTCCTTGGAATATTCGACCTCGATGGTCGGGTCCTCGAAATGCGCCCGGTTGAGCAGTTCGCCCAGCTTTTCGTCCTCGCCGGTCTTCGTCGAGCGGACGGCGGCGCGGTAACGGGGTTCGGGGAAGACGATCGGTTCGAGGGCGATGTCCGACCCGGCGGAGGTCAACGTCTGGTTCGTCTTGGTGCCTTTCAGTTTGACGGTACACCCGATGTCGCCCGCCTCCATTTCGGTCACCCGCACCCTGTTCTTGCCCGCAATGGCGAACAGTTGCGAAATCTTCTCCCGGTTTCCGGTTTCGGCATTGACCAACTCCATGCCCTCGGTCACCTTGCCCGACACGACGCGGAAAAAGGTCAGTTCGCCCAGATGGGGTTCCACGAGACTCTTGAAGACGAACAGCGCCACGGGAGCCTCGCTGTCGGCCGCGATCTCCCGCCCGTCCACGGTCCGGAAGTCGGGCGCCTCGACGGGTCCCGGCGCCACGTTGGTAATGAACTCCATGAGCCGCTTGGCTCCGATGTCGCGCTTGCCCGAAGCGCAGAACACGGGGATCAGGTCGCGCTTGGCCAATCCGATCTTAAGGCCCGAACGGAGCTCGTCCTGCGTGAGTACGCCTTTTTCGAAATAGAGCTCCATGAGCGCCTCGTCGTTCTCGGCGGCCGCTTCGGTCAGGATGCGGTTCAGCTCGCGGGCCTTCTCCATCTCCGATTCGGGGATTTCGAGCTCTTCGCGCTGGCCGGTGTCGCCCTTGAACCGGTACATCTTCATCAGCAGCACGTCGACGAAAGCGTCGAACGAGGGTCCCGGATTGACCGGATACTGGACGAGCACGGGCGTCACCTGCGAAGCCGCCCGAAGCGATTCGAGCGTATTTTCCCACGATGCTTTCTCGCTGTCGAGCTGGTTGACGACCGCGATGATCGGTTTCTCGTGCGCACGGGCGTAACGGGCCTGAATCTCGGTGCCCACTTCGAAACCGTTCTGCGCGTTGAGCAGCATCACGCCCACGTCGGCCACCTTGAAGGCAGAGAACAAACCTCCGCAGAAATCGTCCGATCCCGGCGTGTCGATGATGTTCAGCTTGCGGCCGTTGTACTCGGCGAACAGCAGCGTAGGGTAGATCGAGCGCTTGTAGAGGTGTTCCACGTCGGTGTAATCCGACAGCGTGCTGTCGTTTTCGATGCTTCCCCGGCGGTCGATCACCTGACCGTCGAAAGCCATCGCTTCGGCCAGCGTGGTCTTGCCCGATCCCGAAGCGCCGAGCAGGACGACATTTTTGATTTGGCGGGTCGTGTACGTCTTCATAATCGAAAGGTTTTAGGTTTGTAAGGGAGGAGCTCAGGTTCAAGCGTTCCGCCCGTTCTAAATTTAAGAAAAGAATTCGACAATCCCAACGTCCCTATGCAAAATCGGGACAAACGGGCCCTCCGGCGAGGCGACGGGCGTCCTCTTTCGCGACGAATCGGCCCGGAACGTCCGATCCTCCGCCGCGAACGCTCCGGAGGCCGGGGCGAACGGAGCGACGCCGGGAAAAAGCGACGGTCCGGGAAGACCGGAAACCGCCAAGCGGAAAAATTCCTATCTTTGCCATATAACCCAATTTTATCCCATTTATGAAACGTTCGTTTCTCGGCGGCCCGTTCGTCGCCCTGTTCACTTTCCTCGTTACGATCCTGTCGTCCGGCTGCGGTCGGACGGCCATGCCCGATCTCGCCGCGTGCGACTCGTTCGTGCGGGCCCGGCCCGTGTGGGCCGAAGGGCGTGAGAAGGAAAAGAACCTGACGCTTTCGTTCCGCGAGGTGATCGAGACGCGCGGGGCGAAAAGCGCGCTGATCCGCATCGCCGCCTCGACCGACTACCGCCTGCGCGTGAACGGAGAGTTCGTGGGCCACGGCCCCTGCGTCGCGGCGCACGGCTTCTACCGCGTCGACTGCTACGACCTCAAACCCTATCTGCACCGGGGACGCAACGTAGTGGCATTAGAAGTGGCAGGCTACAACGAACCGAGCTATTACCTGCTCGACCAGCCGTCGTTCCTACAGGCCGAGGTGGAAATCGACGGCGAGTGCATCGCCGCCACGGGCAGCGAATTCACGGCCTACGAACTGGGGCAACGCAAGGCCGACGTGCCGCGTTTCAGCATCCAGCGCCCCTTCACGGAACATTACGCCATCGACCCGACGTTCGACGACTGGGCCCAGAAAGCCGACTGGCAGGCGGGCGAAGCCGTCGTGCTCGCCGTACAGCCCGAAAAGAGCCTGTTGCCGCGCCGAGTGGCCTATCCCGACTACCGGGTGCACGATGCCGTGGCGCAGGGCGGCGGAATATACAAATTCGAGTGCAACAGCAGCGGTTTCTTGGGACTGTACGTCAAAGTCGACGAACCGGCGCGCCTGCGCGTGTCGTTCGACGAGCTTCTGGGCGAGGACGGCCACGTACACCTCGAACGGCTGGGCTGCCGGGCATACGTGATATACGACCTGCAGGCGGGCGAATACGTGTTAGAGAGCTTCGAGCCGTACACCATGCAGTTCGCCGAGGTAACGGTGGAGAGCGGCGCATGCGAGGTGAAGCGCATCTACATGCGCGACTACTGCAATGCGGACGTCCACCGCGGGACTTTCTCGTCGGACAACGCCGATCTGGACCGCCTGTTCGAAACGGCCCGCGAGACGCACCGGCAGAGCTCGCTGGACATATTCATGGACACGCCCTCGCGCGAGCGGGCCGGATGGCTGTGCGACAGCTATTTCTCGGCTCGCGTGGCGTTCGATCTGGCAGGGCACGCCAAGATGGAAAAGAATTTCATCGAGAACTTCCTGCTGCCCGAACGCTTCGGGGACATCGACGAGGGCATGCTCCCGATGTGCTACCCCAGCGACCACCGGGACCATAACTACATTCCCAACTGGGCCATGTGGTTCGTCATCGAACTGGAGGAATACCTCGACCGCAGCGGCGACCGCGAAACGATAGACCGCGCCCGCAAGCGCGTGTACGACCTGATCGGCTATTTCGAACCCTATCTGAACGAAGACGGGTTGTTGGAAAAGCTCGACAAATGGGTTTTCATCGAGTGGTCGGCGGCCAACGACTATGTACAGGACGTGAACTATCCGTCGAACATGCTCTATGCCGGCATGCTGGATGTCGCGGCGCGTCTTTACGACGACGAGGCGCTGGCCGGGCAGGCGGCGCATGTGCGCGAGACGATCCGCGGGCAGGCCTACGACGGACGTTTCTTCTGCGACAACGCGGTGCGCGGCGAGGACGGCAAACTGCACCGCACCGGGAACCACACCGAGGTGTGCCAGTATTACGCCTTCTTCTTCGGAGTCGCCTCGCCCGAAAGCCACCCCGAACTGTGGGCGCGTCTTCGCGACGAGTTCGGTCCCGCGCGCAAACGGGACAACGCCTATCCCGATGTCGCTTTCGCCAATGCGTTCATCGGCAACTACCTGCGGTTGGAGCTGCTCTCGCGCGAAAGGCTGTCGCGACAAATCCTCGACGAGTCGATCGCCGAATACCTCGTCATGGCCGACATGACGGGCACGCTGTGGGAAAACCTGCCCAGTGCGGTGCACAGTCTGGCCAGTTGCAACCACGGCTTCGCGGCGCATATCGTGCATGTGCTCTACCGCGACGTACTGGGCGTATACGAAGTCTCGCCCACGGAAAAACGGGTGACGCTGCGTTTCACGGACTGCGGACTGGGCCGCTGCCGAGGTTCCATACCCGTCGGCGACGAGTCGATCGACGTGGAATGGACGCTGCGGAACGACACGCTCGACTGCCGGTTGTCGTTGCCCGAAGGATACGCCTACGACCTGTTGCCGGCACCGGGCCTGACGGTCGATATAACGGAACGTTAAGTAAGAACGCTTGCGATAGCCCGGCCGGGCAGCGGCATTCAGGACGGCCTTTGTGGTTTTTCGACCGAAAGAGGACGGACCGGGGAAAACGCCGTCGCACGACAGACCATTCGGCGCTGCGACGGCCGGAGAAGCCGGAGGGCTGTCCCCACGACCTGAAGCATCGGACGACAAAAAGAGACCCCGATCCCTCGGCACCGACGGGCGCGACTCGCACAGGCGACGACGATATCCGAAAAATTTCGAAAAGAACGGAACACGCTATAAACACACAACAACCGACTCGATGATGAGCATCGTATGGATCGTACTGGCCTTTGTCTGCCTGCTGGCGGGAATCGCGGGCTGCATCGTCCCCGTGCTGCCGGGCCCGCCGTTGAGCTACGCAGCGCTGTGGCTGATGAAATGGAGCGGGACGGCCGACTTCGACGGGAGGTTCCTGCTGCTGTGGGGCATCGTGACGCTGGCGGTGACAGTGGCGGACTATCTGCTGCCCGCATGGCTTTCCAAACGGTTCGGCGGCTCGAAATACGCCGCGACGGGATCGCTCGTCGGACTGCTCGCCGGCATGATTTTCTTCCCTCCGTTGGGTCCGGTGGCCGGAGCGTTCCTCGGCGCGCTCGCGGGCGAACTGCTCTACGACAGTTCGGACACGGGCAAGGCGCTCAGGGCGGCTTGCGGCGCGTTCGTCGCCTTCCTGCTCGGTACGGGGCTCAAGTTAGGCGCCTCGCTGGCGATGGGCTTCTACGTCGTGCGGGCCCTGTTCGTCTGAACGGAAACGGAAGCAGAGCGTCCTTTCCCGCATTCGCACCGGTGCGACGACAAGCATTCGTATTTTCGGATCGCCGCTCGAACCTTCCCCACCGCCGGACGGATTCGGAATCCATACGGAGACTCCGGCACAAACGGTAGCGGCCGGCAGACAACGGATGTCGGTACCCGATCGGCCCTGCATCGCATGTACGGACGGCTTGCGGCATCCGAACCATCCGAGGGCAAGACAGCAAAGGACTCAATATTCGAAAAAAGGAAGCGTATCGACCGTAGGGATATTCAGCCCGGCGAGCGTGCGGACGGCACGGTCGTAATAAACACCACTTTCGAGTGCCGTATGGTCGTGGGCATCCATGCCGATGACGGCCGTACATCCCTCGTCGGCGGCGATCCGCCAGAAATCGGGATGGGGCACGCCCTGCCAGCAACGCTTCTCGTCGGCGGCGATCATCGACACGTTGTATTCCAGCGGAATGCGGAGCCGGGCCGCCGTGCGGCAGATCCGCCGGCTCGCCTTCTCGCAATGCCGGTCGAAAGGCGCATAGCTGCGCATGAACAGATCGGGATGGGCCAGACAGGCGAAAAGCCCCGTCTCCATGCCTTCGACCGCGCTCTCGGTGTAACGTTCCAGCATTTCGGGCGTGCGGGTCTCGTGACCGAAATAGGGCGCATGCTCGTCGGAGGGGTAATAGTGGTTGCCGAAGAGGACGTAATCGAGCCGGCAGCGGCGGATCGTCTCCCGCAGCCACGGCATATAGGCCTCGAAATACTCGCACTCCAACCCCACCCGCAGCCGGATCCGGTCGCCGTAACGCACGGCGAGCCGGCGCACGGAGGCGACGTAGCCGTCCAGCTCGTCGGGCGTCATGCGGATGGAGGAGACGAAGCCCGACGGGTACGGCCAAGGCGTATGGTCCGAAAAGCCCAGTTCGCAGAAGCCGCCCCGCAGGGCGCTCAGCACGTATTCTTCGTCGGCCCCCACGGCATGGCCGCAACGGGCCGTATGGGTATGGAAATTCGTTTTGCGCATCGTTTCGCCGCGGACACCCGGTCTGCGGAAACGCACCGGAAATCCGGAGGCAAAATTAATTTCTTTATCTTTGCGACGCAACGGCTCCGGCCGATTCACCGAATTTCGCACGATGATAAAAGCCATTTTCTTCGACATAGACGGCACGCTGGTCAGTTTCCGGACCCACCGCGTTCCGCAGTCGGCCCTCGACGCACTGGAAGCCGTCCGCCGGCGGGGTATCCGCCTGTTCATCGCCACGGGGCGGCACTACAGCGACCTGAACAACATCGGATCGCTCACGTTCGACGCCTACGTGACGCTCAACGGACAATATTGCTACGACGACCGGGGCGTCATCTACAAGAACTGCATCCGCAAGAAGGACATCGCCGCCGTCGTGTCGCGTCTGGAAAGCGACCCGTTCGCCTGCATGTTCATCGAAGAACACCGCATGTACATGAACCGCATGGACGAGCGGGCGCGGGAGGCCCAGCGGCTCATCAACTTCCCCGATCCCGACATCCGTCCGGCCCGGACGGCGCTCGACGCCGACATCTACCAGTTGATGCCGTTCGTCGGGCAGGAACACGGCGAAGCGCTGATGCGGGAATTGCATCACAGCCGTTCGACGCGCTGGAATCCCATTTTCATGGACGTGGTGCCGGAGGGTGGCAGCAAACGGGTGGGCATCGAAGCTGTGCTGAGGGCCTACGGCCTCGACCGCAACGAGACGATGGCCTTTGGCGACGGACAGAACGACATCGAAATGCTGCGCCACGCGGCCGTCGGCGTCGCGATGGGCAATGCCGCCGAGGAGGTCCGCCGGGCGGCCGATTACGTGACGGCCTCCGTCGACGACGACGGAGTCGCCCTCGCATTGCGGCATTTCGGACTGATCTGAACCGACCCGGCCCACACGACGGCCGGGGGAAAATATTCGCATCCGATGAACGTATGGCACCCTCTTCCGGGACGACCGCTCTCCGAGCTCGACCGGAAAATTATGGAACTCGAACGCCGGGGCCGCAAGGTCCCGTCCCGCGCTCTGCTCAAAACGCCCGAACAGATCGAAGGCATCCGCCGCAGCGGAGCGGTCAACACGGGCGTGCTCGATCTGATCGAGCGGGAAATCCGGCCGGGCATGTCCACCGCCGAAATCGACCGCATGGCGTACGACTACACCGTAGCGCACGGAGCCGTCCCCGCTCCGCTGCATTACGAAGGGTTTCCCAAAAGCGTGTGCACCTCGATCGACGAGGTCGTCTGCCACGGCATTCCCGACGAAAGAGAGATTCTGCGCGAGGGCGACATCATCAACGTCGATGTCTCGACGATCCTCGACGGATACTATTCCGACGCCTCGCGCATGTTTCTCATCGGCGAGGTAACGCCCGAAAAGAGACGACTCGTCGAAGTCGCCCGGCAATGCCTCGAAATCGGCATCGAAGCCGCACGACCGTTCGGTTTTGTCGGCGACATCGGACACGCGATCCAGCGTCATGCCGAGAAGAACGGCTATTCGGTCGTCCGCGAACTTTGCGGACACGGCGTAGGGCTGGCCTTTCACGAAGAGCCCGACGTCGAACATTTCGGCCGACGCGGAACCGGCATGCTGCTCGTTCCCGGCATGGTGTTCACGATCGAACCGATGATCAACATGGGGCGCCGCGACATTTTCATCGACGAAGCGGACGGATGGATCGTCCTGACCGACGACGGACTGCCCTCCGCCCAGTGGGAACACACCCTCGTCATGACCGAATCGGGACCGGAAATCCTGACCCGCTGAGAGACCGGCATGCCCGGAGCCGTCCGCGGCAAAGAGCGGCGCACACGGCACCTCCGACCGGAGCCCCGACCCGCAAACCGTCGTCCTCCGCTCCCCCGCCGCTGCCGCACGGGCGGGCACGGACGCCGCGTCCGATTCCGCGGCAGGCGGACGGCCGAAGCCGGAAATCCGGAAATCGCGATCCGGCCGACGGAGTTTCGAGAAAAAGCCGTATATTTATCCGATTTTGGAATCCGATTTTAACTCATTAAACCCATACCCGTGAATAAGGAAATCAAGAAAGTCATCGTGCTCGGTTCGGGCGCGCTCAAGATCGGGCAGGCGGGCGAGTTCGACTACTCCGGCTCGCAGGCGCTCAAGGCCCTCAAAGAAGAAGGCATCTCCACGGTGCTCATCAATCCGAATATCGCGACGATACAGACTTCCGAAGGGATCGCGGACCGGGTCTATTTCCTGCCCGTGACGCCCCGTTTCGTAGAGGAAATCATCAAGAAGGAGAGACCCGACGGCATCCTGCTCTCCTTCGGCGGGCAGACCGCGCTGAATTGCGGGACGGAGCTCTCGCAGAACGGCACGCTGCGGAAATACGGCGTCGAGGTGCTGGGCACGTCGGTCGACGCGATCATGACGACCGAAGACCGCGACCTGTTCGTCAAGAAACTCGATGAAATCGGCGTCAAGACGCCGGTCAGCCAAGCCGTCGAAACGATGGAGGACGCTCTGGCGGCCGCCGAACGGATCGGGTTCCCGGTTATGGTCCGCTCCGCCTACGCGCTGGGCGGACTGGGCAGCGGCATCAGCCGGACGCCCGACGAATTCCGGACGCTGTGCGAAAGTTCGTTCGCCTATTCCAAGCAGATTCTGGTCGAAGAATCGCTCAAAGGCTGGAAAGAGATCGAGTTCGAAGTGATCCGCGACCGCAACGACCATTGCTTCACGGTAGCCAGCATGGAGAACTTCGACCCGCTGGGCATCCACACCGGCGAGAGCATCGTCGTGGCGCCGACCTGCTCGCTGGACGAAGGCGAGCTCACTATGTTGCAGGAACTCTCCAAGAAAATCATCCGCCACATCGGCATCGTGGGCGAGTGCAACATCCAATACGCGTTCAACTCCGAAACGGACGACTACCGCGTCATCGAGGTGAACGCACGGTTGAGCCGTTCGTCGGCCCTCGCCTCCAAGGCGACGGGCTATCCGCTGGCTTTCGTCGCCGCGAAGCTGGCTTTGGGCTATACGCTCGACCGGATCGGAGAAATGGGTACGCCCAATTCGGCTTACGTCGCTCCTGAGCTCGACTACCTGATATGCAAGATCCCGCGCTGGGACCTCGGCAAATTCGTCGGCGTATCGCGCGAAATCGGATCGAGCATGAAATCGGTCGGCGAAATCATGTCCATCGGCAAGTCGTTCGAGGAGATCATCCAGAAAGGCCTGCGCATGATCGGACAGGGCATGCACGGATTCGTCGGCAACCCGGAACTCGAATTCGAAAATCTGGACGAGGAGCTGTCGCATCCGACGGACCTGCGCATCTTCGCCATCGCCAAGGCTTTCGAGCAGGGTTACTCGATCGACCGGCTCCACGAGCTGACCAAAATCGCCCCGTGGTTCCTCGACAAACTCAAAAACATCTACGACTATTCGCTGGTTCTTGCCGAATACGACAAGATCGAGGACCTGCCCGCCGACGTGCTGCTGGAGGCCAAGCGGCTCGGATTTTCCGACTTCCAGATCGCCCGCTTCGTCGAAAATCCGGAAGGGAACCTCGAACGGGAATCGCTCCGGGTGCGCACCGCCCGTAAGAAGGCCGGCGTGCTTCCCTCGGTCAAACGCATCAACACGGTGGCTTCCGACAATCCGGACCTGACCAACTACCTCTACATGACCTACGACGGAACGGACCACGACATTCCCTATTTCAAGAACGACAAGTCGGTGGTCGTGCTCGGATCGGGGGCCTACCGCATCGGAAGTTCCGTCGAGTTCGACTGGTGTTCGGTCAATGCCGTGCAGACGGCCCGCAAGCTCGGCTACAAATCGATCATGATCAACTACAACCCCGAAACGGTATCGACCGACTACGACATGTGCGACAGGCTCTATTTCGACGAGCTGTCGTTCGAACGCGTGCTCGACGTGCTGGACCTCGAAGTGCCCAAAGGCGTCATCGTGTCGGTGGGCGGACAGATTCCGAACAATCTGGCCATCCGGCTTTACCGGCAGGACATCCCGGTGCTGGGCACCTCGCCGCTGTCGATCGACCGGGCCGAGAACCGGCACAAGTTTTCGAGCATGCTCGACCAGTTGGGCATCGACCAGCCGGCATGGAAAGAGCTTTCGCACATGGATGAAGTGTACGAATTCGTCGAGAAGGTCGGCTACCCGGTGCTGGTCCGTCCCTCCTACGTGCTTTCGGGCGCCGCGATGAACGTATGCCACGATGCCGAGGAGCTGGACACGTTCCTGAAACTGGCTGCGAAAGTGTCGAAGGAATATCCCGTCGTCGTGTCGCAATTCCTGCAGAACGCCAAGGAAATCGAATTCGACGCCGTGGCCCACGACGGCGAAGTGATCGAATACGCCATCTCGGAACACGTCGAATTCGCCGGCGTGCATTCGGGCGACGCCACGCTGGTGTTCCCGCCCCAGAAAATCTATTTCGAAACGGCCCGGCGCATCAAGAAGATCAGCCGCAAAATCGCCCGCGAGCTGAACATCAGCGGACCGTTCAACATTCAGTTTTTGGCCAAGAACAACGAGGTGAAAGTCATCGAGTGCAACCTGCGTGCCTCGCGCAGTTTCCCGTTCGTGTCGAAAGTGCTCAAACGGAACTTCATCGAAACGGCCACGCGCATCATGCTCGGCGCACCGTACCAGAAACCGGGCAACAACGAGTTCGACATCGACTGGATCGGCGTGAAATCGTCCCAGTTCTCGTTCTCGCGGCTGCACAACGCCGACCCGGTGCTGAGCGTCGACATGTCTTCGACCGGAGAGGTGGGCTGCATCGGCGACGACTTCGACGAAGCGCTGCTCACGTCGATGATTTCGGTGGGCTATCGCATTCCCCGCAAAAACGTCATGGTCTCGTCCGGCGACAGCAAGTCGAAGGTGGACCTGCTGGACGCCTGCCGCATGCTCAGGGAGCACGGCTACGAAATCTATGCGACGGCCGGAACCGAACGTTTTCTCGCCGACCACGGCATCGAAGCCAAAACGGTGGGCTGGCCCGACGAAGGCAGCGACTACAACGTGATGGACATGATCGCCGGACACAAGTTCGATCTGGTCGTCAACATCCCGAAGAACCACACGCGCCGCGAACTGACCAACGGCTACCGCATCCGTCGGGGAGCCATCGACCACAACATTCCGCTCATCACGAACGCCCGTCTGGCGAGCGCGTTCATCCACGCGTTCTGCCAGATCAGAGAAGAGGACATTCCGATCAAGAGCTGGCAGGAATACAAGCTGTAGACCGCCACACCGTCCGCACCGAAAAACGGACCGGCGCATAAGACAAGACGGATTCACCCCTGTGGCGACGATTGGCCACAGGGGTGAATTTTATTTTCGGCACGGCACACGACCGCTTCTTCGGCAATCTTCCTCTCATACATCCGGCCGGAAGCCCCCGTCACGCGACGCCACAGCTCCCCGCCCCCAAAAGCGGAACGGGATGGCCGAAGCGGCCGAGCTGCCATCGCCGAAGAGAGTCGGCAGCGGCGCATCACAGCGGCAACGAGGCAAGCGCCTGTTCCGGTCCGTCTCCAACATTCTCGGAGCACACGGATACCGTCGGAACTTCGGCAATCGACGGCCATGTCGTCCGGAGTCGTCATGCGGTAACAGAGCCCGATTGCCGGCCACCGGCGGGGCATATCCATGAAACCGCCGCGCAACTTTTCGCGACAGGTCGTATCCGATGCGATCCCGCATGTGCGGCACGGTCCGAGGGAACGCGCCGTGCATACACAGGGACGAATTTACCGAAAAGCGTCCGAAAGCACGGGGCTGTCTCCCGATTCACACAATACATCAGACAGGTGCCGTGCGGATAATCAATTTCGAATTCCGGCAACGGACAGACGGAAGCGCTCTCCTTGAAAAAGGCTTTCTCCCTGTCTCGGCACGATCGGACCTTTTGCCGGAATCCGGCCGGCGATTTCGATCCGACGAGGTCCGGCTGCGACCGCAGGACAGTGACACGGTGCCGGGCAACGTTTTTTTCATATCAAGAAGAGGCGGTACGCATCCGACACCGACGATACGCCCCGCCCGACAGGTTAAGTCCGACTCCGTCGCCGCCGGACACGGAACGATATGCCGTCGCGTCGTCTTCGTAAATATACGAAAACCGGCTGCGCCGAAACGCACGAACGATTGAAAACCGGCCGCTCCGAGCCGGCGACACGCATGCGGACGGCTGCCCCGGTCCCGTCACAAGACCGGACGGAAGCGGTAAAAAAGGAGGGGAGCCGCGAAAACGGCTCCCCTCCCTGCGACGGCTTTCGCCGTATTCCTATCGAATCCGGTCGAGCGACCGCACGAGTTTTTCGTCCCGGACGATGCCCCTCAGCGCCAGCAGCACGGCGACGATGGCCACGACCGGCAGAAACGCCGCAGGCGACAGCCTGTCGATCGACACCGCGTCGGGCAGCGAACAGAGGTAGCCGGCCGAGAGACCACAGGCGACGGTCAGCAGGACGAGCTGCAGCACGCACAGTCTCCGCTGGGCGTTTCGGTTACGGTACAGAAAGATCGTTACGAGCGATGCGAGACACGAGTGACCCAGCAACAGTGCAGCCGCAAGATTCACCCAATTTCCGCTGTACGACACGGCGGCCGAAGGGTCGTCGAATCCCCACAGGGTCGCCTTGCCCGGCAGAGCCTCCGGACCGCACGACAGGACAGCCAGCGGCAAAAACAACGGCAGGACCGCGCAGACGGCCGCCAGAAACAAGTAGAGGGTTTGAATGCGTTGTATCATCTTTTCGTCGGTTTTACGATTCCATGTTCTTCTTCTCCGGGATCGCCGGAAAGTTCCGTCCCGGAGCGCACCGGAACGGCGAAAATCGCGCTGCGGACGACAAGGTCCGCAGGGCCGCCCCGCCACGTCCCGGTCTGTCCTCAGCCGCATGCCGGAAAGCACGTTCCGGACCGCGAAACGCCCGCCGGACGCGGCCTGCCCGTTACAGCCTTTCGTCGATCAGGTAACGGTTCCTGTCGCCGGAATTGCGCCCGATGAGTTCGCCCAAGAATCCGGCCAGAAACAACTGCACGCCGATGACGACGGCCGCCATGGCGATATAGAACAGCGGTTGGTCGGTCACGCCGCGCAACGGCAGCGCATGGGTCTGCTTGTAGAGCTTCTCGGCGATGAGGTAGATCGCCGTACCGCCCCCTACCAGAAACATCAACGTTCCCAGTCCGCCGAAAAAGTACATCGGGCTTTTGCCGAAACGGGACATGAACATCACGGTGATGAGGTCCAGATAGCCCTTTATCATGCGTTCCCAGCCGAATTTCGACACGCCGTATTTACGCGCTCTGTGGTGGACGACTTTCTCGCCGATCTTGCGGAACCCGGCCCATTTGGCCAGAATGGGGATGTAGCGGTGCATTTCGCCGTACACCTCGACGCTTTTGACCACTTTAAGCCGGTAGGCTTTCAGCCCGCAGTTGAAATCGTGAAGCCGGATACCCGAAGCCAACCGGGCCGTGGCGTTGAAAAAGCGGCTCGGCAGCGTCTTGCCGAGCGGGTCGTGGCGTTTCTTTTTCCAACCGCTCACCAGATCGTACCCCTCTTCGGTAATCATCCGATAGAGTTCGGGAATCTCATCGGGCGAGTCCTGCAGGTCGGCGTCCATCGTGACGACCACTTCGCCGCGAGCCGCCTCGAAACCGCAGTAAAGCGCGGCCGACTTGCCGTAGTTGCGGCGAAAACGGATGCCCCGGATGCAGGGATTCTCCTTTTGCAGGTCGCAGACCCTCTGCCACGAGGCGTCGCGGCTGCCGTCGTCCACGAAAATCACTTCGTAGGTGAAACGGTGAGCCTCCATGACCCGCCCGATCCAAGCCGTTAGTTCGGGCAGCGACTCCTCCTCGTTGTACAGCGGAACGACAACGGATATGTTCGGTGTGTTTTCTGACATCGTTTCGGTTTTACAACGATCCGGACCGACCGTCCCGGTTCTCTTCGGCGAAGGGATCGGCGGGACGTTTGGCGAAGAACGACACGACGAGCCCGATGAGCCCGCCGTAGAGCACCATGCCGAAAACGCCGCCGAGCACGACGACGATCGGATTCTTCATCATGCTCATCGTCAACTTGCCGGCCGCTTCCACCTCGCGTTCGCTCATGCCGTTTTCGGCCAGCGTGGCTACCGTCAGGTCCATCTGGTCCCGAAAACCCTGCGGGTCGAGCCAGTTGACGAGAACGAACTGCCCCACTCCGGCCAATACGCCCGCGAAAAGCGACATGCGCAGCGTGAACAGGAAGCACTGTCCGAAAGAGAACCCCGCGCTCCCGCTCAGTGCGGCTACCCGCCGGCTGTAAAAATAGAGGAAGCCCGCGATGGAGAAGAAGCAGAGAGCGTTGCAGAGCGTCGCCACGCCCGAAAGCGACTTTCCGAAGTGGGCGGCCATGGAGAGCGCCGCATAGACCAGCCCTAAATAAAGACCGCCCGTAGCCGCCTCCCGCCAGATCGTTTTGTTCATATTCTGTTCCATATCGTAAGTTTTTCCTTATCTATTTTTCCCGGGACGGCGAACGCTTAGCCCAGCTCGCCGGCTCCCTGCCTCAGAATGCGGATGTCGCCCTCGTCCGTACAATCCACGACCGTCGAGGGCGTCCGAGCCCCGATGCCGCCGTCGACGACGGCATCGACCTGCCGGCCGTAGCGCTCTTCGATGAGCGAAGGGTCGGTCGTATACTCCTCCTCGTCCGCGGCCTTGACCGATGCGGTCACCATCGGACACCCCAGCGCCTCGACCAGTGCGAGAGGAATCGTATGGGCCGGTATGCGCACGCCCACGGTCTTCCGCTTTTCCAGAAATTTGTCGGGTACCTTGCCCGATGCGTTCAGGACGAACGTAAACGGCCCCGGAAGGTTTCTCTTCAACAGTTTGAAAACGGCATTGCTCACTTTGGCGTAGAGGGACACCGTGCTCAGGTCGGGACATACGATCGTAAAATCGTTGCCTCGCCGACCGCTCAGCGTCCGGACCCGTTCGACGGCCTTGGCGCTGCGCACCGAACAGCCGAACGCATACACGCCGTCGGTCGGATAAACGATCACCCCGTCGCGGCGCAGGATGTCCGCCACCTGTGCGACGGCTTTTTCGTCGGGGTTCTTCGGATAGATTCGAATCATCATGACCCTCGTGTGGAACGGTGAGCGGACCGGAAACAAAAAAGGGTAAGCTACTTATATCGCACCGCTACAACCGCCTACCCTTGCTGTCTTCCGACCCTGGGGGATTCAGCAGGAGCTGGTCGTATAAGACTTACCCGACACAAAATTACACAAATTCGTTATATTTGCAAAAATATTTTCCGGAAATGAAACGCAGAGGGATTCGATACGGGATCGCCGTCGTTCTGGCGGCCGTCGTGGCAGGCGGATATTTCGCCTTCCGATACTACCGGTCGACGGCAGTCATGCGCGACGGCGTCGTGCTCATACCCACGAGCAGCGACTTCGGACAGCTCTGCGATTCGCTTTCGGCGAGCGGACTGCTCCGCAACGAAAAGAAATTCGAGCGGCTGGCCCGCATGCGCAAGCTGGACCGGGCCGTGCGTCCGGGTCGCTATGCGCTCGAAGCGGGCACGACCTACGCCGAACTCATCGACCGGCTCCGAGCCGGCCTCCAGTCGCCCGTGCGGGTGACGTTCAACAACGTGCGGACGCTCGACCGGCTCGCCGGCAGCGTCTCGCGCCGCATCGAACTCGACTCGGCCTCTTTGGCCGAAACGCTGACCGATCCGGCGACGGCCGAACGTTACGGCTACACGCCGCAGACCTTCATGGCGATGTTCGTGCCCGACACCTACGAAATGTACTGGAACTGCTCGGCCGGGGATTTTCTCGACCGGATGAAGCGGGAATCGGACCGTTTCTGGAAAGAGCGCGAGGCGAAACTCGCCCGCAGCGGCCTGTCGCGCGAGGAGGCCGTCACGTTAGCGTCGGTCGTATACGAAGAGACCAAGAGAAAGGAAGAAATGCCCCGAGTAGCGGGCGTATACGTCAACCGGCTCCGGCGCGGCATGCCGTTGCAGGCCGACCCGACGGTCAAGTTCGCGCTGGGCGACTTCTCCATCCGGCGGGTGCTGTTCGCCCATCTGGAGGTCGATTCGCCGTACAACACGTACAAACACGCCGGGTTGCCACCCGGCCCGATCTGCATGCCGTCGATTGCCGCCATCGACGCCGTGCTCGACTTCGAGGCACACGATTATCTCTATTTCTGCGCCAAGGACGACCTTTCGGGCGCACACGTTTTCGCACGCACGCTTCCCGAACACAACCGCAACGCACAAGCCTATGCACGGGCGCTGAACCGGCGGGGGATTCGCTGACACCAAGCCGTGCGGAAACACGATCTCCGAAACACGGCTCCGCAGAAACACAGGACGGTTCCGCCGCGATTCCCCGGCCATCCGAACAACGCAGGACGAGGTTCCCTCAACGGCTCGTGTCATTCCGGCAACAATGACTAAAAACATCAGGAGAAGACGGCGTCCGAAAAACGCCCTTTCGGAAAGACGATCCGAAATTTTTCCGAACAGAAAGGTCGGGCATTCCCGCCGGACGGTGCGACGGTTACGGCACCGGTCGCCGGCATTCGTACCGCTCGCACTTCCGGATCGAACGCACAGGACCTCGACCGTCGTTTCACGGAAGGACCGACGGTCCTTTCAGCACAGCGCCGCCGTTGCCGGAGCGAAAGCCGCCTCCGCGATTTTCCCGGCTGCGCATCCCCCGACAAAGGTCCGAGAACCGCTCCCCCGTCCGGAGCCTACCGGTCCGTTCCTTTCGTCCGGAAGCGGACAGGCTACCGGAAGTCGATGATCTCGATGCCTTTGTACTTGCTCTTGTCGAAGGAGAACGTGGCTTTCGAGACGGGGACGTTTGCCTTGAATGTCAGAATTTCGATTTCGATCTCGTCGTCGCCCTCCATGCGATAGACGACCGACACGGGCAGTCCGGTGCCCGAGGCGATGTCGAGCAGGATCGACCGGAATCCGGCGCCCCGGTTTTTCGGGGTCAGTTCCACGCGCTCGGTTTTCTGTCCGCCGACCGTCGCCGGACCTTTGTAGGCGGAGTCGAAATCCCGGCTTTCGAGCCGGAAGAAGCGGGGCGGATTCGACAACAGCGACGGATCGTTCGGATCGGGCGCCTCGACGGTCGCCTCGTTGTCGTCGGCCCGATAGGTGTAGAGCGACTTGCCGTCGCAGAACAGCTCCGAGCCGTTCACATCCACATAGTAACGGTCGCCGCTGACGACGATGCGGCCCTGCACGTCGTCGAACTGTTCGGGCATGGAGGCCGAGAACGTCACTTCGTAGGAGGTGCAGGAGGCGATTTTCTGCGCCAGACGGTCGACCAGCGCCTTCGATTTGTCGTCGGCCCGTCCCGCGAGAAACAGCAGGCTGCCGAGGGCGGCGAGTAAGATTCTGTTTGTCATTTTCGGATTCTGCTTATCGGTTCCGTAACTATAACGCCGGGAGCGTGTCTTTATTGGATCGCACGGCAGGGAACGTCCGGCCTGCCCCCGGCCGCACGCTACAACTCGTCGAGCGAGGAGAGCACTTTTTCGAGCGACAGCATGTCCTGAAGCAACACTTCGCGGGGCTTGCTGCCCTCGGCCTTGCCGACCACGCCGGCCATTTCGAGCTGGTCCATGATGCGTCCCGCCCGGTTGTAGCCGATCGAGAAGCGGCGCTGGATGGACGAAGTGGAGCCCTGCTGGTTCTGCACGACGAAACGGGCCACCTCCTCGAACATCGAATCGAGCTGCGACAGATCGCTCGTCTTGTTGCCCCCGCCGGCATCGCCTCCGCCTTCGGGCGTATATTCGGGCAACTCGTAGGCGCCGGTATAGCCGCGCTGGTTGGCGATAAATTCGGTGATGCGCTCGATTTCGGGCGTATCGACGAAGGCGCACTGCACCCGGATCAGGTCGCTGCCCGTCGAAACGAGCATGTCGCCCCGGCCGATGAGCTGGTTGGCGCCCGGCTGGTCGATGATGGTCCGCGAATCGACCATCGACGTCACACGGAACGCGATCCGGGCCGGGAAATTGGCCTTGATGACCCCCGTGATGATGTTGGTCGTGGGTCGCTGCGTGGCGATCACCAGATGGATGCCCACGGCCCGCGCCAACTGGGCGATCCGGGCGATGGGGGTCTCGATCTCGCGGCCAGCCGTCATGATCAGGTCGGCGAACTCGTCGATGATGACGACGATATAGGGCAGGAAACGGTGCCCCTTCTGCGGGTTGAGCTTGCGGTGGATGAACTTGTCGTTGTACTCGGTGATCTTGCGCACCTCGGCCGCACGGAGCAGGTTGTAGCGGGCATCCATCTCGATGCAGATCGAGTTGAGCGTATAGATCACCTTGTGCGTGTCGGTGATGATGGCCTCGTCTTCGCCGGGCATCTTGGCCAGAAAATGGCGTTCGAGTTTCGAATAGAGCGTGAGCTCCACCTTTTTCGGATCGACGAGCACCAGCTTGAGCTCCGAGGGATGTTTCTTGTAGAGCAGCGAAGCGATGATCGCATTGAGTCCTACGGACTTGCCCTGACCCGTCGCACCGGCCACGAGCAGGTGCGGCATCTTGGCCAGATCGATCACGAACGTTTCGTCCTGAATGGTCTTGCCCAGCACGACGGGGATGTCGTATTTCGACTCTTGGAACTTGACCGACTTGATGACCGAATACATCGAGACGATCTTTTTGTCCTTGTTGGGCACCTCGATACCGATGGTTCCCTTACCCGGAATCGGGGCGATGATACGGATGCCGAGAGCCGAAAGGCTCTGGGCGATGTCGTCTTCGAGGTTCTTGATTTTCGAAATGCGGACGCCGGGGGCCTGTACGATTTCGTAGAGCGTGACCGTCGGGCCGATCGTAGCCTTGATCTTGTCGATCTTGATGCCGAAATTTTCGAGCGTTTCCTTGATCCGGTTCTTGTTCTCGACGATCTCCTCGCTCGTGACGCTCACCTCGACGCTGTGGTCTTCGAGCAGCTCGACCGGCGGGCGCTGGTAGGAGGAAAGGTCGAGCGTCGGATCATAAAGCGTATTCTCGATTTCGTCTTCCGTCAGCGTCTCGTCTTCGGGCAGCCGCTCCACGGTCAGGTCTTCCTGCGAGACGATGTCGGAATCGCCCGGCACGCGGGCCACGAACGCATCGCCCTCCGGAACACCGGTCTCCCCGGTCGCGAAACGGGATGCTTCTTCGGCCGCGGAACCGTCCGGGACCTCCTCCTCAGCGGAACGGTCGGGCGCCGCATAAGCGGGACTCGGAACGACATCCGGCTCCGGCATCCGGAGGGAAGCGACGTCCGGCAGCGGCACGGCCGGCGTCCGAGCCTCGGACGTATCTTCGTCGCCGCGGGCGTACTGGATCATGAAGCCGTCTTCGTCCGTCTCCCGGCGGGGCGGCTCCTCGGCATGGAGGTCCGTAACGATGAAACCCGCCTCGTCGGTTTCGCTCCGGCCCTTTCTGCGCTCTTGCGTCTCGGCGGACGGAGCGACGGGCCGAGCCACACGCCCCGAATGGTCCACGACGACGAAACCGTCGTCGTCGATCAATTCGCCCGGATAGAAAGGCGTGTCGTCGGTCATGTCCGAAGCCGAACGGACCTCGAACACATCGTCGTCCTCGTCGGCGGCGACATTATTGCGCCGGGAGACGGGGACGGCCGGAGCCGTCGCCTGAGGCACGCTCTTTTTCGGGGTCTCCTTGGCCTCGTGCGCCATGATGCCGGCGGCGGTGGCGGAAACCGCTTCGCCCATCTTCTTGCCGTTATCGACGATTTCGCGCCCCACCCGGTTCAGCATCGAGATCGTATTGCGGTTGACATAGATCGCATAAAGCACGACCGAGAGCAGCAACAGCAGCCCCGTCCCGATCTTGCCGAGCACGGAGGTCAGCCAGCGGGCCACCAGAATGCCCCACTCTCCGCCTAATCCGGAACCGAAGACCTCCCATGCGTCGCCGAACAGGAAACCCAATGAGAGCGAACCCAAGATCATGAGAACCAGCGTCAGCCGCACCGACTTGCGCAACCGGGCCGGCCTGAAGCGCATGATGCGGAGCGAAAGGATGATCAGCGCGACGGGAATGCACAGCCCGAAAAGTCCGAACCAACCGCCCACGATGCGGTGCGCCAGCACGGCGCCCAGCTTTCCGCCCCAGTTACCGACCTCCTGCTCTCCGTGCGAGAAAATCCGACTCCACTCGGCGATGTTCTGGTCGTCGCGCCAATAGATGAAAAAGGAGACCACCGACACCAGCACGAACAGCGCGAAGAACAACAGGGCGAACCCGTAGATCCACCGCTGCGTCTCGCTGAGTCCCTTGACAGGGGGTTGCACGGCGCCTTCCGCCGCCTTTTTTCTTCTCGTTGCCATCCGTTTCGTCGCTTTCCTCTCTTTTCCTTCTGGTATGTCTTCTCCCCGGACACGTTTCGTGCCGGCACGTTTATCCGAAATCGGCCGTCGCGGCCTCTTCGCTCTTGGCGACCAGCTTGCGCAGATACGCCTCGTCGGCGCTCGTCATAAATTCGTACCGCGGCGCATGCCCGGCTCCGGAGGCGAGCCCTAACTCGCGGAGTAGCGCCTCGGTATGTCTTTCGACGGCAGCGGCCGGATTGACCAGTTCCGCCCCCCGGTCGCCGATGACGCGTCGCATCGCAGGGACGAGGAACGGATAGTGCGTACATCCGAGCACGATGCGGTCCGCGCCGGCTTCGATCATCGGCTCGACCTGCCGCCGGACCGTCTCCACCGCCTCGTCGCTGTTCTCGCGGTTGCTCTCGACCAGTTCGACGAACCCTTCGCCGACCCGGCTGAGAATCCGCACCCGCCCGGCATATCGCTGCGAGGTTTCGCGGAACAGGCGCCCTTTCAGCGTGGCGGCCGTGGCCAGAATGCCGATCACGCCGCTACGCGAGGAGAGCGCAGCGGGCTTGACGGCCGGTTCGAGCCCTACGAAAGGCACGGGATAGGTCTCCCGCAAGTGGTCGATGGCCATGGCCGTCGCCGCATTGCACGCCACGACGATCAGCTTCACGCCTCTGTCGAGCAGCCTTCTTACGGCGAAATCGACATGCCCTCTCACCTCTTCGGGGCTCTTGTCGCCGTAGGGACAGTTCTTTCCGTCGCCGTAATAGACGATCGACTCGGCGGGCAGCTTCCGGCGCAGTTCGCTCCAGACGGTCAGCCCTCCGAGGCCCGAATCGAAGACTCCTATCGGCGCGTCGTTCATGTCGTCGTGTCTATTTTTTCGTTTTCGTTTCGATCCAGCGGCGGGCGTTCACGAAAGCCTCGATCCACGGAGTGACTTCGTCCGCTGCGCGATCTTCGGGGTAGCAGGCCCAGTTCCACGGCCTCAGCGAGCGTTCGAGGTGCGGCATGATGGCCAGATGGCGGCCGTCTTCCGAGCAGATCGCCGCGGCGTTGTAGTCGCTGCCGTTGGGGTTGGCCGGGTATTCGCCGTAGAGATAACGCACGGGAATATGGTAGCGGCTTTCCTCGTAGGGCAGGCTGAACTTGCCCTCGCCGTGAGCGACCCAGATGCCGAGCTCGCAGCCCGACAGCGAGGCGAGCATCACCGAACGGTTCTCGCAGACGGTCACGCCGACGAAGGTCGACTCGAACTTGTGGCTGTCGTTATGCAGCATGCGCGGCTTCTGTTCGTGATCGGGCGTGACGAGCCCCAATTCCACCATCAACTGGCAGCCGTTGCAGACGCCCAGCGACAGCGTGTCGGGCCGGGCGAAGAAGCGGTCGAGCGCCTGTTTGGCCTTCTCGTTATAGAGGAACGCCCCGGCCCAGCCTTTGGCCGAACCCAGCACGTCGGAGTTCGAGAAGCCGCCGGGGAAAACGATCATGTTCACGTCTTCGAGCGTTTCGCGCCCCGAAATCAGGTCGGTCATGTGCACGTCCTTGACATCCATACCGGCAAGATACATGCACCATGCCATTTCGCGGTCGCTGTTGATGCCTTTCTCGCGGATGATCGCAGCCCGGACGCCGGTCGGCTTGCGGCGGCTCGGCTCCAGTCCCCACTGGCTCAGCTTGCCCGTGAAGTTTTCGGGGAAGCGGAACCGCAATTCCTGTCGCTTGTAGTTGGCGAAACGTTCCGAAGCCTTCTGCGGACCGCTCTGCCGGCGGTCGAGCAGGTAGGAGGTCTTGAACCACGTATCGCGCAGATCGTCGATCAGCAGATTCATTTCCAGACCGTTGTGCGTAAAGAAGAAGCGGCGTTCGATGTTCGTCTCTCCGAGCATATAGGCGTCCACTCCGGCGAATTTGAGTTCTTCGCAAACCGCTGTTCCGTCTTCGACCTGAAGCACGAGAGCCGGTTTTTCGCTGAAAAGCACCTTCACCGTATCGCTCTCGCCTAATGCAGCGAAACTCAGGTCCATACCGCTCCGGTTGTCGGCGAACGTCATTTCGAGCAGCGCCGTGATGAGACCGCCGGCCGAGACGTCGTGTCCGGCGAGCACCTTGCCCTCGCGGACGAGCGTCTGCACCGCACCGAAGGCACGGGCGAAATAATCGGCCGATTCGACGGTAGGCACGTCCGATCCGACACTGCCCACGCTCTGGGCGAAGCTGCTGCCGCCCAATGCGAACGGACTGCGGCTCATATCGACGTAGACGATCTGGCTCGGACGGTGTTTCAGCGCAGGCGACACGGCTCCCCGTACATCGGAGACTTCGGCCGCGGAGGTGATGATTACCGTGCCCGGCGCGTAAACCAGTTCGCCGTTCTTGTATTTCTGCGTCATCGACAGCGAGTCCTTGCCCGTGGGGATGTTGATGCCCAGCGCCACGGCATAGTCGCTGGCGGCCTGCACGGCCGCATAGAGCCGGGCGTCCTCGCCCTCGTTCTTGCAGGGCCACATCCAGTTGGCGCTGAGCGATACGGAGCCCAGTCCGCCCTCGATGGGGGCCAGCACGATGTTGGTCAACGACTCGGTGATGGCCAGCACCGACCCTTTGGCCGGATCGGCCAGCGCGGCGGCGGGAGCGTGCCCCAGCGCCGTGGCGATGCCGTGTCGTCCCTGATAGTCCAATGCCACGACGGCGCAGTCGTTGAGCGGAAGCTGGACGGTGCCGGCGGTCTGCTGCATGGCGACCCGGCCCGTCACCGAGCGGTCCACCTTGTTCGTCAGCCAGTCCTTGCAGGCGACGGCTTCGATTTGCAGCACGTTTTCGATGTATTTCGACAGGTTGCCCGTGCCGTATTGCGGTTCGGCAAACGTCTCTTTCACCGTATGGTCGGTGAGCACCGTGCGGGGCGCCTTGCCGAACATGTCTTCGAGCTTGAGGTCGATGGGTTTTTCGCCCGTGCGGTGATCGACGAACGTAAACTGCATGTCGCCCGTGGCTTCGCCGATCTCGTAGAACGGCGCGCGCTCGCGCTCGGCGATGCGGCGCAGCTTGTCGACGTTTTCCTGTTTGACGACGAGGCCCATGCGTTCCTGCGATTCGTTGCCGACGATCTCCTTGGCGCTGAGGGTCGGGTCGCCGATCGGGAGCCGGTCCATGTCGATGCGGCCGCCGGTGGCTTCCACCAGCTCGCTCAGGCAGTTGAGGTGACCGCCCGCCCCGTGGTCATGGATCGAGATGATCGGGTTGACCGCCTCTTCGGAAATGGCCCGGATGGCGTTGTAGGCCCTTTTCTGCATTTCGGGATTGGACCGTTGCACGGCGTTGAGCTCGATGGCACCGGCATATTCGCCCGTAGCCACCGACGACACGGCGCCGCCGCCCATGCCGATGCGGTAGTTGTCGCCGCCGAGCAGCACGACCTTGTCGCCCGCTTCGGGTTCGTCCTTGAGGCTGTCCTGCTTGCGGCCGTAGCCGATGCCGCCGGCCTGCATGACGACCTTGTCGAAGCCGTATTTCTTTCCGTTTTCGAAGTGCTCGAACGTCTGGAGACTGCCGCAGATGAGCGGCTGCCCGAACTTGTTGCCGAAATCCGAAGCGCCGTTCGACGCCTTGATGAGGATGTCTTCGGGCGTCTGGTAGAGCCACTCGCGGGGCTCGGTATGCTTTTCCCACTCCCGGCCGCCGTCCAGACGCGGATAGGCGGTCATGTACACGGCTGTGCCGGCCACGGGGAACGCGCCCTTGCCGCCCGCGATGCGATCGCGGATTTCGCCGCCGGTACCGGTAGCCGCCCCGTTGAAAGGTTCGACGGTGGTGGGGAAGTTATGGGTTTCGGCCTTGACCGAAATCACGCTCTCGAAGTCCTCGACGGTGAAATAGTCGGGTTCGTCGTGCGTCGCGGGCGAGAACTGCTCGACGACGGGCCCCTGCAGGAAGGCGCAGTTGTCCTTGTAGGCCGACACCACGCGTCCGGGATGCTCGGAAGTCGTGCGCTTGATGAGACCGAAAAGCGTGGAGTCCTTCTCCTCGCCGTCGATGACGAACTTGCCGTTGAAGATCTTGTGGCGGCAGTGTTCGGAGTTGACCTGCGAGAATCCGAAGACCTCGCTGTCGGTCAGCTTGCGGCCGATGCGGCGGCTCACGCTTTCCAGATAGGCGATCTCGTCGGCACTGAGCGCCAGCCCCTCCTGCTTGTCGTAGGCGGCCAGATCGTCGATGTAGACGACCGGATCGGGCTTTTTGCTGATCGTGTAGACCTGCTGGTCGATGGTATGATACTTTCTGCGGAGCATCGGGTCGAAAGCGACGTCTTCGTCCGGCACCTCGACGAACTCCTCGATGCGCCGGATACCCCTCAGGCCCATGTTTTGGGTGATTTCGACGGCATTGGTGCTCCACGGCGTAATCATCTCGCGCCGGGGCCCGATGAAAATTCCGGTCAGGGTTTCGCTTTCGATGCGGCCGGCTCCGCCGAAGAGCCATTCCAAGCGGGCGATTTCCTCCGCCGAGAGTTCCGCCTCCGCCTGTACGGCATAGACGACGTCGTCTTTCTTAAAAAAAAGTATCATCGCAAATATCGGTTAAATTTCTCGTTCATTCCGTTCTTCCTCTCCCCCGGTCCTACCGACGGGCGATCCGACGCAGCAGCGGTTCGACTTCGTCGTAGGGGATGCGGTATTCCATATCGCCGAACGCATACGGCGCGATGCGGTACGGATCGTAGCGCATCGTGACGCCGGAGCTGTCGATACCTATATTCCGGGGCAAAGGTAAGCGATCCGGTGCAACTAACAAAACGTCCCCGGAAAGACCTTTGTCGAAAAGCATCTTTTCGAACGCGACGCGGTTAAGCGCCCTCATGCGGACCGTATCGACGAACAGGTCGGCGGCTTCGAGCCGCCGGCCGTCGCGCAGGTCGAAATTCATGATTTTCACCCGCATATCGCTGTGCGCCCCGCCCGTCAGCACATAGGTTTGGAGCCGCACGGACGCCACGCGTCCGCAGGTGCGGACCCATCCCGTCGCCCTCAGATCGTAAGGCGACGACGACCCGTAGAGCGAGTCCCTGTGACGGAACGCCAGCAGCGAATCGACCGCCTCGGCCAGCGGGACGGAATCGGCCACGCCTTCGATACCGAAGACCGAGTGCAGGTAGGCCTCGATCGCCCGATTGACGGAATCCGCCACCGCGCCGCCCACGGCCCGCGGATAGGCGATTTCCATATAGTCGTTCCCGGCCACATACGGCGAAGGGGGCAGCGAGCGGTATTCCCATTCGACGCCCTCGTGCGCACAGCCTCCGAGCAGCAGGACGAACAGTATCCCCAAGACGAATCGTTTTCCCGTATCGTTTTTCATCGGTCGCGGTTTTCCAGATAACGTTCCACATGGCCGGCGATATAGGCGTCGCTCACGCCGTCGCAGCCGATGATGAGTTTCGACTGCAGATAGAAAGCCTCGCGCCGGGCGAGGTTGTCCCGGATGAATCCTTCGAGTTCTTCGGGTGTCTTGTCCTTGAGTAGCGGTCGCTTGGCCTTGCCGTGTTCAAGACGCGCGGCCAACTTTTCGGGACTCATCTGGAAATAGACGGTCAGCCCCGCCCGGTTCATGCAGGCCATGTTGTCGAAAAAACAGGGGGCACCGCCGCCCGTCGCCACGACGGCATCCGGTCCGGCCCCGGCGACGAGCTCCGAAAGCACGTCCCGCTCCAGTTCGCGGAACCGCTCCTCGCCCTCGGAAGCGAAGATTTCCCGCACGCTCCGGCCGCAACGCTGTTCGAGCAGCGCATCCGTATCCAGAAAGCGGAAACCGAGCCTGCGGGCCAACGCCCGACCGATCGAGCTTTTCCCGCATCCCATATAGCCGACCAAAAACACCAACATCGTTTCCTCGTTACCTTAAATATTTATCGTATCCGTGACGGACGGCGCTTTCCCGGCCCGCCCGGTTCCGGTTCCGGTCAGAAGAGTTCCATCTGCCGGGTATCGTCCTCGTCCGATCCGTCGGAGGGGACGGCATCGTCCGAAAGATCGCCTTCCGGCGCCGTTACCGCATCCTGTGGCACGGCTTCCTGAGCTCCGGCCGCTCCGCCGTCATTTTCTTCCGTCTCTTCCCCTTCGGGCAGAGGCTCCGGCACGGGGTCCTTGTCCAACGGTTCGCCGAAGACGACGCGTTCCACCGTCAGCGTAGTCAGGCGCTTGCCCTTGGCCCGGTGGCTCTTGACGCCGATGAACGCCTCGACGTCGACCGTATCGTCGGGCCGGCCGGCATGCGGACCTCCGTACACGACGAGCAGTTGCGGATAGCGGTCGCCGCTGATGGCCGTCAGGGACGACCCGGTCGTCTCGTCCACGAAATGCTGCATCTTGTCGCTCGGCTCGGCGGCGAAGCGTTTCACGTAGTAATAGTTCTGCTCCCCGTCGAAATAGACGACCGAGTAGACGCGTCCGCCGTCGTACTTCTCGACGCGCACGGTGTCTTCGGGGAAGTGGACGCCCAGATCGTAGTTCGCCGTATAGTATTGTCCCTTGCCCGTCATGACGATGAGCCTGTCGCCGCCGACGAATTCGCCCAGCGGCGTGCCGCGTCCGTCGGTATTCAGCCGGCGGATTTCGTCGTCGTACCACACCTGTATGCCGCCCAGCGTCGAGGCGCCCCGTTCCTTGAGCACGATCTTGTGGATGGCATACCGCGAGAACAGATTGCCCTGCGACTGACGGCCCTTGATGGCCAGTTCGCCGAAATTCAGATCCACGATGAGCTTCTTGAGCCGGGGCCGGGGCTTGAAATAGACTTTCAGGATTTCGGCCTCGCCGTTGGGATTGACGCTCATGTAGAGGATTTCGCTGCGGGGCGTGCCTTTGGTGATGTCGTACTCGCGGTCGCGGGTGATGCCCTTGATCGCGCAGCGCTTCATCATCAGCGGCCCGCCCTGTCCGTCGCGGTAGAGCACGTTGTAGATCGTGCGCTCGTCGTTGCGCTTGAAAATGCCGATATAGTGGATGTTCTTGGCGAAAAACGCCTTCTCGGTCACTTTCGTGATGATGTATTTTCCCTCTTTGGTGAAAAGGATCACGTCGTCGATGTCCGAGCAGTCGCATACGAACTCGTCCTTGCGCATGGCCGCGCCGATGCCGAAGAAACCCTCCTTGCGGTCGACGTACAGCTTGGCGTTGGCCACGACCACCTTCGTCGCCTCGATCGAGTCGAACTCCCGGAGCTCGGTTCGGCGCTCGCGCCCCTTGCCGTACTTTTCCTTGATGCGCAGGAAATAGTTCACGGCATAGTCGGTCAGGTGATTCAGATCGTGTTTCACCTGTTCGATCTCCTCCTCGACACGGGCGATATGTTCGTCGGCCTTGAACGAATCGTAGCGCGAAATGCGGATCATGCGCAGTTCGGTCAGCCGCACGATGTCGTCCCGCGTGATTTCGCGCCTCAGCAAATGGGCGAAAGGCTCCAGTCCCTCGCCGACGGTGGCATAGGCGGCTTCGCGCGAGGTCGCCTCTTCGAGCCGGAGGTATATCTTGTTCTCGATGAAGATCTTTTCGAGCGAGGACATGTGCCAGTCCGCTTCGAGCTCCTCCATCCGGATTTCGAGCTCGCGCCGCAACAGCTCGCGCGTATGCTCGGCGCAACGCCTCAGGATTTCCCGCACGCCCATGAAATGGGGTTTCTCGTCCATGATGACGCAGGCGTTCGGCGAAACGGACACTTCGCAGTCGGTGAAGGCATAAAGCGCATCAATCGTGCGGTCCGACGACTCGTCGTTGCTGACGTGGATGATGATCTCGACCTGATCGGAGGTGTTGTCGTCGACCTTTTTGATCTTAATCTTCCCCTTGTCGTTAGCCTTGATGATCGATTCTTTGATCGACTCGGTCGTCGTTCCGTAAGGAATTTCGGTGATGGCCAGCGTGCGCTTGTCGATCTTGTTGATCTTCGCGCGGATCTTGACGGCCCCGCCCCGCAGTCCGTCGTTGTAGCGCGTGACGTCCGCCATCCCGCCGGAGGGGAAGTCGGGCCACAGCTCGAACGGTTCGCCGCGCAGACAGGCGACGCTCGCATCGATCAGCTCATTGAAATTGTGCGGCAGGATTTTGGAAGCCAGTCCCACGGCGATGCCCTCCACCCCTTGGGCCAGCAGCAGCGGAAACTTGACGGGCAGCGTGACGGGCTCTTGGTTGCGCCCGTCGTAGGAAAGCATCCATTCGGTGACCTTGGGGTTGAACACCACGTCCAGCGCGAAGCGCGACAGGCGGGCCTCGATGTAACGCGGCGCGGCCGCACCGTCGCCGGTCAGCGTGTTGCCCCAGTTTCCCTGACAGTCGATGAGCAGGTCTTTCTGTCCGAGCTGGACGAGCGCATCGCCGATCGAGGCGTCGCCGTGCGGGTGGTACTGCATCGTCGAACCGATGATGTTGGCCACCTTGTTATAGCGTCCGTCGTCGAGTCTTTTCATCGCATGCAGAATGCGCCGCTGCACGGGCTTGAGCCCGTCCTCCACATGGGGCACGGCCCGCTCCAGAATGACGTAAGAGGCATAGTCGAGGAACCAGTCCTTGTACATGCCCGTGAGCTTGCGCCGGTCGGGCACATCGGCCGTCAGGCGGCCGTACTTGCCCGCCGGCACGATTTCCGCGCTTTCTGCTGCGGAAGCCTCCGCAGCAGGGTTTTCCCCGGAAGAGGTCTCCGGCGGCGTCGGTCCGCCCGAAGCCGGATTCTTCGTTTCGCCGGAGTCCGTATATCGGTCTTTAAAGTCCATGGTCAAATCGCTTTCTCTTGTTGGCTCGGTATCATATCAGGTCTTCGACATAGTCGGCTTCGACGCGCAGGTTGCCGATGATGAAGCCCTGCCGTTCGTTCGAGTTTTTCCCCATGTAAAATTCCAGCAGGTCGGAAACGGGGTCCTCCTTGGTCATGCGGACCTTGTCGAGCCGCATGTTCTCGCCGATGAACTCCTTGAATTCGTCGGCCGAAATTTCGCCCAGACCTTTGAACCGGGTGATTTCGGGATTGGGCCCCAGACTGCCGACGGCCCGCAGACGTTCGTCCTCGTTGTAGCAATAGCGCGTCTCCTTCTTGTTGCGCACGCGGAAGAGCGGGGTCTGCAGGATATAGAGGTGCCCCGAACGGATGACGTCCGGGAAAAACTGCAAGAAGAACGTCATCAGCAGCAACCGGATGTGCATGCCGTCGACATCGGCATCGGTGGCGATGATGATCTTGTTGTAGCGCAGGTTGTCCATGTCCTCCTCGATGTTGAGGGCCGCCTGCAACAGGTTGAACTCTTCGTTCTCGTAAACGATCTTCTTGGTCAGGCCGTAGCAGTTGAGCGGCTTGCCCCGGAGGCTGAAGACGGCCTGCGTATTGACGTCGCGCGACTTGGTGATCGAACCGCTGGCCGAGTTCCCCTCCGTAATGAAGATCATCGACTCCTCGGCCCGGTCGTGCCGGTCGTTGAGGTGGATGCGGCAGTCCCGGAGCTTCTTGTTGTTGAGGCTCACCTTTTTGGCCATCTCGCGGGCCTTTTTCTGGATGCCGGAAATCGCCTTGCGCTCCTTTTCGCTCTCTTGGATCTTCTTGAGCAGCACGTCGGCCGTTTCGGGATGCTTGTGCAGGTAGTTGTCGAGTTCGGTCTTGAGAAAATCGACGACGAAATTCCGCACCGTCGGGCCCTCCGGCCCCATGTCCTTGGAACCGAGCTTGGTCTTGGTCTGCGATTCGAACATCGGTTCCTCGACCTTGACGCTGATGGCGGCGATGACCGATGTGCGGATGTCGGCCGCATCGAAGTCTTTGCGGTAGAACTCCTTGATCGTCTTGGCGATCGCCTCGCGGAAAGCGGCCTGATGGGTCCCGCCCTGCGTGGTGTGCTGGCCGTTGACGAACGAATAGTAGGTTTCGCCGTAGCCGTGGCCGTGCGTGATGGCCACCTCGATGTCCTCGCCCTTGAGGTGGACGGGGGCATAGAGCGGTTCCTCGTTGAGGTTCTCCTGCAACAGATCGAGCAGACCGTTGCGCGAGACGAAGCTCTGCCCGTTGATGCGGATGGTCAGTCCGGCGTTCAGGTAGGTGTAGTTGCGCACCATCGACTCGACGTATTCGAAGTGGTACTCGTAGAGGCCGAACACGCTTTCGTCCGCCAGAAACGACACCTCCGTCCCGTTCTTGGCCGAAACGCCGCTCTCGCTCGTATCCGAGACCTCCTCGCCCGCCTCGAACCGCACGCAACGGGCCTCGCCGTCGCGCACGCTCCGGATCGTGAATTCGCTCGAAAGAGCGTTCACGGCCTTGATACCCACGCCGTTGAGACCGACGGATTTTTTGAAGGCCTTCGAATCGTACTTGGCTCCGGTATTCATTTTCGAGGCTACGTCCACTAATTTGCCCAGCGGAATGCCCCGACCGTAGTCGCGCACGGTCACTCTTTTGTCTTCGGCGATGGTGATGTCGATGCACCGGCCGAACCCCATCATGTATTCGTCGATGGAGTTGTCGAGCACCTCCTTGATGAGGATGTAAATCCCATCGTCGGCCGACGTGCCGTCGCCCAGTTTGCCGATGTACATACCCGGCCTGCGCCGGATATGCTCTTTCCAGTCCAGCGTCCGGATATGTTCGTCCCCGTAGTCTGCTGCGATACCCATAATTCTTTCCTCCGTCCGGTTTCGTACCCGACGACTTTATTTTCTTTTTTCCGTTTCCTTCTCCTGCCGGAGCGCCCGAAGCGCCTCTTTCATCGCGGCTTCGGTCTGTGCGGCCAGTGCCCGGACCTCGCCGGCGGCCACCCGTTCGGGTTCGACGGGGTCGAGCACCCGCACGCGGAACGTGTGCGGCATGCGCAGTCTCCATCCGTCGATGAGGTCCCAGTTTCCGTCCAGCACGACCGGCAGAATGCCCGTCCCGGCGTTTTTGGCCACATAGAAGGCTCCGTCCTTGAACCGGCCGATCTCGCCGGTCCGGGTGCGCGTGCCTTCGGGGAAAACGATGACCGACGTGCCCCGCTCCAGACGTTCGGCCGTGCGCTCCATCATCCGCTTGGCGCTGCGCCTCGACCCGCGCTCGACGGGAATATCGCCGTGCATGCGTAGCACCCACCCGAAGATCGGCATGCGCTGCACCTCCTTTTTCGACACCCATTTGAAATTGAGCGGCAACACGTACATCAGCGGAATGTCGAGCATCGACTGGTGGTTGGTCACGACGACCCACGGCCGGCTCCGGTCGATCTTCTCCCTGCCCTCGACCCGGATTTTCCACGCCGGACAGAGCCGGAAGATGGTAAGGGCCCACAGACGGGACGCCCGGTGAAGCAGCGCCCGCTCCCTGTCGAACGGTACCGTCAGAAAGAACAGGACCGCGAACGGGATGAAATAAGTCACGGTAAAAAGAACCAATACGAAGTAATACAGAACGGAGGCCATGTCGATGCGGTTTTCCCCATAATAAACCTTGCAAGTTTAACACATTTTTTCGACTTTTCCGACCATCCGGAGCAGGTTTTTATCAACATCCGGCCCCGAATCCGAAGATCGGCAGGCCTGTCGCCGGCCCGCTCCGACCGGACGTTTTTCCCCTGCCGGCGGACGGGAAAATGCCCGGAAGACACCCCTTTCGGCTCCGGAGATACGGGGAGCGGAACCGGCCGCAGCGGCCGATTCCCAAGAAGCTCGGAGAGGGCGCAAAATGCCGGCGAAATTTTGGCGATTCCGAAAAATCTCGGATATTTGTATTTCGTGATGAAGGACGCAGCCAAAATTACCCTCGAAGAGATCCAACGCCCGATAGCCGAAAAGATCCGCGGCTACGAGGAATACATCGCCTCGACGTTGCACAGCGACAACAAGTATGTCGCCTCGATCAACCGGTACATCCTCGGCAATCGGGGCAAACAGCTCCGTCCGCTGCTGGTGCTGCTGAGTGCGGCCCTGCACGGCGAAATCGGCCGGAGGACCTACATGGGCGCCTCGCTCGTCGAAATGATCCACACCGCCTCGCTCATCCACGACGACGTGGTGGACGAAGCCTATGTCCGCCGCAGCGCTCCTTCGGTCAACGCGCTGTGGCATTCGCGCACGGCCGTGCTCATCGGCGACTACATCTTCGCCCGCACCTACCACGTCTGCCTGCAGAACGAGGGCTGGGACATGCTCACCGAGGTGACGCGGTCGATCCACGAAGTGAGCGAAGGCGAGCTCATCCAGACCGAGCAGACCGAGAAACTGGCCATGACGCGCGCCATCTACTTCGACATCATCTATAAGAAAACGGCCGCCCTGCTGGGTGCCTGCGGAGCGACGGGCGCCATTTCCGTCGGAGCGGACGAAGAACAGACAGCCCGGATGCGGGCTTTCGGCGACAATCTGGGCATCGCTTTCCAGATCAAGGACGACATACTGGACTTCTCGCCGATGGAGGTGACCGGCAAGCCCTCCGGCGGCGACATGCGCGAACGCAAGATCACGCTCCCGCTGCTGCACGTGCTGGAGCAAAGCCCCGAAAAGGAGCGCAAGAGGTTGATCGCGAAGTTGAGCGACGTGCGCAATACGCCCCGGAACGTGGACTACCTCTGCCGCGCCGTCGTCGAGGGCGGCGGCATCGAACACGCCTCCCGCTGCATGGCCGAATACAAGGACAAGGCGATGACCTACCTCGAAACCTATCCCGAATCGGACATACGGCGCTCGCTCGCAGGATTCGCCGAATTCGTGCTTTCGAGGGACAAATAACCCTGCGGGCGGCCGCGCAAGCGCCGGGCGGCATTCCGCACGTGCCGCAGCGGTTCGCGAAAAATGCCGTACCTTTGCCGCACCGGCTTTCTTCCGGCCGGGCCGAAATTTCAACCGATGGAACAGATTCTCGCATATTTTCCCGCTCTGAGTCAAGAGCAGATCCGGCGTCTGGAGATGCTCGAAGGGCTGTACAGGGAATGGAACCAGCGCATCAACGTCGTCTCCCGCAAGGACATCGATCGGCTCTACACAAGGCATGTGCTGCACTCGCTCGCCATCGCCAAGGTCTGCGCGTTCCGGCCCGGCGCTCGGATTCTGGACGTGGGTTGCGGGGGCGGATTTCCGGGCATTCCGCTGGCCGTTCTCTTTCCCGAAGCGAACTTCACGCTCGTGGATTCGATCGGCAAGAAAATCCGTGTCGTCGAGGAGGTGGTCCGCAGCACGGGCCTCGGCAACGTCACGGCGATCCACGGCCGAGCCGAACGGGTCGACGGCCTTTTCGACTTCGTCGTCAGCCGGGCCGTCACCGAAATGAAGCCCTTCATCGGATGGATCTGGAACAAAATCGAGCGGGGCGAACGGGCCGGAGAACGTCCCAACGGCATCCTCTACCTCAAGGGCGGAGACCTCCGCGAAGAACTCGCGGCGACGGGCAGGCCCTACGAGCTCTTTCCGGTCGGCGATTTTTTCGACGACGATTTCTTCGAAACCAAAAAGGTCGTCTACTTCCGCAGGTAGTCTACCGCACTGACCTGCTGTCGGATAAAAGTTGCCGAAAAATCGGATAAAAGTTTTTGTATAAAACAAAAATGTTTTACCTTTGCACACCGCTGCCGCATGTGAGAGTCGGCCGCGAGAAGCAGGAAATGAAAATATAAAAACATAAAGCGCAATGAAAAGGACTTTTCAACCCTCACAGAGAAAGAAGATCAATAAGCACGGTTTCCGTCAGAGAATGTCTACCGCCAACGGCCGCAAAGTACTCGCCGCACGTCGCGCCAAAGGCCGCAAGAAACTGACCGTTTCCGACGATACTCGCTGGAAATAATCTCTTTCCGGACCGAAATACGAGGGCTGCCGTGGCAATGGCAGCCTTTTTACATTCATATACAAACGAATGATCCGCATGTTCGACCTCCCGGAAGAAATCGAGACGCCGGTCCGCAAGATCGAGGCCGGCGAACGCATATCGGACGCGGAGGCGTTGGCTCTGGTCGACGCTCCGCTGTCGCTGCTGGGCCTGCTGGCCACCCGCGCCAAAGAACGCAAAAGCGGCCGCTATGTCTACTACAACCGGAACTTCCACATCGAACCGACCAACGTGTGCGTGTTCAACTGCCGGTTCTGTTCCTACCGCCGCCCGGCCGATTCGCCCGAAGCGTGGGACTACGGCGAAGAGGAAATTCTCGCTCAGGTCGAGGCGCACCGGCACAGCGGAGCCACCGAAATCCACATCGTGGGCGGTGTCCATCCGCGCAACGACCTGCACTATTACGTCGGCCTGATCCGCAAGATCAAGGCGATCATGCCCGAAGCGTCCGTCAAGGCGTTCACGGCCATCGAGCTGGCCTACATGATCCGCAAGGCGGGACTCGCGCCGGCCGAGGGGCTATGCCTGCTCCGGGACGCGGGCATGGAAGCCATTCCGGGCGGCGGAGCCGAAATCTTCGCGGAGTCCGTCCGACAGCGCATCTGCCCCGAAAAAGGAACGGCCGAAGAGTGGCTCGCCATGCACCGCGAGGCGCACCGGGCGGGCATCCCCACCAACGCCACGATCCTCTACGGCCACATCGAAAGCTGGGAGGACCGCATCGACCACCTCAGCCGGCTGCGTTCCCTGCAAGACGAAACGGGCGGATTCAACGCCTTCATTCCGCTCAAGTACCGCAGCCGCAACAACGCCATGTCCGAGGCGGGCGAAGTGAGCGTCGTGGAAGACATGCGGATGACGGCCCTCTCCCGCCTCTATTTGGACAACGTGCCCCACATCAAGGCCTACTGGCCCATGTTCGGCAAAACGACGGCCCAGATGGCGCTGGCCTTCGGCGCCGACGACATGGACGGGACGATCGACGACAGCACGAAAATCTATTCGATGGCCGGAGCCGAAGACCGCTCCCCATCGATGACCACCGAAGAAATGGAGCGCACGATCCGCTCGGCGGGCTACCTGCCCGTCGAACGCGATACGTTTTACAATCCGGTGAAAAAGTAGTATCTTGCCGTCGGGCGGATCACCCGCCGCGCAAGAGCGCATAACGTGACGAAAATTATGGAATTTCTCAGAAAACTCGCACGAAAAATCAACGGCGATGTCATCACGCGTAACCTCGTGCTGGCCGCTTGCGCCGTGATCGTTTTCGTATTCGTCGTCAGTCAGTTATTGAACCTGTTCACTCGCCACGGGCAGGTCAAGGTCGTACCCGATTTCAGCGGCATGACGGTCGAAGAAGCCCTGCGGGCCGGCAGGAACGCCTCGCTCCGTATCGAGATCAACGATTCGCTCTACGTGCCCGCCTACCCCGGAGGGGTGATTCTCGAACAGAACCCCGCCTCCGGCGCACGGGTCAAGTCGGGCCGCCATATTTTCGTAACGATCAACTCGTTCCACCAGAAAAAAGTGGAAATTCCTTACGTGACCGGCTTCTCGCTGCGTCAGGCCAAGAACAACATCGAAATGGCGGGCCTCGAAATCAAGGAACTCATCTACCGGAACGACATCGCCACGAACAACGTGCTCGAAGAACGCTACGAAGGCAAAGCGATCCGCCCCGGCAGCAAGGTCGAGGCCGAGATCGGTTCGGGCGTCACGCTCGTCGTGGGCAAAGCCGAGGATGCCCCGCTGCAACAGGTGCCTAAGCTGGTGGGCTTTTCCGTCCGCGAGGCCAAGAGTCGGCTGTGGGAAGCCGGATTCAACGTTGGCAAAATATCGGGCGACGACGAAATCAACGCGCTGAACGAACGCGAAGCGAAGGTCTACCAGCAGACGCCGGCGACCGGCAGCCGCCAACCGTTGGGCACGACGGTCCGGCTCTTGATCACACGGGACGAAAAGAAACTCGAAGACGGGCACAAAGCCTCGGACCGCGACGCCCGTGCCGCAGCCAAAGCATGGGCCGAGAGCGAAGAAGCGGCCCGCGACGCAAACGAATGATCCCCATGAACACCGACAACAGGCCGGAACCCGAAGAGGACGGACTCCGCGAGGACGAATCGCAACAGGACGAGCTGTTCGAGCATTACAGCGTGACCGTCGACAGGGGACAGGCCATGCTGCGCATCGACAAGTTCCTGACCAACCGGATGGAAGGCATTTCGCGCAACCGGATTCAGACGGCGGCCGATGCCGGTAACATCTTAGTGAACGGCACGGCCGTCAAGCCGAGTTACAAGGTGAAGCCCGCGGACCGGATTCAGATCGTCATGCCCTATCCGCTCCGCGAACTGGAAATCATTCCCGAAAACATTCCGCTCGACATTCTGTATGAAGACGACGACCTGATTATCGTCGACAAGCCCGCCGGCATGGTCGTCCATCCCGGCCACGGCAACTATTCGGGGACGCTGGTCAACGCCCTGACCTATCATCTGAAGGACCTGCCGCTTTTCCAGAGCGGCGACATGCGGGCCGGACTGGTCCACCGCATCGACAAGAATACATCCGGCATTCTGGTCGTAGCCAAAAACGAGCGCGCCCACGCCCGGCTGGCCCGGCAGTTTTTCGACCACACGATCGACCGGGTCTACCACGCATTAGTGTGGGGCAACATGGAACAGGAAGAGGGAACGATCGAAGGACACATCGGACGCAGCCTGCGCGACCGGCTCAAAATGGCCGTCTTCCCCGACGGGGAGAACGGCAAACACGCCGTGACGCATTACAGGGTGCTCGAACGGCTGGGCTATGTCAACCTCGTCGAATGTCGTCTGGAAACGGGACGCACCCACCAGATCCGCGTCCACATGGAGCACATCGGCCATCCTCTGTTCAACGACGAACGCTATGGCGGAGACCGCATCCTCAAGGGAACGACGTTCTCCAAATACCGCCAATTCGTCGAAAACTGCTTCAGCATCATGCCCCGCCACGGTCTGCATGCCCGAAGTTTGGGTTTCGTCCATCCGACGACGGGCCGGCGGGTCCACTTCGAACGCGACATGCCGCAGGACATGGCCTCGGTCGTGGAACGCTGGAGAAACTATGTCGCAGGAAGAACGGCCGGCGACGAGGCGGAATCGGAGTAACCGTCCGGCATACCGGCGGCCATCGTGCATTCCGCCGGAGGGCATACCGTCTCCGGCTTGGGCCGTCGCCGAGTTTTCGGAGTCGCCTTTCGAGCCGGGGTTCGCGCCGCAGCCATGACAACGCTAGCCGCCCGATTCGTCGATCCGTCGGCATACGTCCGAACCGGCATCGGTGGAAAATCATTCGCACACGGCCACCGAAACGAAGATCGGTTTTTCCGGTCTCTTCCCCGAACGGCACGACGAAACCGCCTTGGGGGGACCGGTCCGACCCGACCGTGCAATCGCCCGGTCCCTCGATCCGACCCATAAAGGAAACATCCGGATTTTCCCGCACATCGGGGACACGCCCGAACGGCCGCGGCGTATCGACGCTTCATTTTCGCAAGGAAGAACGCCGATATTCCGGCCGCCGTTCCGCCGTAACCGAAGCGCACGGTTTTCCCGCACCGTCTGTCAATCGAAAGCAAGCACGGCCTCCCTGCCGACAAGGCGGAACGACCGCCGCCGCGCCCGACCGCAAATTCCCGCCCCACGGCACGCGCCGGGCATACATCATCGGAGCCTACCCGGAAGACGGCAGGCGCCCCATAACCGCCGTTCCGATCACCGGCCCGTCCGGGAAGGGCCGACCGGACCGCATTCGTAAAGAGGCTTCCCGACAAGGGAATTTCCGAACCGGAGAAACGGCATCCGGCCGCTCCGAAAACCGCCCTTCGTTATGCGCGACGATTCGCGACGCTCCGTCGGAACGATACGCTACCGCGTGTCGGCGGGCATCCCGGCCGGGCGACCGGACAGGTAAGGCAGCAACCGCCTCCAGCCCTCCAGTTTCCGTTCGAACGTCAGCGTATAGGCCGGACTGGTCGAGGGCAGCACCAGCGTCTCGTAGGTATCGGCATACGAAGCGAAATAACGCCGGAAAAGTTTCTCGGCCCCCTTGCCGTTGAAGGCGATGGCCCGGATGCCGGGAAACCGCCTCAGCAGGGCGGGTATCTCGTTGGGCTCCTCGTTGCAGATCCGGCTGTCGAGGCTGCCTTCGCGTTCGCACTGGCGGCATACGTCCCAGAGCGCGATGCCTGCTTCGAGCAACATGGTGCGCCTCTCCTCGTACCGTTGCGGAAGTTCCGTGCCGCACAGCGATGCCATGACGGGCCAGAACGCATTGCGCGGATGACCGTAATACTGCTGCTTCTGCAACGACATGACGCCCGGCATCGTGCCTAACACCAGAATCCGGCTACGGGCGCCGGCTATGGGGTCGAAGCTGCGGATAATTTCACTCATCGGCTAACAGGAATCGTTTGTTCCGTCAGGAGGAGCAGCGGCTCGCGAACGCTCTCCCCTCCCCTTCGCGGACGCTCCGCGACACTCAAAAATAATCATTTTTCCGTTCCGCACACCTCCGGACGGTCCGAAAGATCGTCGTCCGGGGAAACGAGTTCGGCCCGAAACGCCGAAGAAACGGGCCCGACGTCCCGATTCTCTCCGACGGAGGCGCATGAAAAAAGTGTCCGGCGCATGCCGGACACTTTATTTCATATTTCGATCGCTCGGATCGCTATTTCGCATCGAAAGGCGAGCCTTCGATCAGCACGGGTGCGGCGAAATGAGGCATTTCCTTGAGCGGAGCGAACGCAGGCGCCTTGATCGAGTTGACCGTAGAGAGCACCTTCTCGTCCTCGGCGAGGAAAGCGTCGAAGTCGAACTCCTTGCCGCTGAGTTCCATGATCCGTTCCACGATCTTCTGACGGCTCGGAGCGTTGTAGTAAGGCACGTTGTTGTTCATGCAACTGTTCGTTTCCGGTCTCCAGATTCCCTTGGAGAACATATAACCGCCTTCGAAAGCGTTCACGATACGGGAATAACCGTCGAGCGCATAGAAATGTCTCCACTTGATCTTTTCGGGATCGTTCGTGAAGTCGATGTTGGCATTGTGTCCGAACGAGGTCCACTGCTGCAGCGTACTGACCACGTTTTTCGGAATTTCCTGATCGTAGTAAATGTATTCGTCGCACAGTTTGCCGAAACCGTGGCCGCCCGCTTCGTGCTGAACGACGCTCTTATAGTCGTAAGGCGGCTCGCCCTCGATCATCGGGCAGATGGCGATGGACTGTCCCGGCGACCACGATATGGTCGTTCCTCCGTAGCGGGGGCTGTTCGAGATCAGGATGATGAGCGTCTTGGCCAGATCGTCGATGGGGGCTTTGGTCGCATAGGAGAAGACGGTGTTGTTGTCGCACGTCATGCTCGTCTCGCCCTGCTGGCCTTCGAACTTGACGGAGAAACGCGTCCTTTTTCTCGTCTGCAGGTCCGAAGCGCCCTCTTCGGGCGATACGGCGCTGACGATATAGACGTTGAAATAGTTCCGGTAGGTCTTGTAGGGCTCGACATCGAAGAAGAATTCGATGGCGTCGCGCATGGCCTTGATGTACCGGCCTTCGTCGGCATCCATCTGGTCCGCGATGAACCCGTCGCCCATGAACACCAGATCGACATGCCCCAGCGTACCTTTCTGGACGGTAATCACCTTGCCGTCGGGAAGCGAATTGTCGATGCCCTGCTGCACGACCGTTATCTCTTGGGAGTATTTCCGGCCGTCTTCGTCGGACCATACGATACGGACTTCGCCGGTGCGGGACACCTTCAGGTCGGAAGCTCCGACCGTCACGGCGACCGTATGCGATTCGAGCGCTTTGGTCCGGACGGCGGAAAGCCACGAGGCATATTCGTCTGCGACCTCTACGGAATACTCCTCTGCCGACAGGTTGGTTTCCAGCGCGACGTCGAAGGTCTGTCCCTCGCAGGGAATGTCTTCGAACAGCGTCTTTTCGACATTCATCACGATCGTCTTCCGCTGAGAGACGGTCACGGGGAAAGTTCGTTCGAGTCCTTCGCCCTTGAGCGTGAGCGTCACGCTACGGTCGTCGGCCGAAGTGTTGGGTCGGGCCGTAATCGTCACGACAATGGTCGCGGCGGGCAGGCCGCTGGCCGGGGAGACCGCGCACCAACCGCTCGCTTCGGCTCCTTCGAGCGACCACGGAACGTTCGACGAGAAGGTCAACAGGCGGGTGCCGCCGTAGGACGGTATCGCTTCGACGGTCAGGTCCTCCGCGGTGATTTCGGGGGTGAAGTCGTCGTCTTTTTCGCATCCGGCCAACGTCAGCAGCACGGAACAGGCGACGACAAAAAGTTTGAATACGTTTTTCATAAGGCTGTTTTTGTTACGACCGGTCGAAATATATCCGGTACGGGTTACAAATATACAAATTATATTCGTCGAGAAGAACAGCGAAAATCGGTCGATCCCGGTTCGCGGCGGCACTGCCGGTCCTTCGGAACAAAGATACGGAACATATTTCGATGAAAAAGAACCGGGAAGGTCGGGCAAAATCCTTTCGTGACGCCGAAGACGGTTTTTCGAGACCGACGAAAAAACAAGGCAAACGTCGGACGAATCCCCCGTTTACCGCGACAAAACCGCTCTTCGAGGCACGCATACGGAAAAAGCGGATTTCCCCCGTTACCCGGTTCGCGTTCCGCCAAGGGCTTGCCTTGAATACATTCCATCACGTTCGGGGAACGCTCCCGCGGAGGGAAACGTGCGGCGATTCCGCGAACGGCAGCAGCGAAACTCCGCGGAGTGCTTGCGCGTTCCGTTCGCGACGATACGGGCTGCTGCGGATGCGCCGCCGGCCAAACCCGGCAAGAAGACGGAATCCCGCGAAAGGCAGGCCCCGTCGAAATCCGGTCTCCGGGACGATCCCTCGGCCCGGAAAACACTAAGGCATGCCGTACACGACACGGGCGGCAACGAACGGCCTTTCGCGTATGCCTACGATCCGAAAAGAACGGCGGGCGAATCGCGGGCGGCGGCGAGAGGCCGGGGTACAGGAACCGACTTCGAATTTTCCGAAAGGCTCGGTTCCGAAGTCCGAAACGGACACGACGGACACTTCCGGCATCTGTCGCCGCAGACCCTCCGCACCGAAGCCGGGCGAGGCAGCAGGCCCATGCCGATGCGGCGGAGAACTATGTGCGGTCAGGATCGTCGGCCCCGAACATCCGGGCGATGCGGTCGGCCACACGCTGCATGAGCCACTTGGGCGTGGACGTAGCCCCGCAGATTCCCACGGAGCGGCAGCCGTCGAACCATTCGGGACGAAGTTCGTTCTCGTCCTCGATGTTATAGCTGCGGGGATTGGCTTCCAGACAAGTATGATAAAGCACCTTGCCGTTGGAACTCTTCCGGCCGCAGACGAAAATCACGACGTCGAAACGTCCGGAGAACTCTTTCAGATGGGGGTTGCGGCTCGAAACACGGCCGCAGATCGTGTTGCGGATCGTCACCTCGGCGGGATCGGCGGCCCGCCGGAGGATGATTTCCTTTATTTGTTCGAACAGTACGGGACTCTGCGTCGTCTGCGAAAGCAGAAACACGGGACGGGAAAAATCGACGGCATCGAGGTCTTCGGGCGTTTCGACGACGATGGCGTCTTCGGCCACCTGCCCGGTCAGTCCCACGACCTCGGCATGTCCGCGTTTGCCTAAAATGACCACCTGACCGCCGCAGGCTTTCATCTGCTCGTGCGCCTTCTTGACGCGGCTTTGCAGCTTGGCGACGATGGGACAGGTGGCGTCGATGATCCGGATGCCGTGTTCGGCGGCCAGCCGGTAAGTGGACGGCGGCTCGCCGTGGGCCCGGATCAGGACGGTACTGCCGTCCAGCTCGGCCATCCGCTCCCGCGAGACGGTTTGCAGGCCCAGCTTTTCGAGCCGCTGGACTTCGACCCGGTTGTGCACGATGTCGCCCAGCGAGTAGACCGCACCCAACGCCGCGAGCGACTCCTCGGCTTGGGTGATGGCCGCCACCACGCCGGAGCAGAATCCCGATTTTTCGTCTATTTCGATGTACATGGCCGTCCGGTGCGTTCGCCGATGAGCGCTTCGGCCCATCGCAGTTCCTCTTCGAGCGTCATGCGGCTGTTGTCGAGCACGACGGCGTCTTCGGCCTGCCGCAAGGGGCCGATGGGCCGCGTCCGGTCGGCCCGGTCGCGTTCGCTCAGGTTGCGCCGGATTTCGTCCAGCGAAACCTTTTCGCCTTTGGCTTCGAGCTCCCGGTACCGACGCATGGCCCGGATTTCGGGATCGGCCGTCATGAAAATCTTGAGCTCCGCATCGGGAAAGACCACCGTGCCGATGTCGCGGCCGTCCATTACGACGCCCCGGTCGGCTCCCATGCGGCGCTGCATGGCGACGAGCTGCTCGCGGACCGCCCCGATCCGGCTCACGAGGCTCACGTGATCGCTCACCCCGATGCCGCGAATCTCGTTCTCGACGTTTTCGCCGTCGAGGAACACGTCGCTCGCGCCCCGGCGGGGATCGAACTCGAAAGCGATCCGGACGTCGGGCAGCATCCGCACGAGGGCTTCCTCGTCGACGCGGCCGTCGCCGATGACACCGCGACGGAGGCCGCAGAGCGTCACGGCCCGGTACATCGCGCCCGTGTCGATGAAGACATAACCCGCACGCGCGGCCAGCGCCCGTGCGAACGTACTTTTTCCGCAAGCCGAGAACCCGTCTACGGCTACGATTATCTTTTTATTTGGGGAGCATTTCATGAACGGAAGGAGTATGGAAAAAAATGGAAAGAATGGCCGCCGCGCCCAGCACGACGATCGCGCTGCCCGAAATGCGGTTCATCCAGAGCAGGTGGCGGGGCCGGAATTTCCCGCGCAGCAGCCCCACGCAGAACGTCAGCAGGAACCACCACGTCGAAGCCCCGGCGAGCACGCCCAGAATCACGACGAGCCCGTTGCCGATGCTGCCTTCGGCATGGTTGCCCAAAGCGGCGAACAACGCGACGAAAATCAGGATATAGGCCGGGTTGGTCAGTGTGATGAAAAAAATCGACAGATAGTCGCTCCAGAGGTTCTGCCCCTTGCCCGCCCGGTTGCGGCGGATCTGCACGACCGGATTTTTCAGAAAGATCGTCACGCCGACGATCACGACCGAGATACCGCCGAGCACCTTGATGACGGCCATGTTGTTCTCAATGAACGACATGACGAACGTCAGCGAGAAGAGGGCCACCGTGGCGAAAAGCGAATCGGCCGTCGCCGCACCCAGCCCCGACACGAAGCCCGAACGATGGCTCTTGCTCAGCGTGCGCTGGACGCACATCAGCCCCACCGGCCCCAGCGGAATGGAGGCGACGAGTCCGATGACAATCCCCTTGAGAAAAACTTCGAGTCCCATAAAAACCGGTTTCGCGCAGATGAGGCAGGCCGTGGCCGTGCCGAAGAACTTCCGTGCAAAAGTAATAAATATAATCTATCTTTGCATGGACCGAAAAATCGAAAAATGGGAAAACGTATTCTCTGCTCTCTGGCGAGCGTCGTGCTGTTCGCCCTGCCGTGGCTGGGGGGAAGCGCGCTGACGCTGTTCGCGGCTTTCGTGCCGCTGCTGTGCATCGAGAGCGATCTGCGCGGAAAAACCGGACGCAAGGGACGCCCGCGACGGTTCTGGCCCTATCCGGTGCTCGTCTTCGCGTTGTGGTGGCTCGCCACGGTGTGGTGGGTGGGCTTCGCCGCCGTCATCGGAGTCGTGGCGGCGACGCTCGTGGGCACGGTACTCATGGCCGGCGTTTTCCTCATCTATCACGCCGTCGCCCTGCGGGCTCCGCGCCCGTTGGCCTATACGGTGCTGGTCGCAGGCTGGCTCGCCTACGAGTGGCTCTATCTGAACGGCGAAATATCGTTCCCGTGGCTGGTGCTCGGCAACGGGTTCGCAAGGGACGTCTATCTGGTGCAGTGGTACGAATACACGGGTGCATTGGGCGGATCGCTCTGGGTACTGCTCGTCAACCTGCTCCTTTTCGAAGCATGGAAACGCCGGCGCGACGTCCGCGCGTGGATCGCTCCGGGAGCGGCCTTCGCGCTGCCCGCCGCGCTGTCGCTGGCGATGTACGCCTCGTACCGTGAAGATCCCGCGCCGGGCAGCACGACCGTCACGATCGTCCAGCCCAACGTCGATCCCTACAAGGCAAAATTCAGGCTCACCTCGGAACAGCGCAGCGAAATGCTCGTCGAATTGATGGAGCAGGCGCCCGACAGCGCCGACTTCATCGTAGCGCCCGAAACGGCCATCGACGAACGGTATATGGAACAGCACCTCGCGCATGCCCCTTCGGTGGACCGCATCCGTACGTTCGTGCGCGAGCGCAAGCCGGGAGCGACGGTCGTCGTGGGATCGCTCACCTACCGTCCCTACGAATCGGAAGAAACCGCCTCTCCCACGGCCCGCCAAAGCGGATCGCTCTGGTACGACATCTACAACAGCGCCCTGTCGCTCGACACGACGGACCGCATCGGCATCCATCACAAAGCCAAGCTGGTCATCGGCGTCGAAATGATCCCTTACTACCCGCTGGTCAAGAAACTGAAATTTCTGGTCACCGATCTGGGCGGCATATCCGGCCAGTTGGGCTACGGGGACGTACGGGAAGTGTTCACCTCGCCGGACGGCATCGCCGCGGGCCCCGCGATCTGTTACGAAGCGATTTACGGCGAATACTTCACCGAATTCGTCCGCAACGGGGCGCAGGTGATGTTCGTCATCTCGAACGACGGCTGGTGGCGCGACACGCCGGGACACCGCTATCTGTTCGCCTACTCGCGGCTGCGGGCCATCGAAACGCGGCGGAGCATCGCCCGGAGCGCCAACACCGGACAGTCGGGATTCATCGACCAGCGGGGCGACGTGCACGAAACGATGCGCTGGGCCGAACGCGGCATCCGCACCCGCACGCTGAAGCTCAACGACCGGACGACCTTTTACGTCCGTTACGGCGACGTGATCGGCCGCACGGCGGGTTACGTGTTCGTTCTTTCGCTGCTCTACTTCATGGCTTACCGGTTCCGGAAGAAAAGCCACCTCGTCGAATAACTTTCAATTTTCTAACATCGCGGTCATGACCTACGACCAAACGCTCGATTTTCTGTATCATTCCCTGCCCGTGTTCCAACACGTGGGAGGAGGGGCCTACAAGGCCGGGCCGGAAAACATTCTCGCCCTCGAAGAGGCGCTGGGCCAGCCCCACCGGAAGTTTTGCAGCATCCACATCGCGGGCACCAACGGCAAAGGCTCCGTCTCGCACATGATCGCCTCGGTGCTTTCGGCCGCGGGATACCGGACGGGGCTCTTCACCTCGCCCCACCTGAAGGATTTCCGCGAGCGGATACGCATCGACGGAGAAACGATTTCCGAAGAAGAGGTCGTGCGTTTCGTCGAAGAGAACCGCGAGGCGATCGACCGCATCGGGCCGTCGTTCTTCGAAGCGACGAGCGCCATGGCTTTCGACCACTTCGCCCGGCACGGCGTGGACGTGGCCGTCGTCGAGGTGGGCATGGGCGGCCGGCTCGACTCGACCAACATCGTCCGGCCGCTGTTGAGCGTCATCACCAACATCGGTTTCGACCACATGCAGTTCTTGGGCGACACGCTCGAAAAGATCGCGGAGGAAAAGGCGGGCATCGTCAAGGAAGGCACGCCGGTCGTGATCGGCGAGAGCCGCATCGAGACAAAACTTGTGTTCGTCGCCCGTGCCAAAGAACGGCAGGCGCCCATTCTGTTCGCCGACCAGACATACCGGGTGATCGAACAGGTCCCGCTGCCCGACAGCCAGCGCTTCGAGATCGAAAACCGGCTCGACGGCTCGCACTTCACGCTCGAATGCGACCTGCAGGGCATCTACCAGCGTAAAAACATCCTGACCGCTCTCACGGCGCTCGACGTGCTCAACGGGTCGGGCCGGCTCGCGCTGTCGCCCGACCGTGTGCGAGAGGGCATGGCGTCGGTCGTCCGCACGACGGGACTCCGCGGACGCTGGCAACGGATAGGCGAGTCTCCGCTGATCGTCTGCGACACGGGACACAACGAGGACGGAATCGCCGAAGTGACCGCCCAGATCGCCCGGCAGCGATACGAACGGCTCTTCATGGTCATCGGCTTCGTCGCCGACAAGGCGCTGGAATGGGTGCTGCCGCTGCTTCCCCGCGAGGCGTATTATATCTTCACGAAAGCGGCCATTCCGCGTGCGCTGGACGAAAACGAACTCGCCCGCCGCGCCGCGGCCTACGGACTCGAAGGCGAGTGCCGGCCGAGCGTCGCCGAAGCGTTGGAGCGCGCCCGAAGCATGGCTTCCGCCGGAGACATGATCTTCGTGGGCGGCAGCACGTTCGTCGTGGCCGAGGCGATCTGAGGCGACGGGACTGTCTGCCGGAGAACGGTGCGCAGGACGGTTATCCTCCGAAGAACCGGATGTTCGTCCGACTCCGGACGAACGGGTACGGACGCCTCCCGCGAACGCGCATTCCGCTCCCGGCCGCACGGGAAAAGAATTGCGGACCCGGACGATGATCCGCCAATCGGTCCGTCGTGCTTTCTTCCGCGCCGTCACGGACAGACGCCTTTCTCCGATTCGCCGGCCGCGCATAATCTGCAAACCGTCTTTTCGGCTACTTCATTGGGCCCTTTTACGGGAGGTTTCCGCCCCCCGGCCGAAAACCGGACTTTCCAACATCCGAGACCTTCGCCTCTATTTCGGGACAAGCGCACCTCGAACGCCGTCGGCACGGACCGACCTTCGAAACGCCCATCGCCGTCCGCCGCAGCGACTCGCAAAGTGCCCCCTCACGGTTCCCGATGCAAGCGTTTGCTAAATACCGTACCTTACGGACTCGCATCCGAGACACAATACTCTGAAAAAACAACCCGTTTCCGACAAGGCATTCCAAAAGGTCCGCTCGTTTCGGGAAAGGAAACACGCAACCGTCGAATCTATGAAATTCGTTTCCGTCCCTCCTTGTCCAGCCTCCTCAAGGCCGTCTTCGAAAGTTACGGATGTATCGCCGCAGCCACCGATAAAGCTCCCGATTTCCGACGGTTTTCGCCCGGCCGACGATCATTCCCTCCGGGAGCGCCGTTTCGTTTCCGAATGCGACGATCTCCGGGCAGACCGGCCCGACAGAACGGCCTCTCCCCTTTCACCGGACCGGCTGCCCATCGCCCGGCCCCGCCTCCGCCGCATCGGGCCGAACGGAACCCGGCATCCGGGACCGACAAAATCCGGGAATCGTCGTCTCCCCGGAAAATTCATTTTCCGAAAAAGCCGTGCATACCCTACCCGCCGCGGGGTTCCGCATATAAGTAAGAAAGAGGGTGTCCGACGACAATCGGACACCCTCTTTTCCGTTCCGGCCGCAAACCGGAATCGTTTCCGTATTTAGTCTTTCAACTTGGCGGACAGGAATTCGCGGTTCATGCGGGCGATGTGGGCGATCGAAATGCCTTTGGGGCATTCGGCTTCGCAGGCGCCCGTGTTGGTGCAGGCTCCGAAACCGAGCTCGTCCATCTTGGCCACCATCGCCTTGGCGCGACGGGCGGCTTCCACACGACCTTGCGGCAGCTTGGCCAGCGACGACACGCGGGCCGAAACGAACAGCATGGCCGAACCGTTCTTGCACGTCGCCACGCAGGCGCCACAGCCGATGCAGGCCGCAGCGTCCATGCTTTCGTCAGCATCGGGCTTGGGAATCGGAATCGAATTGGCATCGGGCACGCCGCCGGTGTTGACGGAGACGAAACCTCCGGCCTGAAGAATCTTGTCGAAGGCGCTGCGGTCTACGGCGAGGTCCTTGATGACGGGGAACGCACGCGAACGCCACGGTTCGATCGTGATCGTGTCGCCGTCCTTGAACTTGCGCATGTGGAGCTGGCAGGTGGTGATGTCTTCGTCGGGTCCGTGGGCATGGCCGTTGATGTGCAGCGAGCACATGCCGCAGATGCCTTCCCGGCAGTCGTGGTCGAACACGACGGGCTCCTCGCCGTTGTGGATCAACTTGTTGTTGAGGATGTCCAACATTTCGAGGAACGAGGTGTCGGGAGAGATGTTTTCCACCGTGTAGTTCACGAATCCTCCTTTGGACTGGGCGTTTTTCTGACGCCATATTTTCAATTTCAAATTCATCGTCTTTCTTGTTTAAGCTGTTAACTCTATCGGTTCATCGTGCGCAACGGACGTTAGTCCTTGTAGTTACGCTGAGCCAAATGGACGGTTTCGAACACCAGCGGTTCCTTGACCAGTTCGGGTTCCTTGTCCGCACCGCCGTAGACCCATCCTGCGACATAGAGGCAGTTCTCGTCGTCGCGGAGCGCTTCGCCTTCGGGCGTCTGCGATTCCACGCGGAAGTGACCGCCGCAGGATTCGGTACGGTTCAGACCGTCGCGCGCCATGAGTTCGCCCAGTTCAAGGAAGTCGGCCACGCGCAGCGCCTTTTCGAGCTCTTGGTTGAACTCCTTGTCGGTTCCCGGTACCTTGACATTGGCCCAGAACTCCTTGCGCAGCGCTTGGATTTCGACGATGGCTTTTTCGAGACTTTCCTTCGTGCGGGCCATGCCGACGTTTTCCCACATGATGTGTCCCAGCTTCTTGTGCAGGTCGTCCACGGAGTCCTTGCCCTGAATCGAAAGCAGTTTGGCGATCTTGTCCTTGACGGCTTTTTCGGCTTCGTCGAATTCGGGGGTGTCGGTCTTCACCTTGGGCGACTGGATTTCGTGCGAAAGGTAATCGCCGATGGTATACGGCAGCACGAAATAACCGTCGGCCAGACCCTGCATCAGCGCCGATGCGCCCAGACGGTTGGCGCCGTGGTCGGAGAAGTTGGCCTCTCCGATGGCGTACAGGCCGGGGATCGTCGTCATCAGATTGTAGTCCACCCAGATACCGCCCATCGTATAGTGAACGGCGGGGAAGATCGTCATCGGTTCCTTGTAGGGATTGACGTCGGTGATCTTTTCGTACATCTGGAACAGGTTGCCGTAGCGTTCGCGGATGGTCTGTTCGCCCAGACGCGCGATGGCCGTCGAGAAGTCGAGGAACACGGCCAGTCCCGTCTCGTTCACGCCGAAGCCTGCGTCGCAACGTTCCTTGGCGGCACGCGAAGCCACGTCGCGCGGCACGAGGTTACCGAAGGCCGGGTAACGGCGTTCGAGGTAGTAGTCGCGGTCCTCTTCGGGAATCTGCGAGGGCTTGATCTTCTTGGCGCGGAGTTTTTCCACGTCCTCTTTCTTCTTCGGCACCCAGATACGGCCGTCGTTGCGCAGCGACTCGGACATGAGCGTCAGCTTGGACTGCTGCGTGCCGTGCACCGGAATACAGGTGGGGTGGATCTGCGTGAAGCACGGATTGGCGAACACGGCGCCCTTCTTGTGGCACTGCCATGCGGCCGAGCCGTTGGAGTTCATGGCGTTCGTCGAAAGGAAGAACACGTTGCCGTAGCCGCCCGTGGCCAGCACGACGGCGTGCGCGCCGAAGCGTTCGATCTCGCCGGTCACCAGATTGCGGGTGATGATCCCGCGCGCCTTGCCGTCCACGATCACTAAATCGAGCATTTCGTGACGCGGATAGCTCGTGACGCTGCCCTTGGCGATCTGGCGGTTCAGCGCGGCGTAAGCGCCCAGAAGCAACTGCTGTCCGGTTTGGCCGCGGGCGTAGAACGTACGGGACACCTGCGCGCCGCCGAAGGAGCGGTTGGCCAGCAGTCCGCCGTAGTCGCGGGCGAAAGGCACGCCCTGCGCCACGCACTGGTCGATGATCGAGTTCGACACTTCGGCCAGACGGTAGACGTTGGCTTCGCGGGCACGGTAGTCGCCCCCCTTGATCGTATCGTAGAAAAGACGGTATACCGAGTCGTTGTCGTTCTGGTAGTTCTTGGCTGCGTTGATCCCGCCCTGCGCGGCGATGCTGTGCGCACGCCGGGGCGAGTCGCTGATGCAGAATATCTTCACGTTATAGCCGAGTTCGCCCAGCGAAGCGGCTGCGGAAGCACCGCCCAGACCGGTTCCCACGACGATGACGTCGAGCTTTCTTTTGTTGGCAGGGCTGACCACCTTGATTTCAGCCTTGTGTTTGCTCCATTTTTCAGCCAAAGGCCCCTGCGGAGCTTTCGATTCTAACTTTATCATATCCGTATTTGTTTTTATTTTCAGTCCGTAAAACAGATGACCGCCCGCCTTTTAGCAGCAGGCCGCGCCGCACAGGCCGAGGCTGCGCACGTAGAACGTCACCACGACGAGGGCGAAACCGAGGAAAATGACCGTAGCGACGATGTTGGAGATACATCTGAGGCGTTTGAGCCAGATCTGGTTGTCCCAGCCCAGCGTCTGGAAGGCGCTCCAGAAGCCGTGCGTGAGGTGGAACCACAGCGCGGCGAACCACACCAAATAGATCAGGCAGTAAACCGGGCTGGAGAACAGGTCGGCGATGTAGGCCGCTCCGTCGGCGGGAGCGAACGGGCCGAGGTTGTGGTTGCCGATGATTTCGGCGAACTGCATGTTGTACCAGAAATTGTAGAAGTGGAGCACGAGACCCAGCACGACGATCAGACCCAGCACGAACATGTTCTGCGAAGCCCACTCCACGCCCTGCGGCTTGGCTTCGACGGCATAGCGCTGTTCGCCGCGCGAGCTGCGGTTGTGCAGCGTGAGGATCGTGGCGTAGACGATATGCACGACCACGCCGGCGGCCAGCACCAGCGTACCGGCGAGCGCGTACCAGTTCGCTCCCAGAAATCCGCAGATCGCATTGTAGGCCTCCGTAGAGAATACGGCCGCAATGTTCATCGACATGTGGAACAACAGGAACAGGACGAGGAAAAGACCCGATACGCTCATAATCAGTTTCCTCCCGATCGTAGATGTAAACAGATTGCCCATAAGTGAAATTAGTTTGGATATTTTTATTGTTTTGAATTTGGTACTTTCCGGTGTACGGATGCCGTAAAAAACGGAATCACAAAGTTATTCGATTGTTTTATAAATAACAATCTTTTGTCGCGGAAACTTGCCCGATTTTTCGGTTTTCGGGAAAAAACGTACTTTCGTTTCCGTATCGGAAAACACGGAAAAGATGGAATCGAAAACGAGTCTCCGCGCCGCCGTCCGCAGCGAATCGGCCCGGAGAGACGCCCGCTCGCTGGCGGAAATGTCGGAACGCATCGCGGCGGCCGTCGAAGGGATGGACGAGTTCGTGCGCGCGAGAGACGTGGCGCTCTACTGGTCGCTGCCCGACGAGGTGCGGACGCACGCCTTGGCCGAGCGCTGGTACGGGCGCAAGCGCATCTGGCTGCCGGTGATGCGGGGCGAAGAGCTCTCGCTGCGGCGGTTCACGGGCCGCGACGGGCTCCGGGAAGCCCGGTTCGGCATTCTGGAACCCTCCTCCGGCGAGGAGATCCGCATCGAGGCGGTCGACCTGATCGTCGTGCCGGGCATGGGATTCGACCCGCGGGGCAACCGGCTGGGCCGGGGCAAAGGATTCTACGACCGGCTGCTCGCGAGCGAAGGACCGCTGAAGGTGGGCGTCTGCTTCGACTTCCAGCTTTTCGAACGCATCCCCGTCGAGCCCCACGACCAGCCGGTGGACCGCGTCGTCTGCCCGACGGCGGACGGGGCGGTCGTTTTCGGCGAAAACCGCTGACCTCCCCTGCACGGTCGTGCGGCAGCGGCTTTCGACCCGGCGGGAAACGGCCTTCCGAGCGCCGAAAGTTTCGGTACATCAGGGCCGCATTCGTCGAAAAACGCTATCTTTGCCGCACGGAGAGCCGGCCTTGTCCGTTTTCGGAAACGGAGCGGTTCCGACCGATCGCGAAACCTGCACATTCTCGAAATTCTATGGATACGAAAACCTATCTGCGCCGCTCGGCGAAATACCTGCTCTGGTTGATTTTCCTTTTCGCGTTGATTTTCGCGCTGATGCTTTCGACGGGCACCTCGCGCGTGGGGGCGGACCGCATGTTCGACGAGCTGTTCGGCTCGGTCCGGGGCGCCGTGATGGGTGCGGTCGTCCTTCTTCTGGCCGCCCTGTACCCCAAGTTCGGATTCACCCGCCGCTCCGTGCGGGGCGATCTGGAGAGGGACCGCGAGCGGGTTCTCCATGTCTTCGCTTCGGGCGGCTATTCGCTCGTCTCGGAGGAAGGCGGCACACTCGTGTTCCGGGTCGCTTCGCCCGTGCGGAGGCTGTTGATGCAGGGCGAAGACCGGATCGTGGTGAGCGGAGAGCCCGGCCGGATCGTGCTGGACGGCATCCGCAAGGAGGTGGTCAAGGCGGAATTCCGCCTCAAGTCGTTTCTGGAACAGTAACACGGACGGTTCGGCACACGGGACCCGTTTCCCTCGGCCGGGCCGGCAACGAAGACGACGATGGCAGGCAAACCGAAAAAAACCGGACATTTTCTGACGGCCGTACTGGCGGCCGCGCTCGGCGTATTGGGCACGACGGCGGCGCGTCCGGACTTTCCGCTGGGACGCGATCTGCGGATTCTGTTCAACCTGTTCCGCGACATAAGCCTGTGCTATGTCGATTCGGTCGATACGGAACGGCTGCTTCTGGCGGCCGCCGACGGCATGTGCGCAGAACTCGACCCCTACACGGAACTGATCCCCGAAAAGGAAATGGACGAGTTCGAAACCCGGACCACGGGACAATACGGCGGCATCGGAGCGATGATCCGCGCCAGAGGCGACTATGCCGCCATCGCCCGACCCTACGAGGGTTTCGCCGCCGACCGGGCCGGATTGGTGCCCGGCGACAGGCTGCTGGCCGTGGACGGCGAGGACCTGCGGGGACTGGACATCGCCGAAGTGAGCGAACGGCTCAAGGGGGCGCCCGGTACCGCCGTGCGGCTCCGGGTGGAAAAAACGCTGACCGGCGAGCGAGAAGAGATCGTGCTCGAAAGGGAACGCGTGACGATTTCCGGCATCCCCTACTACGGCATCGTGGCCGAAGGCGTGGGTTACATCGTCCACGACGACTTTTCGGAAGGCTGCGGCGAGGATTTCCGCCGGGCTTTCGCCGAACTGAAAAAACAGGGCATCGGCTCGTTGATCATCGACCTGAGGGGCAACGGCGGCGGCATTCTGCAAGAGGCCGTGCACATTCTTTCGACGTTCGTGCCACAGGGCACGGAGGTCGTCTCGATGCGCGGACGCATCCCCGGCAGCGACGCGACGTTCCGCACCCGGAACGCCCCGCTCGACACGGAGATTCCGGTCGCCGTGCTTATCGACGGCGCATCGGCCTCGGCCGCCGAAATCGTCGCGGGCGCCCTGCAGGACCTCGACCGTGCCGTGCTGGTCGGCCGGCGGACCTTCGGCAAGGGACTCGTGCAGTCGACCCGGCCGCTGGGCTACAACGCCTGCCTGAAAGTCACCACGGCCAAATATTTCATTCCCAGCGGACGCTGCATCCAAGCCCTCGACTATACCCGCAGAGACGAAAACGGCGACGTGACCCCGGTACCCGACTCGCTCGTGCGCGAATACGCCACGGCGGCGGGGCGGAAAGTGTACGACGGAGGCGGCATCGCACCCGACGTCCCGACCCGAACGCCTCCCGTGAGCGCGTTCGCGGTGCGCCTCTATGCCGGCGGACACATCGAAGATTTCGCCGACGATTTCTACCGCCGGCACCGCGAAGGCATCGACCCCGACGGATTCTCTCTCAGCGGCGAGGAATACGACCGTTTTGTACGGTTTATGCAGGAGAGGGACACGACGGGAGAGCCGGAAACCCTCGCGGCACTCGAAACGCTCCGCGACGGAGCCGAGCAGGAAGAATGCCTCGAAAGGATCGCCCCGCAGATCGAAGCCATCGAAAAGGCGTTGCGGGAGGGCCGGCAAACCGACCTGCGACGCTGTGAAAAAGAGATTCGGGCCCTGCTCGAAGACGAAATCGTCCTGCGCTACCGTTACTATGCCGGCATGTTGCGTCACGCCGCATTGCGGGACGAGGAGGTGGCGACCGCGGCGGAGGTGCTCCGCGACGGGGCGCGCTACCGTGAGATCGTGACCCGGCAGGACACGCCGCGGCAACGACCCTGAAACGAATCAACAAACGACGAACGGGCATGAAATTTTCGCATAACTTTTCCTTTTCTTTCCGTCACCGGGTGGCGATCATCGTGCTGGGCATGATCATCGGCATCACGTCGCTGCTGTTCACCGACAGCATGGCCCGCACGCTGAGAGAAAAGGAACAGAACGAAGTGGCGATCTGGGCGGCCGCCATCCGCGAAAACAACATGAGCCCCAACAACACGCTGCTGCGGGCGATCATCAACGCCCGCAACAACATCCCGTTCATCGTCACCGACGGATCGCTCAAGGTGCTGCACTCCCATCTGATTCCGGAACGCGTGCTCAACCACCCGAACCTGCTGCGCGAAAAGCTGACCCAGATGTCGAAAGCCAACCTGTACATGGAGGTGAGGACATGGGCCAACGACACGTACTATATCTTCTACGGCGAGTCCGGCCTGCTCAAGACGTTAGTCTACTTCCCCTATATCCAACTGCTCGTCATCGTCGTGTTCATCGCGTTCGGCTACATCACGTTCCGTTCGTCGAAACAGGACGAACAGAACCGCGTATGGATCGGACTGGCCAAGGAAACGGCCCACCAGTTGGGCACCCCCACCTCCTCGCTGTTGGGCTGGATCGAGTTTCTGCGGACGCAGCCCGTCGACCAGACCGCCGTCGAGGAGATGAACAAGGACATCGTCCGGCTGACCAAAGTCGTCGACCGCTTTTCGAAGATCGGCGCGGCCACACCGCTCTCCGAAGGGGTCGTCAACGAAATCGTGGGCGACAGCGTGATGTACTTCCGCACCCGCGTTCCGAAGAACGTGACGCTGACCTACAACGGACTGGCGATGGCCCGACAGAAGGCCATGGTGAACGAGGCGCTGTTCGAATGGGTCATCGAGAACCTGCTCAAGAACGCGATGGACGCCGTTTCGGGAAAAGGCACGATTGACGTGCGGCTGTCCGACGATCCGGGCCATATCTACATCGACGTCAGCGACACGGGCAAAGGCATCGCCAAAAGCAACTTCAAGCGCATTTTCGAGCCGGGCTTCACGACCAAAACGCGCGGATGGGGACTCGGTCTTTCGCTCAGCAAACGAATCATAGAAGACTACCACGGCGGGAAAATATCCGTGCTGGACTCCGAAATCGACAAGGGCACGACGATGCGCATCGCCCTGAAAAAAATCTATTCCTGAAGACGATGGCACGGATGATCATAACCGATTGCGACTGTTTCCTCCCGCCCGTCGCCTCGTCCGCACACGGGCGCGTCGTCTCGGCGGCGGACATCTTCGGTCCTGCGACGAGCGCGACGGCGCCGCCCGACACGGCACCGGTCTTTCTGCCGGCCGAAGGCATCGCCCCGTGGCAGACACCGGCCTTCGAAGGGACGGTCGTGGGCATTTGCCTGCTGACCGTCTATCTGGTCTACCGCTACGGCAGCAGCATCGCTCAGGTGTTCCGGGTGTTTTCGGGGCAGCTTTCCGCCGAGAAAGCCTATACGGAACAGACGTTGTTCTTCCGGCAATTTCTCTCTCTTTCGGCACTGTGGGCCGCCCTGTTGGGCGGCGGCCTGCTCATCCGGCTGTCGGGCACATTTCTGCCGGAGGATGCGGTAGCATGGAAGGACTTCTCCCCGACCGCCGTCAATCTGGCGGTCCTCGCGGTTCCGGTCATTGCGGGAATCGTCGCGCTTTACCGCCGGTTCGTGACGCGGGCGGCGGCGGCCCTGACCCGGCAGCAGGATTTCTTCAGCGAATACCGGTTCGGCGGACGGCTCTTTCTGGCTTTGGGCTGCTGCCTGCTGACCCCGCCGTTTCTGGTGATCGCCCTCACCCGCGAGCGCTGGGCCGAGGGGCTTTGCTATGGCATCGCGGGGATCGTCGCGGCGCTCGCTGCGGTCTACCTCGCAAAAAGTTATCGTTTCTTTGTCGGACGAAATGTTTCGATTCTGCGATGGATTTTGTACCTTTGTGCCGTCGAAATTTTCCCGATCAGTTTTTTCGTACTCGCTCTGACGAGAAACTCCTGACGCCGGCCTCCGCACAGCGAGGCGCCGTCTCGGAAAACCGTGCGGGCATGCCGCTTCCAGATAAAACGGGAAAAGTTCGACCCGAAAGACGGAACGAACATAATTTAAGGAATACTGCATTGAAGATCAAGAACATCTTAGTATCGCAACCGGCGCCGGCCGTCGTCGAGAAATCGCCCTATCATGAAATTGTCCTCAAGCATCGTGTCGATGTGAGCTTCCATCCTTTCATCAAGTTGGAAGGCGTATCGCTGAAAGAATTCCGCAGCCAGAGGGTCGAAGTGCTCGCCCACAGCGCCGTGATCTTCACCAGCCGGGCCACGATCGACCACTTCTTCCGCATCTGCGAGGAAGCGCGCATTTCGATCCCCGAAAACATGAAATACTTCTGCAATACCGAGGCTGTGGCCCTGTATCTGCAAAAATATATCGTCTACCGCAAACGGAAGATTTTCTTCGCCAACGGCACGTTCTCGTCCTTCATCGAACTGATCGCCAAGCACAAGGACGAGAAATTCCTGCTGACGCTCTCCGAGCCCCACAAACCCGAAATGCCGCTGGCGATGGAAAAGCTCCGTCTGCAATTCTCCAAAGCGATTCTGGCGCGGACGGTCAGCGCCGATCTGAGCGGAGTGGACATTTCGCGTTACGACATGCTGGTATTCTACAGCCCGTCGGAAATCGCCGCGCTCGTAGGGCGGTTCCCCGAAATCGGTCCTGTGCCGAAAATCGCGACCTTCGGCCACGGCACGACGAAGGCCGCCATCGCCGAAGGCCTGTCGGTGAGCGTCATGGCCCCCATGCCCGAAGCGCCCTCGATGACCAAGGCCATCGACCTCTACCTCGGCAAAGTCAATGCGGGCGAAGAGGTGCCGCCGGTCGTACTCGCCGAGGAATCGCCCGATCTGGCGTTTCTTCAGGCCCAAAGCCTGAAAGGCCGCCGGGGCCGCACCGCTGCCAAAACCGGTACGACCGCTTCCAAAACGACTGCGACGCGAAAAGCACCGGCCAAAAGCGCGGTCACTCCGGAAAAATAGCACCGAACGCAGCGATGGAAGGAAAAACGGACCGCCGCCTGCCGGCCGAAGAACGGATCAAATCGAAAAAGGCGATCGCACAACTTTTCGAACAGGGCCGCAGCGGGTTGGTCTACCCCGTGCGCTACGTCTTTTTGCCGGAAGAGGCCGCCGCGAAAAATCGCGCCGAGGCGCCGGGACAGCTTCTGGTTTCGGTATCTAAGCGCAACCACAAGCGGGCCGTGGTCCGCAACTGCCTCAAGCGACGGCTGCGCGAGGCTTACCGCAACAACAAAAGTCTGCTGGGCGGAGCGGCGGACCGGACGTTCATGCTCGGCCTGCTGTACATCTCGAACGAACAGGCCGACTATGCCCGCATCGAAGCGGCCGTGACGAAAATCATGCGGACGCTCTCGAAAACCGCCTGACCGCCGCGCGGGGCTGTCCTGCCCCGACAGACAGCGGGCAAACGACGCCCACCGAAAAAACCGTCCGAAACCGGAATCCGTGCACAGAACACTTCATACGATCCTTCGAAAAATCGGCCGCCTGCCGATTCTGCTGCCGCTGGCTCTGATCTGGATTTACCGGAACGGCATTTCGCCTTTCACCCCGTCCTCGTGCCGTTTCACGCCGACCTGTTCGGTCTACTGTGCACAGGCGCTCCGGAAACACGGGCTTCTCAAAGGAGGCTATCTGGGTATCCGCCGCCTTCTTCGCTGCCACCCGTGGGGCGGCAGCGGTTACGATCCCGTGCCGTAAGAGAGCGGAAAAACCTGCGGAGAGCCGTTTCCCGGAAGAAGTGTCTTAAAAAACGGAGGGATGCGATAAAGTATAAATCGCCCGGAAATAGCGCTCTATCCGTATTGCACCGGAGGTAGGACAGCGGTTGTAGCGCATGAATAAGGCATCGTTCGGAAAGAGTTGCGTTACCGATTATTACCGTGACTTTTTTCGATCTTTGTTTTTAATAGTCTGGGGGCTCTGTTTCTTGCGCCTTATTCTTCAGCCACAAATTACTCTAATCGACGTATCGTTTTAAAAGTTTCGAGTTATAATAAGAGGCTCTTTCAAAGTCCTGTTATTGCAGAACCGCCCTTACAAACGGTCGGCACCCGATCACTCGGTCCGCAGATCGACGTAATAGTCCACGTTCTCAGCCGTCAGAATATCCATCGACATGTAGTTGTCGCGGCAGGGCGGATCGGTTTTGAACACGAAACGGTTGCAGAGCGCCTTCACGCCGCGATACGCCTGCGTCTCGCATTTCTGAGCGATGATCAGGTCGATGTAACCCGCTTTCATGCTCCGGACGTTCCGTTCGAGCGGGTCGAAGCCGAGCAGCGTCAACCCTTCCTTCTTCCGTTCCCGAAGATATTCGGCTACGATATAGGCCCTCGAATTGAAGACGACGACGTGCCGCAGAGCGGGGTGGGCGGCGAAAAAGCGGTCCAGTATTTCGGTATTCTCCCCGCAGGCGTAAGGATATAAATAGTCGACCTCCAGACGGCAGCCGGGCCGATGCTCGCGCAGATATTGCAGGAAACCCTCCTGCCGGACAGAGGCCGTGTTGCTCACGGCATCCCCGCTTCGCAGGAACCGGAAACAGGCTACCTCGTCGGCCTGTCCGTCGCGCAGCAGCAGGCTGGCAGCGAGGTATCCGCTCCGGGCCACCGGCATGCCGTAATAGGCCAAATAGGACGTATCGGGCAGGCGCGACTCGATGAAAACGAACGGGATGTCGCGTGCGTCCAACCGTTCGGCGAACTCCGTGGCCTGCTCGCGGAACATCGGCACGATGAGCACCGCATCGGGAGGATTGTCGAGCGTATCGGCGCAGGTCCGGCGGAACGATTCGACGTCGAACTGGTCGTAGCGCACCTCCTCAACCTCGACGTTGAAATCGCGGCACTCCTCGTAAGCGCGCATCACCCCGAGGTGAGCGATCTCCCAGAATCCTCCGGGCTCGAAATCGGGAAGCAGGCAAACGATCCGGTACCGCCGGCGCGAAGCCAGCAGCGAGGCGTACACGTTGGGCTTGTAACCGATCCTGTCGATGACGTCGAGCACCCTGCGGAGACTCTCCTCGGACACTTCGCCCCGTTTGTGGATCACGCGGTCCACCGTTCCTTTGGATACGCCGGCCATCGCGGCCACATCCTTGATCGTTACTTTCCTGCTGTTTTCTTTCATAAGCCGTTCGGACATTTCGAAATCGCGCGGAAAATCCGTTGCGACCGGATTCCGGTCCGCGGCAGGATTTCCTTTCCAAAAATAGCGAATATTTTCCGTATTCGGGAATTTTCCCGTCGTGCACGTGCACGATGTACGGAATTTTTCCTACTTTTGACATCGCAAACCGCAAACGGGCTCCGGCCCGAACCTTATCGACTCCAAAGAAATGGGCGCATTCATCGGTGAAAACTTCCTGCTGACCAACGACACGGCCGTCGAGCTGTACCACCGGCACGCGGCGACAATGCCCGTGATCGACTATCACTGCCACCTCGATCCGAAAGCGATCGCACAGAACCGTCGTTTCGGCGGCATCGCCGAAGCATGGCTCGGCGGCGACCATTACAAGTGGAGGGCCATGCGGGCCAACGGCATCGACGAAGCATACATTACCGGAGGCAAAAGCGATTACGAGAAATTCGGAAAATGGGCCGAAACGGTGCCCTACACGATGCGCAATCCGCTCTACCACTGGACCCATCTGGAACTCGCAAGACTCTTCGGCATCGACACGATCCTGTCGCCGGCGACGGCACGGACAATCTACGACCGCTGCAACGAGCTGCTCGCCACGGACGCGTTCCGCCCCAGAGAATTGATGGAACGATGCGGCGTGCGGGTCGTGTGCACGACCGACGATCCGGCCGATTCGCTCGAATACCACAGGCAGATCGCCCAAAGCGGATTCTCCGTCCGGGTGCTGCCCGCATGGAGGCCCGACCGGGTGCTGGCCACGGAAGACTCCGCGGCGTACAACCGCTACATCGACACGCTGGGCGAAGCCGCCGGAACCGACATCGCCTCTTACGACGATCTGCTCGAAGCCCTGCGCCGCCGGCACGACTTTTTCGCCCGGTGCGGATGCCGGCTGTCCGACCACGGGCTCGACACGTTCCCCGCCGAGGACTACACCGAACGGGCCATGCGGACCGTTTTCGCGAAAATCCGCGGAGGGAAAGCGCTCTCGGCCGACGAAACGGCCCTGTTGCGCAGCGGCCTGCTTACCGAGCTCGCCGCAATGGACGGCGAGGCGGGCTGGACCCAGCAGTTCCATATCGGTCCCATCCGCAACCCCAACAGCGTCATGTTCCGCCGCATAGGTCCCGACACCGGGTTCGACGCCATCGGCGACAAGCCGTGCGCCGAAGCGGGACACCGATTTTTCGACCGCCTGCGACGCCGCGACGCGCTCGGCAAGACGATCCTCTACAACCTCAACCCCAAAGACGGCGAAGTGCTGGCCGCGATGGCCTATTCGTTCAACGACGGCTCGACGCCCGGCATGATGCAGCTCGGCGCGGCATGGTGGTTTCTGGATCAGGAGAACGGCATCCGCAGGCAGCTCGACACGCTCTCGTCGTTCGGGCTGTTGAGCCGTTTCGTGGGCATGCTGACCGACTCGCGCAGCTTCTTGTCCTATCCGAGGCACGAATACTTCCGCCGCATTCTCTGCGACATGCTCGGCGCCGACATCGAGAGCGGACGGCTGCCGCGCAGCGAAACGGCCTTCATCGGAAGGATGGTCGAAGACATTTGCTATCGCAACGCCGAACGCTACTTCGGTTTCGAAGCGGACGGCGAGACGGATTCCACGGAGCGGAATCCGGACCCAAACATACGGACAGAACCATGACCAAAGTAGTGACTTTCGGGGAGGTGATGCTGCGTCTGGCAACGCCTTCCCATCTGAGATTCAGCCAGGCCGGAGAATACACGGCCACTTTCGGCGGCGGCGAGGCCAACGTGGCCGTGTCGCTGGCAGGCTACGGCATCGCGACGGAATTCGTCACGCGCATGCCGGACAACGACATCGCCCGCTGCTGTCTGGGCGAACTACGCAAACACGGCGTAGGCACGTCGCACATCGTCTACGGAGGCGACCGCCTCGGCATCTACTTCCTCGAAACCGGCGCCGTGGCCCGTCCGAGCAAAGTGATTTACGACCGGGCCCACTCGGCCATGTCGGAAATCCGTCCGGGCATGGTCGATTGGGAGAAAGCTTTCGAAGGCGCCTCGTGGTTCCACTGGACGGGCATCACGCCCGCCATCAGCCAAGGAGCGGCGGACACGTGCCTCGAAGCGATCCGCACGGCCAACCGGATGGGAATCCCCGTCTCGGTCGATCTCAACTACCGCAAAAACCTGTGGAAATACGGCAAAACCGCCGGCGAAGTGATGCCCGCCCTCGTCGAAGGCTGCGACCTGATTCTGGGCAACGAGGAAGACGCCGAGAAGGTCTTCGGCATCAAACCCGAAGGATTCAATGCCGCAGCGACCGGCGGCCGGGTCGAATCGGCCCGGTTCGAATCGGTCTGCCGGCGGCTCATGGAGCGTTTTCCGCGCGCCCGCAAGGCGATCGTGACGCTCAGGGGGTCGGTCAACGCCAACCACAACACGTGGAGCGGCGTGCTGTGGAACGGGCAGGAGCTCATCGAGGCTCCGACCTACGACATCACGCACATCGTCGACCGCGTGGGCGGCGGCGATTCGTTCATGGGCGGGCTCATCTACGGACTGCTCGCATACCACGACGACCGGAGGGCGCTCGCTTTCGCCGTGGCGGCCTCGGCGCTCAAGCACACGATATACGGCGATTTCAATCTGGCGACCGTCGCCGAAGTCGAGAACCTGATGAAAGGCGACGCTTCGGGCCGGGTGGTGCGCTGATCTCCCGCACGGACTTCCACGGGTCCGGCCTGCCGTCCGGAGGAACGTCTCCGCGACCCGGCGGGGTCCCGCAGCGGCGAGCCGACCCAACGACGGAACAACGAAAACATAAAAGAATATGGCTGCATTTTCGAAAATGGATACCCTCCGGACGATCGTCGAAACGGGCATCGTCCCGGTATTCTATCACAAGGACCCCGCAACGGCCTGCCGGGTCGTCGAGGCCTGTTACGAAGGCGGAATACGGGCCTTCGAATTTACGAACCGGGGCGACTTCGCCCACGAGGTGTTCGCCGAAGTGTCGAAATTCGTCGCCCGTGCATGTCCCGGCATAATTCTCGGCGCAGGCTCCGTCGTGGACGCTCCCACAGCGGCGTTGTACATGCAACTCGGCGCCAACTTCATCGTAGGCCCCTCGTTCAACCCCGACGTGGCGCGGGCGTGCAACCGCCGTCTGGTGCCCTACACGCCGGGCTGCGGCTCGGTTTCCGAAATCGGGTTCGCGCAGGAAGCCGGGTGCGACCTGTGCAAAATCTTCCCGGCCGGAGCGGTCGGAGGCCCGTCGTTCGTCAAGAACGTCAAGGCGCCGATGCCGTGGACGCTGCTGATGGCCACCGGAGCCGTCGAGCCGACGAAGGAGAACCTTTCGGGCTGGTTCGGCGCCGGGACGGCCTGCGTGGGGATGGGCTCGAAACTCTTCCCCGCCGAGGCCATCGCTGCGGGCGACTGGGACTCGATCGCCGAAAAATGCCGTCGAGCACTGTCCATAGCCGCCGAGTGTCGACGCTAATACATTGAACTTCAAACTGCCGACCCATGAATAAATCGAATGAAAAGATGACCCGTTACCGGTGGCTGATCTGCTCAATGCTGTTCTTCGCCACGACGGTCAACTACCTCGACCGACAAGTGCTCTCTCTGCTCCAGCCGATGCTGGAGGAGGAATTCCACTGGACGGATAACGATTACGGGACGATCACGGCGATCTTTTCGCTGTTCTATGCCGTCTCCATGCTGTTCGCCGGCCGCTTCGTCGACCGGATCGGCACGAAGAAAGGCTATGCGTGGTCGATCGCCGTATGGTCCCTCGGTGCCGGGCTGCACGCCGTGTGCGGCGTCGTGACCGAACGGTGGACGGGACTGGAGAACGCCGAAGCGCTCCGGCTGGCCCAAGGTGCGGACATCGTTTCGCAGATCGCGGTGGTCAGTGTGACGGCCTTCATCGTCTGCCGCTGCGTGCTGGCGCTCGGCGAAGCGGGCAACTTCCCCGCGGCGATCAAAGCCACGGCCGAATATTTCCCGAAAAAAGACCGGGCCTTCGCCACGGGCATCTTCAACTCCGGGGCCAACGTAGGCGCGATCGTAGCTCCGCTGACCGTTCCCCTGATGGCCGAGCTGTGGGGCTGGGAGGCGGCTTTCGTCATCGTGGGCCTGATCGGTTTCGTCTGGCTGGGACTCTGGACATTCGTTTACAGGAAACCCGAAGAGAATACGCGGATGAACGAGGCCGAAAGGGCCTACATCGAACAGGACGCTGCCCCGGACGCCGCCCGGACCGACGGTTCGGCAGTTCCGGACGAAGCCGGAAAACTCTCGTTCCTGCAATGCCTCCGCTACCGGCAAACGTGGGCTTTCGCCTTCGGCAAGTTCATGACCGACGGCGTGTGGTGGTTCTTCCTGTTCTGGACACCGGCTTACCTGAAGGCCCAGTACGACATGGTGGGAACGCAGATCGCCCTGCCCATCGCCGTGCTCTACACGATCACCGTCGCGGGATCGGTCTTCGGCGGCAAGTTCCCGACCTACTTCATCGACCGGGGCATGAACCCCTATGCGGGCCGCATGCGGGCGATGTTCATCATCGCGCTGTTCCCGCTGGTCGTCCTGCTGGCCCAGCCGTTGGGCTACATGGGGTATTGGGTGCCCATCCTGCTCATTTCGGTCGGCGCTTCGGCCCATCAGGCGTGGTCGGCCAACATCTTCTCGACCGTGGGCGACATGTTCCCCAAACAGGCCATCGCCACGATCACGGGCATCGGAGGAATGGCCGGCGGACTCGGCTCGGTCTTCATCCAGAAGGGAGCCGGAGCGCTGTTCACGTACAGCGACGAGACGAACCTCGTGTTCATGGGCTTCGAAGGCAAACCGGCCGGATATGCCATCGCCTTTATCTTCTGTGCGGTGGCCTACATCGTCGCATGGTGCGTGATGAGAACGCTGGTGCCGAAATACGAACCGATCTCCGACCTGTAACCACCCCACCCGACGGGGAACGGGTACGGACGAGGAAACGGGATTTTTATCGGCAATCCGACCGAAAATTTTGGAATAAACGAAAAGTGTATTAAATTTGCACGCTGTCCGGGAGAGTCCGGACAGAACACGGTGGATGTAGCTCAGTTGGTTAGAGCGTCGGATTGTGGTTCCGAAGGTCGTGGGTTCGAGCCCCATCTTCCACCCGGAAAGGCCTTCTTACGAAGGCCTTTTTTCGTTGCAACGCTTCCGTCGACGGCATCGTGCGTCCGAAAACGCCGTCACGAAAGCGGACGCCGCCTCTCTCGAAAACCGGAAGACGGGACGGAAAGGACGATGCGCGAATACCGCACAGGAAACGGCCCCGACCGAAAATTAAAGACGAAAGAGCTTTGACCTCCCGAAAGGATTCGCTACCTTTACGGCATGTGCATGCCGGCGCAACGGGGGATCGAGCAGGAATCCGGCCCGCGACGTCCGGCGCGTGTACGACGACCCGAAACCTCAACCCGACCCGAACGAACCCATGCAAAAAATCTCCTCGGCCGCTTTCGCGGACACGAAGCCGCACTATGCGATCCTCGACGGACTGCGCGGCGTGGCGGCACTGACCGTCGTATGTTTCCATCTGTTCGAAGCCTTCGCGACGAGCCACCTCGACCAACGGATCAACCACGGCTATCTGGCCGTCGACTTCTTTTTCATCCTCTCCGGCTTCGTCATCGGCTATGCCTACGACGACCGTTGGAAAACGATGACGACCGGGGAATTTCTCAAACGGCGCTTCATCCGCCTCCACCCGATGGTCGTTCTCGGTGCCGTGATCGGTGCCGTCATGTTCTACACGCAGGGCTGCTCGGTGTGGTACGTCTCGAAAGTGTCCGTCGGCATGCTGCTACTATCGCTGCTGCTCAACGCGTGCATGATTCCGGCCACGCCCGGCTTCGAAATCCGCGGCGTGGGCGAAATGTACCCGCTCAACGGACCGAGCTGGTCGCTGTTTTTCGAATACATCGGCAACGTGCTCTATGCGTTCGTGCTGAGGAGGCTGCCGACGATCGCCCTCTCGGCGCTCGTCGGGGCGGCGGCCTGCGGACTGGCCCTGTTCGCCATCCGGGGTCCGCTCGGCGACATCTGCGTCGGATTCGCGCTGACGGAAGAGAACGTACTGGGCGGCTCGCTGCGCCTGCTGTTCGCCTTTCCGGCCGGGCTGCTGCTCTCGCGCATCTTCCGGCCCGTCCCGGTCCGGGGAGCCTTCTGGATCGGCAGCGCCGCGGTTGTCATCGTATCGGCCGTGCCCCGCATCGGAGACAGCGAACACCTGTGGATGAACGGCGTGTACGACACGCTGTGCGCCGTCGTCGTCTTTCCGCTGCTCGTCTGGATAGGCGCTTCGGGCAAGACGACGGACCGGACGACGACGCGGATATGCAAATTTCTGGGCGACATTTCGTACCCGCTCTACATGGTCCACTATCCGTTCATCTACCTGTACTATGCTTGGGTCAAAAACGAAAACCTCACCTTCGAGCAATCGTTGCCCGGCGCCGCCGCACTGGTGGCTGGATCCGTCGTGCTGGCCTATCTGTCGCTGAAGCTGTACGACGAACCGGTTCGCAGGTTCCTCACCGGAAAACTGCTGCGCCGAAAAAAGCCGGACGCGTAACCGCACCGGAGCGAAAAAGCGCTACGCCCGGCAGCACCCGAAAACGGCAAAATCACGGAACGCAGAAGACATAACCGGCGGAATGCACGAACGGAGCCGGGAAGGGAAATTACGGCGGTGTAAGAAACGAAGAGGCGGCGAGTCCCGTCCGCTTTCTTTTTTCGGTCCGCCATTCCGACCCCGCTTTCCGTCGGGAAACGGTCCGAAAAGGCATTCGCGGCAAACGCGCCGGAGACGGGGACACGGGCTCTCTTTCCCCCGGACACGGGAAACGCATTCACGGCAAACGCGCAGGGACAGGAGTGCATCCCCCTTTCCCGAAGGAGGGAAATGCCGGACATTCCTCCCCGGTATCGCGGTCGACACCGGAGAGGGTCGTACTGCGCAGGAAGGATCGCGCCGCACCGGATCATAACAACCGATTCTCGGCCATATAGCGCCACAGCGGAGCGGCATGGAGCGCCTGCTTGATCTCGTCGCCGAGCAGCAGCGCGCGGACCTCGTCCAACGTGAGCAGATGGACGCTCAGGTCCTCGGTGGCCTCCGGATGCCGCTCGCAGACGGGCTCGACGTCCGTGGCCAGAAAGCAGTGCGTCAGGTTGGTCTGCGTGGAAGGATTGGCCGACAGCACCGTCAGCTCGCGCCAAGAGCCGCCGCCGTACCCGGTCTCCTCGGCGAGCTCGCGGCGCGCCGCCTCCAGCGGCGAGGCATCCTCCGGGTCGCACACGCCCGCACAGAGCTCGAACGACGTCTGTCCGAGACCGTGCCGGTACTGGCGCACGAAGACGAACCGGCCGTCGCGCGTGACGGCCAGCGTATTGACCCAATCGGGATATTCCAGCACATAAAATTCGGGAATGAGGTTTCCGTCGGGCAGTTCGATACGTTCCCGGCGTACCGTCAGCCAAGGTCTCCGGTGCAGGTATTCGCTCCGGAGCACTTTCCATGCGCGTTCGTCTTTCTCTTTCATTTCTTCGAATCGTGAGGGGGAACTCCGCCGGTCCGTTCCGCCGGGGCCGGCGACACATCGCAGACAAGAATACGAAAAATCGGCGAGCCGACCAAACGGCCCGGCCGTCCGGAGAAACGCCCTCCATATTTTACCGTCCGGCAAAAATTCCGTAACTTGTCGCTCGTCGTCCTGCGGTTTCCGCCGAACGACGAGCGAGAACCTCTTATGAAAACATACGGAATTTCGACCCTCGGCCCCTTCTTCCTGTCGTCGGCCCCGGACGATTCGCCATCCGCAGCACAGCGAAGGCGGAGCGGAAAACCCGCAGGACGGAGCGGCGAAAGAATACGGAACGAACGCCACGGGATCTTTCGGCGAAGCGACGAAGCCGACGGCGATCTGTCCCGAACGGGAATCGTATCGTCCGAGTCCCGGATCAGAAAATCGCCGGGAGGTTTCGCCCATCGTCGTGCGGGCGACCGGGGCTTCCGCTCCGAACGACCGTCCACGGCAGGCTCCGCTTATAGAAGATCGGTTCCATCCGTCCCGTTTTTCCGACCGGCATGGACAATACCCTGCCGATAAATGGGACACCGTCGCCGGACGGTCCCTGAAAACCACGACCCATTCTTTTATTTCAACCTACCTTTCTCGACTATGAAAATCATTTGTACACTTTTCGCCGGCCTGCTCTGCGTCCAGAGCGCGCTCGCAGCGGGACCGGACCGCAAGGCATGGAAACTCCGGTACGACGAACCGGCCTCCCGCTGGGAAGAGGCGCTGCCGTTGGGCAACGGCCGCCTCGGCGTCATGGTACACGGCGGCAGCGAGCGGGAAGAACTTCAGCTCAACGAAGAGACGATCTGGGCCGGAAGTCCGCACAACAACGTCAGCCCGGCGGCCGCGGCCGCCTTGCCGAAGGTCCGGGAGCTGCTTTTCGAAGGACGGCACCGGGAAGCGTTCGACCTCTGCGACGAAACGTTTTCGGCCCACGCATCGCACGGCATGCCGTACCAGACGGCCGGCTCGCTGTGGCTCGATTTCCCCGGACACGGGGCATGCTCGGACTTTTACCGCGATCTGGACTTGGAAACGGCCGTAGCGACCGTCCGCTACACCGTAGACGGAGTGCGCTACCAAAGAGAGGCCTTCACCTCCTTTCCCGACCAAGTGGCGGTCGTCCGGCTGACAGCCTCCCAACGACAGCGCATCACGTTCCGAATGTCGTTCTCCACGCCCATGCGCAATTACCGCACGACGGTGCAGGGCGACGGTCGTTTGGTGATCGACGGACGGACGGACAGTCACGAGACGATCCCCGGCCGAGTGGAATACCGTACCGTCGCCGAGATCCTGCCGGAAAACGGCCGGATGAGCGCCGACAGCACCGGCATCACGGTAACGGAAGCCGACGCCGTGACGATTCTGATTTCGATCGCCACGAACTTCAACGACTACCGGGACATATCGGGCGAGCCGCGCGCACGAGCCGAAGCCTATCTGAGCGCGGCGAAAAAGAAACGCTATTCCGCGTTGAAGGCGGACCACATCGCGGCCTACCGCCCGTGGATCGAACGGGTTTCGCTCGATCTGGGCACCAACTCGCAGGCAGAGAAAACGACCGACGTGCGGGTACGCGAATTTGCGACGAATTTCGATCCGCAGCTCGTGTCGCTGTACTTCCAGTTCGGGCGCTACCTGTTGATCTGTTCTTCCCAGCCCGGCGGCCAGCCCGCCACGCTGCAGGGCATCTGGAATGCGCAGACCCATCCCGCATGGGACAGCAAGTACACGATCAACATCAACACGGAAATGAACTACTGGCCGGCCGAGGCGACCCATCTCTCCGAACTGCATGCCCCGTTGATCGACATGATCCGCGACCTGAGCGTCACGGGCCGGCAGGCCGCATCGCAGATGTACGGCGCCGGAGGATGGACGGCCCATCACAATACGGACATCTGGCGGATCAGCGGGATGGTCGACACCCCGTTCAGCGGCATGTGGCCGACGTCGAACGCTTGGCTGTGCCAGCACCTATGGGACCGTTATCTTTTCAGCGGCGACACGGCTTATCTCGCGGAAGTCTATCCGTCGATGAAGGGAGCCTGCGAATTTTTCCTCGACTTCCTGACCGAAGATCCGCGGACCGGGCACTTGGTCTGCTCACCTTCGATCTCGCCGGAAAACACGCCGGCAAAAGCCGACATCCATCAGGCCGTCGTGAGCGGCGCGACGATGGACAACCAACTGGTCTTCGACCTGTTCTCCAACACGATCGCGGCCGCGGAAACGCTCGGCACGGACCCCTCTCTGGCCGAAGAGCTGCGACGGACCCGTTCACGGCTCGCCCCGATGCGGATAGGCCGCTGGGGCCAGTTGCAGGAATGGCAGGAGGACCGGGACGATCCCGACGACAAGCACCGCCATGTCTCCCACTTGTGGGGCCTCTATCCCGGACGTCAGATCTCGGCCGGCCGGACTCCCGAACTTTTCGAGGCGGCACGCACGTCGCTCATCCATCGGGGCGATGCGTCCACCGGCTGGTCCATGGGATGGAAAGTCTGTCTGTGGGCCCGTCTTCTGGACGGAAACCATGCCTATAAGCTGATTACGGATCAGCTCTCCCCCGAAGGCGACTCCAACGAGTCGGGCGGCACCTACCCCAACCTGTTCGATGCACACCCTCCGTTCCAGATCGACGGGAACTTCGGCTGTACGGCCGGCATCGCCGAAATGCTGCTCCAGAGCCACGACGGAGCGGTCGATCTGCTGCCCGCCCTTCCCGACGTGTGGGCGACGGGACGCGTCGACGGCCTGCGGGCCAGAGGCGGCTTCGAAATCGAACGGATGGAATGGAAAGGGGGACGGCTCACACGGGCGGTCATCCGCTCCACGATAGGCGGCAACTGCCGCATCCGGTCGGCGACGCCGCTCAAGGCATGCAAGGGCGGCACCGCGCTCGCCGCCGAAGGCGAAAATCCGAACCCGCTGCTGCTGGCCGGCCAACGAATCGACGTTCAGCCGGCCGCATCGCACCGCACCGCGCCCCCGAAGATGCGACAGGAACGATACGAATACGATATAGCGACCCGACCGGGAGGCCGGTACACGCTGCTGTTCTGACACATAAAACTTCCCGACCGATTTACGGGACCGACCTTTCCGACGACCGGCAAGGCGTTCGATGCAGCGCCCTGCCGGCCGTCTCGCCGGCCCCCGAACCGAAAGAACAGGAAAGCACGCCTTCCTCCGGCGGCGATACGCCGGGAAGACGCCTTGTGCCTTTCGGCGAGGTTATTTCCCGACGGCTCGCCGATTGTCGGCTTTTTTCGTATCTTTGCCCGCAGAAATTTATGATTGGTCATTTGTAGCGAGGCCGCGTCGTCCTGATGCGGAGACCGTGAATTCACTTGTCGGTCATAGGTAATAATCTTTTCAACGCACATACATGATTCAATTGGAAGAATTCGGCGCTCTGGGTCTGACGGAACGGACCCTCGAAGCCATTCGGGCCAAAGGTTTCGAGACTCCGTCGCCGATCCAGAAGCTCACGATCCCCGTTTTGCTGGACACGGAAAAAACGAACGACATCATCGCCCAAGCCCAGACCGGAACGGGAAAGACCGCAGCTTTCGGACTGCCCATCCTCGAAAGGCTCCGTCCGCTCAAAGGGACGACGCAAGCGCTGATTCTGGTTCCCACGCGCGAACTGGCGCTGCAGGTAACCGAAGAAATCCTTTCGCTCAACACGCAGCGGAAACTCTCCGTGTCGCCCATCTACGGCGGGGCTTCGATGAGCGAACAGTTGCGCCGTCTGAGCAAAGGCATCGACATCGTGGTGGGCACGCCCGGCCGCATCCTCGACCATCTGCGGCGCGGTACGCTCGACATCAAGGAACTCAAATACCTGATTCTCGACGAAGCCGACGAAATGCTCAACATGGGCTTCATCGAGGACGTGGAGGAAATCCTCGCCAACGCGAACGAGAACCGCCGCATCCTGCTGTTCTCGGCCACGATGCCCGAACGCATCGTACACCTCTCGAAAAAATACATGCGGGACACCGAGCTGCTGAAAGTTCCCGCACAGGAAATCACCACCGAGCTGACGGACCAGATCTACTTCGAGGTGCGCGACAGCGACAAGTTCGACGCGCTGACGCGCATCATGGACGTGGAACCCGAATTCTACGGCATCGTCTTCTGCCGGACCAAGGTGGGCGTGGACGAACTGGTGAGCCGGCTGGCCGAACGCGGCTATGCGGCCGAGGGGCTGCACGGCGACGTGTCGCAGGCTCAGCGGGAGAAAATCCTGCGCCGCTTCAAGAAGAAAGCCGCCAACATCCTCGTGGCCACCGACGTGGCGGCCCGCGGCATCGACATCAACAACCTCACGCACGTCATCAACTACTCGCTGCCGCAGGATTCCGAATCGTATGTGCACCGCATCGGGCGCACGGGCCGGGCGGGCAACACGGGTACGGCCATCACGTTCATTTCGCACTCGGAATACCGGCAGTTCGGTTCGTTGCGTCGCGAAATCAAAGTCGACATCAAAAAGGAGACGTTGCCCTCGGCACAGGACGTCATTGAGATCAAGAAGACGAAGATCCGCGACGATATGGACGAAATCGTCCAGAGCGAGCAGTACGTCAAATACATGGACATGGCCGGCGAAATGCTCCAGCGCCTCGATCCGGAAGTGGCGCTCGCCTCGCTGCTGAAGCTGGCTTTCAAGAACGAGCTCGAAGAGAGCAGCTATCCCGAAATCCGTTCGATCAACGTGGACCGCAAGGGGACGGCCCGGCTGTTCCTCTCCATTGGCCGCGCGGACGGCTTCGACCCGCGCAAGCTCTGCGAAATGCTCAAGCGCGAATGCGGGCTGACCGACCGCAAGATCGACGACGTGCGCATCATGGACAACTGTTCGTTCGTCACGATTCCGTTCTCGGACGCCCGCGAAGCGATCCGCAGGCTCAACGACATCCACAAGGGCGGCCGTCCCATCGCCGAACTGGCCAAACCGGGAACGGCCCCCGGCGGCGGGAAAGAACGTAGGGAGCGTTTCGACGACCGGAAACGCGAACACGGCGACAAGAGCCGCCGCTCCTTCCGCAAGGACGCCCCGGCAAAAGCGCCGCGCAAGGCCAAAAAATCCGAAGACGTCTTTTCGATGGACTGGGACGCCATCGGCCTGCCCGCGACCGGCAAGGGGAAGAAAGGCAGCGGATGGGGCGGCAAGGCCGGCTATGCCGGAAAGCCCGCCGGCAAACGCAGCCGGTAGCCGCCGGATCGCGACAGGGAACGGCCGCATGTGACAGAGTGGCATAAAAACTGACAAAGAGGGACCTCCTTTGTCAGTTTTTTCATCCGAAAATATGACAAATTCCGTTTGGCATATTATATGTTAAGTTCTCCTGCGGTTTGAGAAAAACGATTTCGCACGAAACGAACCGAATCAACTTAACGAACTAAAAAATACAAAGTCATGAACGTTAAACCATTAGCAGACAGAGTGCTGATCGAACCCAATCCCGCAGAAGAAAAAACGGCGGGCGGACTCTACATTCCCGACACGGCCAAGGAGAAACCCCTCGCAGGCAAAGTGGTCGCAGCCGGTCCCGGCACGAGCGACGTGAAAATGGAAGTGAAAGTCGGCGATCAGGTGCTTTACGGCAAATACGCCGGCACCGAAATCACGATCGAAGGCAAGGACTACCTCATCATGAAACAAGGCGACATTCTGGCGATCGTTTAGTCCGGAATCCCGATTGACGTATAACCCGAAAAACAGACAAGATCATGGCAAAAGAAATCAAATACAATACCGAAGCCCGCGAACTGCTCAAGGAAGGAGTCGACGCGCTGGCCAACGCAGTGAAGGTCACCCTCGGCCCCAAAGGTCGTAACGTAGTGATCGACAAGAAATTCGGCGCACCCCACATCACCAAGGACGGTGTGACCGTAGCCAAGGAAATCGAACTCGAAGACGCCATCGCCAACATGGGTGCCCAGATGGTGAAGGAAGTGGCTTCGAAAACGGCGGACGATGCCGGCGACGGTACGACGACGGCCACGGTTCTCGCCCAGTCCATCGTCAGCGTGGGCGTGAAGAACGTAACGGCCGGTGCCAACCCGATGGACCTCAAACGCGGTATCGACAAAGCCGTTGCAACGGTTGTCGAAAACCTCCGCAGCCAGAGTCAGGAAGTGGGCGAAGACATCGACAAGATCGAACAGGTCGCTACGATCTCGGCCAACAACGACAGCGCCATCGGCAAACTGATCGCCGAAGCGATGGGCAAGGTGAACAAGGAAGGCGTCATCACCGTCGAAGAAGCCAAAGGCACCGAAACGCACGTGGACGTCGTGGAAGGCATGCAGTTCGACCGGGGATATATCTCGCCGTACTTCATCACCGACTCCGAAAAGATGGAAGCCGTGCTCGAAAAACCGCTGATCCTCATCACCGACAAGAAAGTTTCGACGATGAAGGAAATCATGGGCGTACTCGAACCCGCCGCTCAGAACGGACGTGCGCTGGTGATTATCGCCGAAGACGTGGACGGCGAAGCGCTGGCCGCTCTGGTCGTCAACAAACTGCGCGGCACGCTGAAGATCGCTGCCGTGAAAGCTCCGGGCTTCGGCGACCGTCGTAAGGAAATGCTCGAAGACATCGCCATCCTGACGGGCGGCACGGTGATCTCCGAAGAACGCGGCATCCGTCTGGATCAGGCCACGCTCGACATGCTGGGTTCCGCCGACAAGGTGATCGTGACGAAGGAAAACACGACCGTCGTGGACGGCGTGGGCGACAAGAAAGCCATCGCCGACCGTGTGGCACAGATCCGCAAACAGATGGAAATCTCCACGTCGGACTACGACAAGGAAAAACTGGCCGAACGGCTGGCCAAACTCGCCGGAGGCGTCGCCGTCCTGTACGTGGGCGCTGCCAGCGAAGTGGAAATGAAAGAGAAGAAGGACCGTGTGGACGACGCGCTGGCCGCTACGCGTGCTGCCGTAGAAGAAGGTATCGTCCCCGGCGGCGGTGTGGCCTACATCCGTGCCGTATCGGCCCTCGAAAAACTCAAAGGCGACAACGAAGACGAAACGACCGGTATCCAGATCGTGAAACGCGCCATCGAAGAACCGCTCCGTCAGATTGTGGCCAACGCCGGCGGCGAAGGTTCGGTCGTCGTAGCCAACGTGAAAGAAGGCAAAGACGCCTACGGCTACAACGCCCGCACGGACAAATACGAAGACATGTTCAAGGCCGGTATCATCGACCCGACGAAAGTGGCCCGCGTAGCGCTGGAAAACGCCGCTTCGATCGCCGCGATGTTCCTGACCACCGAATGCGTGCTCGTCAACAAGAAAGAACCCGAAGCTCCGGCAGCCATGCCGCAGGGCATGGGCGGTATGGGCGGTATGATGTAATCCGTCCGTCGAACTCCGACAAAAATGAGGATGTCTGTCGAAAGCGGACATCCTCTTTTTCGTTTTTCACGCCGCAATCGTCCGCGAAAGGGAGGAAAGGTCCGGCGATGCCCCGTGTTTTCCCGGTCCGTCCGACGGTTTTGCGGCAGACGGCCCCGGCCACGCTTTCGAACGATCCGAACCCGCACGGTGACCGGCTCGCCGCCCGGCCGGAACCGCCCGCAAAACGAACGAAAAAGAAAAATCTTCCACCTTCCGGCATCCGACGGGTCCGCACGCCTCGGCGCCCCCGGCGGATCGCTTCGGCCGTTCGCGCAAAGTCGCCCTGCATTTTCCGGCATTTTGTCCGCCCGGCCGAACTTCGGGAAGAACCGGACGGCGAAAATCCGACGGATAAAAACCGGAACGGCCCAGAGCACCTCGCGGAACGGCATCGCCATTCCTCCGCCCGGAACAACTCTCCGAGCGACGCCGAAACAAGAAAAAGCGTCCGACGCATGTCGGACACTTTTCTTATATTCCTATCGGAATGCAGAGCGGCCCTTCCCCGTTCCGCGACCGCGCGAAACCGCATCCGCTGCGTCGTCCCTCTTTTTCCGATCCATCGGGCGGCCTCGTCGCACAACGCATGTCCGCCAGAGAACGGCATGCCTTCCGCATCGGGCGACCGACCGCCTGCCGGAACGGGGAAAAACGGCCTCCGGACCGGTCGAGGCCCGGACATTTCGGCATGTTACCGTGCAACCACCCCCGAACACCGGAGCCGAACCTCCGGCCGCGCGAAACCGCCGAACGGGAGGTCCCCCCGGATACGATTCTCCTCGAAAAAGGCATCGACCGAAGCCCCCGTCGCAGTCCCGGCCGGAGCGAACGCACCTCCCCCCCGCCGCAGAAAAAAGGCACGGCGGGCGCATTCGGTAAAAATAGTTACCTTTGTCCCGTATTAACCAAAACAACAGACGATATGCACGCATACGTATTTCCGGGACAGGGCGCCCAGTTCGTAGGGATGGGCAAAGACCTTTACGACAACGTCCCGCTGGCCAAGGAGATGTTCGAGAAAGCCAACGAAATATTGGGCTTCCCGATCACCGACGTCATGTTCGCCGGCACCGACGAACAGCTCAAGGAAACCAAGGTGACGCAGCCCGCCATCTTCCTCCACTCGGTGATTCTCGCCAAATCGTTGGGCGATTCGTTCCGGCCCGAAATGACGGCAGGACACTCGCTGGGCGAATTCAGCGCACTGGTGGCAGCCGGAGCCCTCGGCTTCGAAGACGGCCTGAAACTGGTTTCCCAGCGTGCGATGGCCATGCAGAAAGCCTGCGAGCAGAATCCTTCGACGATGGCGGCCATCATCGGTCTCGCCGACAGCGTCGTCGAAGAGGTATGCGCCTCGGTGAACGGCGTCGTCGTGGCGGCCAATTACAACTGCCCCGGCCAGCTCGTCATATCGGGAGCCAACGAAGCGGTGGACGAAGCCTGTGCCAAGCTGACCGAAGCCGGCGCCAAACGCGCGCTGAAGCTCAAAGTGGGCGGCGCCTTCCACTCGCCGCTGATGGAGCCGGCACGCGTGGAACTCGAAGAGGCCATCGCCGCCGCCCCGTTCTCCGCCCCGGTGTGCCCGGTCTACCAGAACGTCGATGCCAAACCCCATACCGACCCTGCGGAAATCCGGGCCAACCTGATCGCCCAGCTCACCTCGCCGGTCCGCTGGACGCAGATCGTACAGCAGATGCTCGCCGACGGAGCCACGTCGTTCACCGAACTGGGCCCCGGCAGCGTGCTTCAGGGACTCATCAAAAAAGTGGACAGATCGGCCGTATGCGAGTCCAAACAATCGCTCTGAGAGCGTTTACGAGCCGAAAGGAAGGGTGACAGAGAGTCTGTCACCCTTTTTTCATCCCAGTTCCGCACCTCTGCCGAACTTTCGAAAAGGAATAATTGCAAAACACATCGAAACGAATGTGAAAATTTCCGGAAATTTATGTAATTTTGTCCGACAAAAATTTTAAATTTGGGTTTCGGGACCGATCACGGACGAAAAAAGCGGCCTTTCCCCGGACTGAAAGGCTTCCGATACGGAACACAGAATGTGGACAAAGATGTTCCGGACAGCGAAAAAACAGGATGCTACACCCTGTAAAAAAGCTGATAACAAAATATTTGAAAAACAAGACACGGAAGACGGAAACGAAAACGGGTCGGGACGCACGACAGGCTTCGTTTCCTAAAACGACGAAAAAGAAAGGGGCCGCATACCACGGGGAGGCATAAAAACGTATTTGATATATCGGTCCTCCGGTTTATGAAAGGTTTCGAAAACGCGGCCTCCGTACAGGACGGTCGGGTTTCGCCGAAGCGAAAAAACGACGGCCGACGGCAAAAATTGAAAATAGGGCCTGCGCGAAACATGCGGCGCATCGTCCGGAAAAACGAGAGAAACGAACGGCAAACCGAACACCGAACATAAAACATCTGTGCATTGACTTCTCATATTAAAAAAAATCGCTCACCCATGATTTCATTACAGGAGTTTTTCAACAAGCCTGAAAATACGCAGGCCAAGGGTATCGTTCAGAAGAACAATATCCTCAAACGCAATATCATCGCCCACATGGCGATCGAAGGCGACTCGACGCTGGCCGATCTGGCCAAACAGTTGCACATCAGCATTCCGACCGTCACCAAACTGGTCGACGAACTGCTCGTCGAAGGCATCGTGGCCGACCGCGGCAAGATCGAAACCAGCGGCGGACGGCGGCCCAACGTCTTCGGCCTGACCAATTCGTCCATCTATTTCGCCGGGGCGGAAGTCAGCCGCGACCAGATCATCATGGTCGTCACCGACTTGCAGAACAACATCATCCATTCGGAACGCAAAAGCGATTTCGCCCTCGACGACACGGACGAATGTCTGGAGACGATCTGCTCGACGATCGAAAATTTCATCGACCGCAGCGGCATCGACCGCACGAAGCTGCTCGGCATCGGCGTCTGCATGGCCGGCCGCGTCAACCCCAACACGGGACGCAGCTACAAGTATTTCACGGCCAAGGAGGAATCCCTGAGCGAGATCATGGAAAAACGCTTCGGACACAAGGTGCTGCTCGAAAACGACACGCGCGCCCGCTGCTACGGCGAATACGTGAAGGGATGCAACGGCGCGGCGCGGAACATCGTCTACCTGAATCTGGGCCGCGGCGTGGCCATCGGCGTCATCATCGACGGCGAGCTCTACTACGGCAAGTCGGGATTCGCCGGCGAATTCGGCCATACGCCGTACTTCGACAACGAAATCATCTGCGACTGCGGCAAAAAGGGATGTCTGGAAACCGAAGTGTCGGGCGTGGCCATCGAAAACAAGATGATGACCCAGATCCGCAACGGCCGGACGACGATCCTGATGGACAAATACCAGAAACAGCACAAGATCCATATCAGCGACATCATCAACGCCGCCAAGAACGACGACACGCTCTCCATCGAGCTCATCGAGGAGGCCGGAGAAAAGATCGGCAAGAGCATCGCTTTCCTTATCAACATCTTCAACCCCGAACAGGTCATCATCGGAGGAAGCCTCTCCCATGCGGGCGACTACCTGATGCTGCCCCTCAAGACGGCGGTCAACAAATATTCGCTGCGGCTGGTATACAACGACACGCAGTTCCGGGCCACCGACCTCGACGACAACATCGGCTCGCTCGGCGCGGCGATGCTCATCCGCAACAAAATCATTTCGATCTGAGAGGAAGCACCCTTAAATTGAAGCGCACGCGATGACGAACCCGATGGAAAGCGAACTTATCCGTCTGCGGGCTTTGGAGCCCGAAGACGTCGGCATCCTGTACCGGTGGGAGAACGACACCGAGATATGGAAGGTGAGCAACACGACCGCCCCGTTCTCGAAATACGTGCTGCAACGGTTCATCGAGAACCAGCAGCGCGACATTTTCGAAACGCGGCAACTGCGCCTGATCATCGAATCCAAAGAGGGAGGCAAGCCGGTCGGGGCGATCGACCTGTACGACCTCGACCCGTTCAACTGCCGCGCGGGCGTGGGCATCCTCATCTACGACCGCTGCGACCAAGGACAGGGCTACGCGTCGCACGCGCTCGCGACATTGATCCGGTACTGTTTTCAGGTCCTGAACCTCAACCAGCTCTATTGCGACATCCCCTCGCACAACATCCGCAGTCTGGCACTGTTCAAGAGCAAGGGATTTTCGGTCATCGGTCTGAAAAAGGAATGGACGCGCACGACGTCGGACTGGCAGGACGAATACATGCTCCAGCTACTCAATCCGAAAAAATGGTGACAGGTCGGGAAATCCGTCCATAGCCGCATAAAGGCCCGTCGACGAATCGAGGCTGCAACAGCGATGTTGCAGCCCGTTCGTTATGGCCAGATAGGGAGCGCCGACCACGCTATTGTAACGCACGGCCTGTGCCCACACCCTCCCGTCGAGCGGCACGTCGGGGGCCTTGCACTCGACCAGCAGGCAGACCCGGCCGTCGCGGCCCGTCACCGCCACGTCGGCACGCTGCGCCATGCCGCCCAAAGCGACCGGATATTCCTGCGACACGGAAGCCGGCAGAGCGCCCCGCGCCTCGACTAAATACCGGACCAGATGCCGCCGCACCCACTCTTCGGGCGTCAGCACCAACCACTGCCGGCGTATGTCGTCCCATATTTTCGGCGGACGCTCGCCCGCACGCAGACGAAAAAGGTAACGGGGAAAATTCAAGACCGGGAAAACGCTCATCTATCGGGAAAAATTCGTATCTTGTTTCGGGATTCCGCTCTGCGGCAGGGTAGTTGCAACACGTTCTGTCCCTGCCCGGTAGCAAAGGTAGAACTTTTTTCGGACTCCCGGAGAACAGACACGAACATAATCGTAACGCGATATGACGAACAACGCAAAAAGCAGGAAGGAAGAGGCGCTGCTCTACCACTCGGAAGGGCGGCCCGGCAAGATCGAGGTGATTCCCACCAAACCTTACAGCACGCAGAAGGACCTGTCGCTGGCCTACTCGCCCGGCGTGGCCGAGCCCTGTCTGGCCATCGAGCACGATCCGGACGACGCGTACCGGTACACGGCCAAGGGCCATCTGGTGGCCGTCATTTC
>CAJTYA010000015.1 GCA_910583985.1 uncultured Alistipes sp.
TCCGCATACGCTGGACATTCTGAAGCGTTTCCCCGACGTGCCCCGTTTCCGCGATTTCCGGGAGATGTTCGACAAGATGGGCGATCGCATCGACGCCGTGTCGGTCGGCGTGCCCGATTTCTCGCACTTCCCGATCTGCATGCTGGCCATGCACCTCGGCAAGCACGTCTACGTCGAAAAGCCGATGGCCCGCACGTTCAACGAAATCGAGTTGATGATGAAAGCCGCCAAAAAGTACAAGGTGGTGACTCAGATGGGTAATCAGGGACATTCCGAAGGCAACTATTTCCAGTTCAAGGCATGGGTCGAAGCGGGCATCATCAAGGACGTGACGGCCATCACGGCCCACATGAACGCGCCCCGTCGTTGGCACGGCTGGAGGACCGACATCAAGAGCTTCCCGCCGGGGCAACCCGTCCCCGAAACGCTCGACTGGAACACGTGGCTCACGACGGCGCATTTCCACGACTATAACAAGGATTACGTCAACGGGCAGTGGCGCTGCTGGTACGATTTCGGTATGGGGGCGCTGGGCGATTGGGGTGCCCATATCCTCGACACGGCCCACCAGTTCCTCGATATGGGGCTGCCTTACGAGATTGAGCCGTTGCGCATCGACGGACACAACGACTTTTTCTTCCCGCAGGCCTCGACGCTGGTGTTCCGTTTCCCGGAACGGGGCGACATGCCGCCCGTAGAGGTCACTTGGTACGAGGGACAGAAGAACATTCCGCCCGTCCCGGCCGGGTACGGCGTTTCGGAGCTCGACCCGAACATTCCCGCGCCCAGCAACGGCCAGATTCAGCCTGCGAGCCTCAATCCGGGCAAGATCATCTATTCGAAGGATTTGATTTTCAAGGGCGGCTCGCACGGCAGTCTGCTGTCGATCATCCCCGAAGAGAAGGCCCGCGAGATGGCTTCGCGCCTTCCGGAGGTGCCGCCCAGCCCGTCGAACCACTACAAAAACTTCCTGCTCGCCTGCAAGGGACAGGAACAGGCCCGCTCGCCGTTCTCGGTGGCCGGTCCGCTCAGTCAGGTGTTCACGCTCGGCGTGATGGCGCAGCGGCTGAACACCAAACTGCAATTCGACCGCAAGAAAAAACGTTTCACGAACAACGATCTGGCCAACAAGCTGCTTTCCGATCTGCCTCCCCGCGAAGGCTGGGAAGAGTTCTATCGGATGTAGTCCGTGTCGAAAAAACGAAGAAGACGGTCTGTGCAGCAGACCGTCTTCTTCGTTTTGTACTTTTGAAATTTCGGAGAACCTCGTCGGAAGCGATTGCTTTTCGTAAGGGCGGGATCGGTCGAACGAACGGCGAGCTCTGTACCTGTTGAGACGAGAGCTTTCCGGTGTGCCGTCGTGAACTCGGCGACAGAAAATACACGGTCGCGGCAGGAAACGGCATCGACCGGAATTTACCGTTCCCGGACAAAAACGCATCATCCGACAGCCTTTCGAAAGATGCCGGTCGCGAGGAGAGCCGTGGGGGCGTCGTTTCCCCTGTCGGTGTTTCTCCTTTTTTATTACATCGCGCTGAGGGCCACCGGGGCGACCGACATGTCGGCAAATTCGCCGCGCTGGTACTTGAAGTAGCCGGTGATGGCGATCATCGCGGCGTTGTCCGTCGTGAACTTGAATTCCGGCAGGTAGGTGTGCCACTTTCGTTTGGCGCCCTCCCGTTCGATGGCCGTGCGCAGCCCGGAGTTGGCCGATACGCCGCCGGCGATGGCGATTTCGCGGATGTCGTACTGTTTGGCCGCCTTGACGAGCTTGCCCAGCAGGATGTCGATGATCGTGCTCTGGAGCGAGGCGCAGAGGTCGGCCTTGTTCCGTTCGATGAAATCGGGGTCTTCGTGCACCCTATCGCGGAGGAAATAGAGAAACGAAATTTAGTGTCCACTGAAAGGGTAATCGAATCCGTCGACCGGGTCGCAGGCGTTGCGGGCGAACGATTGCAGTTCGGTGGAATGCGGAAGCGATAAAACAGGACAAAGAAAGTGCGGGTATAATCGGCGTACCGGGAACGAAACGGACCGTGCCGTATTCTTTCCTTTCGGAATGCTCTGCATTGCCGTGAGACAGGGGATAAGGCGCTTTTTTCCCTTGCAGGAATCGGAGGGACGATGGGCGTGCGATTTCCCGAACGGAGAACCCGGTGTCGGCCGGATCGGACCCTTTCTGCTCGGAGTTCGGTCGGAATCGTGCGGCTTCCGGATTTTTACGGGAGGTGTTCCGGGGCTCTTGTGCGGGCCGGACGCTCCGGAGACCCGGCAGGTTGGCCTATGTACTATGGTCGTTTTCGCGAGGGCTCGATGTGCGGATGAAAACGCAATGTCGTTACGCTTCCCCGGATTACTGCCTCTGTCCCGGACGAACGTCTGCCGGAGTCAGTCCGAACAGGCGGCTTGCGGACGGGAAAATGCGGGCGGATTCGATGGTCGTTGGCCGACGGCGGTGCATCGGAAAGTGTCATATCGTGACAAACGGCCGTTCCGCCTGTTTTGCGGATGTGTTTTTCTAAATCATGGATAATGCGCTTCTGTCGGGTAAATCCCTGATTTCCGGCAGGAGGGTGATTTCGGGTATATCGTCGGGTTGCGCAGATAGGCGGGGCGTGCCTGTTGCGGTTCGAATCGTACGGACAGGTGCTCTCGTGCAGTTAGACCGTCTTTATTACTCCGCGCCCGAAAACGCGGATTCCGGACGGAGTGGTTTTCGGCAAGTCGTCGTCCGTGCGCTCCCGTTTTCGAAGGCCCGGACGGGGAAAATCGTCCGCGTGTTATTTCCCGATCGAGTCGAAGTAGCGGTTGAGCAGTTCGCGGGCGGCCACGAACGAGCTTTTGCGGTCGTCGAGCACCATCTTTTCGTAGGTTTCGATCTGCGAGGCGATTGTCTCGTTGCGGTAGAAGTTTTCGCGCAGCGCCTCGTTGATCGTTTCGTACATCCAGTATTTCGCCTGACGGTTGCGGTTGCGCAGGTAGTAGCCGTTGTTGCGGGTGAATTTCAGGAAGTCTTCGATGCCGTTCCAGATTTCGGGCAGGCCGTTCTTTTCGACGGCCGAGCAGGTGTACACCCTCGGCCGCCATCCCGAATCGGGCATCGGGAACAGGTTCAGCGCGTTGGCGAAATGGCTCCGGGCCACTTCCGCCCGTTCGCGGTTGCCGCTGTCGGCCTTGTTGATGGCGATCATGTCGGCCATCTCCATGATGCCCCGCTTGATGCCCTGCAATTCGTCGCCCGCCCCGGCGATCTGCAACAGCAGGAACATGTCGACCATCGAGTGTACGGCTGTCTCCGACTGGCCCACGCCGACCGTCTCGATGAAGATGACGTCGAACCCGGCCGCTTCGCACAGAATGATGCTCTCTCTGGTCTTGCGGGCCACGCCGCCCAAAGAGCCGGCGGACGGGGAGGGGCGGATGAAGACGCCCGGATTGTGTACGAGCGTTTCCATGCGCGTTTTGTCGCCGAGGATCGAGCCCTTGCTGCGCTCGGAACTGGGGTCGATGGCCAGCACCGAGAGCTTGTGTCCCAACCGGGTCACCATGTCGCCGATGGCCTCGATGAAGGTCGACTTGCCCGCGCCCGGCACGCCGGTGATTCCGATCCGGACGGACTTTCCCGAATGGGGCAGGCAGCGCTCGATGATTTCCTGCGCTTGGGCGTAATGTTCGGGCAGCAGGCTTTCGACGAGCGTGATGGCTTGCGAAAGGATCGTGATGTTGCCTTCGAGGATGCCTTTCATGTAATCGTCGGTCGAGAGCCTGTGGCGTCTGACTTTCTTGAAATAGGGGCTCACGACGGGCGGCTGGTCGATGCCTTTGTTGACCGTCAGGGCCGAGTCGTGTTCGCGGCCGTGTATTTCTTCGTAGTGTTCCATGGTCGTCCGGATTTGTCATCACGAAGATACCGATTTTATTCGACTCTGCATAACCGAAACGGTGCGAATGCGCCCGATCCGACGAAAGACCGTCGTGGGGCGCTTGCCGGGATCTTTCGGACGGCGGGGACGGAAAACGGCGCCGGTCGGACCTCAGAGGCGGGCCGGATGCGGTCTTCCTCCGGGACGCTGCGGACTGCGAATATCCGTCCCGTGCACTCGCGGACCGCTGGTAAAAAAGGGAATGCCGGAGCGGGACCCCGCGATAGCGGGAGCTCGTTGCGGTTCCGGTATCGCGACGGCACGCCGGTTTCGTCTGTCCGTCGGCGGGATGCGGACTTCCAGAGCGCGATTGGAATACATGCCGCTTCCGATGCGGAGACCGGATGACGGCGACGGAAATGCCGAGGCATCGGGCGATTGTTTTCGGACGATTGTCGGGATGTGGCTCCGGGCTTTGCGGATTCGGGGCAGGAAAGCGTTGCACCGGCCTGTCGAGAAGAGGCGGCGCGGGAGGGCGCAGTGTTCCGTCGAAAGATTTTTTGTGCGGGGAAAACGGCTTTCCGGACGGGCGGATCGCGAAGAATGCCCTATCTTTGCCTGTATGAACCGGAAAATTCTGGCGCTCGCCTTGCCCAATATCGTCTCCAACATCACCGTCCCGCTGTTGGGGATGGTGGATATGGCCATCGTGGGCCATCTGGGTGACGATGCGCTTATCGGGGGAATCGCCATCGGAACCACTGTCTTCAATTTCATTTACTGGAATTTCGCGTTTCTGAGGATGGGGACCAGCGGGTTCACGGCTCAGGCCTACGGGGGACGCGATTTTCCGGAGATCGCCGCCAACCTCGTCCGGGCGCTGTTCGTGGCGTTGCTCGTCGCGCTCGTCCTGTTGGTTTTCCGGAAGCCCGTGGGGCGCCTGACTTTCGCGATGATGGACGGTTCGCCGCAGGCGATGGCCTATGCGGCCGAGTATTTCTATGCCCGGATATGGGCCGCTCCGGCCACGATCTCGCTGTTCGCCTTGCAGGGGTGGTACATCGGAATGCAGAACTCGCGTTTCCCGATGTACATTTCCATTGCGGTCAATCTCGTCAACGTGGCCTTTTGCCTGTGGTTCACGTTCGGTCTGGGGTGGGGTATCGCCGGTGTGGCTTGGGGCACCGTTGCGGCGCAGTACGGCGGGTTGATCCTCGCCGTCGCGTTGTGGATGCGCTATTACCGCCGTTTCGGGCGGTATGTCGATTGGCGGGGCAGCCTGAAGTTCGGTCCCATGCTCGCCTTTTTCCGGGTCAACCGCGACATTTTTCTGCGGACGGCCTGCATCGTGGCCGTCTATACGTTCTTTACGGCCGCCTCGTCGGGCATGGGCGATACGCTTCTGGCGATCAATATGCTGCTGATGCAGCTTTTCACACTGTTCTCCTACCTGATGGACGGTTTCGCCTTCGCGGGCGAGTCATTGGCCGGGCGTTACGTGGGGGCCCGCAACGACGCTGCGCTGCGCCGGTGCATCCGCCTGCTGCTCGTTTGGGGTGCTGTCGTGGCCGGGCTCTATGTCGGGTTCTATGCGGTGGGCTGGCGGACGATCCTGTCGTTTTTCACCGACAGCGAGACGATCCTCTCCGGCGCCGGCGCCTATGTGGGGTGGTTGATCGCGATTCCGCTCGTGGCTTTCGCTCCGTTCGTGATCGACGGCATCCTTATCGGGGCCACGCGCACGGTCGTCATGCGCGATTCGGTGTTTCTGTCCACCGCCGGATTCTTCGCCGCCTATTACGGATTGCGCGGCGCCGTGGGCAACGATGCGCTCTGGTTCGCCTTCCTGTTGTTTCTGGCGCTGCGCGGCGTGTTGCAGTATAGGATGACGAACCGGCTGCGCATCGTGCGATAGGCAGCCGGTCGTCGTTTTTCGGGAGCGTCCCGAAAGTCTATTGCATGGGGATTTCGATCGGAATCGACACCTGCACCTTGTTCGGGTCGTTCGCCGGGTCCGTCGCGGGTGCCTGTTCCGTGGAGTCGGCCGGTTGTGCGGACGAGTCCGGAGCCGTCCTCTGTTCTGCTTCGGCTTGGGCGGCAGCCTCTTCGGCCGCCTGTCGGGCTGCTTCCTCCTGCGCTGCCTTTTCCGCTTCGATCCGGGCTTTCTCCTCTTCGATCCGCGCCTTTTCGGCCGCCTCTTCCTTGGCCTTGCGATCCGCCGCGTTCAGGTCCGAGGCGAACTCGCGGAAAGCGTATACCGACAGGTTTTCGACCTTGATCAGTCCGTAGCGGTCCTTGAGTTCGGGATAGATCGTGGAATAGCGGTACAGCAGATCGGTGGTGATGCAGCGGCATTCGTCCGTCTCCGTGTCGTAGATCACCGGAATGCGGGTCGAAATCCTGTCCGAAGCGCCTTTGACCGCACCGCCGATCATGCCGCCGATTTTGGGAATCGAGCCGGTCTTGATGGCCGGAGCGTCCGCATAGTCGCCGATGACGCTTTTGTACTTCGGGTTGAGCGGCAGGGCGAGCGCCATGTAGACGAACCGGCCCGTCGCTTCGGCTTTGGCGTATCCGTCCAGTCCCGTGAACCGTTTGCCGTTCACGTAGAGCGTGTCTTTGTAGACGACGCCCCACAGCCGGTCGTTGAGGTAGTCCTTGTCGATCGACGGGTCGTTGCATTCGAGCTTGTAGTCGTGTCCCGGCGCGACTTTGGTCAGGGCGGCCGCGCGTTTGACGGCATAGAAGATATACGGGGACGAAGGCTTGCCGGCCTTGTATTCCTCTAACGACAGGTAGCCGTTGGGCCCCTGCTTCTTGAGCTGGGCCGAGGCCGTCGCCGTCAGCGACAGGGCGAGCAGCAGCGTGACGATGTATTTCATGGCAATCGGATTTACGGGACAAAAATAGCGATTAAATTCCTACGTCGGGAACAAAAAAACGCCCGAAAGGGCGTTTTTGTCGTGCGTTCGGTACGGGGCGCTATTTTTTCCAAGCCGCGAGCGGAATTTTGTTCACGCGGTTCTGGTGGCGTCCGCCTTCGAACTCGGTGTCGAGGAAGGCGTCCACGATGGCGACGGCCGTTTCGTTGTCGATGAAGCGGGCCGGCATCGAGCAGATGTTGGCGTCGTTGTGCTTGCGGGCCAGCGTGGCGATTTCGGGTTCCCAGCAGATCGCCGCGCGGATGCCCTGATGCTTGTTGAGCGTCATCGTGATGCCGTTGGCGCTGCCGCACATGGCGATGCCGCGGGGCAGTTCGCCCGTTTCGACGGCGTCGGCCAGCGGATGGGCGTAGTCCGGGTAGTCGCAACTCTCCTCGGACTTGCAGCCGAAGTCGAACACTTCGTAGCCTTTCGAGTCGAGGTAGCCGATGATGAATTCCTTGAGCTGGAAGCCGGCGTGGTCGCTGGCGATTCCGATCTTCTTATTTTCCATGCGTTGTCGGTTTTAGCGTTAGAGGGAGTAAAGATAGCGAATTTCGGGAATTTCCGAACGCTATTTGTGTCTCCGGGCCAGTTCCTCCTCCAGATCGGCGATCGACAGTCCTTGGTTTTCGAGCAGCACGAGCAGGTGGTAGATCAGATCCGAGGCTTCGTAGACGAGTCCGTCGTTGTTGCCTGCGACGGCTTCGATGACGCTCTCGACGGCTTCTTCGCCCACTTTCTGCGCGATCTTGGGTGCGCCTTTGGTGAACAGACGCGTGGTGTACGAACCTTCGGGCATGTCGCGGTGGCGCTGGCGGATGACGCTCTGCAACGTCCCGATGAAGCCTTCGTGCTCGCGTCCTCCGAAACAGGTCTTGCTGCCGGTGTGGCAGACCGGGCCGGCTGCCTCCACGCGCACGAGCAGCGTATCGGCGTCGCAGTCTTTTTCGATGCTTTTGACCGAGAGGTAGTTGCCGCTGGTTTCGCCTTTGGTCCACAGCCGGCCTTTGGTGCGGCTGAAAAATGTCACGCGGCTTTCGGACAGGGTTTTTTCGAAGGCTTCCTCGTTCATGTAGCCCAACATGAGCACCTGACGGGTGTTGTCGTCCTGAATAATGGCGGGAACGAGTCCCTCACAGCTCTTGGCCGTGTTCAATTCGCTGAATTTTATCATAGTCTGACGTTTATGTTCATTTCGTGCAATTCTTTCTTGAGTCGGGGAATAGGGATTTCCCCGTAGTGGAAGATGCTGGCGGCCAGTGCCGCGTCGGCCTTGCCGAGCGTCAGCACGTCGGCGATGTGGCGGACCGAGCCGGCTCCGCCCGAAGCGATGACCGGGATCGAAAGCCGTTCGGACAGCTCGGCGAACGTTTCGCAGGGGTAGCCGTTTTTCGTGCCGTCGTGGTCCATCGACGTGAACAGGATTTCGCCCGCGCCGCGCTGCTGCGCCTCGTCGGCCCAGTCGAACAGCTCCCGGTCGGTGAGCTGCCGGCCGCCGTGCGTGGTGACCCTCCAGCGGCCGTCGATGCGCTTGGCGTCGATGGCCACGACGACGAACTGGTTGCCGTATTTCGAGGCGATGTCGCCGATGAGCTGCGGAGTGCGCACCGCGGCGCTGTTCACCGTCACTTTGTCCGCTCCCGCGTCGAGCAGGCGTCCCGCGTCGTCGGCCGAGGCGATGCCTCCGCCCACGGTGAACGGGATGTCGATGTTTTCGGCGATGCGGGCGACCAGTTCGGCGAACGTCTTGCGCCCCTCGAACGTGGCGCTGATGTCGAGGTAGACCAGTTCGTCGGCGCCTTCTTCGGCGTATTTCCGGCCTAAGGCGACGGGATCGCCCACGCCTTGCAGTCCGAGGAAATTGATTCCCTTGACCGTCTGCCCGTCCTTGATGTCGAGGCAGGGGATGATTCGTTTGGCCAGCATGGTTTATCGTTCTGTCGGGGTTTTACGAAAGTGTCGTTCCAAGAGGTCGAATCCGATGCGGCCCTCGTAGATGGCCTTGCCCACCACGACGCGGCGGAGTCCCTGCGCGTCGAGCGCTTCGATGTCGTCCCAAGAGGCGATTCCTCCGCTCACGACGATGTCGATCTCCGGGAATTTCCGCTGGAGCCGCGTGTAGAGCGGGATCGACGGACCGGAGAGCATGCCGTCGCGGGCGATGTCCGTGCAGATCGTTTCGCGGAGTCCCGCCGTGCGGAAGCGTTCGATGAGGGCGTCCACGTCCGTTGCGGAGGATTCCTGCCAGCCGTGGATGGCGATCCGTCCGTCGCGGGTGTCGGCGCCGAGGATCATGCGTTCGGGGCCGAATTCGCCGAGCCACCGTTCGAAAAGTTCCGGACGGGTTGCCGCGATGCTGCCGCAGATGGCGCGTGAGGCGCCGCTGTCGAAGACGGCGCGCAGGGCCTCGGCGCTTTTGATGCCGCCGCCGTACTGGACTTCGAGCGAGGTGCGCGTGCGGATGCGCTCCAGCGCGTGCAGGTTGACCGGGTGCGAGGCTTTCGCTCCGTCCAAATCGACCAGATGCAGCCTCCGTGCGCCGCAGGCCTCGTAGCGCAGGGCCGCTTCGAGCGGGTCCTTGTAGTAGACGGTGCGGCGTGCGTAGTCGCCTTGGGTCAGGCGGACGCATTCGCCGCCGATCATGTCGATGGCCGGAATGATTTCGATCATAGCGTGAGGAAGTTTTTGAGGATGCGTTCGCCCGCCGAAGCGCTCTTTTCGGGGTGGAACTGCGTCCCGTAGAAATTGCCGCGGCGGATGGCCGCGCTGAACGTTTCGCCGTAGGTCGTCGTGGCGATCGTGTCGCCGTTGACGGTGGGGGCGTAGGAGTGGACGTAATAGACGTATTCGCCCGTCTGCATGCCTGCGAAAAGCGGGCTTTCGGGGCGCTCGATGCTGTCCCATCCCATGTGGGGCACCTTGAGCCCCGGTGCGTCGAGCCGCCGCACTTCGTTGTCGAAGATGCCGAGGCATTCGGTGTCGCCCTCCTCGCTGCGGCGGCAGAGCAGTTGCACGCCGATGCAGATGCCCAGCACGGGCTGCCTGAGCGACCGGATCGTGTCGGGCAGTCCGCGCTCGCGCAGTTTCGCCATCGCGCGGGAGGCTTCGCCCACGCCGGGCAGCAGCACGCGGTCGGCTGCGAGAATCTCTTCGGGGCGGGAGGTGACGGTGTAGGCGGCGCCGAGCCGTCCGAGCGCATTGGCCACGGAACGCAGGTTGCCGGTGTCGTAGTCGATGATCGCGATCATAACATGCCTTTGCTGCTGGGTAATTCGAACCGGAAGCCGTTGCGGGCGACGGCCATGCGCACGGCACGGGCGAACGCCTTGAAAACGCCTTCGATCTTGTGGTGTTCGTTCTCGCCCTCGGCCTCGATGCGGAGGTTGCAGCGGGCCGCGTCGGCGAAACTTTTGAAAAAGTGGCGGAACATCTCGGTCGGGACGTCGCCCACATACTCCCGCCGGAAGACGACGTCCCACCGGAAATCGATCCGGCCGCCGAAGTCGAGGAGCACGGCGGCCCGGCATTCGTCCATCGGGAGGCAGAAGCCGTAGCGTTCGATGCCCAGTTTCGAGCCGAGCGCCCGATCGACGGCTTCGCCCAAGGCGATGGCCGTGTCTTCGATGGTATGGTGTTCGTCAACCTCCAGATCGCCTCGCACTTCGGCCACGAGCGAGACGCCCGCGTGGTGGACGATCTGTTCGAGCATGTGGTCGAAGAATTTCAGTCCCGTGTCGATGCGGCTGGGACCCTGTCCGTCCAGATCGAGGACGATGCGGATGTCGGTCTCGCGGGTCGTGCGGCGGATTTCGGCCGTGCGCTCTCCGGCCCGCAGGTAGGTCCATATTTCGTTCCAGTCGTCCGTGACCAGCGCGCAGACGTCGTCGAGCCCGTTTTTGCGGATCGTTTCCCTGCCTTCTGCCTTCGGGCGGAAGAGGATGCCTCTCGCTCCGAGGTTGCGGGCCAGCAGCATGTCGGTCGGTCGGTCGCCGATCACGTAGCAGGCGGACAGGTCGTAGTCGCCTCCCGTGTAGCGGCCGAACATGCCGATGCCCGGCTTGCGGGTCGGGGCGTGTTCTTCGGGCATCGTGGGGTCGATCAACACGTCGTCGAAGCGGACGCCTTCGCCCTCGAAGGTCCGCATCACCAGATCGTGGACGGGCCGGAAAGCCTCTTCGGGGAACGATTCCGTGCCCAATCCGTCTTGGTTCGATGCCATCACCAGCTCGTAGTCGAGCCCTGCGATCCGGCTCATGGAGGTGATCGCGCCCGGCACGAAGGTCAGTTTCTCGAACGAATCGACCTGAAAGTCCGTCGGCGGCTCGACGATCAACGTGCCGTCGCGGTCGATGAAAAGCGCTCGTTTGCTCATGCTTGCAGGTTTTTGAAGATTTCGATCAACCGGTCGTTCTCCTCCGGCGTGCCCACGGTGATGCGCAGGCATCCCTCGCAGAGCGGCACGCGCGACCGGTCGCGGACGATCACGCCCGCTTCGATCAACTGTTCGTATATCGCTCCGGGATCGGACACCTCGACGAGCAGGAAATTGGCGTCGGAAGGGTGTATCCTGCGGACCGTCGGGGCCGGAGCGAGAGCGAGGGCCACCCTGCGGCGTTCGCGGCGGATTTCGTCCACCTCTCCGGCGATGCCGTGCCGCAGCTCTTCGAGCACGATCCGCTGCGTGACGACGTTGATGTTGTAGGGGTACTTCACGCGACCCATCGTCCGGGCGATCTCCTCGCAGGCGAAGGCCAGCCCTAACCGCAGGCCCGCCATGCCCCACGCTTTGGAGAGCGTTTGCAGCACGACGAGGTTCGGAAATTCGTCCAAACGGCCCAGAAATCCGTCCTCTTCGGCGAAGTCGATGTAGGCTTCGTCGAGCACAACGATCCCGCCGAACGACCGGACGATCCGCTCGATCGTTTCGGCCGGGAAACAGTTGCCCGTGGGGTTGTTCGGCGAGCAGAGAAACAGCAGCCGCGTGTTGCTGTCCGCCGCGGCGAGCAGCCGGTCCGCATCGAGCGAGAAGTCCGTGGCGAGCGGCACTTCGCGCATTTCGACGTCGTTGATGGCGGCGGCCACCTTGTACATGCCGTAGGTCGGGACGATCGAGACGGCATTGTGGCGGCCCGGTTCGCAGAAGAGGCGGAACACCAGATCGATGGGTTCGTCCGAACCGTTGCCGATGAAGATCTTTTCGGGGGCGATGCCCTTGATTTCGGCGATGCGCCGCTTGAGCGCTTTCTGGTGCGGATCGGGATAGCGGTTATAGCCGTTCTCGTAGGGACTCTCGTTGGCGTCGAGGTAGATGCCCAGTTCGCCCTCGTACTCGTCCCGCGCGGTGGAGTAGGGGGCGAGCGAGCGGATGTTGTCTCTCAGAAGCGTGCGTATGTCCATGTCGTTATCGTGTTTTCAGCCGCACCGACACGGCGTTGCGGTGGGCGTCCAGCCCTTCGGCCGAGGCCATCGTCTCGATGAGGGGACCGATGCCGCGCAGCCCTTCGGGCGAAATTTCCTGAAAGGTGATCTTCCGGGTGAAGCTGTCGAGGTTCACGCCGCTGAACGAACGGGCCCAGCCGTAGGTCGGAAGCGTGTGGTTGGTGCCCGAAGCGTAGTCGCCCGCGCTTTCGGGGGTATAGTTGCCGATGAAGACGCTGCCGGCGGCCGTGATGCGCTCGGCGACGGCCCACGGGTCTTTCATCGAAATGATAAGGTGCTCCGGCGCGTAGGCGTTGCTGAAGTCGATCAGATCGTCGGGCGAATCCATGACGACGATCCGGCTGTTGTCGAGCGCCCGGAGGGCGATCCCGGCGCGGGGCAGGGCCTCGGTCTGCCGCTTCACCTCGCGCATCACCTGCTGGGCGACGCTCAGCGAGGGCGTGAGCAGGACGACCTGCGAATCGGGACCGTGTTCGGCCTGCGAGAGCAGGTCTGCCGCGACGAATTCGGGCACGGCCGTCGAGTCGGCCATGACCAGCACTTCCGAGGGACCCGCAGGCATGTCGATGGCGACGGTCGAGGAGGCGACGGCCTGTTTGGCTGCGGTGACGTACTGGTTGCCGGGGCCGAAAATCTTGTCCGCCTTGGGAATGCTTCGCGTACCGTAGGCCATCGCGGCGATGGCTTGAGCGCCTCCGACCTTGAAGATGCGCGTCACGCCGGCCACCGAGGCGGCGTAGAGGATGGCCGGGGCGATCTTGCCGTCCTTGCCCGGAGGCGTGCACAGCACGATCTGCGGACATCCCGCCACGCGGGCCGGCACGGCGAGCATCAACACGGTCGAAAAGAGCGGGGCCGTGCCGCCCGGCACGTAAAGCCCCACGCGCCGGATGGGTACGGCCCGTTGCAGGCATCGCACGCCCGGCGCCGTTTCGACTTCGACCGCCTCGCTTCGCTGGGCGGCATGGAACGTTTCGATGTTCCGCGCGGCGGCGGCGACGGCCCGTTTGAGTCCGTCGGGTACGAGCCGCGTCGCTTCGGCGATTTCGTCGGGCATGACTTCGACCGACGACAACTTCACGCCGTCGATCTGTTCGGTCAGCCGCAACAGGGCCGCATCGCCTTCCTCGCACACGGCTTCGAGGATGGCCTCGACCCTCGGACCGATCACGGACCGGTCGATCTGGGGCCGTCGCAACAGCGCGTCCCACTGCCGGGGATCGGGGTTGACGATCGTTTCCATCATCGGATCATTTTTTCGAGTGAGAGAACCAGTATGTCTTCGGCGCCGATGGCTTTGAGCTGTTCGATCTTCGTCCACAGCTCTTTTTCGTTGATGACCACATGGATGGAGCTCCATCCCTCCTGCGCCAGCGGCAGGATCGTGGGGCTCTTCATGCCGGGCAGGATGCGGATCGCGTCGGGAATCTTTTCGTGCGGCAGGTTCAGCAGCACGTATTTCATGCCCCGGCTGCGCTCCACGGCTTCGATGCGGAAAAGCAACTGCGCGAGCAGTTGGCGCTTCTCCTCGTCCAACGTGCGGCCGGCGACGAGCACCGCTTCCGAGTACAGCGCTGTTTCCACCTCCCGGAGTCCGTTGGTGACGAGCGTGCCGCCGGAGCTGACGATGTCGAAGATGGCGTCGGCCATCCCCACCGAGGGCGCGATTTCGACCGATCCGGCGATCTCGTGGATTTCGGCTTCGATGCCGTTCTTTGCGAAGAAGCGCGACAGGATGGCCGGGTAGGACGTGGCGATGCGTTTGCCGTTGAAATATCCGAGGCCATCGTATGCTTCCGCTTTGGGAATGGCCAGCGAGAGACGGCATTTGCCGAAGCCCAGCGCGTGGACGGTTTCGACGTCGAACCCTTTTTCCTCCACCTCGTTCAGGCCCACGATGCCCGCGTCGGCCACGCCCATCGAGACGGCCTGCGGAATGTCGTCGTCCCGTAGGTAGAGCACTTCGAGCGGAAAGTCGCCGCTGCGGGCCAGCAGCTTGCGTTTGCCGTTTTCGATGGATACGCCTGCCTCGGAGAGCAGTTCGAGGCTCTCCTCGTTGAGTCGGCCCTTGGCCTGAATCGCGATTCTCAACATATTCTTGTCGTTTAAAGTTTTGTCGTGACCGGTCGAAAAAAGAGGCTCACCTTTGTCGGGTAAGCCTCTTTATGAATATCTCGTTTCGCATTCGGATATACACCGCACAGCCTACCGTGTCGGACGGGAGTGATGATGGCGGTGATGATGGAACGACGAATACATGGTTTTTCTTTTCGTATGTCGCAAAGGTAATCCAATAATCTGAAAAATGAACTCCTTGTCGAATATTTAACGAAAAAACGGTTTCCGCTGAAAACTTTTCGAAAAGCTTCTCCGTGCCGGTACCCGCGACGGCGTGCGTCTTTCCCCGGAACTCATTCGGCCGCCGGACGATAGCGGAGCAGCTGCGAACCCGGCTTTTGTCCGATCTTCAGCGCAAGACCCGACGCGAGGGCGTCGCCCCGAAGCGTGACGAGCGAGCCGGAGCCCTCGTCGAGCAGTTCGTAACGCCGTGCGGGATCGAGGCCGCGGAGCCGGACGCGGATCGTCTCTTCGGGGTTGTCCTTGCGGCGGAACGCTACGACGAGGCCCGTGTCGTCCGAGGGCCTGTGCAACTGGTAGGCCAGCCAGACGTCGTCGCCGGTCAGGTCGCCGAACCCGGTCAGCGGGTAATAGTCTTCTCTGAAGTAGGGGCTCAGTTCGCGGTATTTCTCCATCCGGGCCTGCATGTCGGCGATGAGGATCTTGGGGTCGAACACGTTCCAGTTCAGTACCATCGCTCCGCTCATGAACGAATGCAGACTGTAATCGTCCGTCGTGTTGAGGCCGATGCCGTGTATCGGGAGATAGAGGTTCAGCCCGTAGGTGTGGCATTGGCTGCCGGTGGCGTTGCCCTCGTAGTCGGTCCGCCACAGCGGGACGCTTCTCGACATCGTTTCGAGGTCGAGCCGGCGTCCGCCTCCGGCGCAGTTGTCGATCAGCAGGTTCGGAAAGCGGTCGAGCAGGTAGTCCCAGAATTTGTAAAGTCCTTCGACGTGGCGGATTTCCCGCATGCCGATCCGGCCCGGTTCGTCGAACGCATTCCAGAATGCGCCGGGATGGATGTTGCAGTCCTGCCGGTAGTAGTCGATGCCGTTTTGTTCGATGATGTCGCCGATTTGCCGGCAGACCCATTCGCAGGCCTCCGGATTGCCCAAATCGAGCAGCGAGATCGGGTTGTCGGGAAAGCGGAGCAGCCATTCGGGGCGGTTGCGCTCCAGCCAACTGCCCCGGTAGACGCGTTCGGGTTCGAACCACACCATGAACTTGGCCCCGATGCGGTGGGCGGCTTCCGACATGCGGCGGAAGCCGTCGGGGAAGCGTTCGGCGTCCACTTCCTGCGTGCCGGCCCCTTCGGTGTAGTTGGACGGGTAGCCCGTGCCCGCAGCCCATCCGGCGTCGAGCCAGAAAATGTCGGGCCGGAGGTTGAAGTAACGGTAGCGGTCGATGAACGAGAGCGCCTGCGCTTCGGTCAGGCAACTGCTCGGCAGGGCGCAGGGGGCTGCGTTGGGTGCGGCGCTGAAGCTGGCGCTCAGCAGGCCGGTTGCCGGTTCGCGCGCGATGCGGGGCGTGTGGTGCGCGAGCATGAAGCGGCGGAAAGCGTTGTGTCCCGCCAGAAAATCGTCGTCCTGCCAGAAGAGCAGGCACACTTGCGGCAGACGGATCGACTCGCCGGGATAGAGAAACGTTTCGAGATGTTCCAACCCGACGGAACACGCGGCGGCATCCGTCGCGGGCTGCGAAAATTCGGCGTACCAGTTTCCGGTCCATCCGACGGCGATCATCGCGCCGGCCCCGTCGGGCCCTTCGAGGTTGTAGAACGGAAAGGCCGTGCGGTCCGACGAGCGTCCTCCCTCCGGCGTGAAATGCCGTACGGCCGCGCCGAGCGGGTCTATGAACGGGCGGAAGTCCTGTACGCCCTCCTGATAGTGGCTCCCCTTGGCGTGGTGCAGCCTGAAGGGGGCTTCGCTCCGCGAGCGGAACGAGAGGTCCATCGCCCTGACCTGTTCGAGCGTCGCCGAGTTCGCATCCGACGTGTTGACGAAGTGCAGCGTCCATTCCACGGCATCGAAATCGCGGAAGCCCTTGACATGGCATTCGGCTTTCAGTCCTCCCTCCGGATCGAGGTAGTCGAACCGGTATTCGACGGTCTGCGGATCGTCGCCGGGCAGCTTCGTGGCCGTGTATTCCCATCGGCGGATGAAATCCTGCGACGGGCGTCCGTCGTAGACGAACGAGAAGGGCGGCGTTTTGCCTTTGGCGAACGTCCGGGCGATCCATGCTTCCGCATCGGGAACGTCGTCGATGCGTCGCGTCGACTGGGCCGGGCCCGAAAGGGGAGTCGCCAGCAACGTTGCGGCGGTCAGCAGGGTGAGGGTCAGGCGGTGAAGATTCGTTTTTTTCATATCGGGTTTAAGTAAGTATTCGTATTTCGAAGGGTTTCACTCCCTCTCCGCCGCCCCGAAGACGATATGGAGTTCCTCGTGCGGGATCGTTCCTAACCTGAACGGCTTCCCCGCGACGGTGCTGTGTATCGACGGCCCGCAAAGATCGAAGCCCGCGATGCGGATGTCGCGCAGCAGGTCCGTGCGTTTCCCTCCGGCGAGTTTATAGAGCGTCTCTTTGGCGCACCAGACGAGACCGGGCGACAGGGCGCCTGCCGTTTCGGCGCACAGCGCTTCTTCTTCGGGAGAGAGGTAGCGGCGGGCGGCCCGGAGAAAGTCGCGCTCCTTGCGTTCGATGTCCACGGCGCAGGCGCTCTTCGCGACGAAGACGGCGGCGTAGCCTTCCGTGTGGCTGACGCCGATGCGCAGAGCGTTCCCGATGGCCGGAGCTCCGTCGGGCAGGTAGAACGGTTCGGCCTCCGGGACGATCTGCCGGAGCGCCGCATGCCAGGCCAGCCACTCCCGCCGTCGGCTCTCGGAGGAGAACCGTTCGGCAGCATAAGCGCATTCGCCGGCCGTGCAGAGCGTTCGGAGTTCGGCTTCGGTCTCGTCGGTTTTCCACAGCGCGACCGTGCCGTGCGGCAGGTCGAATCGGTCGGAGAGCGGCATGGGGTCGTCGGTTTTAGCAAAAGGGTTTTCTGTCGGAAGATACGAACAGACCGAGTGCGAAAACAAACCCGTTTGTTTTCGTCGGGGTGCGGTATCCGGGACGAAGTCGAAGATACGCTTGCGCGAGAGCAACGAGCGGACCTGCTCGCTTTTTGCCGCGCGGAAGTACCTAAGACGAAGCCAAAGATAGCAAAAATGCCGGAATCGGAAGCATCCGCGGTATTCGGCAGCGACTGAGCGATTCGCGGAACGGCGAGAAAAAGAAGCGGCACGGTGCCTTGGGATGTGTCTGCAAGCGGTCCCGGCTCGCAGACCGAATCCATCCCGGAGCGGAATTCGGTCGTATCGTCCGCAAGGGGTGGGGATGCCCGTCCGGGATGTTTACGAATCGAAAAGATTCGTTATATTTGACTCGAAGAACCGGCTTCGCCGCCGCGCACCGGGCTTACGGCCGACGTTCGCTGTTCTTTTCGCCGAATATATTTTTGGAATATATTTGACTCGAAGAACCGGCTTCGCCGCCGCGCACCGGGCTTACGGCCGACGTTCGCTGTTCTTTTCGCCGAATATATTTTTGGAATATATTTGACTCGAAGAACCGGCTATGCCGCCGCGGACCGGGCTTACGCCCGACGTTCGCTGTTTTTCTCGTCGAATATATTTTTGGAATATATTTGACTCGAAGAACCGGCTATGCTGCCGCGGACCGGGCTTACGCCCGACGTTCGCTGTTTTTCTCGTCGAATATAATCCGTATATTTGTACCCGCACATTTAAAACCGTATGCCTATGAAGAAATAACAGCATTTCGATTTTTTGATTTTAACGGTACCGTCCACGCACGAAAAGCGCCGGTACATACATATAAAAAGCGTTATTTTTATTCTGGTCGCTAAAACTTCCACTTTTACAGGACCCCGAAGAATAAAGTTTGACGCTCACGTGTCTCACGTGGGCTTTATTCTGTTGTCGGGGTACGGGTTGTGGAAGACCTTAGCGACCGAAGACGAAATATTGTCCCACGTTTTTTATGTGTTTTACTTTCCCGAACTCATTGCCGTGGGACAGGCGCAAACATTTGACAAGCATGAAAAATACACGTTTTTTCTTCCGGGTACTCTGCCTTTTCTCGATTTGTACGCTCGCCTCGTGCGGCGTTTCGAAGAGGAGCCTCAAGCAAAGCAACAAGGCACTGACGCAGGCATTGCAGGCTTCGGCCGAAAAGACCAAGGCCGAAGCGTTGAAACTCTATTCCGACACCTCGATCCCGGAGGGGCAGGCGCGCGAAAGCGTCAGCCGCGACAAGCCGGGTCAGACGGCGCTCGAACAGACCATCATCCGCTGGGCCATCGACTCCGATCCGCAAGGCGCGCGGGTTTTCTATCGCGTGATTTCGAGCATCCCCGCCGTCGTGAAAAACACGAACGAGACCGCCCTGATGACGACGCCTTACGAGGAGACCCGTGCGTTCAACATTCTGGGACTTACCTATGAAAATTCGCGCGACGTGCAAATCGAAATCAAAGTCGTCAAGTCTGGCTACGAGCCCCAAATCAAGCGCTTCAACGTGCGTCAGGCGCTCGACCAGCAGGAAATCAGCAGTTATTTCATGCTGGTGCCCAAAGAGGAAAAAGAGTAGCGTGCTCCGAGGGAGCGAATGCGATCGGATCGTCTTTTACGGCGATCCGATTTTTTCGTGTCCGTTTTCCGGTCGCGTCGCAGGGCTGCGGTTCGTGCCGCCGATACCGTTCGGGACGAAGCGGTACAGCAGGAGGCTTCGTGCGCTTGCGTCCCCGTTTCCCGTCGGTCGGGAGAGATCGGACGGCATCGTTCGCACAACGGCTGCGCAGAGTGTCGGTCCGGTTCCCTTCGACGATTTTCTCGTGCCGAAAAACGAGGGTGAGGGGGCTACGGTGCGGTCTCGTCTGCACCGAGGATTTGCCCGGCTCGAACTACGGGGCCCGAAAGTCGGGAACGTTTTGCGGCACGATCCGGCTTGGGACGATAGGGCGCGGGTATTCGCTCGGCGGGAAGTGCGCGACGATGGTTTCGCGTTCGGAGAATGGATTGTCTCGTCGCAGGTCGTGCGGAACGCTGAGCCGGTCCGGAAAATTATTCCCGTATGCGGGAGCGTTCGGGGCAGGAAGCGGAACGTTTTCTGTTGTCGGAGGGAGGCTGTGCGGAGGACACTGGTTGCGCAAAATGCGATGGCGTCCTCGACGGGGTGTCCGCACACAGAATGTCGGTTCGGAAATGCGTTTTCCCGTTCCGCAGCGCATAAAGGGGAAGGAACCGCCGAAGCGGTTCCTTCCCCTGTTAGAAGCGTCGCATTTGGGCAGCGTCGCGGCGGAACGGGTTTAGTATTCGTTCCAGCTTTTGATCTTGATGTCCTTTTTGTCCAACTTGCAGAAGGCGGTGATGAACGCGCTGGCCAGCCGGGCGTTGGTAATCAGCGGAATGTTGAAGTCGATGGCGCTGCGCCGGATCGTGTAGTCGTTGCTCAGCTCGGTTTTCGAGAGGTCCTTGGGAATGTTGACCACCAGATCGATCTTCTTTTCCTTGATGTAGGTCAGTGTGTTGGGCTGGTCCGGCTGGTCGGGCCAGTGGAGCACGGTGGCCTGCACGCCGTTCTTGGCGAGGAAGTCGGCCGTGCCCCTCGTCGCGAAGATGTTGTAGCCGCGGCTCTGGAGCGCCTTGGCCGCCGAGAGCATGTCCATCTTCGACCGCGAATCGCCCGTCGAGAGCAGCACGTTCTTTTCGGGGATGGCGTACCCTACCGACATCATCGATTTGAGGATGGCTTCGTGGAACGTTTCGCCGATGCAGCCCACCTCGCCGGTCGACGCCATTTCGACGCCCAGCACCGGGTCGGCCTTCTGCAGGCGGGAGAACGAGAACTGCGGCGCCTTGATGCCCACGTAGTCGAGCTCGAAGGCCGACTTGTGCGGCACGTCGGGTTCCACGCCGAGCATCACCTTCGTGGCGATGTCGATGAAGTTGACCTTGAGCACCTTCGAAACGAACGGGAAGCTCCGCGAGGCGCGCAGGTTGCACTCGATGACCTTGATTTCGTTGTCCTTGGCCATGAGCTGCATGTTGAACGGGCCCGAAATGTTCAGCATGCGGGCCACTTCGCGGGCGATCTTCTTGATGCGCCGCATCGTTTCGACGTACATTTTCTGGGGCGGGAACACCATCGTCGCATCGCCGGAGTGCACGCCGGCAAATTCGACGTGTTCGGAGATGGCGTAGATGAGCACTTCGCCGTTTTTGGCCACCGCGTCGATTTCGACCTCCTTGGCGTGTTCGATGAATTCGGTCACGACGACCGGATACTGTTTCGATACGTTGGTGGCCAGCGTGAGGAAGTGTTGCAGCTCCTCGCGGTTCGAGACGACGTTCATCGCGGCGCCCGACAGCACGTAGGAGGGCCGGATGAGCACCGGGAAACCCACCTCGTCGACGAAGCGGTAGATGTCGTCCATCGTCGTGAGTTCCCTCCAGCGGGGCTGGTCCACGCCGATTTCGTCGAGCATGGCCGAGAACTTGTGGCGGTCTTCGGCATGGTCGATGTCGGTGGCCGACGTGCCGAGGATGGGGACGTGCTGCGACTGGAGCCGCATGGCCAGATTGTTCGGGATCTGCCCCCCGGTCGAGACGATCACCCCGCGCGGGATTTCCAGATCGGTGATGTCGAGCACGCGTTCGAGCGTCAGTTCGTCGAAATAGAGCCTGTCGCAGGTGTCGTAGTCTGTCGAGACGGTTTCGGGGTTGTAGTTGATCATCACCGAGCGCAGGCCTTGGCTGCGGATCGTGTTGAGCGCGCTCACGCTGCACCAGTCGAACTCGACCGAGCTGCCGATGCGGTAGGCTCCCGAACCGAGCACGATCACCGAACGGTTGTCGTGCGCGAAGTCGATGTCGTGCGCCGAGCCGTCGTAGGTGACGTACAGGTAGTTGGTCATGGCCGGATATTCGGCCGCCAGCGTGTCGATCTGCTTGACGAAGGGTGTGATGCCGCGCATCTTGCGGTAGCGGCGCACGGTGAGCATGTCGTCTTCGATCGTCGCGGGCGAGCTTTTGGCCACGGTACGGGCCAGCTGGAAGTCCGAGAATCCGCGCCGTTTGGCTTCCCGGAGCAGTTCGTCGGGTACGTGGGTGATGTTGTTGTGGCGTTCGAGCTCGTTCTCGATGCGGATGATGTTCCGCAGCTTTTCGAGGAACCAGCGGTCGATTTTCGTCAGCTCGTGGATGCGTTCGACCGTATAGCCGTTTTTGAGCGCGTGGGCGATGACGAAGATGCGCTTGTCGGTGGGGTGGGTCAGTGCGGCGTCGATGTCCTCGACTTCGAACTCCTTGTTGGCCACGAAACCGTGCATGCCCTGTCCGATCATGCGGAGGCCTTTCTGGATCGCCTCCTCGAAGTTGCGGCCGATGGCCATCACCTCGCCCACGGATTTCATGCTCGATCCCAGTTCGCGCGAGACGCCCTTGAACTTGCCGAGGTCCCAGCGCGGGATTTTGCAGACGATGTAGTCCAGCGCGGGCTCGAAGCAGGCTGTCGTGCTTTTGGTGACGTTGTTCTTGAGCTCGTGCAGACCGTAGCCCAGTCCCAGCTTGGCCGCGATGAAGGCCAGCGGATAGCCCGTCGCCTTGGAGGCGAGGGCCGAGGAGCGGCTCAGGCGGGCGTTGACCTCGATGACGCGGTAGTCTTCCGAGTTGGGGTCGAGGGCGTACTGCACGTTGCACTCGCCCACGACGCCGACGTGGCGGATGATCTTGATGGCCAGTTCCCGGAGCTTGTGGTACTCGGCGTTGGAGAGCGTCTGCGACGGCGCCACGACGATGCTCTCGCCGGTGTGGATGCCCAGCGGGTCGAAGTTCTCCATGTTGCAGACCGTGATGCAGTTGTCGTAGCGGTCGCGCACCACTTCGTATTCCACCTCTTTCCAGCCCTTGAGCGATTTTTCGACGAGAATCTGCGGCGAGTACGAAAAGGCCTTGTTGGCCAGCGTTTCGAGCTCGTCGTCGTTGTCGCAGAAGCCCGAACCGAGACCGCCGAGCGTGTAGGCCGCGCGGATGATGACCGGATAGCCCAGTTCGCGGGCCACGCGCTTGGCTTCGGCCACCGAGGTGACGGCCTCGCTCTTGATCGTCTTGACGTCGATTTCGTCGAGCTTTTCGACGAATTTTTCGCGGTCCTCCGTGTCGATGATGGCCTGCACGGGCGTGCCGAGCACCTGCACGCCGTACTTTTCGAGTACGCCGTTGCGGAAGAGCGTCACCCCGCAGTTCAGCGCGGTCTGGCCGCCGAAGGCCAGCAGGATGCCCTGCGGACGTTCCTTCTCGATCACTTTTTCGACGTATTCGGGCGTGACGGGCAGGAAGTAGACCTTGTCGGCGATGTTTTCCGACGTCTGGATCGTGGCGATGTTCGGGTTGATGAGTACGGTGTATATTCCCTCCTCCTTGAGCGCCTTGAGCGCCTGCGAGCCCGAATAGTCGAATTCGCCGGCCTCTCCGATTTTCAGGGCGCCCGATCCCAGCAGGATCACTTTTTCTATCTTATTGTCGTTTCGCATTTTCGATGTTTTGAATGAAGTCGTCGAACAGAAATTCGGTATCTACGGGTCCGCCCGATGCTTCGGGGTGGAACTGTACGGAGAAGAAGGGCTTGCTCTTGTGACGGATGCCTTCGCTGGTTCCGTCGTTGAGGTTGACGAAGTAGGGTTCCCAGTCCGCGCCGAGCGTGGTCGTGTCGACGGCGTAACCGTGGTTCTGCGAGGTGATGACGGCCCGGTCGGTGCCCACCATGAGGGCCGGCTGGTTGTGGCTGCGGTGGCCATACTTGAGTTTGAACGTCCGGGCGCCGGCCGCCATCGACAGCAACTGGTTGCCCAGACAGATGCCGAAGATCGGCTTGCCGAGCGCGATGGCCTTCTCGATGTGGGCGACCGTCGTCTTGCATTGCTGCGGATCGCCGGGGCCGTTGGAGAGCATCACGCCGTCGTAGTCGATCTGCGTGAAGTCGTAGTCCCACGGGACGCGGATCACCGTGGCGTCCCGCCGGCACAGGCAGCGGACGATGTTGTATTTGCAGCCGCAGTCGACCAATACGATCCGATGCTTCCCGTTGCCGTAGGTTTCGACCGTCCGGGTACTCACCTGCGCGACGAGGTTTTCCCGGTTCGGGTCCTCGAACCCGGCGGGTTCCGGCGTGCCCTCGACAAGTATTTTGCCGAGCATGACGCCCCGTTCGCGGATGATTTTGGTGATCTGGCGCGTGTCGACGCCGTAGAGGGCGGGCACGCCGTTGTCTTCGAGCCACCGGCCGAGGCTTTCGACGGCGTTCCAGTGGCTGTGTTCGAACGAATAGTCCGAGACGACGAGGCCCCGGACGTGGATGCGGTCCGACTCGAAAAAGCGCAGCATGCCGTTCTCTTCGGCGAAGGCCGGGACGCCGTAATTTCCGATCAGAGGATAGGTGATGACCAGAATCTGGCCGCGGTAGGAGGGATCTGTCAGGCTTTCGGGATAGCCGGTCATCGCGGTGTTGAAAACCACTTCGCCCGACAGGGAAGTTTCGGCTCCGAACGAGTGGCCCGCGAATTGGGTTCCGTCTTCGAGGACGAGACGGGCGGTTTTTTTGTCAGACATTATTTATCAGTAAGTTATGAATTTTCGTCACTTGCTGAAACTGTCCTCTGGCTCAGAATAGTTTCTGAACTGCAAAAGTACGGATAGATTTTCGATTGTGCAAGCCGTCGGGCAAAAGTTTCTTCGTTCGGACGGAAGACCTCCCCTCGGACGGGGGTGGCTGCGGCAAAAAGGGTTTTAATTTTCTCCGGCGGTCCGAACGGAACGGGGGTGCCGGTTTCCTTTCGTCGGGAAAAGGCGCTGCGCGCGACCGCATCGGCCGATAGCAGGCCGTACCGTGCGGAGAACGGCCGGACCGATGTCCTTTCGACCGGAAAACCGCCTCGTCTCGCACGGGAGCGTCTTCGCGGTTCGGTGCGGCATCGTGCCGCGATCCGTCGGAAATATGGCAGGGTATCGTCGGGGAGCCGGTTCCGCCGGGACGAACCAGGACCGGCCCGACAGCTGCGGTTCTTTTTCGTCGAATATATTTTGGTATCTTTGCCTCGTCTTTCCTGCGGGGAGACGCTTTTTCAGCCATCAATCCGGAAAACCATGCCGACCAAATCGGAAATCGCTTTCGTCCGTTCGCTCGCTTCGAAAAAGGGGCGCGTCGCTTCGGGCCTGTTCGTCGCCGAGGGAGCCAAGCTCGTGGGCGAGATTCTCGCCTCGGATTTCGCCGTGCGCAAACTGTTCGTTCGCGACGGTGCCGCCCTGTCCGGCGTCGGGCGCGTCGAAACCGAGACGGTCTCGGACCACGACATGGAACGCCTCGGCCTGCTCCGGACGCCGACCGATGCGCTGGCGCTCGTCGAAATGCCCCGTTATGCTCTGCCCTCCGATCCGGGAGGCGATGCGCTGGCGCTGTTGCTCGACGATGTGCAGGACCCCGGCAATCTGGGAACGATCGTCCGGCTGGCCGACTGGTTCGGCATCCGCGACGTTTTCTGCTCGCCCGCTTCGGCCGACTGTTTCAATCCGAAGGTCGTGCAGGCGACGATGGGCGCCGTGCTCCGGGTGCGGGTCCACTACACCGATCCGGTCGCGCTGCTGCGACGTGCCGCTGCCGGGGGCGTGCCGGTGTACGGGACGTTTCTCGACGGCGAGGATATTTATGCCGCGGAGCTCTCGGCGACGGGGATTCTGGTCATGGGCAACGAGGGCAACGGTATCGGTCCCGACGTGGCGGAGCAGATCGCCCGCCGGCTCTACATTCCTCCTTTCCCCACGGCGGCCCCGACGTCCGAGTCGCTCAATGTGGCCGTCGCTGCGGCCGTGGCCGTCGCCGAATTCCGCCGTCGGTTGCGTTGATAATAATTAGGATGCGTTCGCCGAGGTCCCGTCCGGTCAGAGGACGCCGGTTCTGTTGAGAAAGAGCAGCAGGATGAGCACCGGAATGACGAACCGGATGAGAAAGCGGACGAAAGGGTAGACTCTCGTGCCGTACCGCATCCCGCCGGTCAGCTCCCTGCGCAGCTTCGCCGGCGAGAGGACCCATCCGGCGAACAGCACGATCAGCAGGCCGCCCAGCGGCATCATCACGTTGGACGACAGCGCGTCGCACAGGTCGAAGAGATTCATTCCTCCCACGGTAAGCGCCGAGGAGGGGATCATCGACAGCGCGCAGAGCGATCCCGTCACGGCCACCGTGCCCGCCGTGAGGGCCACGGCCCGCTTCCGCCCGACGGGAAATTCCTCGGAAAGGTAGGCGACGATCACTTCCATCAACGAAACGGACGAGGTGATGGCGGCCAGAAACAGCAGGAAGAAGAACAGAATCGAGAGAAAGTAGCCTCCCGTCATCCGGGCGAATACGTTGGGGAGCGTCACGAAGACGAGTTCGGGGCCCGACGTGGGGCTGATGCCGAACGAAAATACGGCAGGGAAAATGGCTAACCCCGACAGAACGGCTACCGTAATGTCCGACAGCGCGACCATGCCTCCGATGCGCAGCACGTTCTCGTTCCTGCGCAGGTAGGAGCCGTAGGTAATCATGCACCCCATGCCCAGACTCATCGAAAAGAACGACTGTCCGAGAGCTTCCAGAACCGTCTTCGCCGTGATTTTGCCGAAGTCGGGCCGGAGCAGGAACGCGATGCCCTCGCGGGCTCCGTCGAGCGTCATGGCATTGGCCGCCATGCCTGCCAGCAGCAGGAACAGCACCGGCATCAGGATTTTGTTGTATCGTTCGATGCCCTTCTCGATGCCGGAGAGGATGATGAACGCCGTGGCGCCGATGAAGACGAGCGTCCAGAGGATAGGCCGCCAACCGCTCGCCACGAACGTGTCGAAGTTCCCGGCGATCTGTCCGGGCGTCAGCCCCGCGAACCGGTTCAGCGCCGAGTCGCCCAGAAATTCCAGCGCCCAGCCCGCTATGACGCAGTAAAAGGAGAGGATGACGAACGCACAGAGAATCCCCATGTAGCCGACTCCCTTCCACGGCGTGCCGGGTGCCAGCCGGCTGAAGGCCCGCATCGGGTTGCTGTGGGTCGAGCGGCCGATGGCAAATTCCGACAGCATGATCGGAATCGAGATGAGCAGGCTGATGATCAGGTAGATCAACATGAATGCCGCCCCTCCGTTTTCGCCGGCCACGTAGGGAAACCGCCAGATGTTGCCCAGTCCGATGACCGATCCTCCCACGGCGGCTATCGTCCCGAAACGGCTGCCGAACGATCCTCTTTTTTCCATGTTTTCGTCATTGGTTGAGGTTTGTGCGAAGCAAAGATAAAGATTGTTTTATTTTTAACCTAAATAGTAAATAAAAAACATCGTTCTCGATTTTTAACGTCGGTGGCCCGTTCGGGAAACCCGGCGGGGAATTGCCGAATAGTTTATTACCTTTGCGTCCGAAGAAAATCCGCCTCCATGATCCCGGTCGAACTGCTGGCTCCGGCCAAAGACTACGAACACGGCTGCGCCGCCGTCGATTGCGGCGCCGATGCGCTTTACGTGGGCGCTCCGAGCTTCGGAGCCCGTGCCGGCGTGCCCGTTTCGACGACCGACATCGGCCGGTTGTGCGATTACGCCCACCGGTTCGGGGTCCGGGTGTTCGTGACGATGAACACCCTGCTCTACGAACACGAACTCCGCCGGGCCGAGTCGCTGGCCCGGCAGGTCTGCCGGGCGGGGGCCGACGCGCTCATCGTGCAGGACGCCGCCTTTCTGCGCATGGACCTGCCGCCGGTCGAACTGCACGCTTCGACGCAGATGTTCAACATGGACCCTCGGCGGGCACAGTTCTGGGCCTCGGCCGGATTTTCGCGCATCGTGCTCGAACGCGCCGCGACGTTGCGCGAAATCGCAACCATCGCAGAATCCGTGCCGGATACCGAGATCGAGGCGTTCGTGCACGGCGCCGTGTGCGTGAGTTACAGCGGCCGCTGCTACATGAGCCGGTCGTTAGGGCCGCGCAGCGGCAACCGGGGCGACTGTTCGCAGGCCTGCCGCCTGCCCTACGACCTGCTGGACGAGAGGATGCACCCGCTGATGAGGGACAAGCACCTGCTTTCGGTGTGCGACCTGAACCTTTCGGACCGCATCGAGGCGATGATCGATAGCGGCGTCCGCTCGTTTAAGATCGAAGGGCGGCTCAAGGATATGGCCTATGTGCGCAACATCGTGGGCTGGTATCGCCGGCGGATAGACGACATCCTCGTTCGGCGCGACGATCTGGAGCGCACGTCCGAGGGGCGCAGCGAGCTCGGTTTCGATCCCGATCCCGTCAAGAGCTTTTCGCGCGGGGCGACCTCCTATTTCATCGACGGCCCCCGCCGCGGCGTGGCTTCGTTCGACACGCCCAAGGCGATGGGCGAACCGCTCGGCCGCGTGGCCGAGGCGGGGGGCGGCCGGTTCGTGCTCGATGGGGAGGCGGTGCTTTCGGCCGGCGACGGTATCTGTTTCGTCGCTCCGTCCGGTCGGCTCGCCGGCACGCGGCTCGACCGGGCCGAGGGGCGTTGCGGATGGCCGGCCAAGACGGAGGGCATCCGTCCGGGGACGGAGCTGTTCCGCAACCGCGACCATCGGTTCGTTTCGATGCTGGAGCGGGCCCGCGTGCAGCGGACGCTGCCGTTGTCGGCTTGCGTGACGGTTCGTCCGCAGCGGCTGGAGCTCGTGCTCGACGACGGTTGGACGACGGTCGCCGTCGGGCGGGAAGGCCGCTTCGACGAGGCGAGGAATGCGGAGGGTGCCCAAGAGACGATCCGGACGCAGATCGCCAAGACGGGCGATACGATCTACCGCATCGACGCGGTCCGGGTGAGCTCCGACGTGCCGCGGTTCGTTCCGGTTTCGATGTTGAACGACCTGCGGCGCGAGGGCCTCGCGAAGATGGCCGAGGCGCGTGTGCAGGGCTATGTCCGGCGCACGCGTCGGCCGGAAACGCCCGGCGTGCCTTTTCCGCAGAGCGAGCTCTCCGGCGAAGAGAACGTGACCAATTCGCTCGCCGAGCGCTTCTACCGCGAACATGGCGTGGAGCGCATTGAGCCGGGGTACGACCTGAGCGCCTCGCTCGAAGGGAAGAGGGTGATGCGGATGCGCTACTGCCTGCGCCGGGAGACGGGACAATGCCTGCGGCGGAATCCCGCTTACAAGGGTCGTCTTTTCCTCGGACACGACCGATATGTCTATGAACTGCTTTTCGAATGCGACCGCTGCGAGATGAGCGTCGTGTGTCGGGGCGAACGCGAAAAAACGAACGGACGATGATACGATCCGAATTGCTCGCTCCCACCCGTTGGGACGATTACGAGCTGCTCGACAGCGGCGATTTCGAAAAACTCGAACGTTTCGGCCGCTATACGGTGGCCCGGCCCGAACCGCAGGCCGTCTGGAAGCGGTCGCTGCCCGCCGAGCGGTGGCGCGAACAGGCCGATGCCTATTTCGTGCGGGACAAGCGCAGCGACGAGCGGGGCGAATGGGTTTGCAAGCCGGGCATGCCCGCCCAATGGTTCGTCCGCTACCGCAGCGAGGCGCTCGATCTGCACATGCGGCTGGGGCTGACCTCGTTCAAGCACGTGGGGCTGTTCCCCGAACAGGCCGAAAACTGGGAGTTCATCGCCCGGCAGGTGCGACGCCTCGGTGCCGGTGTGCCGGTGCTCAACCTGTTCGCCTATACGGGCGGAGCCTCGCTGGCCGCCTGCGCCGCCGGGGCCGAAGTCACGCACGTCGATTCGGTCAAGCCCGTCGTGAGCTGGGCGCGCGAGAACATGGAGGCTTCCGGACTGGACGGCATCCGGTGGATCGTCGAGGATGCGCTGAAGTTCGTCCGTCGCGAGGTCCGTCGTGGCCGCCGCTACCGCGGTATCGTCCTCGACCCGCCGGCTTACGGTCGCGGCGCCGCCGGCGAAAAGTGGGTGCTCGAAGAACATATCGACGAAATGCTTACGCTCTGCGGCCGACTGCTCGAACCGCGGGGCAGCTTCCTTGTGCTGAACCTCTATTCGATGGGCTTGTCGGCCCTGCTGGCCCGCACGGCGGTCCGTCAGGCCGTCGGCCCCTGCTCCGAAGAGCGCTTCGGCGAACTCTATTTCCCGGACCGCTTCGACAAATCGCTGCCGCTGGGCGTCTACTACCGCTTCGTGCGGGAGTGATCCTGCGGCTTGAGCGCCTGCCGTTCGTTTTCCCGTTTTGTCGGGAAGGCTTTCGTGCGACTAGCCTGTGAGGGGTTTCTCTTTTTGCAGCCGTCGGTCGTTATAAGGCTCCTAACGCCTCTTTCTCTTTTTTCGATAAGGAGCCGACGACGATTTCATACGACCGTTCGACAAGCTCGCGGATCGTTTCCTCCGGTACGTCCTTGTCGAAACGGACGCCGATCCAATGCCTTTTGTTCATGTGGTAGCCGGGGCCGATCCCTTCGTACCGTTCCCGCAGGTCGTCGATCCGGTCCGTGTCGCATTTGATGTTGCAGAAATCGAATTCGTCTATGTTCACGAAACAGAACCACTTTCCGGCCACGTAAAACACCAGCAGATTGCGGTCGTATTCGGATGAGGCTTTCCCGAAAGGCATTTTTTCGTAAGCTCCTTCGAAAGAAAGGCTGTAGGATCGGAAGTCTTCTATGTTCATCGTTTCGGAATTCGGGGTTTGTTGTTCCGGCGTCCGTGCTTCCCGGAGTCTCGTTTTTGCCGGACCTCGGACGTCTGGAAACCGTTCCGATCGTAAAATAACGAAAATTACCGTTCACTTCGCCTCCCCCCCCCGTTCGCCTTTTTTCGGTTGTCTGCTACCGTCCGGCGCCGTCGCCTTTTCTCTTGCGCCACAACTGCCAACTGTTGACGATGTTCTGCCAGACGACGTAGGCGGCCGGGCCGACCGAGGCGATGGGGGTCAGGTAGGTCTGGGCCATCCAAATAGCCAGCACCGTGTTTTTCTGTCCGAGTCCCTGCGCGCCGGCCACTTTTTCGCCGTAGCGGGCGCCGATGCGTCTTCCGAGCAGGAATTGGGCGGCACAGACGATCAGCGCTGCGGCGGCTGCGGCGATTTCGTTGCGGTAGTTCGATGCGTCCTGCCGGACCAGAAAGGCGACCGTGTTGCCCATGACGATCGTCAGCGAGAGGGCCCACAGGTAGAACGATACGATCTGCCGGTTTTGCAGCGTGCGGTGGATGCGGGGTGCCCAACGCTGGAGCGACAGCGCGACGACCAGCGGCAGAATGAGCAGCGGAACGACCTGACGGCACACCGTGGCGAACGACACGCCGAAGGGCATCGCCACCTGTTCGCCGATGAGGGAAAAGACGAACGGCGAGACGACGGCCACGCTGACGTTGCCCAGCAGGCAGTACGTCGCCAGCGAGGCGACGTCTCCGCCCAGCATGCCCGTCACGACCGCCGCCGACGTGGCGGTGGGGGCCAGCACGCAAATGAACGCACCCTGCGCGAGGACTTCTCCGGCCGGTTGCAGTGCCGCGTAGAGCGCCAGTCCGCCCACGATCTGGATCGAGAGCAGAGCGAGGTGCCACGGGTGGATGCGCAGGTCCGAGGGCGAGAGCTTGCAGTAGGGCGCCAGCAGCATCAGAAAAATGAGGTAGGGCGTCAGAAAGGCCAGCGAGGAAAAAAACGGGTAGAATACGCCGCCCAGTATCATCGCGAGGGGCAGCATCCAGTTTTTGAGGGTTTGCAGAACCGAGTGGTTCGGGTGTGCCGTCATGGTTGTCGTTTCTGTTTCGCTGCAAAGGAACGGAGTATCGCGGGCAAATCAAAAGAAAAATTCCGGTTTTTGTCGTTTCGGCTCTTTGCCGGAGGGCCTACGAAAAGCGGAGGTACGTCGTAGCGTATGAAACGCGCGGGAACGGCGTTTTATGGATCGATGCGGCTCCGAGGAGGGTAAGAAGGCGGTCGTTCCCCGCATGAAAAGGCATCGTTCGGAAAGAGCTGCGGTGCGGATGACTCGGCTGAGGCTTTTTCGGGTGCTGCTTTCGATGATGCGGTTTCCCGTCTTTTGCTTCTCGGCGACAGATAACCGTGACCGGCGTATCGGAATGGAAAGATTCGCGGCGATGACAAGGAGCGCGGTCGAAGTCTTGTGCTGTCAGGGGGGGACGGAACGATTTTCTCGGCGGCGAAGAAGGGGCGTTTTCTCGATGCACTCCGTCCTTGCCCGGACCGTTCGTCCGGGGCCGGTGCCCGCTTTCCGGTCGCGACGGTCGGGGTGGGAGAGAGGTTTTCCGACGTCGGGCAAAATACATCGCCGGGAGGCTTTCGTGAGGCGATGTCGGGTTCGTCCGCGGGAGGAAAGCGTCCGCTTTCGTGCCGGGTAAACCGGCCCGGCTTTCCGGTGTCGCAGGCTGCGGTTTGCCGCGGTCTGTCCTGTCCGGCGGGGCGGTCCGGCGCCGTTCGGTCGGTGTTTTCTCTCGCCGGCTTGCGTGAAGCCGGGCCGTTTGCGTCGCTCGACGATGGCTGTTTGTCCGGCTGCTGCTGTGTGTCCCTGATTATTCCGCGCTTGAGCTCCGTCCATGACGGGAACTTTACCGTTCCGCTCGGCCTGCCGTTTCGGGTAGAAAAGGACTTGGGAAGCGCTCTTGTCGTAACTCCGGATCGATATGTCGATTAGGATTATTCGTCGCAGGGGAACAATGGGCGAAAAACCGCATCATCGAAAGCTGTACCCCGAAAAAGTCGCGGCCGAATCATCCATGCCGCAGTTCTTTCCGAACGATGCCTTTTCATGCGGCATGACCGCTGTCCTACCTTCGGAGCAATACTTATAAGGCGCTATTCCCGTACGATTTATACTTTATTGCATCGCTCCGTCTTCTTTAGGGCGCTTCCGAAAGGCCGGGAACGGTTCGTCTTGGAAAGAAAAGAGGGAGACTTTCGCGGCGGAACATTCCGGACCGAGGAGGTCCGTTCTCCGGGCAGACCCCTTGTCGGAGGCCCGGACTTCCGGTCCGGACTTCCGGCCCGGACCTTTTTCTTTGCCGTCGGTTTCGGCGGGGCCGGCCTGTCCGTGTCTCGAAGGGGGCGGGCTTCCGGTCCGTGTCTGCCGTTAAGGATGCGGGCGGAACGCCGCGCCGTCGATGCCTGCGCCGAAAAGCGCGAAATCGTACCGGACGGGATCGTCGGGATCGAACGTCCGGAGCGCCTCGGTGACCTCTTCGACGGCTTTCCAGTCGTTCTGCCGGCGGACGAGCAGACCCAATTCGCGCGAGGTGTTGCCCGTATGGACGTCGAGCGGCAGGTAGAGCGCCGAAGGCGGAACGGTTTTCCACAGCCCGAAGTCCACGCCCCGGTCGTCCCGGCGGACCATCCATTTGAGAAACATGCAGAGCCGCTTGCACGCCGCGCCGCGTTCGACGGACGAGAGATGTTTCTCGGCCCGGAGGCTGTGCGGCACGCTCCAGAAGTATTTTCTGAACTCGGCCAGCACGAAACGCATGTCGCCCGTGCGGACGAATGTCTTTTCGAAGAATCCGCCCAGACTTCCGAACTTCGAGCAGATGCACCGCAGCGAGCGGACGAAGTCGATGCAGTCGCCTCCGTTGAACGTGCGGTGGACGAAGTCGTGCAGCGCGAGTAGGTCCCTTCCCGTGGCGAGCATCGTGAAGTCGTAGGGCGAATCGTCCATGATCGCCATCAGGCGGCGTCCGTTGCGGACGATGGATTTGCGGTTGCCCCATGCGATCGTCGCGGCGAGGAAGCCGGCGATTTCGATGTCTCTGGGGTCGGTATAGCGGTGCGGGACCGATACGGGGTCGTCCTCGATGAAGTCGGGGCGGTTGTACCGGTCGTGCAGCGTTTCGAGCAGGTCGCGGAGTTCTTCGCGTGTCATAGGCCGGGGCGGATGAGCCCGTCGACCATTTCGATCTTGCGGTCCGACATCTCGGCGAGCTGTTCGTCGTGCGTGACGATCACGACGGTCTGTCCCAGCGTGTCGCGTAGCGTGAAGAAGAGGCGGTGTATTTCCTCCTTGTTTTTCGTGTCCAGATTGCCCGACGGCTCGTCGGCCAGCAGCACCGCCGGCGAGTTGATGAGGGCGCGCGCGATGGCTACCCGTTGCTGTTCGCCGCCGGAGAGTTCGGCCGGCTTGTGCGTGAAACGATGGCCCAGCGTCAGCATGTCGAGTAGCACTCCTGCCCGCTTTTCCACTTCGCGGCGGTCGCGGCCGGCGATGTAGCCGGGGATGCAGACGTTTTCGAAGGCGGTGAATTCGGGCAGCAGGTGGTGGAACTGGAAGACGAAGCCGATTTTCGTGTTCCGGAATTTCGACAGGTTCCTGTCGGAAAGCGCATGGACCGCCGTGCCGTCGATCTCGATGGAGCCCGACGTGGGGCGGCTCAGCGTGCCCAATATCTGCAACAGCGTGGTCTTGCCCGCGCCGCTGGGGCCGACGATCGAAACCACCTCGCCGCGGCCGATGGAGAGGTCGATGCCTTTGAGCACTTCGAGCGTGCCGAAACTTTTATGGATGTCTTGGGTCCGTATCATGGTGTGTGCGGATTTTGCGATCGGAAACGTTCGTAGAGCGCGACGACCTGAACGGCCTCCCTCGTGTCGTGTACGCGGAGGATCGAAGCTCCCTGCCGCAGGCATTCCCAGTGCAGGGCCGTCGTGCCGGTCAGCGCGTCGTCGGGTGTCGTGCCGAGCGTTTTGTATATCATGGATTTGCGGGATATGCCGGCCAGTACCGGGCGGCCCGTTCCGCACAGCCGCCGCAGGTCGTGCAGCAGGCGGAAATTCTGGTCCGCCGTTTTCGAGAATCCGAAGCCCGGATCGAGGACGATCTGCCGCACGCCCGCCTTCGTCAGAAAGGCGGTCCGCTCGTCGAAGTAGCGCAGGATGTCGCCCGCCAGATCGTCGTACCGGGTCATCGTCTGCATCGTCTGCGGCGTGCCCCGCATGTGCATGGCGATGAAAGGCACGTCGTACCGGGCCGCGACGTCCGCGATGCGCGGGTCGGCTTGTGCGGCGGTGATGTCGTTGACGATGCAGGGACCGAAACGTTCCACCACGCCTTCGATGACGCTCGCCCGGAACGTATCGACCGAAACGGGAATCTGCGGCAGCCGACGCCGGATCGTCTCCACGGCCAGCGTCACGCGGCGCAGTTCCTCGTCCGGCGGGACGTCTGCGGCGCCGGGGCGCGACGAGTAGCCGCCCACGTCGAGCAGGGCCGCCCCTTCCTCGGCGGCCCGTTCCGCCCGTCGGGCGACGGCGTCGGCTTCGTGCGTCCGGCTTCCCGCGTAGAAAGAGTCGGGCGTGACGTTCACGATCGTCATCACGACGGGAGTGTCCAGCGAAAGGACTCGGTTGCCTACGGTCAGTTTCATAGGCGGGAGAATATTTCGTGCAGTTCGAGAATCCGTGCGATGACCGGTTCGCGTCCGTCGTTGCGGATGACGTAGTCCGCCCGTGCGATGCGTTCGCGCTCGTCGATCTGCGCCGCCATGCGTGCCCGGACGGCGGCCTCGTCGCAGCGGTCGCGCAGGCAGGCCCGGCGGATGCGCACGGCTTCGGGGGCCGTGACCGTCACGACGGCATCCATGCGGCGCCATGCTCCGCTCTCGAACAGGATGGCAGCCTCTTCGAGCACGTAGGGGCCCTGCTGCCGTTCGGCCCAACGCAGAAAATCGGCTTCGACGGCCGGGTGGACGATGGCGTTGAGCTTCTCGCGCAGCGAGCTGTCGCCGAAGATTTTGCCCGACAGGGCCTTGCGGTCCAGCATTCCGTCGCGGTAGACACCTTCGCCGAAGAGCGTCTCGATCCGTCGGACGACTTCCCGGTCGGACTCCATCAGCCTGCGGGCCTGCGAGTCGGAGTCGTACACGGCCACGCCCAGCAGCGAAAAAACGCGGCAGACCGTGCTCTTGCCGCTTCCGATTCCCCCGGTTATCCCGATTTTGATCATGGCTGTTTTCTGGAAAGGCCGATCTCGTCGGGCGTGCGGACGGATTTGATCTTCAGATCGGAAATCTGCGAAGAGATGGCGTTTTGCAGCGCGAACGGCGATATGTCGTACCGGTTCGATGCGGTGTCCGACGGTGTGAGGGCTACCTCGCCGGCCGAGACGATTACCCTGTTCCGACCCGGTGCGATCTTGTGCCGGAGAATCCGGTAGCCCACTCCTTCAACGTTGCACCGTACGGAAATCTGCATACTGTCGATGCGTACCGGGATATTGACGGTCGCCGTGTAGACGTGGCTGAGTTTGGAAATGTACCACAGCCCCACCGACAGGGCCAGCAACATGAAAAAGACGGGATTGCTCAGTCTGCGGGCCGTGATTTTGACGTACAGGATGAATTTGCGCATAGCCGTCGGAGTATTGTTCCGACAAAGTAAGTGAAAATTTCAGAGAAACAAAAACGCCCCTCCGCCGTCCGGGTCCGTGCCCGGCGGGTGTCCGATCCGGTCCGTGGCGAACGATTCGCCCCTGACGCGACGATGGGCGGCAGGGGCGGTATCCGTTCCCGGAGAATTGTCCGGGATTCCTTATTTCTTCATGAGAAGTCCTGCGGGCAGGGCTATTTCGCCGTCGGAGCGGCTTTGGCGGTAGCCTGTTTTTCGGCTGCGTATTGTTTGTTCAGCCCTTCGAGCAGTACTTCGGTCAGGTCCAGCGACGGGTCGGCGCTCAGCACGGGGCCCGCTCCGGTCGAGCTGACGATCATCTTGAAGCGGTAGTCCGAGTTGAATTCCTTGAGGTACTGGGTGATGCTGTAATGGATGCGGTTCAGCATGACCTGTTCCTCCTCGGCCATTTCGGCCATCACTTTGTCGCGGTGTTCGACGAAGGTCTGCTGCTGCTTGTTCAGGTTCTCTTCCATCGTCTGGGCCTGCGAACGGGTGACGAGTCCTTTCTGGATCTTTTCCTGATAGTCGCGGACGCTGTTTTCGAGGCTGCGGCCTTTGGAGGTCAGTTCGTTTTCGGCTTTCTTCGCCTTTTCCTCGTAGGCGGCGCGCAGGTCGGTGTACATGTCGTAGCGGTTCACCAGCGAGTCGATATTGAAATAGGCGATGTCACCGCTCGTGGCCGTGGCCAACGAAGCCGCGGGGGCGTTTTCTGCGGCGTTGTTTTCGGCGGCAGGGGCATTGTTCTGCTTGTTGCAGCCTGCGGCCAGAAGCGCGGCTGCCGATACGGCTAACAGGAATTTTTTCATGTTCGTGTCTTTTCAAAAAAGTTTTCGGTTCCGGCCCGGCGGAAGCGGCGCGCGGCGCGTTTTGCGTTCCGGCCCGGCATTTGTTCGGGCAAATATAGTAATATATTCGATGAAAAGAAAAGCGAATGTCGGATAAAGCCCTGCTCGCGGCGGCGCGACGGGTGCTTCGGACCGGACGGGAGGAAAACAAATATAATTCGGTGAAAAAGAACGACGCATGTCGGGCCGGGGCCGGTGTGCCGCCGCGAAGCCGGTTCTCCGGGCCGATATATCCGGATATGTTCGCCCGAAAGAACGGCGGGCGTCGGACGGAGCCCCCTTGGCGGGGCGCATCCGATTCTTCGGAACGAATGTATCGAAATATTGCTTCGGTTTGTTTACTTTTGTTTCCAAAACGATACGGAATATGTACGAATACGTAACGGGACGGGTGGAGTCGCTCACTCCGGCGTCGGCCGTCATCGAGGCCGGCGGCGTGGGGTATTTTCTCCATATATCCCTTCAGACCTATTCCCGAATGGGCGGGGCCGAGGAGTTCAGGCTCTACACGCATTTCGTCGTGCGGGACGACGCGCAGCTTCTCTACGGTTTCGCCGATCGGGCCGAACGCGATGTTTTCCGGGCGCTCATCGGCGTGTCGGGCGTGGGAGGCAATACGGCCCGCACGATTCTGTCCGCTTTCACGGTCGACGAGGTGCGGAGCATCATCGCCACCGGGCAGGCCGACGTGCTCAAGACGGTCAAGGGGCTCGGTATCAAGACGGCGCAGAAGATCATCGTGGAGCTGCGCGACAAGATCGCCCCCGCCGGCGAGAGCCTGCCCGCCGTGGCGGTCGCCGGAGGTGCGGACGAGGCGCTCGGCGAGGCGCGGGCTGCGCTGGGCATGCTGGGGTTCGCCCGGCCTGCCGTCGAAAAAGTGTTGAAGACCGTGCGCAAGGAGGCGCCCGGCGCTTCCGTCGAAGAGCTTATCCGATTGTCTTTGAAACGGTTGTGACGGACCTCCCCGCAGCGCGGAGCCGGGGTCTCCTCCTCGGAAACCGGTCTGCGGTCGGATTCGTTTCGGTATTTTGACAAATTATTTTATTTTTGTCGGCGGATAAGAAGACGGAAACCGCATGGGAGCGACGAGGAAAGCAGCGTGCGCCGACACGGGATTCGGGCCGAAATGCGTGGAATGCTTGGAGTTAGAATAAAAACGGATTTTATATGGATTTATACCTGATTGTCGTCCTCGTCATGTTGGCGCTCGCCGTGTCCGGACTGGTCGTGGGCGTGGCCAACGATGCCGTGAATTTTCTCAATTCGGCGCTGGGCTCGAAAGCAGCTCCCCGGTACGTGATCATGACCGTCGCTTCGCTGGGGATCATTATCGGAGCCGTCACCTCCAGCGGCATGATGGAGGTCGCCCGCAGCGGCGTGTTCCATCCCGCCCTGTTCACCTTCGCCGAGGTCATGATGCTGTTTTTGGCGGTCATGCTGACCAATGTCATCCTGCTCGATCTGTTCAATACGCTGGGCATGCCTACCTCCACGACGGTTTCGCTCGTGTTCGGCCTGCTGGGCGCGGCGGTCGGCGTGTGTGTCTTCAAGCTCTCCGGCGGCCAGCTCGCCACGATGCCTGACGGGGCGCCGGCCACGATGGCCGACATGATCAACACCGGCAACGCGATGGCCATCATCGGCGGGATTCTGGTGTCGGTGGCCATCGCTTTCGTCTGCGGTACGGTGGTTATGTACATCACGCGGCTGATCTTCTCGTTCCGTTACCAGACCAAGCTGCGCACTGTCGGTGCGCTGTGGTGCGGCATCGCGCTGACGGCCATTTCCTACTTCGCCGTGTTCAAGGGGCTCAAGGGAACGCACTTGATTCCTGCCGAGGCGATGGCGTGGATGGAGCATCACACGCTCGCGCTGCTGGGCCTGCTCGTCGTGGGGTGGAGCATCGTCATGTCGTTGCTGAGTCTGCTGAAAGTCAACATACTGAAGATTACCGTGCTGTCGGGAACGTTCTCGCTGGCATTGGCTTTCGCCGGCAACGACCTCGTCAATTTCATCGGGGTGTTCGTGGCCGGCGTGGATGCCTACGGCATCGTCAAGGAGACCGGCGATACGAACATGCTCATGGGCGGACTCAACCAGCCCGTCGTGGCCAACATGCTTATCCTGTTCGTGGCCGGGGCGGTGATGGTCGTCACGCTGTGGTTCTCGAAAAAGGCCCGTGCCGTATCCGATACCGAAATCAATCTGGCGCGTCAGGATGTGGGCGTGGAACGTTTCGGATCGACCTCCGTGTCGCGTGCCATCGTCCGCAGCGCACTCAATTTCAATCGCAGTTACGAAAAATACATGCCCGAAAGGGTACAGCGTTTCGTGGCCAGCCGTTTCGTGCCCGTGCTCAACGTCAAGGACAAGGCGCCTTTCGACCTGATCCGGGCCACGGTGAACCTGACGGTGGCTTCGATCCTGATCTCCTCGGCCACGTCGCTTCAATTGCCGCTCTCGACCACCTACGTGACGTTCATGGTGGCCATGGGCAGTTCGCTCTCCGACCGGGCGTGGGGACGCGAGAGCGCCGTGTACCGCATCACCGGTGTGCTGACCGTCATCGCGGGCTGGTTCTTTACGGCTTTGATCGCCTTTACGATCGCTTTCGCCGTGGCCGCGCTGCTCATGTGGGGCGGGACGGTCGCCGTGGTCGGCCTCTCGATCCTGTGCGCCTACCTGCTGTTCGAAAGCACGGTGCTGCACAGCCGCAAGCTCAAAAAGACGGCGGCCAAGGAAGCCGAGCTCAAGGCGATCTCGAACGAAGGCAGCATCGTGGAACGCTGCATCCGCGAGGTGACCGATACGATGAGCAAGGTCACGACGATCTACAACCAGACGTTGCTCGGCCTTTTCAACGAAGACCGCAAGCTGCTCAAGCAGATGGTCCGCGAATCGGAAGCGCTCTATCAGGCGGCCCACGAGCGGAAGCACGAGGTGCTACCCACGCTGTTCGAGCTGCAGGAAAACGACGTCGAGACGGGGCACTATTACGTGCAGATCGTCGATTATCTCGACGAGGTGGCCAAGGCGCTGGTCCATATCACACGACCGAGTTTCGACCACATCAACAACAACCACGAAGGGTTCCGCGTCGACCAGTTGGAGGACCTGCGGCGGGTGAACGATCAGGTAAGTACAATCTATCTGAAGATCAATGAAATGCTTCGGTCCGGGCGCTTCGAGGAGTTGGATGCCATCCTGCGCCTGCGCGACGAGCTGTTCGATACGCTGGCCGCGGCCATCAAGAGCCAGATCAAGCGTGTGAAGGCCAAGGCCTCCACGACGCGCAGCAGCATTCTCTACCTGACGATCATCAACGAGACCAAGACGATGGTGCTCCAGAGCCGCAACCTGCTCAAATCGCAGAAATATTTTCTCAACAAGGCTTAGGACGGAAGTTTTCCCTCCGTTCGGAAACAGGACCGGAAACCCGGTCCTGTTTTTGTTCCGACCGCTCGTTCGGAAAACATCGCGCCTCAGGGCAATATTTCGTTCGTCGGTCAGTTTATTAAGACAGAGGTCGGTGACCCCGGTTTTGTTTTCGGTGAAAAAAGATGTAGATTTGCACGTTACTATGCCTGTATGCGAATGAAAAAGCTCTGGGGAATATGCCTTGCGGCGTGGGTCGGCGCGAGTTGCCAGCCGAAGGACGATCACATCGTCTCGCAGCGCACCTCGATCGAGAACTACCTCAACGGAGCGAACCTGCCCTATGTCGTCCAGTCGGGCGTCTACCGCTATACGGCCAACGCCGATAGGGACGGGTACGAGGGGGAGACGATCGTCGAACCGGGCGATTCGGTGACGTTGGATTTCGCGCTCTATTCGTTGGGCAGGCCGCTCGGTACGCTCTACTATACCAACGTGCGCGAAATCATGGAGGCGAACAACCGCGACGGCGTGCTCGATCCGCGCTTTTGGGATTTCTCTCCCAAATCGGTCCGCGTCGGACACGGAGGGTTGCTTCCGAGCGTCGAGGCGGGCATGGTGGGGTGCCGGCAGAACGATTCCACGTTTCTGTTCGTGACCTCCGATCTGAGCTACGGCAGCGACCGCGTGGGACTGATCGAGCCCGATTCGCCCGTGGTGTGGTATCTGAAAATAAACAAAGTGGTTAAAAACAGATGAATAGAATCGTTCGTATGCTTGCTGCCGGTGCGATAGCCGCAGCATGCCTGTCGTCGTGCGCCAAGGAGCCTTCGGTGGATTGGGACGCTTTGCGCGAGGATGCTTTCGAGGCGTGGATGAGCCGCAACGGCGACGGCGCGGTCAAACAACCCTCCGGCGTATATATCAAAAAACTCCACTCCGAATCGAGCGTCGTCAAACCGCCCAAGGCAGGCGACTGGGTGCTTATCGACTACACGGGACGCACCATGATTGCCGGCGATGTGTTCACCACGCGCGACAGCGCCGTGGCGCGACAGCAGGGTACGTTTGAATATTATACGCACTATGCGCCCGAACTGGTCGAATACGAACTGGGCGGGGCGATGATCGACGGGCTCTACCATGCGCTCGGAGCGATGACCGAGGGCGACAGCGTGGCGGCCTATATTCCGCCGTCGCTCTCCTACGGGGCTTACGGCGGTTCGTTCGGCAACGGGTATCAGGGCGAGATTTCTTCGGTCTCGGCCAATACGCCGGTCATTATGAACCTCCGGCTCGACAAGATCGTTCCCGACCCGCTCGCTTACGAGAATACGCAGGTGCGCGAGTACGCCTACGATAACTGGGGTCTCAGTGTGACCGATACGATCGCCAAGAACATGTATCGCCGCGTGATCGTGCCGGGTCGCGATACCACGCATGTCCGGAAGGATTCCATCGTCTGCCTCTACTATGTGGGGCAGTTTTTGGACGGTTTCGTCTTCGATACCAACATGGCCGACACGGCCCGCAAGCACCATATCTACGACTCGAACGATTCGTACAAGTACGATTCCATTACGCTGACGGTGGGCAGCCGCGATACGGCCTACATCGCAGGCTTTTACAAGGCGGTCGAAGGACTTCGCTACGGCGATGTGGCTCAGGTGGTCTTTCCTTCGACCTACGGATACGGATCGACTGGCACTTCGGCGAGCGACGCGACGGTCATCGGCCCCTACAGCCCGCTCGTGTTCACGATCGAGGTGCTGCCCCGGTACGGGGACGGTACGGTCCGGCATCCTTATACGCGTAAAGGGGTGCAGTCCGTGGACGGCAACGAGGACGGCGTCTGGGCGACGGGATTCGTCGTCGGGGCCGTCGAGGGGACGAGCGTCGAGACGAGCGCCAAGTATTCCGATACGGTGACGGTGAAGACCAACATCCTGCTCTCCGACATCCGGACGCCTTCGGAGGCTTCCCGCGTGTTCGCCGTGGAACTGCCCGAAGGGGAGATCCGCGACAAGCTCAATCTGGTGGACAACCCTTCGATCTATCGCAAGAAGATCGCCGTATACGGCAACATCACGCAGTATTTGGGCCAGAAGGGCGTGGTCGACGTGACGCAATATACGAAACGATAACCGGTCCGCAGGGACTCGACGGGAGGGAACGGAATGACGAATTCTTTCCCTCCTTTTCGTAGGAATATATACGTTTTTATGATCTCGCTGTGCGGTTCCGTCGCCTCACGGGACCACCCCGAAGCGATCGTGTTTCCGGTCGGGGCCGGTTGCGGGAGCGCGTTGCGGGCGTTTCGGAACGAATGGGCGGATCGGCCGGACGGATGCGCCGGTTCCCGGAGAATCGGAGCGCAGGATCGTCCTCCCGGTTCCGACGGACGGAGCATAGCGTTCCGGGAGCGGAACAAAGCGGGATTCGCTCGTACGGCCCGCAAGGCTTCGGGGAGCGGAAAGCATAGGATGATAAAGCGGAATTGCCGGCGGTGTCGGGGGCTGCGGCCGGGGCCGGATTCCATGATCGGGAGAAAATAGCATGGCCAACGATTACTTTTCTTTCAAACGGTTTACGGTCCGTCAGCCCCGTTCGGCGATGAAGGTGGGCACCGACGGCGTGGTACTGGGCGCGTGGTTCGATGTCGGAGGGCCGGGTGCCCGCATACTGGATGTGGGAACCGGCACGGGACTCCTCGCGCTGATGGCGGCCCAGCGCAATCCGACCTCCCGGATCGATGCCGTCGAGATCGACCCGTCGAGCTGCCTCGATGCGGCCGAAAACTTCGCCGCCTCGCCGTGGGGCGATCGCCTGAGGTTGTTCGGCGAGTCGTTCGCTTCGTTTCGTTCCCGCAGCACGGGCGGCTACGACCGCATCGTGTCGAATCCTCCCTATTTCGTCCGTTCGCTTCCCTCGCCCGACGGGGCGCGCACGACGGCCCGGCACACCGCATCGCTCAGCTACGAGGAACTGCTCGACGGGGCGCGGACGCTGTTGTCGGAGCAGGGGGCGCTGAGCGTGATTCTGCCCTATGAGGCGGAAAAGCCGTTTTCGCTCGCCGCGCTGTGCGTCGGGCTGTACCGGAGCCGGACGCTCTATGTGCGCTCGGTGCCCGGAGCGGAGCCCAAGCGGGTCTGCATGGAATTCCGGTTCGGGGAGAGCGAGCCGGCCACTGTCTCGCTCACGCTGCTCGGCGAGGATCGTGCCGCCAGCGGGGAATACCGGGCGCTGGCCGGAGATTTTTATCTGCGGATGTAGGCCGGAGCCGAAAAAAACGTACCTTTGTTTGACCCGAAACGACGGATTGTATGAACTTTAAAATACGGATGATTATGAAAAAGCTGGTGATTTCGACGATGCTGTGCGCCCTCGTTGCGACGGAGGCGGCGGCTCAGGTGAAGGCTTACAAGGCCGGGGAACGGAGCGACGAGTCCAATGCGGTGGCCTATGCCCTGCCGCGTTCGGTGGTCAAGGTCCGGGTCGTGACCGAGAAGGAGAGCGTCCGCGTGGGACCTTACGCCCGTTTCGCCCAAAAGCTGCTCGGCGTGATGGCGCCGCTGGCCGACAAGGATGTCTATACGATCAAAAGCGCGACGCTCGCCACGGCGACCGAGGCCGATCCGTCCGAAATCTATGCGCTCGACAATCCCGACAAAAGCCCGCTGCGGATTTACGACGTCACGCCCGAAGGCCTGATCGCCATGACGCCCGAAGGGATGGCCGCCGTGCCGTCGGCTTTCGCGGCTTGTCCCGCCGAACCGTGCCGGAACGAAGCGGGGCTCTGCCGTGTGGTATCGCACGTGGGCAGCGACACGTCGTTCGTGAAGTTCGCGGTCGATCGCCGGAGTCTGGCCGAAAAGAGTCCCGAATCGATGGCGATGGACGCGGCCAACGCGATTTTCTCGCTGCGCAAACACCGCTTCGATCTGGTGACGGGCGAAGCGGGCGAAAATGTGTTCGGCGACGGACTCAAGGCGGCGCTCGACGAAATCGACCGGCTGGAGCAGGAGTATCTGGCGCTGTTTTTAGGCAAGCAGTTCCGCCGGACGGTCGTGCGGGAATACGAGGTCGTACCTTCGGCGGACGATACCAACGTCATTGTGTGCCGTTTCTCGGACAACGGCGGTCTGCTCCCGTCCACCGATCTGTCGGGTCGGCCCGTAGTGCTGGAACTGACGCCGGAGAAAAAAGCGCAGAGCGCCGTGCTGAACCGCAAGAAAGAGGCCCGCGGCACGATTTACTATAAGATCGCCGATGTGGTGAACTGCCGCCTGCTGGACGGCAACCGCGAGATCGCGCAGGGCCGTCTGCCCCTTTACCAGTTCGGCGTGACGGCCGAAATGCCCGTGCCGTCCGCGAAATAGCCTTGCGTGATGGACGATACGACGAAAATGGTCGCTCTGTTGCGCCGCCTGAAAACGGAGATGAACGGAGCCGTCGTCGGGGCCATGCAGGAGCGCGGCGTGGACTATCCGCTCAGTTACGGCGTGTCGGTCGCCACGATCCGGGAGATCGCCGCCGACTATGCGCCCGATCATTCGCTGGCCCTGCTGCTGTTCCGTCAGCAGGTGCGGGAACTGAGGTTGGCCGCGGCCTTCATCGACGATCCCGCCCGTGTGACCCCGCAGCAGATGGACGAGTGGGCCGAGGCTTTCGACCGGGCCGAAATCGTCGAACAGGTGGTTTGGGCGCTGTTCCGCCGCGTGAAGCATACGGCGCGGACCGCCTTGGCGTGGATGGGGTCCGACCGGCCGATGAAGCGTTATGCCGGATTGCTCACGGCGGCCTCCTCGCTCGACGAAGACTGGTGCGGAGGCGAGCCCGAAGCGTTTCTCGAAGCGATCGGACGCATCGGGGAAGAAGGAAACCTGCCGGCGGCCGTTCGCCGGGGGATCGTCCGGCTTCTGTTGCGTCTGAGCGGTACTTCCGCCGGTATGCTTCGCAAAACGAAGGAGTTGCTCGCCGAATACGCCGCCTCCGGCGATGCCTCGTTGCGCGATGTGGCCGAGGAGGCCGGTTGGCAGATCGAGTACGCGCAGGACGAGTGACCGACGGCCGAACGGCAAGGAAGAATATTCGGGAAGCATCGCGGACGGGATAATCGTCGCGGCGCTTCCCGGATTCGTTTTTGCGACGAGGGGCTTTGCTCACAAGATGTACCGGCTCGACGTCCGTCTCGTCGCGTTTCCCGGAGAACGGCTTCGGCAGGAGCCCGAAGCGAAGCTGCCCGAATGCGCCGCCTGCGGCTGCGGAAGACCGTGACCGGGCTCGATGGCCGCAGGCGGGAGCACCGGTATATCGGAGCTTTCGCGGACGAGCGATGAACTTGTCGGACGGTTTTCTCGTCGGTGTGCAAGACGGCAAACGGTAGCGCCGGGTAGGGAATCGCAACCGAATGCCGGGGCAATGTAAGGATCGGATTGCCTCGTGTTTTTGCCGTTCCGCAGGCGGATGCCCGGTTTGAACCGCTTGTATAGGCTCTGCCGTATCGGTTCGGATGCGGCCGATGCGGTGCGGCCGGCCGGTCCGTTCGGATATGTTCGGACGGGAAGGGCGGCGATGTGCGAGGACGTTTGTTTTCGCGCGTGGGATTGTGTCCGTCGATTCGATACGCTTGGCCGCGAGGAGCTCCGTCTCGCTGGCGGGGAAGATGCGAGGCGCTTTCGGTGCGGAACACGGCTGCGCGATACGCCTTACGGCGCTTCCGGCCTTGTCCGTATGGGTGGATATGCCGGTTCGGGCGGGGGGGACGGAAGGTGCCGTCGCATTTCGAATGTATGTTCTGAGGGACCGAACCCGTTTCCCGTCCGGCGGTGCCTGCCCGTTTCTCTCCATCCCGGCCAAGCGGTGTTTCCCGAAATGTTTCTTTCGGTTCGGAACCGACGTCCGGAGACCGGCCGTGTCTTCGGACAGAACGTTCTTCCGCTGGGACGACGTACCCGAAAGAGAACCGGCGTGCCGGAAAGGGCCTCAAGGGAACAGTTTGCGGATGCGGGCCTGTATGCGGGCCAGTCCGCAACGGTTCAGCGGCGTCTCGCCATAGAGTTGGTCGAAACGCTCCTGCGTCATGGCCGTCCACTCGGCAGCGTCCGAGGCTTCGAGTTCGGCAATCGGAGCGAAGAGCGGGTGGGCGGTTTCGGTCGCCCGGCGGTTTCGGGGACAAGCCAGCTGGCAGGCGTCGCAGCCGAACAGCCAGCCGTGCAGGTCGCCTTCGTCGCCCTCCGCTTTCTCGACGGTGCGGCGCGAGATGCAGCGTCCGGCGTCGATCTTCCTGTCGGGCAGGATCGCGCCGGCCGGGCAGGCCTCCATGCAGGCGCGGCACGGGCCGCATCCCTCTCCCTCGAACGGTGCGTCGGGCTCCAGTTCCGCCGTCGTGACGATTTCGCCCAGCAGCAGGAACGATCCCAGCCGCGGGTGCACCAGCAGCGAATGCCGCCCGATCCAGCCTAAGCCGGCTTCCACGGCCCAGCTTTTTTCGGACAGCGGAGCTGTGTCGGTGAAAACGCGTCCGCGGGAGCCGGGCATCAGTTCTTCGAGAGCCTTCAGCAGTTCAAAAAGCTTTTCCTTGATGGTCAGGTGATAGTCCCGCGAGCGGGCGTAGGAGGCGATGCGCGAGGCTACGGGGCCCTCACAGGGGGGCCGTTTGTAGCTCGCCGCGCAGACGACGACCGAGCGGGCTCCCTCGAACAGCAGGGCCGGATCGAACCGTTTGTCCACATTCCGCCGCAGGTAGTCCAGCGAACCGTCGTACCCCCGCTCCAGCCATCGGTCGAAGGTCTCCCGTTGGGACGTGAGCGGGCGGCAGCGGGCGATTCCGACCGCGTCGAATCCCATTTCCAGCGCTTTATGTCGTATTTTCTCGCTCGGAGTCATCGCCGCAAAGTTACGGAAAGTTATACCGATAAAATAAAAGAATTATCTTTGCGTTCGATTGGTGTGCTTTTTCGGCGCAAATTAAATAGAAAACCGATATGACATTCGACACCCTTCGTCAGATGTATCAGCATAGTATCGGCGCGTTCCGGTCCCATGCGTGTTCTTCCCTTTACGGGGGCGAGTCGCTCACTTACGGAGCGTTCGCGGATCGTGTCGATTCGCTGGTCGAGACCTTCGTGTCGGCCGGGCTGAGCAGCGGCGACAGGATCGCCCTGTTGAGCAACAACATGCCCAACTGGGGCGTGGTCTATTTCGCCGCCGTGGTTTCCGGTATGGTGATCGTGCCGATTCTGCCCGACTTTTCGGGGACGGAGGTGGACCGCATCATCCGCCATTCCGAAGCCAAGGCGCTCGTCGCTTCCGACAAGCTGTACACCAAAGTGTCCAAGGAGGTCGTCGAGAGCCTTACGCTGGTCGTGCGCACGATGAATCTGGGCGTCATCGCCCGGCACGGCGAGCACACCCGCGGTACCGTCGTCGAGCCGAAGGCCGAGGACCTCGCCGCGATCATCTACACCTCCGGTACGACTTCGCAGCCCAAGGGCGTGATGCTTTCCCATCGCAACCTGTGCAGCCAGTTGGAGATGACGAGTATCCTGCAACCGGTCTATGCGAGCGATATATTTCTCTCCATCCTGCCGCTTTCCCACACGTTCGAGTGTTCGCTGGGGATGTTGCTGCCTTTCATGTGGGGCGCGTCGGTCGTCTACCTCGACAAGGCGCCCACGGCTTCGGTCCTGCTGCCCATTCTGCGGGCCGTCCGTCCGACGATCATGTTGAGCGTGCCGCTCATCATCGAAAAAATCTATAAGAACAAGGTCGTTCCGCAGCTCTCCTCCAATCCGATGATGCGCTGGCTCTACCGGCGCGACTGGGGCCGCAGGTGGCTCCACCGGATCGCCGGGAAGAAACTCATGAAGCTCTTCGGCGGCCGCATCCGCTTTTTCGGCATCGGCGGCGCCAAGCTCGATGCGAGGGTCGAGCAGTTCCTTTTCGAAGGGCGGTTCCCCTATGCCATCGGTTACGGACTGACCGAGACGGCGCCCGTGCTGGCCGGGGCCAACCCCACGATGGTGCGTCACCAGTCCACCGGGCCGATGCTGCACGGCATCGAGGCGCGGCTCGATAACGTCAATCCGAAGTCGGGCGAGGGCGAGATCGTCGTCAAGGGACCCAACGTGATGATGGGTTACTACAAGAATCCCGAAGCCACGGCCGATTCGTTCACCGAGGACGGATGGTTCCGCACCAAGGACCTCGGCGTTTTCGACGAGGACGGTTATCTGTATATCAAAGGCCGGCTGTCGAACATGATCCTCGGCCCCAGCGGCGAGAACATCTATCCCGAAGAGATCGAGAACGTGCTCAACGGCCATGCGCTGGTGAACGACTCGCTCGTCCGGGCCGACGACATGGGCAAGCTGGTGGCCATCGTCTACTTCAACCGGGACGAACTCGAACGCAAGTACCATGTGATGAAGGAGGAGCTCGGCGCCCGGATGGAGAATATCAAGAAAGAACTTTTGAACTACGTCAACTCGAAGGTGAACAAGTTCTCGCGCATCTCGGTCGTCGAGGAGAACGAGAACGGCTTCGAGAAGACGCCGACGCACAAGATCAAGCGGTTCCTCTACAACAAGAAGAGCGAAGCGAGTTGACCGATACTGTTTTTTCGACCGCAAGTCCTGCCCGTGTGGCGGGATTTTTTTATATTTGACTCAAAGAACCGGCTTCGCCGCCGCGGGCCGGGCTTTGCCCGACTCCCGCAGTTCTTTTCGTAGGATATGTGGCGGTATCGCGGTGCTTGCACCGAAAACGGATTTGAAATGAAAGAAACGGATAAGGAACGTTACCTGCGCAATCTGCTGGTCGAAGATTTCGGAGAGGAGGGCCAGCGTCGGCTGCGGGAGGGCCGTGTCGTCGTCGTGGGTGCGGGCGGACTGGGTTCGGCCGCGCTGAATTATCTGACGGCCTGCGGAGCGGGGACGATCCGGATCGTCGAAAACGATACGGTGTCGCTCTCCAATCTTCAGCGGCAGGTGCTCTATACGACGCCCGAAATAGGCGCATCCAAAGCCGAGGCGGCTTCGGCGCGCCTGTCGAGGCTCAATCCGGGATGCAGGATCGAGCTCTCCGAATGCCGCCTGACGGAAGAAAATGCCGGAGAACTGCTCGACGGATTCGATGTCGTGGTGGACTGTACGGACAATTACGCGGCCCGCTATGCGATAGACGGCTTCTGTGCGGCCCGTCGCGTGCCGATGGTCTACGGTACGGCCGAGCAGACCGGCGGACAGGTCTCGGTATTCCATGCGGCGGGAGCCGGCGGTTACGCCGACCTTTATCCGGTCCGGCCTCCGCAGAAACCCGTCGTGGGGGTATTGTCGCCCGTCGTGGGTGTCATCGGCTCGTTGCAGGCGCTCGAAGCGGCGAAGCTGCTCGCCGGAACGGGCCAAACGCTTGCCGGACGCCTGCTGGTGTTCGACGGACGGAAGATGGATTTCAGAATTTTCGAAATATAACGTTATGTTCGATCTTGCACGAAGCCGGGCCTCGGAGCGGGAGCAGCTCCGGATCGCCGATCTGATGTCGCTCACGCCTCCGGGCGACCGCGTACTGGAAATCGGGGCGAGGGACTGCTATCTGTCCCGCCGGCTGAGCGACTTGTACCGCGAGGTCGTGGCGCTCGATCTGCAACGGCCCGTCGTGGATCATCCGGGCATCGTGCCCGTGCAGGGCGACGTGACGGACCTGCGGTTCGGCGACGGTGCGTTCGACACGGTTTTCTGTACCGAGGTGCTGGAGCACGTCCCGCCCGAAAAACTCGTCCGGGCCTGCAACGAAATCGAACGGACGACATCGCGCTATGCCGTGATCGGCGTCCCGTATCGGCAGGACCTCCGGGCCGACCGGACACTGTGCCGTCGCTGCGGCACGGTCAATCCCGCTACGGGCCATCTCAATCGGTTCGACCGCCGGCGTCTGGAGGCCCTGTTTCCCCGGATGAGGGTCGTCGAGGCGCGTCTGGTAGGGCGGGGCAGGGCCGTGACCAATCCGCTTTCGGTGTGGCTCTACCGCCTGTGCGGCTATCCCTACGGCAGCTACGAGCAGGAGGAGGGATGTATTCGTTGCGGTGCGCCGCTGGAACGACCGAAGATCGGACCCGGACGTTGGGCGCTGTGCTTCGTCGCCCGGACGCTGAACCGGATGCAGTTCTACCTCTACGGCCGCCGCCGTCCGATCTGGATTCACCTGCTCTTCGAGAAGTGCGATTCCGCGGCTCCGGCCGCCCCTGTCGCGTCGTCCCGTCCGCATTCTGTCCGATAGGGCGGACCGGCGGGGCGGGCCCGTGTCCGGGTGGCGAACGGAAAACGGGGCGCTCGTGCCGGCATTTATTTTCGGAGAGGGGCGCCCTTTCGCGGGTACGGTCGTGCAGAAATACGTCTGTGGACAATCGCCTCCTTGCATGTGTCCGAAATTCCTTCGGGTCCGACCGCTGTCCTCTACGGTTTGGACCGGACGCTTGGCGGAGACAGGACGCGGAGACCCGAAAAGCGGAACGACGGCTACGAATCCCGATGTACCGAAACATACCGTCGCATCTGCATTTGTGTCGAAGGGTCGGGCGGACTCGTTCGGCTTCCCCTTGCCCCGCAACCGTCTGTTTCCGGAACGGCCGGTTACGCGAGAGTTTTCCGTTACCTTCCGGCTTTCGTATCGTGAGCGATATTTTTTCGACGAACGGGAGACCTTCGTGGGGTTCGCTGAGACTTACCGCGGAAAATTATGTCCGGAGAGACTCACTGTTCCGCATAGCGGATCGCGGCTTCGATGTCGATGCCGCTTTCCCACGGACGACAGCCGCAGCCGTTCGGATGCCCGTCCACGTAGTATTCGACCCATGCGCCGGCGCTGTCCCGCAGGTCCATCATTTTGCGGTACACCTCGCCGGAGAGCTCGTGCTCCTGTTCGGCCAGCGCATAGAGGAACATGCCGTAGTCATACCCCAGAATGCGGCCCCGGTCCGATATTTTGCCGGTCGCGCGATAGAGTTCGACGACCTGTTCGAGCAGCGCCCGTTTTTCGTCCTCCGTGAAGAGCGTCGAATGGATGTAGAGCGGGAACAGGCAGGCGGACGGAATGCTGAACCGTTCGACGGAAGGCAGTTCGACGGCGCTGTTGTCTTTTTCGATGCAGTCCTTGCAAAAATAGAGGCATCCCTTGAAGTGGTAGGTCTCCGTAAAATAGTCGAAGTGGTCGGGGTGCAGGCACACGCCCGGACGGGTGGCGGGATAGACGACTTTCTTCTCCCGTTCGGGATTGTTGATGAACAGTTTCCCGTCCCGGAAAAAATTGTCGCGGTAAACCTCCCTGCATGTTGCGACGGCCCTGCCCAAGGTCTCGATCCGGCCGGCGTCCCAGAGCGAGCGCTCCCGGACGAAATCGAGCAGCCGCGTGCCGCCTTCGATGAACAGCAGCGTCGCTTCGGCCGAACCGTGATACATCACCTTGCGCGGCACGACGCCTCCCGCAATATAGGTTTCGTCGCCGTTGAACGGCAGCATGCCGTCGATGATATGCCGTCGCTGGGCGTCCGCCGCCCATTCGAGCATCGGGAGAATCCGCTCGATGAACGCGTCGTCTCCCGTCCGGGCGTGATAGTCGAAGGCCTGAACGAGCAGATAGCCGGTGATTTCGGTTTCGTCGTTCTCGTGCCGGTGGAAAATACCCGGCCAGCCGATGGCCTGCGCGTTCTTGATAAAACCGTTTTCGCGCCAGACTCCGTCGTAGAAGTCGAGTATGCGGCGGGCCTCCTCCGTGTGGCCCAAGGCGAGCAGCGCCCTCGACACGCCGTATTGATCGCGCACGTATCCCATGTGATAGACGATTCCGGCCAGCACGGCTCCGCAGCTCGCCTGCTGGCTGCGGATGAGCACGGCGATGTCGTCCACGGCCTGCAGGTATTCGTCGCGGTCGGCTCCGGAGAGCCGTCCGGCGGAGAATTTCGTGCCTTGGGCCGAATATTTTTTCCAATTCCGGACGCTGCCTTTCTGCAACGCGTCGGGCGAGGCGGAGAGCACCTTGCGGAGATTGGTTTGCAGAGCCTCCTCGGTAGGGCCGGCCACCAGATAGAGCGTTCCTTCGCCCGGCGAGACGTTCAGCGTCATTTTTTCGGGGTGTTCCGGCTGCGGTGTCAGCGATATGCTGCCCGTCGTCACGATCCGATAACGGTAGCCCGAAGGCGACAGGTAGCTGCTGTAGAAGGGAATGCCCGGAGCCATGTCGATGCGGACGTCGGAGGAGTGCCCCTTTTGCGGAGCCTCCGGCCGCACCGTAATATACTTTTCATAAGGCGAATACCGTTCCTCCATCCGGATTTCGACCGAGTAGCGCACCGGAGCCTCGGCCCGGAAACGGCGCACGAAAGCGCATCCCTCGTCCGTCACGAAATCGGTCAGGCGAGCCGCCGGCCCTGCATCGCCGGCAATCGTGTGGCGCCATACGGCCGTCCGGGGCTCGCGTTCCGAAACGACACGGCGGTCTCCTTCGAGCCGCATCGTGAACATGCCCGGAGAGGAATAGGGCGGCCCGAATGCTTGCAGGATGTCGGACGCTTGTCCGTACACGCACAATTCGCCGTTCCCGATGGCATGGATGCCCGGAGCGTCCGGATGGCCGGCCGACACGGCGGTCGTACAGGCCAGCGACAGCCAGCCCGACAGCAAAACGAGAGGAAACAGTTTCTTCATCATCATAAATCCGAGTGGCGCGGGGTACGCCTTGTTCTTCTTCGCATCCGGAAAGTTCCGCATGCACGAACCTTTCCTGCGACCCGGCAAGCGCAGGCGATTGCACGCGCCTGCCGACCGAAACCGGTTCGTTTCCGGACCGGGCGATACCGGGTCGCTTCGGGGAAAACGCTTCGGGGGGGGGGCGAAGACGGACGCTTCCCGAAGTACGTCAGGCTCCCGACCGTTCGCGGAGCCCGTACCGCCGATCCGTCGCAGGACAGCATCGTCCGAACGAATATACGGAATATTCGCCGAAAAGCCATAAGATAAAGTGAATTTCGACCCGAGGGGCGGAGCGTCCGCGCCGAAGGGGCCGGCGCGTTGCAAAGAGGCGGGCGGATATGCTCGTCTACTCCGTGCGTGCGAGGATTTCCTCGATCCGCTCCTCGACGGCCCGGACCGTCTCGCGGAGGTCTTCCCGGCAGAGTTTTCGTCCGGCGACCAGCACTTCGCCGTCGACGATGACCGTGTGCACGTCGCTCGCCTTGCCTCCGTAGACCAATGCGGCCGCCGGGTCGTAGCACGGCCGGAGATGGGGCCCCGCGGGATCGACCAGAATCAGGTCGGCCCGCATACCGGGCGCGATCGAACCGATGCGGTCTTCCATGCCGAGCGCCCGCGCTCCGCCGGCCGTGGCCATGTACAGCGTTTCGTAGGCGGGCAGCGCGCGCGGATCGCCGGTGGCCGACTTTTGCAGCAGCGAGGCCGTCCGCATTTCCTCCCACATGTCCAGATCGTTGTTCGAGCTCGGACCGTCGGTGCCGATGCCGACCGCGATGCCGCGCCGGAGCATGTCCACTACGGGCGCTACGCCGCTGGCGAGCTTCATGTTGCTCTGCGGGTTGTGGGCGACCGTCACGCCTTCGCGCCGCATGATTTCCATGTCCTTTTCGTCCACATGCACGCAGTGGGCCGCCAGCGTCGGGAAGGAGAATACGCCCAGATCGCGGAGGTATTCGACCGGCGACTTGCCGTAGCGCTGCCGCACGACGTCGATTTCGTCGAGTGTCTCGCTCAGATGCACGTGGACGCCGAGGCCGTAGCGTTCGCACAGCTCTAAAGAGCGCTCTATCGTTCGGGGCGAGCAGGTGTAGGGGGCGTGCGGACCTATGCGCACGGAGAGCAGGCCGCTGTCCGCCCCGTGTTCCACCAGCGGAACGAGCGTCCGTTCGAAGGAGTCGTAACAGCCGTCGACGAACGCCGGGCACACGACGGCCCGAATGCCGCTCCGTCGGGCCGCTTCGGCCACGCGGTCCGCATGCCAGTACATGTCGACGAAGGTCGTCGTGCCGCCCAAAAGCATTTCGGCGATGCCCAAGCGCGCGCCCCGGTAAATGTCCTCGCCGTCTATTCGGGCTTCGAACGGCCATATCTTCTCTTCGAGCCAAGGCATCAGCGCCATGTCGTCGGCATATCCCCGCAGCAGCGTCATGGCCGCATGGTTGTGCAGATTCACCAACCCCGGCAGCAGAAACATGCCCCGTGCGTCCATCCGGCGCAGATCGGCCCCGAAGCGCCGTTCGAAACGCTGCACGTCGGTTTCGTCCGCACTCGCGAACACGATGCGTCCGTCGGCGATGCCGACCGAACCGCGGAAATAACCGGGATCGTCACCGGGGGCCGCCGTCATCGGCAGCACCTGTGCGTTATCGATCAAAATATTCATATCCGAACCATAAAAAACGCCTCCCCGCAAGAAACGGGGCGGCGTGTGTGTTCAACCCATACAAGGAACGCGGAAAGCGCTTTCTGCAGCGGACCGCCGGACTTCTTTATCACGGCCCCGCATCCTGGACGAGGATCAGGGCACCACCGTCCCCCGGATCGTCACGACATGCTTTTTCGCTTCCGTGTTGGCCGAAATCCGGATCGCCTTGTGAAAGGTTCCCTCCTGCCGGCGGGGATCGTAGATCACCGTGACGACATCCTTCCCTCCGGGCGCCGTCGGTTTGCGCGGCAGACGCACTTTGGTGCACGAGCACGATACGTCGGCTTTCGACAACACCAGCGGAGCATCGCCCGTATTCACGAACGCGAACTCCTGGACGACCGTACCGCCTTTCGCCGCGATTTCGCCCAGATCGGCGTTCTGCGCGTCGAACTTCAGGACGGGCTGTCCGCCGAGCGCTCCCGCCAAGAGAACCGACAAAAGGCATACCGCAAAAGACTTCATGTCGCAAAAAGATTTTCCGCCTTACGGCCCGGACGCGATTACTGCATCCTGAAATTGTACGTGATGGTGCCCCGCTGGGACAACGGAGCGTTTTCGTCCACGTTGAACCGGGCCTGCCGTGCGGCCCGCAGCGCGGAGTTGACCAGCGAACTGTTCTGCGTCGTGGAACCTTTGGAACGATACGAGGCCGAAGTCACCTTGCCCTGCTGGTCCACGACGATTTCGATGATGACACGGCCCTGATCGCGGGCGCTGTAATCGGGCGTGGGCAGAGCGCCCATCAGGGAACGTCCCGTCAGGCTCGCCGAGTTGCCGCTCGTGCCCGTGCCGGTCCCTTCGTGGCTGCCTTCGGGCGTCCCGGCCGGATCGCCTTGGTTGCCGGTGCCGCTTCCCGTACCTTCGCTCGTCGAGGCGCTGCCTTCGGTCCGACCGGGGAAGAGTGCCTTGCGGTTCACTTCCCGCGGCTTCTCGGCCGGTTTCTGTTGCGGCTTGGGGGTATCCTGTTTCTGTTCCTTCTTCGGTTTTTTCTCCTCTTTTTTCTGTTCGATCACCGGAGCCTCTTCGTCGATTTCCTGCGTCATCTGCTCTTCCGGCTCGGCATCCTGCCGCTGCGAGGGCTGTTCCTGCCTCGGCGCTTCGGCCATCTGGTCGTTCGCCGGGAGATCCTCGCCCGGAGCGGCCTCCGCCACGTTGCCGAAATTGATCATCAGACCTTCGCCTTCGGAGGGCATTTCGATGCGGAACTTCACCAGCAGCAGCAACAGCAAAACCAGCACCGCATACAAAAATGCGGCGGCTCCCCCCACGACGCGCTGCTGCGTATTGTTTTCCTGATGAAACTCGATCATCGTTCTATTCGGGCCGCGTGGCCATGAAAAGTTGAAATTTGTTTTTTCGGGCGATGTTCATCACCTTGACCACTTCGCCGACCGGCACCGTCTCGTCGGCATGCAGCGACACGACGGGTTTTTCCTGTCCCTGAAGGCGCGTCTGCAGGGCGGCCTCCAACTGGTCGAACGCGATGGGTTCCTTGTCGAGGTAGTAATGCAGGTCGGGGGTGATGGACACCGACGTGGCCGCCTTGTCCTTGATCTGGTTGGAGCTCTGCGGCAGCGTGAGCTTCACCGCGTTGGGATTGATCAACGTGGTCGAAAGCATCATGAAGAGCAGCAGCAGGAAGATCAGGTCCGTCATCGACGAAGAGCTGAAGCCCACCTCCACCTTCGATCCTCTTTTGATTGCCATGATTCTACGGGTTTTAAGTCTGTTGTGACGAAAACCGGACGCGCCGGCATTACTGTTCGATGGGCTGGTTGAGAATGTCCATGAACGCGATCGAGTTGGCTTCCATCCGGAAGACCAGTTTCTCGATGCGGGCCACGAGGTAGTTGTAGCCGAAGTAGGCCGGTACGCCCACGACCAGACCGCCCACGGTGGTCACCATGGCCACGTACATACCGCTGGCCAGCACCGTCATGTCGACCGTGCCGCCTGCCTGCGACATGTTCATGAAGGCCTGCACCATACCCACGACCGTACCGAGGAAACCCAGCATCGGCGCGCCGCCGGCGATCGTCGCCAGAATGGGGAGCCCGGTTTCGAGCTTCGAGACTTCGAGGTTGGCCACGTTTTCAATCGAGTTCTGCACGTCGCTCAACGGACGGCCGATCCGGCCGATCCCCTTTTCGATCATGCGGGCGATGGGCGAATCGGTCGAGCGGCAGAGCTGCACGGCGGCGTGGATCTTGCCGTCGCAGATCAGGTCGCGGATGCGGTTCATGAAATTCATGTCGACCGACGAGGCCTTGCGGATGGCCCAGAATCTTTCGAAGAAGATAAAGACGGCCGCACCGCCCAGAATCAACAACGGCCACATGAGGAAACCTCCGGCCAGAAAGAGTTCTCCAAGTCCCATGGTCTTGGCTGTTTGCTCGGCAGCCACGGCTACCGGCTCGGTTGCTTGCAACAGGATCATCATATTTTTCGGATTTATTCGATTTTTGTTTCCGCTCCGTCGCGGGCCCGCCTTCCGTGTCCGTCCGCCGTTTCGGCGACGGACCGTCGGGCGCGGCTTTTCTCTCCGACAACAGATTCGCAAAAATACGTTTTTTCTTGCAAAAGCCTGCGTTTTGTTCCCAATTGTTTCGAATTATTTCTGCGGCGACGGACTGTTTACATCCTCGTTCCCGCTTTCGTTCCCGGCAGCGTCGGGCGTTCCGGCCGTCCCGCTCTGTCCGGACGCGGGGGGCTGCCGCTGTGCTTTCCGTTCCCGGCGTTCCTGTCGCCGCTCCTGCGTCCGGCGGCGGATGTTGCGGAACACGTCGCCCAGATTGTCGAAGCTCTCGCGGTACGAAATGCCGACGCCGCTCTCCTGCAAGCCCTGATTCTCGTCGAAACGGTCGATCGTCCGCGTAAAGGCCTTGACCTTCACGTTGCCCGCCCTGTCGAGCAGCAGGCTCAGCGTCACGTCGCCCGTGAGGCTGTTGGCCGTCCGGTTGTTGACCGGCATGCCGTTGCCCGTGTCGTAGCTCACATCGCCTTCCAGAATGAGCCGGTCCTTGATGAGTTCCCCGTAAAATTCCGTGCCGAACTCGTCCGAAGTCTCCTCGCTCTTGGGCCTGTATTTGGGCGCTAAACGGAAACGGTCCGTCGAGAGCAGGCTACTCAACTGGTTCGACAGGAAGTCGATGCCGGTCACCGTGGCTCCCTTGGCGCCGATATTCAGGTTCGAACTGCCCCCCGCGGTGTTGTCGCTGTAAAAGCTCTGCGTGGCCAGCAGCCAGAGGAACTGCGTGGAGACCATCTCCTGCGTGTTCATCGCGTTGCGCACCAGACTTTCGGTCTCCGGGTCGGTGTTGGGCACGCTGACGTCGAACGTGATGGCCGGTTGCGTGAGCCGGTCCGAGAGGCGGATGATACACTCCACCGGTACGCTGCGGCGGCCGCTTTGCGCCCCGGCGCCGAGCAGCGGAGCGAGCGAGGCCTTCAGCTTGTAGACGGCCGTGACGTCGAGCAGCGCGTTGACCGGATCGCCGGTCCACTGGATGCTGCTGCCGTCCTCGATGATGAAGTTCCGCGTAGCGAAATTCTGCAACGAGAACCTGTAATTCCCCTCGGCGATGGCGTAGTCGCCGTAGATGGTGAACTCCTTGTCGACCGGGTTGACGTGCAGGTTGAGCGTTCCGCTGCCGCGTCCCCGGAGCATGTTGTCGCCGGTCTGGTCGAGCGTCAGTTGCATTTCGGCGTTGGGGCGCACGTCGAGCGTCATCTTGATGTCCATGTCCGTCCGGGCCTGCTGCGCCCCGCCGATCCGCCGGGCGAGCAGCCGCTTCCGCCGGCGGACCGCAGCCAGACTGTCCGAAGCGTGGCGTTCGGGGTCCTTGAACACGATGAAGTCGGCCGCCGATATGTCCGAAGCATTGCCCAACGGCAGATAGAAACGGGTGCCGTCGGCCGAGGCCGCCACGATGTCCATGCTCACGCCGTAGCGGCTGCCCCGGATCGTCCCCGATCCCGAAGCGTATACCGTGCCGTAGAACAGATCGTTGTGCGAGGCGTTCGTGTGGAGCACGAGCATGTTTTCGGGGCGCACGTGCACGTTGTAGGTCAGGTTGCGCGGGTTGGCGAAGCTGAAATCCATGTCGAATCCCGCCCGGTGACCCTGCGGGTCGTACAGCGCCGAGGGGCGGAACGTCATCGTATTGTCCCGCACGTCGATCGTCCCTTCGGGCATCGAATAGGTCACGTTGGTGTAGTCCACCGTCGTCGAGAACGCATTCACCGCGACGGACCCGTTCAGTGTCGCTTTCCGGTCGGGATTGGTCAGCACCAGACGGGCCTCGGCCTCGCCTTTCGAGCCGCGGAGCACGCCTTTGAGCACGGGATCGAGCAGCGCCATGTCGATCTTCCGCAGCAGAATGTCGGCCCGGTAGCGTCCCTCGTCGGGCGCGTAGAACCCCTCTACGACGGCATCGCCCGATTTTCTGTTCGTCAGCCGGAAACGGGCCTGCCGGGCCGGAAAGTCCCATTTGCTTTCGAAGCGCAGGGGGGCTATCGGCGTATCGTTGGCCTGCAGGCTGTCGAAGTCGATGCCGGCGCGCAGCACGCCGTCGCGGAAGGCCGAAATCAGTTCGGCCGAGCCGTTGGTGTATCCGCTAAGCCGGTATCCCTGCCGCTCGGCGAAGCGGGAGAAGAAGGGGCGGAGGTCGAAATCGGTCAGCGTGAGCCGCAACGTGTCGCTGTCGCTGCGCGAAGCCGTGCCGTCGACGATCAGGCGTTGGGGGCCGTTGGAGAGACTGAACCGGTCCACCTTCAGCCGGATCGAGTCGTAGACGATTTCCCGTGCCCCGATGTGCCATGTCTGTCCGTTGGCCGAAAAGGTGGACGGGTTGAACCGTACCGCGATCTGGGGCACGCCGGTCGAGTCGGCCCGCAGCGTCGAGGTCGTGCTGACCATCGCGTAGCTGCCGTTCTCGGCGTCGTTGAAACGTGTGGCCAGATTGATGCGGTTCTCCTTCGCCCCGCCGATCATCGAGAAGTCGGGCATGTACAGCCCTTTGACATAGACGTCGGCCGCCGTGACGAACAGCGAGATCGAGTCCGCCTGATTGCGGCAGGAGGCTTTCAGGTCCGAGACGAAGAACTTCTCGTTCTCGATGAGCTCCGAGTCGAGCCGTAGCGAGAAGACGTCGCTTTCGGGATTGAACAGGAAGCTCAGGTGCGTACCCTGCGACAGTTGCAGGCCGGGCAGGAAGATGCCCGCCACATTGTTGGCCTCCTTAACATCGACCTCCAGCAGGTAGTAGCTGTCGATGCGGGCGGCCTCGCCCCTGAGGGGCGCCGGAGGCGCCGTGCCGCGCTCCCGTACCGACATCGACGGCAGGTAGGAGCGCAATGTATGGGTGAAGTACGAGAACATGTCGCGATAGCTCAGCTTCCCTTTCAGCTCGGCGTCTGCGAACGAGGAGTAGAAGCCCAGCCGCTTGCGCTCGCTGTCGTTGTCGGCTTCCATGCGGATGTTCCCGGTGCGGACGGTGTCGATGTGGTTGATGTAGGTCATTCCGTTGATTTCTACCGTGCCGTCGATGTTGTCGAGCGAAGTGCCCGACGCCTGCGCGTGCAGGTCGCAGCGGATTTTCGAGACGCTGTCCCGGCGGTTGAAGTTGAGCTTGTGCAGATCGGCGTTGCGCAGGTGCAGATCGAAATGATAGGCCGGCAGCGAGTCGCTGAAGTCCAGATCGCCGTTGAAATCGAACGCGATGTTCGGATCGGCCGATGCGATATTGCCCGTGAATTTCCGGTTTTCGAACTTGCCGTCCAGCGCGAGGTCGCCGTAGGCGTATCCGTTGAATTCCAGTTTGGGGATTCGGGCGCGGGCCTGCATGCCGAATGTCTGCCCGAAAACGCCCGTCACGTCGGCGCCCAGCGAGATGCGTCCGATCTTGCGGGAACCGAGCAGCCGGCCCGTTTCGAAATCGACCGTTTCGAGCGACCCTTCGAACGCCGTCGCAGCCTGTTCCGAAGGCTTGACGTTGAACCGCAGGGCGGCCCGGCCCAGATCGGTTTCCAGATCGCCCGAAGCGATGAAATCGCTCAGGAGTCCGTCGAACCGGCCCCGGAAACCGATCCGCCCCGCCCGTTCGAACATCGGCAGCTTCTCTCCGAGCGACGTCCGGGCGATGTCCTGCAAAACGTATTCGACATCGGCGGCGTTCGTTTCCAGCGAGGTCACGTCGAAGACGAAGCGCGTGCGTTTCACGTCGGGCAGGCCGTCGATGGCGAACCGCAGACCTACCTTCGTGTCCCGCAGCGTCGCCTCGCCGATGCTTCCCCGCATCGCCGCCACGGGGCCGCTCACGGTTCCCGATGCGTCGCGCAGCACGCTGTGCCAGTCGCGCAGCCCTTGTGCGAAGTAGGCTATCGTCCGAAAATCGACCAGTGACCGGTTGAATTCGGCCCGGATGTCGACCCGATGGAGGAAGTCGCCGTAACTTTTCCACGTCGGATAATCGAAATAGAGGTAGGGGAGCCGCGCGTCCGATTCGGGCGTCCGGACCCGGAGCCGCTCGAAGCGCATGCCCGTTCCGGAAATCGTGAAGCGGGGCGTAGTGAGGTTTTCGATGCGCAGTCCGCAGCGCTCGCAGAGCGAGAGCGAGTCGATCGACAGGTTCACGCTGTCGTTCACGACGACGATGTCGCTCACGCGGAGGTTGAAGTCGTGCACGTCCAGATCGGTGAAATTGACGCCGTATTCTCTGGGCCGGACATCGAACTTCCGGTGCCGGAAGTCCATGTCGCTGATGGCGAGCGAGGCGGCCGTGAGTCGGAACGGTTTGCGTTCCTTTTTATGTTTTCGCTTGACTTTCTGAAGAATCTGCCACAGATTGGTCCGTCGCGTGCTGTCCTGCATCAGGCGGAACCGCACGCCGTCGAGCGATACGTCGCCCAGCGCGACCGTGCCGGAGAACGGACGGACGCTGCGCAGCGGGACGACGACCCTGCCGGCATAGAACATCGTGTCGCGGTGATAGTCCAGCACGCACAGGCCGTCGAGGGCGACGCGGTTGAACAGCCGCAGCCGCACCCTGTCGAACGTCACCTCGGTCTGCAACCGTTCGCTGAGCATGTCCGCGGCCCGACGGACGGCGAAATCCTGTACGGGTCGCCAATGGAGCAGCAGCGAGGCGAGTACGGGCAAAATTATCAACGACAGGACGATCGTCGAGACGGAAGATAGTATTATTTTTATAACTTTGCCCATCGGGAACTTCGGCTCGAAAGGGTGTCTTCCGATCCGCTTCCTCTGCGGCGGGAATCCGCTGCGGACGGGAACGGAGCCCCTCTTCAGAAACCGCAAGTTTACTAATTTTCGAACAAATATTAAAGCCGAAATGGATATTACGATCTTGGGGATCGAATCTTCGTGCGACGATACGTCGGCCGCCGTGATCCGGAACCGGAAACTGCTCTCGAACGTAATCGCCAGTCAGGAAGTGCATCGCAAGTACGGCGGCGTGATTCCCGAACTGGCTTCGCGCGCCCACCAGCAGAACATCATTCCGGTCGTCGACACGGCGCTCAAGGAAGCGGGCGTCGCTCCCGAAGAGTTGGACGGCATCGCGTTCACGCGCGGACCCGGCCTGCTCGGTTCGCTGCTCGTCGGCGTGTCGTTCGCCAAGGGGCTGGCGCTTTCGCACGACATTCCGATGATGGAGATCAACCATTTGCAGGGCCACATATCGTCCCATTTCATCGACCTGCCCGACCGTGACCTGCCCCATCCCTCGTTCCCGTTCCTGTGCCTGCTCGTGTCGGGCGGACACTCCCAGATCGTGCTGGTGCGCGATTACGCCGACATGGAGATCGTCGGCACGACGATCGACGACGCGGCCGGCGAGGCGTTCGACAAGTGCGCCAAGGTGATGGGCCTGCCCTATCCGGGCGGTCCGGTCATCGACCGGCTCGCGGCGCAGGGCGATCCCAAACGGTTCCGCTTTGCCAAGCCGTCGGTGGACGGATTCGATTACAGTTTCAGCGGACTCAAAACCTCGTTCCTCTATTTCCTCCGCGATAGGGTGCACGAAGACCCCGATTTCATCGAACGGAACAAGGCCGACCTCTGCGCCTCGCTCCAGAGCACGATCATCGACATCCTGCTGGGCAAGCTCGTCAAGGCGGCCAAACAGTACGACATCCGCGAAATCGCCATCGCCGGCGGCGTATCGGCCAACTCCGGGCTGCGCACGGCCATCGAACGGGAGGGCGCCAAACGAAAGTGGCACACCTACCTGCCGGAATTCAAGTTCACGACGGACAACGCCGCGATGATCGCCATCACCGGCTACTTCAAGTACCAGCGCGGCGAATTTGCCGACATGTCGGTCGCCCCGGTGGCCCGCATCAGTGCGATGTAAGACGGGCTTCGGTCCGACGGCTCCTCTTTCGGGCGGATGCGGGACTTCGCATCCCGGTTCTGTATTTCTTCGTCCGCTTTTTCCGACGCCGGCGCAGGGCCGTTCCGTCCGACGCAAGTCGGTCGGGTTCGCGGAGCGACGTCCGATTCGACGGAGGGCTGCCGCAACGCACTTGCATGGCGACTGTGCCCGGCAAGCGGGTGCCTGCGGCGTCCGTTCCTCCGGTAAAAGGCGGGCCCGGAACGGTCGGGAGCCGGTCTTTCGGATGACAGTTAGACCGTTCCTCGAAGCGATGCCGCCTCCGACGGTCGGCAATTGGCGGGATTCCGCCTCCGAAAATACGTTCGGGACCGTCCGGAAACAAACGAAAGCGGGGGGCGAGCCTATCCTCCGTGTCGCGTACTCGTCGTGTCGAGCCGAAGCGGCAAGGGTGCGTCGTAACCCGTCTCCCGGTCGCGACCGAAAGCGGGGCGGATTCTCCTTGTTTTTGGATAAAACCGTTGTGCCCTGCGATGTGCCGATGTTTCGGGTTGCCGTTTCGAATCCGGTCGGAGGTTTTCGCATTACGGGTCGTGTGTCGGGAAGGAACCCGATCCTCGCGGGGATTTGCGTATGTCATCCGGAACGCATGGCGGCACGAGTTTCCGTCGATACATTATAGAAATAGGCAGTCGTGCAAAACGATAAGGGTGCGACAGTCTTCTTTCCCTATGGATATTCGTTCTTTTTATCGGACGGTCTTGGAGCGGATGGATCGCCAAGAGTGCATCGTTCGAGAGCGGTCGGACTGCCGGATTGTCGGGTCGTTACGGGTTTTGTGGCCCCGGCGTTCCATTGGCCGTAGTTTCCCGCTCGGCGTTGCCGTGTGCGGAGGCGTGCCGTTCGACGGATGCACGGTTTCCTCGCAGCAGGGACGGGTATGGCCGGGGATCGGCTTTTCCTTGTTTTCAGGATTTTGTTTGCGAGGTTGTCGTTTGTTGCGTCGGTCGGTCCCTGTGGGGATGGGCGTGATCGCCCCGTTAAAATTATAAAGACAAGGCACGATGCACGGGGGCAGGTGCCTCCTTTCGTGTATCGTGCCTTGTTTCGTTTTCGGAGAAGGGCGTCGGACATACGGCTTTTCGAGAGTCGGAAGGAAATCGTTCCTTCCCGTTCTTTTTCGTAGCCGTGACGACGGAGCAGGGGCCGGGCCTTTCGCTCTTTTCGAATCCGTGGCTGTGGAGCGGAGCGTTTGAGTCTTCCGCTTCGTGGCATTCGGACGTGCCATCGTGTTTTTTCGGCATGTCGATTTTGCATATAACGGCGACCGAGGGCGGTGCCGGTCGTCCGTCGTCCGTCGTCGCTTTGCACGGTATGGCGCAGGCCGGACGGGCTTTCCGTCGGACGGCTCTCCGAATGCGGTGCTTGCCGGGCGTTGCGTCTAACGGTCCAGACCGATCTGTTCGGCCAGATAGTCGCGGATGCCGTGTTCCATCGAGTGCCGGTGATAGGCGGCGATGTGGCCGGCCCAGTCGTTGTCGGTCTTGTCGCCGCTGCGCGTGGCGTTGAAGGCGGTTACTTCCCGGTCGTAGGCTTCGAGCATGGGCGCCAGCTCCTCGTCCGGCGTATAGCGTTCGGCGTGTACCACGGCGGCAACGGGAAGTTTGGGCTTCAGGTCGGGCATTTCCCTCGGATAGCCGAGCGTGAGGCCGCAGACGATGGCCACGCCGTGGGGCAGCCCCAGCATGTGGGACACCTTTTTCGGATCGGCCGTGCGGATGTAACCCACGCAGCAGCAGCCTAATCCGAGCGATTCGGCGGCCGTCACGGCGCTCATCATGGCCAGCGACGCGTCGATCACGCCCACCGTGTAGCCGTCGATCGTGGCGGCGAAGTCGGGTGCCGAAAGACCCTTCCGCGCATTGGCCGCTTTGAGCTTGTGGTAGTCGAGGCAGAAGACCAGAAAGGCGGCCGAGGTCTTGATCTGTTTCTGGCCCGTGACGGCATACAGTTCCTCCTTGACGGACTGGTCGGTGACGGCGATGACCGAGAATTGCTGGCCGTTGTAGCTCGTCGGCGTGTTGCGGATGGCCTCGAAAATGAAATCGAGTTTTTCCTGTTCGATTTTTTCGCGTTCGTAGCGCCGGATTGAGCGGCGTTCGAGCAAAGATTCTTTGACGCTTTTCATATCGTTCTTGTTTCGATTCGTTCCCTGTTTTTCGGAGCAGTAGTGCTTTCCGGGCGGACCGCCCTTGCGGAGCCCGGCAAAATACATTCCGTAAATCCGTTTCTGCGCATTCCCGTCCGGAGGGCCGGGGCTCCGCCCGGTAAACTTCCGCAAGAAAGTCATTTATGCCGGATTTTCAAAATGCGGCCTGCCTGCCGATGCGATGGCCGGGACGTCGGGCCGTTTCCCCGGTTCCGAATCGTCGGTGCCCTTTCCTTTCGGGCGGTCGTCGGAACAGGGGAAAACCGCGCAGGCTCGTCGGTGCGGCGAACGGAGCCGGTGCGGGTGCGGTCCGGGGGCGGTTTTCGGGGAGAGGCATTCGGACGGGACGAAACCTTGCCCGGTCTTCCGGTGCGTGAAAACGGCGGACTGTCGCGGAAGGAGGGGCTCGGAGAATCCGTTCTTCGTGCGGACGGTTCGATTTTTTCGTCGGGAGCGTCGTTGCGGATAGAGAAATCGGCGGACCGGTCGGCGAAACCGGGACCCGTATCAAGGCATTCGATCCGGCGGTCCGAACCTCCGCTTCGGACCGTGCCGTTTTCGAGCGGCCGGGGGCATTGGAGCGGCCGGCCCGTGCGGTCGGGATAAACTTCCCGGAGGGTGAGGGGTGAGATGGGACCCTTTTATCATGCGTCGCGAAATGACGGGCCCGCACCCGGAACACGACTCGGCAAGCGTCGGACTTCCCTCTGCCGCTCCACCTTTCGTCCGTCCCGCTCTCACCGGATGGCCCTCACCCCTTCGATCCATTCCGGGGCCGCATGGAGGTTGTAGGGCCGGGCGTTCCGGTTGCAGCAGAGGTCGATGACGGTCATCCCGCGGTCGAGGGCGCGCGAGACCGTGTAGCGAGTCCCGCCGGGGCGGCCGTCGTAATAGCAGACGAGCACCGTGCTATGGTCGAGCATCGCTATGTTCCGGTCGAGGCAGCAACTTCGGGTGTAGCGCTCGCTCAGGCAGTGCACGTAGTCGGCCTGCGACAATATTTCGGTGTACGACCTCAGAGAGTCGGGATCGTAATATTTCGCCTGTTCGCGGTAAGGAACGAATGCGAGCAGGCGGATGTCGGGGCGGTTCCGCCGCACGGAGAGCACCGCCTCGGCTGCCCAGAGGTCGAACCCGGTGGCCATGCCGCTGACGAACGTGTCGTAACCCCGCTCGCACAGGCGTTCGACGATCCATGCGCACCGTTTCCGCACAACCCTTTGCACCTCGGCGGGATCGCACCCCTCGGCCGTGCCCGGCATTTTGCCGATGCGGTAACCGCTGAAGCAGACCGTCCGCTGCGGATCGACCGGGAACGGGAGTGTAGAAAGGTGCGGAGTCATGGGCGTAAGATTAAGGCACGGCAAGCGTCAAAGAAAAGAGTACGGCGGCAATGAGTTTTATAACCGGCCGGCATCGCCGCCGCACTCCGGATAAATGGATTGTCGGGATTC
>CAJTYA010000016.1 GCA_910583985.1 uncultured Alistipes sp.
CCGGACGTGCTTTTCCTGTGAAAGAAAAGCCGTCCGGGTTGCGTAGTGGGCGGATACCCGCCGCAAACGTTCACTCACTCGTTTGCGGCAAGGCATCGTTCCAGAACCTTCCCGATTCAGTCGTAAATGATCCGGCCTTGGGGAGAGGGCCGTTCCTCGTTCCGTCACGGCGCGCACGTCCCTACCGTCGCCCCAACGGACGACGGGAAGAAACGATATGTGTTTGGAGATAGGGGACGCGCCGGACTTCATACTCGCAGGGATGAGCAGTTGAAACTTGCGCCCGTCAGAAAATAAAAAGGGGCGCGGTGTCAGCCCCTATTCGTAGGTCTTGGGAACCTTGATCCGGAAGCTGTCCTGCGCCCAAGTCAGTCCTGCCCGTAGGAACGAGCAGGACATAACATGGACTGACAACTGTTATACCCAGATCAAACAACCTCTTCCGAGGGTCCCAAGTTTACGAATAGGTATAAAGAGTTGTTTACCCTTTATATGTTATGTCCGTCGGTCTATGCCGAACTATTCAATTGCGAAGGTAGCATAATTTCTGTTGTCGTTAAATTCATGGAACAAATATATACAAAAAAACGGCATGCCCTGCTAATAGGCCGTGATAAGAGATGCAAAATGCTAATTCTTTTGCAATTGTGGATAAAAGGAGCCGATATAAAGATCCGGAATTAGCAAAAAGATTAGTTGAGCGGATCAAAGATTTACGCAAAACACGCAATATAGCACAAGAGACTGCTATCGATCAATCTCGTTCTGACATATATAGATACGAAGCAGGTCGTAAGATTCCTAATATTATGTCCATTCGAAAAATATGCGAGCTCTATAACATTAGTATCCGTGACTTTTTCGATACGGATGCTTTCGATTATCCTCCGAAAAGAAAATAAACTATAAACAAAACAGCGGAAAGAACTTCTTTCCGCTGTTTTGTTACAGTCGATTCCCGGTCGAACCGACGTCCCTTTCGCATAGACGATATATAAACTCACCCTCGGCGAGTTCTTTGCACCATTGAATTATCCCCCCAAAGAATAAGAATTCCGAGATAAAACATGCGAAAAAGAGGCTCAGACATGTATCTGAGCCTCTTTCTTTCGAATGTTTCTTAAGATCGAACTATTGCGTCATCCTGAATTTGCCGGCTATCTTCTCGCTCGACGCATCCGTATCGCGCCCTATTTATTTTGGCGTATATCCGGGCAGTGGCGATATGCTTGTGCCCTGACATTTTGCCGACTGTCTCCGACGGTACGCCCTGCGAAAGCGTAACCGTCGTCGAAAACGTATGCCTCGCTTCATGGTCGTAGGACCGAACGACAGTCCTGCATGACGAGCGACCTGCCGCAGCGACATATTCATCGAATCGCGATCCGTTCCGGAGAGGACAACCTCTTTTCTATCGGATGCTTTTCGCACGCTCCGTCCGGCACGCTTCGTATGTCCGCGGCGGTCGGTCGTTTCCCGCTTCGCTGCGGGATGACCGCCTTTTTCTGCGGATGCGGCGGACTGACTTGTCCGCCGCCGGAATCGCCGCGGCCCGGTCGAAACCGGGCACGCGACGGGAAGCCGCGCGGATTATTTGCTGTCGAGACTCTGCCAAACCAAGGCCGAGGCGCCCAGCACGGCGGCATTCTTGCCGTCGATGCCCGAAGGCAGCAGTTTGACCTTGTTGCGGAAGATGGGCATCATGTGCATTTCCATGTATTTCTTCGTCGGTTCGAAGATGTACTTGCCGGCTTTGGCCAGTCCGCCGAACAGGAAAATGGCTTCGGGGCTGGTGATCGACACGGCGTCCGCCAGCGCGCGGCCGAGCAGCATGCCCGTGTATTCGTAGGCTTCGATGGCCAGCGGGTCGCCGTTGAGGGCGGCTTTCGTAATCATTTCGGCCGTCAGTTCGTTGTAGGTCACGTGCCGGAATTCGCTGTCCTCGATGCTGTCGGCCATCAGTTTGAAGATCGTCCGTTTGATGCCCGTCGCTGAAACGTAGGTTTCCAGACAGCCCTTGCGGCCGCATCCGCAGATGCGTCCCGTGTGGCTGACCGTCACGTGGCCCAGCTCGCCGGCGAATCCGTCGTGGCCGTAGATGAGCTGTCCGTTGGCGACGAATCCGCTGCCCAGTCCGGTGCCGAGCGTCACCACTAAAAAGTCCTTCATGCCGCGCGCTCCGCCGTATACCATTTCGCCCACGGCGGCGGCATTGGCGTCGTTGGTCAGGATGATGGGCTGGGTCGGGAAGAAGCGTTTCATCTTTTCGACGAGGTTTACGGCTCCTTTCCACGGCAGGTTGGGCGCGTTTTCTATCGTGCCTTTGTAGTAGTTGCCGTTGGGGGCTCCGATGCCGATGCCCACCAGCTCGACCTGATCGCCGGCGGCCTTGAGCAGGTTCTGTATGCCGATGTAGAGTTCTTCTATGTACTGGTCCGCATCCGGGTAGTTACGGGTCGGAAATACGCCTTCGCTGAGGATATATCCTTTGTCGTCCACCAGTCCGTAGACGGAGTTCGTTCCTCCGATGTCTACGCCGATCGCTACTTTTTTCATAGGGCAAAATGTGTCTTTGTGAAGTGAATTGAGTTCGGTTGTATTTTTCAAAAATCAAGCTGAATGTTCGATGGAAAAGAACGACCGGTGTCGGACACGGCCCGGTTCGCGGCGGCGAGGCCGGTTCTTTGAAACAAATATACCGAAAAAAACGTTCGCATCAATATTTTCGGGGCAAAAAATCCTCTTCCTCCCGCCGATTCCGCCCGCGGAGCGCCGTCGTTTTTCCCTCCGCCGGGACGGATGCCCCTCGGAGGCGGTACGCATTGCCGGAAAGTTTCTTACCTTTGTGTCCCGGTCTTCGGAAGGGGACCGGACAAAAACGACGACGACTATGTATTCTTTTCAGGAATTGCTGGATATCACCGAGCGGGAACTCTCCGCGCTGAAGTATCCGGCGCAGCCCGAACGCCTTTACGAGCCCGTGGCCTATTCGCTCGAAGAGGGCGGCAAACGCCTCCGTCCGGTGGCGCTGCTGATGGCCTGCGACCTGTTCGGCGGCGGAATCGCCGCCGCCAAGCCCGCGGCGCTGGCCGTGGAGGTGTTCCACAACTTCACGCTGCTGCACGACGACATCATGGACCGCTCCGACATGCGGCGCGGCAAGCCGGCCGTGCATACCCGTTGGAACGACAACGTGGCCATCCTTTCCGGCGATGCGATGATGATTCTCGCCTACCGGCTGCTGTGCGGCTCCGACGAGGCCGTGTTGCCGAGGCTGCTTTCGGTGTTCAACGCGACGGCCCTCGGCGTGTGCGAGGGACAGCAGTACGACATGGATTTCGAGACGCGCGACGAGGTGACCGTCGGGGAATACCTGCGCATGATCGAGCTCAAGACCGCCGTCCTGCTGGCCGGAGCGCTCAAGATGGGGGCGCTGTGCGGCGGGGCGAAAGACGACGAGGCCGACCGGCTCTACCGTTTCGGGATCGCCGTCGGACTGGCCTTCCAGTTGCAGGACGATCTGCTCGATACCTACGGCGATGCCGCCGTGTTCGGCAAGCCCATCGGGGGCGACATTCTGGCCGGCAAGAAAACGTTCCTGCTGACCACGGCCCTCGGTACGGCCGACGAGGCGGTACGGGCGCGGCTGCTCGCCCTGCTGGGCGACGGCGCGGCCGAACCCTCCGACAAGATCGCCTCGGTGCGGGCGATCTACGACGCGCTTTCGGTGCGCGAGGCCACCCAGAAGGCAATCGCGGCCTATTTCGACGAGGCGGAACGCATGTTAGACGGATTGGGCTTGCCCGGAGAGAGAACGCAGCCGCTCCGGGAGCTGGCCCGCAGATTGTTGAACCGCAACCGATAGAGCCGGACGATGAGACGCAGCGACATAGAGATCATGGCTCCCGTGGGGTGCTACGAATCGTTGGCCGCCGCCGTGCAGGCCGGAGCCGATTCCATCTATTTCGGAGTCGAACAGCTCAACATGCGGGCGCGTTCGTCCTTCAATTTCACGTTGGACGATCTCTCGAAGATCGTTTCCGTCGCTCGCGAAAACGGCATCAAAACCTATTTGACCGTCAATACGATTCTCTACGACGAGGATCTGGCGCCCATGCGCCGCATCATGGACCGTGCCCTCCGGGAAGGAATCGACGCGGTGATCGTCTCCGATCAGGCGGCCATCGCCTACGCCCGTTCCATCGGGTTGGAGGTGCATATTTCCACGCAGTTGAGCCTGTCGAACATCGAGTCGGTGGCGTTTTATGCCCGGTATGCCGACGTCGTGGTGCTGGCACGCGAATTGAGCCTTCCGCAGATCGGGGCCATCCACCGGGCCATCCGCGAACGGAACATCCGCGGACCGAAGGGCGAGCTCGTCCGGATCGAGATGTTCGCGCACGGGGCGCTGTGCATGGCCGTTTCCGGCAAGTGTTACCTCAGTCTGCACCATACGGGCTGCTCGGCCAACCGGGGCAGTTGCCGGCAGGTGTGCCGTCGGGCCTATACGGCGCGGGACAAGGAGACCGGCGAGGAGCTGACCGTGGAAAACCAGTACATCATGTCGCCCAAGGACCTCTGTACGGTCGATTTTCTGGACCTTTTCCTCGAAGCCGGGGTGCGGGTGCTCAAGATCGAGGGCCGGGCGCGTTCGGCGGAGTATGTCAAGCGCACGGTCGAGTGTTACGACGAGGCGCTGCGGGCCGTCGAGGCGGGCACGTATACGCCCGAACGGGCCGCGGCGTGGAAAGAGCGTCTGCGCACCGTCTTCAACCGGGGCTTCTGGGGCGGATACTATCAGGGCGAGAAGGCCGGCGAGTGGACCCGCCACTACGGTTCGTCGGCCACGAGGCGCAAGGTTTACGTGGGCAAGGTGACGAACTATTTCGCCCGCATCGGCGTGGTCGAGGTGCTGGTCGAGGCGGCGCCGATTGCGGTGGGAGAATCCGCTTTCATCACCGGCGAGACGACCGGCGTGCTGGAGTTCGAGCCCGACGACATCCGCGTGGCTTTCGAGTCCGTGGACGAGGCGCCGCAGGGCGTCTATTGCTCGATCAAGGTCCCCGCCGTCGTGCGGCGGGGCGACAAACTCTATAAAACGGTGCCCGTGGACCCGGCTCGCTGCGATTAGGCCGCCCGCCGGATTTTTCGCCGCAGGGTCGCTCCGCGAGGGAAAACAGAAACGATGACCGAACCGAAAACCGAAAACAACCGAGGAGCCCTGAGTCGCATCCGGCTCAGCCGCGCCCTTTACCCGATTGCGATAGGTCTGGGCGTGGTGGGGTATATGCTGTGGCGGGATTTCGATGCCGATGTCTTTTCGGGCGTCCGGTTCACGTGGCGCTCGGTGTTCTGGCTTTTCATGGCGGTCCTGTTCATGTTCGGCCGCGATCTGGGTTATATCGTCCGGATCCGGGTGCTCAGCGGCAACGAGCTCTCGTGGCTTCAGGCCTTCCGTGTCATCATGCTCTGGGAGTTTACCTCGGCCGTGACGCCTTCGGCCGTCGGCGGTACGAGCGTGGCTATCGTCTACGTGCACAAGGAGGGGATCGGCGTGGGGCGCAGTTCGGCCATCGTGATGCTGACTTCCTTTCTGGACGAGGTCTATTTCATCGTGATGTTTCCGCTGTTGATGCTGCTCGTGGGCCGGACCGAGCTGTTCGACGTCGATGCGTCGGGCGTCGTGGCCCGCAGCTTGATGAATTTCGCGCTCATCGGGTATTTCGTCAAACTGGCCTATGTGCTGCTGCTCTCCTACGGACTGTTCGTCAATCCGCGCGGCATCAAGAGTCTGCTCGTCCGGATTTTCAGGCTCCGCTTTCTGCGTCGCTGGGCGCAGGGGGCCGAGAAGACGGGAGATGACATCGTCCGTTCGTCGTTAGAAATCCGGCGTCACGGCTTCCGTTTCTGGTTCGGGGCCGGGGCTTCGACGTTTCTGTCGTGGAGTTCGCGGTATATGGTGGCCAACGCACTGGTGCTGGCCTTTTTCTCGGTCGGCGACCAGTTCCTGCTTTTCGCGCGGCAGTTGGTCATGTGGATCATGATGCTCGTCATGCCGACGCCGGGCGGCAGCGGATTCGCCGAATACGTGTTCAGCACTTACTGCCGCGACCTGATCGAGGTGCCCGCGGCGTTGCAGCTCGGTGCGGCGACGCTCATCGCGCTGATGTGGCGCGGAGTGACGTATTATCCCTATTTAGCCATCGGTGCGGTGATCTTTCCCCGGTGGATCAAACGGAAATTCGGAAAAAAGGCTGCGGCCGATCAATAATTTCCTCCGGAAGGCCGCGAGGGAAACGTTCCGGGCGGAAGGAAACGTCTTCGGAGCGGGTTTTCGACGGTTCCTCGCTGTTTCACACTTTCTTTTTTCGCGCGGGCATATTTCGGTGTCCCGGAGAAAACCCGTGCGGCCGTGTTCGGCAGCCGGCAGCCTCGAATCTTGCAGAAGATCGGGGCGATCTCTGTGCGCGACCCGCGGCCGCGGGAGCATGCGGCCGGGTTCTTTCGTCGCTTCCCTGTCGGTGTATCGCAGGGCGGAAACATTCATTTAACCGGGTGTGCCGACGGAACCGCATGGCGTCTCGCTCGATGGGACGATGGCTTCGATTCCCGACCGAGCGTTTCCGAGGGATCGCTCCGGGTCCTTCCGAATATTCGGCCGACGGTCGCGGGAGCATGCGGCAGGGGTTTTCGTCGCGGTCCGGAACGTCGGTGCAATAGAACCGTTCTCGTTTTTGTCACCGTGATCTTTTAGGGGAACGAACTTGAGAAACGTTCGTGCGCTTTCGCAGATCGCCGCGCAGCTTCTGCCGTCGTTTCCGGCGGAAATGGCTGTCCGGCGTGTCGGTTTACCTTTCCTGTCCGTGCCCGTCGTCGGAGGATTCCCGTTCGTTTTTCAGCAGCGCTTCGGCCGTAATCATGTCGACGGGCGTGGTGATTTTGATGTTCGAATAGGCGCCTTCGCAAAGGCGGATTTCGTGTCCGGAGGCTTCCACGACGCTTGCGTCGTCCGTGAAGCGTTCGTCGTAGGGGCGCTCGTAGGCTTTCCGGAGCACGGAGGCGCGGAACGTCTGCGGCGTTTGTACGATGCGGAACCGGTTTCGGTCGACGATGCGGCTCTGTGTCCCGTCCGTCTCCCGCAGCGAATCGACCGGCGGAACGACCGGCACGGCGGCTCCGAACGTCCGGGCGCATTCGACCGCTCGAAGGACGATCTGCCGGTTCACTAACGGACGCACGCCGTCGTGCACGGCGACCAGTTCCGCGTCGCCGATACGTTCCAACCCCCGGCGGACCGATTCGAAACGGTTCGCTCCGCCCGCGCAGGTTTCGTGCGCGACGTCGAAGCCGTATGCCCGGCAGAGGTCCTTCCAGTATGCGACGTGACTTTCGGGCAGCACCACGACGATGCGGCAGCCGGGCAGCGCTTCGGCGAAGCGCTCGACGGTATGCATGAGGATCGGACGTCCTCCTATCGGCAGGAATTGTTTGGGCAGGCGGGCCTGCATGCGGCTGCCGTTGCCTCCGGCTACGATGATGACGGCTACGGTCGGCATGATTTTCGGTCTTCGAGATAGGCCCGGACGATCCGGGCGATGGTTTCTTCGAGCGGGGTGTACCGAAAGTCGATCGTCCGGAGCAGCTCGCTGCCGTCGTACCGCAGCGTGTCGGTGGCGTCGGCTACGAACGCGTCGGGGAACATGCGTTTGCGTCCAGTCGCCCGGCTCAGCTTCTCGTCGAGGCGGGCGAGCGTTCGCAGTGCGGTTTTCCCTAAAGGGATGCAGGGGCGCATGCGGCCCGTCGTTTCGGCGACGCGGGCTGCGAGTTCGCGGAACGACAGATTGCCGGCGGAGACGATGAAGCGCCGGCCAGCGGCCAGCGGTGCGAGCGACAGACGGATCATGGCCTGCGCCACGTCGCGCACGTCCACATATCCTTTTATGCCTTCCGTGTAGAACAGACGGTTGCGGGCGCCCAGCGCCACCAGCGCGGCGCTTCCCCGTTTCCAGTCGCCTTCGCCGAGGATGATCGACGGATTGACGATCACCGCGCGGAGTCCTTGCCGCATGCCGCGCAGAACGGTGTTCTCGGCGTATATCTTGCTGATGCCGTAGGCCGTGCGGCCCACCAGACTGTTCAGGATGCACGTTTCGGTGATCGGGGCTCCGGCGTCGAGCGGACGTCCGAGGGTGGCGATGGAACTGACGTGGACCAGAAGCCCTACGCCGCATGCGAGGCAACTGTTGACGACGTGCGTGGTCGTTTCCGTGTTGGACGAGACGACTGCATCCGCTTCGCCGGGGTCGAAAGATACCCGCGCGGCGCAGTGGAACACGATGTCGATGCCCTGCAAGGCTTCGTCGAGCTCGTGCGGATTGTTGAGCGCCGTGCGGCTGAACTCAATGCGGTCGTACAAGGCCGCCGTGCCCGTCCTCTCCAGCGTCCGCTTCAGCAGTCCCTCGTCGCTCCCTTCGCGGACCAGCAGCTTCACCCGGCATCCTTCGTCGAGCAAGGCGGCGACCAGATGGCTGCCCAGCATGCCCGTTCCGCCCGTGACGGCTATTTTCTTTCGGGTCAGAGTCTCGGTTATCAATCTTGTCAGAGGTTTTGTGCTTCCCAGATGATTTTCTTTCCGAAGCCGAGCCGGTTGTCGGTCAGCTTCATATAGTCGGGCCGCAGGACCCACAGTTCGAGGTCCATCACGGCGGCATAAGGAAACCGGTGCAGATAGGCTTTCTTGATTTCGGCTTTCTCCTCCGCTTCGGGAGGGCGCATCGTGCCCCGGATCTGGAGGCCCTGCACTTTTCCTACCGTCCGCGTTTCGAGCACGACGGAGGCGGCGACCTTCGGATTTTCGCGCAGATGGGCCGCGTGGAGCGTCTTGTCCGACGAGGTGACGACAAACGCGTTGCGCTGCGGAAGGTAGGCGTAGAAAAGGTTGCAGCAATGCGACAGGCCGTCGGCGTGCGTGGCTAACGTCAGCACGTGATGCGCTTCGATGAATCGGGCGATACGTGGGTCCGGTGTCATTTCTTTTCCGTTTGCGTGAGGGTCGAATCGGCCGCGGCGAGTGTCGCGCTGTCGGCCGGAATCGGATCGAGCGAGGTGATTTTCAAGCTGTCGGGCAGCGTGCCTTCCAGTTCGGCCTTGATCCGGTCGCGGACGGTTTCGAACGCTGTGCGGTTGGCCTCCCGGATCGGCTCGGCCGGTTCCGTCGGCACTTTGAGCGGATCGATCGGCGTGCCGTTTCTCCACAGCCGGAAATCGAGGTGGGGTCCCGTCGAGAGACCCGTCGAGCCGACGTAGCCGATCAGTTCGCCCTGTTTGACGCGCGAGCCTTTTTGGATGCCCTTGGCGAAACCTTTCAGGTGTAGGTAGCCCGATACGAGCGAGCCGGAGTTGTGTTTGATCTTGAGCGTGTTGCCTCCGCCTCCCGCATAGCCTTTGGCGATGACGACACCGTCGCCCACCGCCACGACGGGCGTCCCGGCCGGAGCGGCGTAGTCCACGCCGTGGTGCGGCCTGCGGATGCGCAGGATGGGGTGCATGCGTCCGTTCGAGAAGCGCGAGCTGATGCGGCTGTATTTCAGCGGCGCTTTGAGCAGGTTCTTGCGCAGGCTGTTGCCCTGTTCGTCCCAGTAGCTCACCTTGCCGTCCTGAACGAACGGGATGGCGTAGTAGGTCTTTCCGCCCTGTTCGAAGCGAGCACCCCAGATCGTCCCGTGTCCGATTTCCGTCGAATCGACGAACTGCCGGTCGTAGACGACCGTGAAATTGTCGCCCTCCTGCAAGCCGAAAAAGTCGATGCTCCATGCGTAGATGTCCGACAGTTCCATCGCCAGCGCGGGCTTCATGCCGTTTTCGATCATGCAGTTCCATAGCGAGCTGCGGATCGTGGCCGTTTTCTTTTCCCTGCGGGTTTCGATTTCCTTGGCGCCTTTGTATACGTCGACCGAATCGCCGTTCAGATCGAAGACGACGTATTCGGTCTGCGTAGCTTCGTAGACTAAATAGGCGAGCCGGGCCTCGGAGAGCGAATCCTGCGGTGTGAGAAAGGCCGTGTATTTGTTGCCGGCCTTGAGTTTGCGGAGGCTGAACACCGAGTCGGCCCGGCGGTCGATGCGGTCCACCGTGGCGGCGCCCACGCCGAACCGGCCGAAGATCGCTCCGGCCGTCTCGCCGTTTTCGATCCGGTATTCCGAAATGTCGTATTTCTCTTTTTCTATACCGTAGAGCCGTTCGACGGGCGGTTCCTGCACGAGTTCCTCCTCGGAGGTCCGCTCCCCGCTTCCGCAGCAGCATTTGAGGCCCGTGGCGACGCCTCCCGCGACGAGAAGGACGGCCGCACAGGCGGAGATGATTTTTCCACTTTTCTTCATGGATGTAAAATTAGGCTACATTCGATAAACATCCAACTGCGGAAAGTCGGATTTATTGTGATTTTATGAACAGCCCGTGGGCCTGTTTCCCGTTTCGTCCCGCCTGCCGCCGCCGAAAAAGCCCTTCCTGCACGGGGGGAAGGGCTTTCGGGTAACGGAAGATTTACAGCGTGTTGACGACTTCCCGCAGCCGGCACATCTTTTCGAGCAGACCTTCGAGCCGGTCGAGGGCGAGCATGTTCGCACCGTCGCTCTTGGCCACGGAGGGGTTCGGGTGCGTTTCGATGAACAGTCCGTCCGCGCCCACGGCGATGGCCGAGCGGGCGATCGTTTCGATCAGTTCGGGCAGGCCGCCCGTCACGCCGCTGCTCTGGTTGGGTTGCTGCAACGAGTGGGTGATGTCCATCACGACCGGATAGCCCGTCCGTTTCATCACGGGGATGGCGCGCGGGTCGACGATCAGGTCGTGGTAGCCGAACGACGTGCCCCGGTCGGTGAGCATGACGTTCGGGTTGCCCGCGTCACGGACCTTGCCGGCGGCGAAGGTCATCGCTTCGGGAGCGAGGAACTGCCCTTTTTTGATGTTGACCACCTTGCCCGTGCGGGCGGCGGCGACCAGCAGATCGGTCTGCCGGCACAGGAAGGCGGGTATTTGCAGCACGTCGACGTACTCGGCGGCCATGGCCGCTTCTTCGGGATTGTGGATGTCCGTCACGACCGGCACGCCGAACTCCGAACGGATCCTGCCCAACAGTTTCAGCGCTTTTTCGTCGCCGATGCCGCTGAACGAGTCGAGCCGCGAGCGGTTGGCCTTGCGGTACGAGGCTTTGAAAATGTAGGGGATTCGGAGGCGGTCCGCGATGCGGCAGGCCGTTTCGGCCACCGTCTTCATCATCGTTTCGTCCTCGACGACGCAGGGACCCGCCATGAGGAAGAACATGCCGCTGCCGGTGTGGGCGATGCCGGGAATCCGGCCCAGTATTTCGTTTGTCATCATAAGAGTAAGATGTTTGAGACGACAAAGATAGTCATTGAAACCGGGGAACGCAACCCTTTCCGGGCGATCCCTCATCGCGTGCGGGGCCGTCGTTTCGGCGCCTCCGGGGCGAACGGACGGTGCGGTCCGTCCGATAGGCTGTCCCGTCGCCGTTCCGTCGTTCGGAGAGAATCCGGGCTGCGCTGTAAAAGGCTGCGATACGATGTCGCCGCTCAGGGGTGCGGAATGCGGCCGGGGCTTTGGAAAATCCGTCGCCGGGTGCCCGCCGTTCAGTATTTCCCTTTCCAGAGCGCGGCGATGCGCCGGCCGATCTCCTGTTCGCGCGGGTTGTCGGCCGGTTCGTAGAACCGCCGGCCCTCCAGTCCTTCGGGCATGAACTCCTGTTCGGCGAAGTGGCCCTCGAAGTCGTGGGCGTACTTGTAGTTCTCGCCGTAGCCTAGATGTTTCATCAGCTTCGTCGGCGCATTGCGGATATGCAGCGGGACGGGGCGGTTCACCGTGTCGTGCTTCACGGCGGAGAGCGCCGCGTCGATGGCCCGGTAGGCCGAATTGCTTTTGGGGCTCGTGGCCAGATAGACGGTCGCTTCGGCGAGCGGAATGCGGGCTTCGGGCATGCCGATCTTGTGCACCGTGTCGAAGCAGGCGTTGGCCAGCAGCAGGGCGTTCGGATTGGCTAACCCGATGTCCTCCGAGGCGAGGATGACGAGCCGCCGGGCGATGAATTTGGGGTCTTCGCCTCCGGCGAGCATGCGGGCCAGATAGTAGACGGCGGCGTTGGGGTCGCTTCCGCGCACCGACTTGATGAAGGCCGATATGACGTCGTAGTGCTGTTCTCCGTTCTTGTCGTAGAGCGCGATGTTCTGCTGGAGGCATTCGGTGACGTTCCTGTCGTCGATGACGATTTCTCCCTCGGCGGCGTTGCACAGGATGTCGAGGATGTTGAGCAGCTTGCGGGCGTCGCCTCCGCTGAAGCGGAACAGCGCGGTCGTCTCGGCGATGCGCACGCCTCGCTCCCGCAGTACGGTGTCGGTCGAGACGGCCCGTTCGAGCAGTTTGCCGAGGTCCGTGTCCTCCATGGCCTTGAGCACGTAGACCTGACAGCGCGAGAGCAGCGGTGAGATAACCTCGAACGACGGGTTTTCGGTCGTCGCGCCGATGAGCGTGACGATGCCTTGTTCCACGGCGCCGAGCAGCGAGTCCTGCTGGGACTTGTTGAAGCGGTGGATTTCGTCGATGAACAGACACGGGGCGGGTGCGTTGAAAAACCGGCTTTTTTTCGCCTGTTCGATCACTTCGCGCACGTCCTTGACGCCGGCGTTGATGGCCGAGAGCGTGAACATTTTCCGGTCGAGGGCCGTGGTCACGAGCCGCGCCAGCGTCGTCTTGCCGACGCCCGGAGGGCCCCACAGAATGAACGAGGGCACATTGCCCGTCTCCAGAAACCGGCGGAAGACGCCGCCGGGACCTACCAGATGTTCCTGTCCGATGTACTCTTCCAGCGACCGGGGCCGGAGCCTTTCCGCCAGAGGAATGTTGGTTTGCATGCCGAAAAGAATTACCTTTACAAAGGTAAACGATTTACCCGAATAATTCATTGCGGAAACGGTTTTGAAAAAGATAGGCATACTCTCCGATACGCACGGCGTGTTCGACGAACCGCTGCGCACGTTCTTCGCCGATGTCGACGAGCTGTGGCACGCCGGCGATTTCGGCGGCATCGAGACGGCGGACACCATCGCCGCCTTTCGTCCCCTGCGGGGCGTTTACGGCAACATCGACGGCGGCAAGACCCGCATCGTCTACCCGCAGTGGGAGCTGTTCGACTGCGAGGGCGTGCGGGTGATGATGACCCACATCGGCGGCTATCCGGGCCGTTACGCTCCCGGCGTCGAGATGCAGTTGCGGATGCACCGTCCGAAGATTTTCGTGGCCGGACATTCGCATATTCTGAAGGTGATCTACGACAAGAAATACGATTTGCTCCACGTCAATCCCGGTGCGGCCGGCGTCAGTGGCTTTCATCAGGTTAGAACGGCGCTGCGAGTAGTCGTCGATGGCGGGGACATCCGCGACATGGAGGTCGGAGAGTGGCCCCGGAGGCGGTTTTTATAATAAAGGCCGACGGCACGGCGTTATTTTTCCAGAAAAATCAATCGAGAAAAACGCCATGCAAATTAAGCAAACAAAGAAACTGGAATCGGTTTTTGAAGCCGGATGCCACGAGGCTCGCCGCCGCCGTGCGTCCGAAGTGACGATGGACCACCTCTTTCTTGCGACACTTAAACAGGATGCGGGCCATGCCGATCACATTTTGAAGAAACTGCTCCGGGAGTGGGAAATCTATCAGATACGGATCCGTCTCGAACGAGAACTGGGACCCGTCCTGCTGCCGGGCCCGGATACGGCGGAGGACGGCTCCGTGCATTGCGATGCGGAGTCGGTGCTCGCCCGCATGGCCGCGGCGACGGGCGGTTCGCCCCGGCGGAACATGTTCCATACCGGCCATCTGCTCTATGCCGTGGTCAGCGACCGCAGCCTGTGCAGTTCCCGTGTGCTGGCTCTCTATAATGTCAACCGCGAAACGGTGGAACCTTTTCTGAACGATCTGCCGCCCGACGAAGATTATTACGAAGACATGCGGATGTTGCTGGGCGACGAACGGGAGGAACGTCCCGAACGTCTTTTCCCGAACGTCATCCGCATCGCCGCGCTCTCCGGCGGCGAGGAGGACAAGCCCAAGGAGAGCATGCTCGACCGGTTCGGCGTCGACCTGACGCGTGCGGCCGTCGAGGGGAAGCTCGATCCGGTCGTGGGCCGGGAGAAGGAGATCGAACGCGTCGTTCAGATTCTGGGGCGTCGCAAGAAGAACAATCCGGTGCTTATCGGCGAGGCCGGCGTGGGCAAGTCGGCTATCGTCGAGGGGCTCGCTCTGCGCATCGTGCGCAAGAACGTGCCGCATTCGCTGCTGCGCAAGCGGATCTTTTCGCTCGACGTGGCTTCGCTGGTGGCCGGAACCAAATACCGCGGACAGTTCGAGGAGCGCATCCATGCCCTGCTCAAGGAACTCGCGGGCAGCGACGTGATTCTGTTCATCGACGAAATCCATACGATCGTGGGGGCGGGCAGTACCCAAGGCTCGCTCGATACGGCCAATATCCTCAAACCGGCGCTCGCGCGCGGCGAATTGCAATGTATCGGGGCGACGACGCTCGACGAGTACCGCGAGAACATCGAGACCGACAGCGCGCTCGAAAGACGGTTCCAGAAGATCGTCGTGGAACAGCCCACGGCCGAGGAGACGCTCGACGTGCTGAAACGGTTGCGGGAGCGGTACGAGGCGCACCACTGCGTCCGCTATACCGATGCCGCGCTGAAGGCCTGCGTCGACCTGACGCGCCGCTACGTGGCCGACCGTTTCTTTCCGGACAAGGCCATCGACGCGATGGACGAGGCGGGCAGTCGGGCCCATGTCTTCGGAGCCCGCGTGCCCGATTCGCTGACTTCGCTGGAGCGCGATGCCCGGCAGGCCGCCTGCGAACGACGTCGGGCGATCGAAATGCAGAACTACGAGGTGGCCGCCACGCTGCGTAACCGGGAATCGGCGCTGCGGGTGCGGATGGACGAGGTCGAGACGCAGTGGAAGGAGCAGATGGCGCAGAGTCCCGTTCTGATCGACGAGCCGGCCATCTGCGAAGTGGTCGCTTCGATGACGGGCATCCCCGTGACCCGGATTTCGAGCAGCGAGCGGGACCGCCTGCGCGAGATGGAAAATTATCTGTCGACGGTGGTCGTCGGGCAGGACGAGGCCGTGCGGAAGGTGACGCGGGCCGTCCGCCGCAGCCGGGCCGGGCTCAAGGAGGCGGGGCGCCCCATCGGCGTGTTCATGTTCGTGGGACCCACCGGCGTGGGCAAGACGCACATCGCCAAGCAACTGGCCGGGTATCTGTTCGACAGCGAGGACGCACTGGTGCGCATCGACATGAGCGAGTATTCCGAGAAGCACAACGTGAGCCGCCTCATCGGTTCGCCTCCGGGCTATGTCGGCTACGGCGAGGGCGGACAGTTGACCGAGAAGGTGCGTCGCAGGCCCTATTGCGTGCTGCTGTTCGACGAGATCGAGAAGGCGCACGGCGACGTGTTCAATCTGATGCTTCAGATTTTCGACGAGGGATATCTGACCGACGGGCTCGGCAGGAGGGTCGATTTCCGCAATACGGTGATCGTCATGACGTCGAACGTCGGCTCGCGCGAATCGGTCCAGCGTCCTCCCTCCGTCGGCTACCGGGCGCTGTGCACCGAATCCAGCCGTTCGGCGGGCTGCGACGACATCTACCGCAAGTGCCTCGAACAGGAGTTCGCTCCGGAGTTCATCAACCGCATCGACGACATCGTCGTGTTCGGTACGCTCGGCGAGGAGGACGTGCTCCGCATCGTCGATCTGGAGCTCGCGCAGCTCGAAAAACGGGTTTCGGCCTTGGGCTATGCGCTCGATGTCGACGTCCCGGCCCGGCGCCTGCTGGTGAAAAAAGGGTACGAACCCCGTTACGGCGTGCGGTCGTTGCGGAGGACGATCCTTTCCGAGATCGAGGAGCCGCTGGCCGAGCGCATCGTGGCCGGCGAGGTGCAGACGGGCGACCGCATTCTGGTCGGCGCCGAAGGCGGAGAGATCGCCTTGTCGACGGTTCCTGCCCGCGGCCTGCCCGAAGGAATGGCCTCCTGAGACGGAGACTTCCCGTGATGACATGGGGCCGGAACGGAAGTTCCGGCCCCATGCGTTGCGAAGAGCGACGACCGATCCCGGATAGGGCGGCGCACGGCACGGACGGGGAAAGGACCGGAAGCATACCGTCCCGGTCGCGACGGGGCCGCGATCCCTGTTTCCGCGATGCTTTTCTGTACGTTGTGCTCCCGATTCGTTCGGGAGGAGATTCCTGGCCCGCGACCGTCGCAGTCCGGCCTCGTTCGGGGCCGTTCCGAAAAGGTTTCCGAGATCGCGAGCGTTCCGCGCTTCGGCGGTACGGGAGGAAATGCGGGAATTCTCCTTGTCGGAGGAGGCGGGGGGCGGGAGCGTTTCGTGTCGGGACGACTTTATATATAATGGGTAAGCATCGTTTGTCTCGGAGAACGCGACGCAGCGAAACAGGAATCGTCGGAAAAGAGAACGGGAAAGAGCCGCGACGACAATTTCGTACCGCGGCTCTTTCCCGTTTTCGTCTTTTTATGCGGTTTCTCCGCTCCGTCGTTCCGACGGGAGAGACCGTGTGGCATCGTATCGGCATGCTCTCTGCCGACCTGCGTCTCGAAAGGGTTTCTTGGGTGTAAGCCTTTCGCGCCCGGCGGGCGGAACGCGTCAGGATTCGGCCCGGTCCGTCATCTCGAATACCAGCGTGCCGCCCTTCACGATGTCTTCGTGCCGGATGGTGAAACCTTCGACCGGCCGACCGTTCAGGCGGACCGATTCGACGTATTTGTTCTCCTTCGACAGGTTCCGGGCTTCCATCGTGAACGTTTTGCCGCCGGGGAGCCGCATCGTGATGCGATGGGCCTGCGGTGCGCCCAGCACGTATAGGCCCGACGCCGGATCGACCGGATAGAAACCCATGGCCGAGAAGATGTACCAAGCCGACATCTGTCCGCAGTCGTCGTTGCCGCAGAGCCCGTCGCGGCGGGCCAGATAGAAGCGGTCGAACACTTCGCGGACGAGGCGCTGGGTCTTGTGCGGCTGGTCGGCATAGTTGTACAGGTAGGCCACGTGGTGGCTCGGCTCGTTGCCGTGCGCGTACTGGCCGATGAGGCCCGTCACGTCCGACACCCATGCCACACCGCGCGGAGCCTCGTCCAGAAAGAACAGCGAGTCGAGTTTGGCGGCGAAGGCCCGCTTGCCGCCGATGAGTTCCACCAGTCCCGGCGCATCGTGCTGCACGTGCCATGTATATTGCCACGAGTTGCCCTCCGTGTAGTCGCCGCCCAGCAGTTCGTGGGCGATGAAGAACGGATCGAAGGGCGTGCGCCACGCTCCGGTCGTGTCGCGGGCCCGCATGAACCGCGTTTCGGGATCGAGCAGGTTCTTGTAGAACATCGACCGCCGGGCGAACAGGGCGCGGTCGTCCTCCTTGCCCAGCGCCTCGGCCATTCGGGCCACGCAACAGTCGTCGTAGGCCGATTCGAGCGTCCGGGAGACCGATTCCACGTTGACGATGTCGAACGGATAATAGCCGTATTTGGTGTAGCTTTCCCAGTCCGATTTCACGTGGCTGACCGTCGCGGCTTCGCGGATGGCCCGGTAGGCCTTCTGCGCGTCGAATCCCCGCGCGCCCTTGAGGTAGGCGTCCACGATGACCGGAATGGCGTGGTTGCCGATCATGCAGTAGGTCTCGCACAGGCCGTATTCGTTGGTCGGCAGCGCACCGGCCTCCTCGACGCGCTGCAACATCGAACGGATGAACGATTCGTTCGTTTCGGGGATGACGATCGTATAGAAGGGGTGCAGCGCCCGGTAGGTGTCCCACAGCGAGTAGTTCGTATACAGGTCGCCGTCCGGACTCCGGTGGCGTTCCCCGTCCCAGCCCGTATAGGCTCCGTCCACGTCCGTCACCAGATTGGGCATCAGCAGTGCGTGGTAGAGCGACGTGTAGAACGATATGCGCTGGTCGTCGTCCATCGGGACGATGTCCAGCATCGCGAGGTGGCGCTCCCATATCCGGTCGGCGTTCCGGACCGCTTTGTCGAAGTTCCAGTGCGGAATTTCCTTTTCCATGTTCCGCAGGGCGCCCTGCTCGCCGGAGGTCGAAAGGCCTACCTTGACGCCGAGCGGCTTGCCCGTTCCGAACGTCAGGTGCATTTTGCAGACCGTGCCCGAAAGTTCCTTCGCGTCGGACCGCGTGCCGTCCTGCAACGACACGATCCGGGTGAACGGTTCCGAGAAGCGGATGCAGAAGTAATACCTGTGATCCTTGACGAAGCCTGCGGAGCGGCGCACGCCGACGAGGGTCCTGTCGTCGATGGCCCGGATCGAGCTTTCCGTGGTCCGGTCGCCGATGCCGTGGCCCAGATCGAGCACGAGGCTGCGGTCGGCTCCTTCGGGATAGGTGTAGCGGTGGAAGCCGGTGCGCGGAGCGAGCGTCATTTCCGCCAGAATGTCGTAGTCGTCGAGCTGCACGGCATAATAGCCCGGACGGGCCGTCTCGCGGGCATGGTCGAAGCGGGAACGGTATCCCGCATCCGGATTCTCTCTGGGGCCCGCCTCGAAAACGGGTTCGCCCGTCACGGGCATGATGAGGATGTCGCCCATGTCGGGACATCCCGTGCCGCTGAGGTGCGTGTGCGAAAAGCCGATGATCGAGCCGTCGGCGTCGTGGTAGCCCGCGCAGTATTCCCATCCGGCGGTCCCGGTGTCGGGACCCACCTGCACCATGGCGAAGGGCAGCGTGGCTCCCGGATAGGTGTGTCCCACGGTGGCCGTTCCGATGAACGGATCGACATGGCGGGTGAGCGGGGCCTTGTCCGCCGCCGGAGCATGGCCGCCGGCCAAAGCGAGCAGACCGCAGAGTAAAGTCGTTCGGAGTTTCATAGGTTTCGGTGTCGTTGAGGTTTCTTTGTACAAATATACGAATATATTCGACGTGAAAAACAGCGGATCCCGGCGAAAGTCCGGAGCGTGTCGGCATCGGAGGTCCTTCGAAGCGAATACGATATGTGCGGTCCGGAATTTCCGGAGCCGGACGCGGCAGGATACGGAAAGGCGAACGGACCGGATCGGAGAGTGTTCCGCGGTCCGGGTTCGGGTAAATTTCGTTACCTTTGCCGCTCATTCCCGAAAGCGTTATGAATCTTGTCGGTCGATTCAGGGAGTATCTTCCCCAGTACCGGGCGAACCTGCGGCTCGCCCTGCCCGTCGTGTTGTCTCAGGCTGGGCAGGTGGTCGTCCAACTGGCCGACAATGCGATGGTGGGTCGGCTCGGAGCCCTTCCTCTGGCGGCGGTCTCGTTCGGCGGCGCCGTGTTCGTCATCTTCATGTTCTGGGGCACGGGGCTTTCGCTGGGCCTGACGCCGCTCGTGGGCGAAGCCTATGTGCGGGGCGGGTACCGTACCGCCGCGTCTTTCTTCCGGCATTCGATCGTGCTGTATACCGGCGTGGGTGTGCTGCTTTTTCTGCTGCTTCTGCTTTTGGGCGCCTTCATGGACCGTATGGGACAGGAACCCAAAGTCGTGGAACTGGCCCGGCCCTATTTCCTCTGTCTGGCTTGGTCCATCGTTCCGTTCATGCTGTACGCCGCCTTCAAGCAGTTTCTCGAAGGAATCGGCAATACGCGGACGGGAATGATCGTCGTGCTGGCGTCCAACCTCATCAACATCGGGCTCAACTGGCTGCTCATCTACGGCAAGCTCGGTTTTCCCGCGATGGGGGCGACCGGGGCGGGGCTCGCCACGCTGGTTTCGAGGGTGTGCATGCCGCTGTTCATGGTGTTCTATTTCGTCGGCAACCGTTCGATGCGCCGTTATGTCCGTCTGTTCCCGGCGGCCGGGCGGGCGTGGCGGTGGATGCGCCGCCTGCTCGTCGTGGGGCTTCCCATTTCGATGCAGATGGTCACCGAGGTGTCGGCCTTCGCGCTTTCTTCCATCATGATGGGATGGATCGGCGCGACGGAGCTGGCGGCCCACCAGATCGTCATCACCTTCGGCAACCTCGCCTTTATGATGATGGTCGGCGTGTCGACGGCCACGACGATTCTGGTCAGCCACGAATACGGGGCGGGGCGCATCGGAGCCATGAGCCGGGCCGTGTCGGCTTCCATCCATCTGGGTCTGGCGTTCAACTTCCTGACTATGCTCGCCTTCATCCTGCTGCGGTCCCGGATTCCGCTGCTGTTCAACGACGATCCGGCCGTGGTGGCCGTGGCGGCGCAGCTTTTCGTGCTGGCCGGCATCTACCAGTTTCCCGACGGGTTGCAGGTGGTGCTGGTCGGAGCGCTGAGGGGTATGCAGGACGTGCGGAGCGTCATGCGCTATGCGTTCGTGTCCTATCTGCTGGTCAATCTGCCGGTCGGCTATCTGTGCGCTTTTCCGCTGGGTATGGGCGCTTCGGGCCTGTGGGTCGGCTTCATCTTCGGGCTCGGCGTGGCAGCTGTGCTCTATCGCCGGCGGTACCGCCGGCTGGTCCGGCAGCTCGGAGCGTGACGGGGCCGGCGTCCTTTGTTCTTCAAAGAAAAGCGAGAGCCCGAAGCATGACGGACTTCCCGTCACGGTCGTCCTCCGTTCGGACGGGGCGGGTGCCGGATGATGGTTTCGGTTGAGGTGGGCCGGAAGCACGGGACGTCCCTTGCGGATTTTCGCTCCGTTCGGGGGGCGTATATCCGTGCCGGTTTTCGAAAAGAGAGAGTTCGTTCGCTTGCTGCAAAGTTTCGAGTCCTGTCGTCGCGCAGATCCTCCGGGCTTCCGCTCCGTTCGGAAATTCGCCCGTCGTTTCGCGACCTATCGCACCGTTTCGCCGTTTCCGGATATGGCTGCCGGACCGTTCGTCGGCCGTGCGTCCGTTTCGTGCCGGTCCGGATCGGAGAGGGAGGATGCGGTGCGTCCCGTCGTGCCGGATGTCCGGTCCGGTTCGATCGAGTACGTTTTGCCTTCGATGATGGCTTCCGTGGCGGGGAAAAGCGTGCGGGCTTCTTTTTCGAGCCGCGCCGCGTCTTTGTATCGCGACGAGAAGTGGCCGATGAGCAGCCACCCCGCTTCGGCTTTGAGAGCCGCCTTGGCCGCTTGCAGCGCGGTCGAATGTCCCGTTTTTTTCGCCAATGCCCTGTCTTCGTCTGCGAACGTGGCTTCGTGGTACAGCAGATCCGCGCCTCGGACCCGTTCTGCGGCGCGGGGCGAATAGAGCGTGTCGCTCAGGTAGGCGTAGCTTCGTCCCCGGTAGGGGATGTAGGTGAGCCGTTCGTTGGAGACGATCGTGCCGTCGTCGAGCACGAGGTCCTCGCCGTTTTTGGCCGCGACGCATTGCGCGATGCCCAGACCGTACCGCGCCACGGCTTCCTTGCGGATGTTCCGCGGCGGCGTTTTTTCCCGGAACAGGAATCCCGCGGCGGGCACCCGGTGGCGTAGCGGAACGGAATAGACCTCCAGCACTTTGTTTTCGTACAGCAGCCGGTATTCGCGCGTGTCGATCTCCTGCCAGCGGACTTCGTAGGGCAGGGCCGAGTCGAAATAGGTCAGATGCGAAGCGAGGATTTCGCCGAAAGGCCGGGGGGCGAAGATCGGCAACGGTGTGCGCCGGCCCAGCAGGCCCAGCGTCGAAAGCAGACCGAAGATGCCGTAGACGTGGTCTCCGTGCAGGTGGGATAGAAATACGGCGTTGATCTTAAGCGGATTGATGCCGCATTTGCGCAATTGCAGTTGCGTGCCCTCTCCGCAGTCGATCAAAAAAAACTGCTCATGCACATTGAGTGCATGAGCAGTGGGGTTCCGTTTCGGTGTCGGCAAGGCCGAGCCGCTACCCAGTATGGTAACCCGAAACGTCATGGTGCAGCGACTATTCTTCCTTCGCTTCGGCGGCGCTTTCCATTCTGGCTTTGAGTTCGGCCAGCGAAGCGATGTCGCCGAGCGTCGTCTTTTCGACGGCTGCGTTGATTTTCTTCACGGAATCTTTGGCCGCGTCGTCGGCTTTGCGGCGTTCGGCTCTTTCGGCCTGTGCTTCCTGACGTTTCGCTTCTTCGAACAGACGCGTGTGCGAGAGCAGGATGCGTTTGGTGGCTTTCGAGAATTCGATCACCTTGAAGTCGAGCGTTTCGCCGGCTTTGGCCGTCGTACCGTCTTCTTTGACGAGCTGTTTGGCGGGAGCGAAACCTTCTACGTTTTCGCCTAACGAAACGATGGCGCCCTTGTCGGTCAGTTCGGTGATCGTACCCTGATGGATGCTGTCTACGGCGAACTGCTGTTCGAACGCGTTCCACGGGTTGTCTTCGAGCTGTTTGTGGCCGAGGCTCAGACGACGGTTGTCCTTGTCTATTTCCAGCACGACCACTTCGATGTCGGCCCCGATCTGCGTGAATTCGGCGGGGTGTTTCACCTTCTTGGTCCAGCTCAGGTCCGAAATGTGGATCAGACCGTCGATGCCTTCTTCGATTTCGACGAATACGCCGAAGTTAGTGAAGTTGCGCACTTTGGCCTTGTGTTTCGATCCGACGGCGTATTTGAACTCGATATCGGCCCAGGGATCGGGCGTGAGCTGTTTGATGCCCAGCGACATCTTGCGTTCTTCGCGGTCGAGGGTCAGGATAACGGCTTCCACTTCGTCGCCCACCTTCATGAATTCCTGTGCCGAGCGCAGGTGCTGGCTCCACGACATTTCCGATACGTGGATGAGGCCTTCGACGCCCGGAGCGATTTCGATGAACGCACCGTAGTCGGCCATCACGACCACTTTGCCCTTGACCTTGTCGCCCACTTTGAGGTCGGCGCTCAAGGCATCCCACGGGTGCGGAGAGAGCTGTTTGAGACCCAGCGCGATCCGTTTCTTCGCGTCGTCGAAGTCGAGGATCACGACGTTGAGCTTCTGGTCGAGGCGAACGATCTCTTCGGGATGGTTCACGCGGCCCCAGCTCAGGTCGGTGATGTGGATCAGACCGTCCACGCCGCCCAGGTCGATGAACACGCCGTAGGAGGTGATGTTCTTGACGGTACCTTCGAGAATCTGTCCCTTTTCGAGTTTGGACATGATTTCCTTCTTCTGGGCTTCCAGCTCGGCTTCGATGAGGGCCTTGTGCGAAACGACGACGTTGCGGAATTCCTGATTGATCTTGACGACCTTGAATTCCATCGTCTTGTCGACGTAGATGTCGTAGTCGCGGATCGGTTTGACGTCGATCTGCGAACCGGGCAGGAACGCTTCGATGCCGAATACGTCCACGATCATACCGCCCTTGGTGCGGCACTTGATGTAACCCTTGATGATTTCGTCTTTTTCGAGGGCTTCGTTCACTCGGTCCCACGAACGCAGCTGGCGGGCTTTCTTGTGCGAGAGCACGAGCTGGCCTTTCTTGTCTTCGGCGCTTTCGACGTACACTTCGACCTTCTCGCCGAGAGCCAGTTCGGGGTTGTATCTGAATTCGCTGATGGGGATGATGCCTTCCGACTTATAGCCGATGTTGACGACCACTTCGCGTTTGGTGATACCGATGACGGTACCTTCCACCACTTCGCCCACCTGCACTTTCGAGAGGGTCTGGTCGTACTTGGCCGCGATTTCGTCTTTCGATTCGGTGTAGATACCCGAATCGTGTTCGTAGGCGTCCCAGTCGAACGAGGCGAGATCCACCTGCGCCGCCGTTTTGACGGCTTTCTTTTCTTCCTGATTTTCGTTTGTCGTTGTCATAGCTTTCGCTTGTTTGAAAATTAGTGAGTTAGACATTATTTATAGAGCTTTTCGCCGCACCGCCGCAGGCCCTTCGTCTCCTTGGGGGCGGACAGCGGGCGAAAAAGCACCGCAAAGGTAAGCAAATAATCGGCGATTGTCAAAGAAGTCTGTGTTTTAGGTCCGATTTGCCGTCGTTTTTTGAATATTGGTCCGAAAACTGTACCTTTCCTTCCGCTTCGCCGCGGCTTTTCCGGTCGGAAGGACCGGCGGCGGCGCATTCATTCCAAAATCGTTTTCATATGTCCGATACCGTAAAGATCCATTGTGAAAATACGGGCAGCAGCCTGTTCGTCCGTCGGGGCACGACCTTGCTCGAAGTGCTCGAAATCCTTTCGCTCAAAAGCGAGAGCGGACAGCCTTTTCTGGCCGCCTACGTCAACAACCGCCTCAAGGAGCTCGACTTCACGATCTATTCGCCCGTGACGCTCCGCTATATCGACATCACCCATTTCGAGGGAATGCGCGTCTACGAGCGGACGCTGTTCTTCGTCCTGCACAAGGCCGTCTCCGACCTGTTTCCCGGCGGCAAGCTCCACATCAAGCACTCCGTGGCCAAAGGGTTCTACTGCGAGATCGAGGGCATGGAGGATATGCCCGAAACCGAAATCGCCCGCATCGCCGAACGCATGCGGGAGATCATCGCCCGCAACATCCCCATCGTGCGGCAGAAAGTACGTTCCGAGGAGGCCGAGGCGATGTACGAGCGTCTGGGGCTCGACGCCAAGATTTCGCTGTTGCGGACCCGGCCCCACCTGTATGTCACCGTCTACAGCATGGCCGATCTGGTCGGTTATTTCTACGGTTCGCTGGCCGTCTCCACGGGTTACCTCGGCGGATTCGACCTGCACAAATACTACAAGGGCTTCCGCGTGGCGGTGCCTTCGCGCACCGATCCTTCGCGCATCGAGGAGCTCGTGCCGCAGGACAAGATGTTCGAGGTGTTCAGCGAGTTCACGCGTTGGGTCGAGATCATCGGCGTGGCCAGCATCGGTGCGCTCAACGCCCGGATTCTCGACGGCAAGGGAGGCGAACTGATCCGCATCGCCGAGGCGTTGCACGAGAAGAGCCTCGGCCGCATCGCCGACCGGATCTTCGACCGGCATGCCGAGGGCGGGGCGAAGATCGTGCTCATTTCGGGTCCCTCGTCCAGCGGGAAGACGACGTTCGCCAAACGGCTGGGCATCCAGCTCTCCATTCTGGGCATGGACCCCGTGCTGATTTCGCTCGACGATTATTTCGTCGACCGCGAGCACACGCCGCGGGACGAAAAGGGCGACTACGACTACGAGGCGCTCGAAGCCGTCGACGTGGCGACGTTCAACGACGATCTTTCGCGCCTGCTCCGGGGCGAGGAGGCGGAGATTCCCCGCTACAATTTCATCACCGGGCAGCGCGAATACGTCGGGCGCAGGCTCCGCATGACGGAACGTGCGGTGCTGATCGTCGAGGGCATCCACGGCCTGAACCCCAACCTCACGCCGCACATCGAGGCGAAAATGAAGTTCAAGATTTACGTTTCGGCCCTCACTTCCATCGCGATGGACGACCTCAACCGCATCGCCACGACCGACAACCGGCTCATCCGCCGCATCGTGCGCGATTACCGCACGCGCGGCAGCAATGCCATCGACACGCTGCGTCGCTGGGAGAGCGTGCGCCGGGGCGAGGACCGGCACATTTTCCCCAATCAGGAGCAGGCCGACGTGATGTTCAACTCGTCGCTGTTCTACGAGCTGGCCGTACTGAAAGATTACGCGTGGCCGCTGCTTCGGGAGGTGCCCGATGCGGTTCCCGAATTCGGCGAGGCGAGGCGCCTGCTCAAGTTCCTCGACCACTTCGTGCCGCTGGACGCCGCGGAGATACCCCCGACCTCCATCCTGCGCGAATTTGTCGGCGGGAGCTGCTTCGAATATTGACGGAATGTAACTTTTTTCTTCGACGGACGGACGTTTTGTTATCCGGGGTTTCCATTTCGGGCGTAAATAGTTACCTTTGTCTTTATTAAAATCAAAACGTATGTCTCAAGATAAATTTATCGAACGCCACGTGGGGCCCGGCGAGGGCGACCTCGCGCAGATGCTTTCCGTCATAGGAACGAAGAGCGTGGACGAACTGATCGCTCAGGTCGTGCCCGCCGCCATCCGGCTCAAGAAGCCGCTCGCCCTTCCGCGGGAGGGGATGAGCGAACACGAATTCGCCGCCCGCATCCGGCAGATCGGACGGAAAAACAAACTGTACCGCAGCCTCATCGGCATGGGGTACTACGGTACGGCGACGCCGGCCGCCATCGTGCGCAACGTGTTCGAGAACCCCGCTTGGTATACGTCCTACACGCCCTATCAGGCCGAAATTTCGCAGGGACGTCTCGAAGCGCTGCTCAATTTCCAGACGGCCGTCGTTTCGATGACGGGCATGGAGGTGAGCAACTGCTCGCTGCTGGACGAAGCGACCGCCGCGGCCGAGGCCATGCTGATGATGTTCGCCCTGCGTTCGAGGGATGCGGTCCGCGAGGGTCGCAACGTGCTGTTCGTCGACGAGAATATCTTCCCGCAGACGCTCGATCTGCTGCTGACGCGCAGCGAACCGTTCGGCATCGAAATCGTGACGGACGATTTCTCTTCCTATGCGTTCTCCGGACGGGAGTTCGGTGCGATCGTGCAATACCCCGCCGCGAACGGCGAGGTGCGCGATTACGACGATTTCGCCGCCGCCGCCCACAGCCGCGGCGTGCTGGTGACGGCCGCCGCCGACATCCTCGCTCTGGCGCTGCTCGTGCCGCCCGGCGAGTGGGGCGCCGACATCGTCGTGGGTTCGACCCAGCGTTTCGGCATCCCGATGGGCTTCGGCGGTCCGCATGCCGCCTATCTGGCCACCAAGGACGCCTACAAGCGCCATATGCCGGGCCGCATCATCGGCGTCTCGGTCGACCGGCTGGGCAACAAGGCGCTGCGCATGGCGCTTCAGATGCGCGAACAGCACATCAAGCGCGAACGGGCGACGTCCAACATCTGTACGGCTCAGGCCTTGCTGGCCTCGATGGCCGGTTTCTTCGCCGTCTATCACGGTGCCGAAGGCATCCGCCGCATCGCGCTCAACGCCCACAGTCATGCCGTGGCCGTGGCCTCCGCATTGGAAAAACTGGGGTACGAACTGACGACCAAGAACTTCTTCGATACGATCGAGGTCGTCGCCGACGCGGAGAAAATCCGTGTGCTGGCGCTCGAACGGCAGATCAACTTCTATTATGCCGACGAAAGCCGGGTACGGATCGCCTTCGACGAACTCTCCTCGACGGACGAGGCGAACGCCGTGATCGGGATTTTCGCCCGTGCGGCGGGCAAAAAGGCGCCCGTGCTCAAGAAGATCGACGAGCGGGACGACGACCTGCCCGCCAGCCTTCGGCGCCGCACGCCTTATCTAACCGAGTCCGTTTTCCGGAAATACCGCAGCGAGACCGATCTGATGCGCTACATCAAGAAGCTCGAACACCGCGACATTTCGCTGGCCGACAGCATGATTTCGCTCGGCTCGTGTACGATGAAGCTCAATCCGGCCGTCACGATGATGCCGCTGAGCCTCTCGGAGTTCGCCGACATCCATCCGTTCGTTCCCGCCGAGCAGGCCGAGGGGTATATGGAGATGATCGACGAGCTGTCGTCCGATCTGGCCGTGATTACGGGATTCTCCGCCGTCTCGCTCCAGCCCAATTCGGGCGCCACGGGCGAGTATTCGGGCCTTATGGTGATCCGGGCCTATTACCAGAGCCGCGGACAGGGGTACCGCAACGTCGCGCTGATCCCCGCTTCGGCGCACGGGACCAATCCCGCTTCGGCCGCCATGGCCGGCATGAAGACGGTGACGGTGGCCTGCGACGAGCGCGGAAACATCGACATCGACGACCTGCGGGCCAAAGCCGAGCAGCATGCCAGCGAACTGTGCTGCATCATGGTGACCTATCCTTCGACGCACGGCGTCTTCGAGAGCCGCATCCGCGAGATCGTCGACATCGTCCACGACAACGGCGGGCAGGTCTACATGGACGGCGCGAACATGAATGCGCAGGTGGGCCTCACCAATCCGGGGTACATCGGCGCCGACGTCTGCCACCTGAACTTGCACAAGACGTTCGCCATACCGCACGGCGGCGGCGGGCCTGGCGTCGGGCCGATCTGCGTGGCCGCCCATCTGGCCGAGTTCCTGCCGGGGCATTCGGTCGTCCGCACGGGGGGCGCGAACGGCATCACTTCGGTGGCCGCCGCGCCGTTCGGCAGCGCGTCGATCCTGCCCATCACCTACGGATATATCAAGATGCTGGGCGAGAGCGGGCTGCGCCGCGCCACGGAGATGGCCATCGTGAACGCCAACTACATGGCCTCGGCCCTCAGGGGCGAATACGAGGTGGTCTATACCGGCGAGACGGGACGCGTGGGACACGAGATGATTCTCGACCTGCGCCATTTCCGCAAGGAGTTCGGCGTGGAGTGCGCCGACATCGCCCGCCGCCTGATGGACTACGGTTTCCATGCGCCGACGCTCTCGTTCCCGGTGCACGAGACGCTGATGGTCGAACCGACCGAAAGCGAACCCAAGGCCGAGCTCGACCGCTTCATGCAGGCCCTCGTGCAGATCAAGCGCGAGTGCGAGGAAATCCGAGACGGGCAGGCCGATGCGGAGGACAACGTCGTCAAAATGGCTCCGCACACCGCCGGCGAAGCCTGCGCCGATGCGTGGTCGCATCCCTACGGTCGGGAGAAAGCCGTCTTCCCGCTCCGTTGGGTGCGGGAGAACAAGTTCTTCCCCTATGTGACGAAGATCGACGGCGGGTACGGCGACCGGAACCTCTGCTGCACCTGCGGCAGCCTGTCCGAGGAGTAGCGTCCTGCGGCTCCGGCATCGTGTGCCGGGCGGTCCGAAGGGCGTCCGACATGTGGCAGCGTTTCTCTTCCGAGGGAGCTGGGTGCGGGTCCGGCCGGGTTTTTGCGCCGGAAGAGACGTTCGCCGCGGTCGGGGACGGGAAATGAAGCGAAGATTGATTACTTTTGTCCGTCCGGGTTTTTACAGGCCGGTTTCGAAGGAACAATTTATATTCGATAGATCATGAAAATAGGAGAAAAGACATTCGTAGCCCTGAGCTACGAACTGAAAGTGGACGGCGAGACCGTCGAAACGGTAACGGCCGAACGCCCGCTGCAATTCGTATACGGCGCAGGGTTGATGCTGCCTGCGTTCGAAGCGCGGCTCGAAGGCAAACAGGCGGGCGACGAGTTCGCCTTCCGGCTCGAAGCTCAGGAGGCTTACGGCGAGATGACGCCCGACGCCGTCGTGGAACTTCCCAAGGAGGTCTTCATGATCGACGGCAAGATCGAGGACGGTCTGCTGGAGGTGGGCAACCAGCTCCCCATGAGCGACAATCAGGGCAACCGGCTGGTCGGTGTCGTCAAAGAGGTCAAAGACGCTTCCGTGACGATGGACTTCAACCATCCGATGGCCGGCAAGGCGCTCGACTTCACGGGTAAGATCGTCGAAGTGCGCGAGGCCACGCCTGCGGACATGATGATGGGCCACCATGCCGGCGGTTGCGGCTGCGACTGCGGTTGCGGCGAAGGAGGCGACTGCGGCGGAGGCTGCGACGATCACGGACACGGCGGCTGCGGTTGCGGCTGCTGACGGGACGGAAACGACAGCGGCGGCGGACACGGTTCGGATCGTGCCCGCCGCCGTCGTTTTCTCCGGAAGACGATTCCGGCGCTTCGGCGAATAGGACGACGGGTGGCGGGTGTTTCGAATGCGGTGTTCGTCCTTGCTCGTTCGCCCGGACAACCGACTTGAAATGAAAAGATGCCACGCAGGATTCTCCGATTCCTTCTTCTTTCGGGTATTTACGATTGACAATGAAATGTTTAGGTGATATGCCGGCGTTTCAGCCCGTCATTTTCGGGTTTCGGTCTTTTGCGACCGCGGAACGTGTGTCGGGATTGCCCTCCGGTCTTCGCGGGGCGCTTCGGGGGGCGGCCGAATAGCCCGGCTGCATGTTTTTTTCGGTACGTCGGATGTGCAGTAGCGTTTCGTTTTTTCCGCCCTGTCCGTTTTGGGGGATTGCTTCGGGCGCGGTTCTCCGCGCCGGGTTCGTGTAGGGGCAGCCGGGCGGATCGTAAGACGGGCGCCGGTGCGACGTGGGTTTCTCGTTCGGCAAGGCGAAACGCACCTCCTGAATGGAGCGTCCGAGGGAAAGACGCAAGCAAATGCTTCCGCCGGATTTTCCTGTTTTGCCCGTGCGAGGTGCTGCCGAATCGTTCCCTCTCGCCACAAAGGTCGGACCGGGCTACGATAGCAGGTCGCATCCGGGCATGAGGTTGGAGGTGGGGATCTCCGTCTGCGGGCAAGACGAAAGAGTAGGGCGGGACTTTCGTTGGCAGTAAGGGTCGAAAGGCGGAGAGGGAATCCTTCCGATGGATTTTTTATTTCCGGTTTTTGCGTCCAAGGTGTTGTGCCCTGTCGGATCGTCGTTCAGTCGTGGTCTGCGACAGCGGGAGGATGCACATCGGGAAACGGACGTGCGGATGATCGGGCGAAACCGAGGTCCGGTATCGGCCGGCAACGCGAAAGAGGGAAGGCGGCCGAGCGGTGTATACCTTGCCGCACGGGTACGGACTCTGCGAAAAAATTGCGGAACGTTTCGCGGCCGGCGGATTCGTGCATGTCCGAAGATCGGGGTTCCTGCCGCAGACGGGACAACGGACAGGAACGGATGAAGCGTTTGTCTGCGACGGATTTTATCGGTTTTGCAATGATTTTCGATGGCTTTTGTGTCTGGAATCAGCCATATAAGAAAACAAGGTGCAAATATCCCTTAGGGAGAAAAGGGAGTGAACAAGCTGCTTCGAGAGTGTAAACGGATGAGAAATGGTGTGTGCGGAATGAAAGATTTAACGGAAACCGAACACTTGACAAATGTTTTTATCATTTGGCGATAACACTTGAATGGAGAAAGAAACCGCAAATAACAGTGCCGTTGCGTCTTTTTCTCGTGAAAGGCTCCTGAATCTCACTGTTTTTTGTAATTTTGTATCGCCTTAGAAGGAGTCGCCGAGAATTCTTGCAGCCCTCGAACAGGTTCGGATTCAGTTATGAATTGGATCATTCTGATTGTCGCCGGCTTCTGCGAGGTCGGTTTCACTTACTGCCTCGGACGGGCAAAATCCGTTGAAGGTCTCCCTTGGTGGGGATGGATGACCGGATTCCTTATGTTTACAATCATAAGTATGGGATTGTTGGCCAAAGCCACACAAAGTCTGCCGATAGGTACTGCCTATGCCGTATGGACCGGTATCGGGGCTGTCGGAACGGTTTTGGTAGGAATACTCTTTTTCCATGAACCGGCAACTTTTTGGCGTTTGTTTTTCATTTTCACGCTGATCTCATCCATTATCGGACTTAAAATTGTATCGTAAGCAAAGGAATTTCGTAAAATGCGGCGTTTTCGCCAACAACTCTCGAAATCGGAATGTGATGCCGTATTGTCGATGGCGACTTCCGGCACACTTGCTTTACTCGATGATAACGGCTATCCGTATGCCGTCCCTATAGGTTATGTATATGCCGACGGCAAGCTGTATTTTCATAGTGCCAAAACGGGACATAAGGTGGATGCCATAAGACAGCATGACAAAGCTTCATTCTGTGTCATAGCCGCCGATGATGTCCGTCCGTCTGAGTTTACCACCTATTTCCGAAGCGTCGTTGCCTTTGGGAAAATTCAAATCATCGGATCGGAGAGCGAAAGGATGTATGCGGCATCCTTGTTGGGTGCCCGATACAATCCCGGCGATGATGCAGGATGACAAAAAGAGTTGGAAAAAGGACTGTCGCATATGCTTGTTCTCCGGCTTGATATTGAACGCTTGACAGGCAAAGAAGCTATTGAGCTTGTGAGAAAGAAATGAACGGCGAGTTTAATAAAAGGCAACATGAGTTGTCAAGGAAGCGTGTACCGTAACTACTGCACGGCGGGGGAATGAAGCCATCGAATAGGCGGGATTTCCCGTCTTTTTTCTTTTTTGCGTTCTGTCGGGTGTCCGGTTCGGCGATTGCGGGTCTGCTTCCCATTCCGGATATTCGGACCCGGCACCGGTTCGGCGGTCCGAAAGGTTTCGCGAGGCGGTTCCGGTCGCCTGTTCCGTGTCTTTCGATTCCGAAGAGGGAATTGCGGCATGCTCTCCCCCCGGCTGCTTTAGGACGAAGTTCCGGTCCGATCGACTGTTCGTCCTTACAAGCCGTTTGCGCAGTCGTCGCCCGTGTCGCTCCTCTTGTCGGGGGGCGTGCGATTCGTCCGTTTTTTCCGTCCGTTCGGACGGCGGTGCGTGGCGGCGGTTTGCGGAAAACGAGAACGCGGGACGCTTTCCCGTTCGAAAGCGTCCCGCGTTCCGTTCTTCGTTCCGGAGCCGGAGGGCGATCAATATTGGTCCAGCTGCGTTTTGAGATAGCCTTTTTCTTTCCAGATGTTTTCGATGCGCTTGAACCGGTTGCGGAAGTCGCTGTACGTCTTTTTGTCCGGTGCCGTCCATCCGCATTCGGCATGGGCCGCGATGCGCGGATAGACCTGATAATACAGCCGTTCGGCTCCGGGCACGAATTCGCACCACATCTGGCAGCCCGAACCCAGAATCTTGGCTTTGTCCGCTTCGGCCAGTCCGTCGGGAATCGGGTTGAACGAGTAGATCTTTTCGAGCGGCGTCACTTCATAAGGGTAGTCGAGGTAGGTGAAGAAGCGGTTCGAGTTCACCACGTCGTAGCCTTTCTCGATGGCCTTGTTCACCAGTGCGATGTCGCCGTCCCAGAACTGCACGATCGTACCGGGGGCCAGCTTCTCGGACTGGCTCGCCTGTACGTGCGCTTCTCCGCGCACGTTGTCGCCCGTGATTTCGTTCCAGCCGATCATCTGGCAGCCTTTCGAGGCCAGATAGTTCGACATGCGGTTGATGGCCCACACCTGCAGGTCGGAGCAGGTGGGCAGGCCGTTGGCTTGCATGAATGCCTGCACTTCGGGCGAGTTCTGCCAGTGCGTGTAATTGGCCTCGTCGCCGCCGATGTGGACGATCTTCGAGGGGAACAGTGCGATCACCTCGTCGAGCACGTCGTGCAGGAAGGCTTCCACTTGCGGATCGGTTACGTTGTAGAGGTCGCCCAATACGGCTTTGCCCTCCCGTGCGCTCGTCGTGCCGATCCACGGATAGGCATGGATCGAGGCCGAGGCGTGGCCCGGCACCTCGATTTCGGGAATGATGCGGATGCCGCGTCGGTCGGCGTAACGGATGATTTCGCGAATCTCGTCCTGCGTGTAGTAGGCCCGTTCGGGGTGGAACGCATCCCATTCCTCCGGTGTCGCGTCCATGTGGTCGAAGTCGCGTTTCGATCCCTTCGCCGTCAGGTCGGGATATTTTTCGATCTCGATCCGCCAGCCCGGATCGTCCACCAGATGCCAGTGGAACGTGTTCATTTTCAGACGAGCCATTTCGTCGAGCAGGTCCTTGACGGTCTGCATGCCGTGGAAGTGGCGGCTTTCGTCGAGCATGAAGGCCCGCCACGGGAAAGCCGGCGCGTCGGTGATGACGCAGCCCGGAAGCGACAGCGCTCCGTTCACCTCTTCGGGCAACTGACACAGCGTTTGGATGGCGTAGTGCAACCCGGCCTTTGCGTCGGCCGTCGCCACGATCTGCTTCTTGCTGTCGGGCGACATGACGGCCAGCCGGTAGGCCTCATCGTTGTTGTTGAGCGGTACGTCGTTGATACGGAGCACGATCTTGGCCTTTTTCGCTTTGGCGACATAGACCGGGTCGATGCCCGCTTCGCGCAGCAGTCCGCTCACGTATTCTTCGTCGAGTCCGGACCGCTCGTCCAGAAAGACCGGCGTCTGGCCGGTCAGCACGGCGGCGGTGGGGAAGGCGATGATCTTGGCCGGCTTGGGGACGACGGCTATTTTCGCGTTTTGTCCCGTCAGGGTGCCTGCGCCGAGCAGTGCAGCGGCCAGCAGGCCGCAAATCAAATTTTTCATAGGATCAATCGGGTTATCGGTTCGTTTCGGTTCATTGTGCGGGCTCCGTCCGCCGGAGTCTCTTTCCGGTTTCGGCGGCGTGCGTTCGGAAGAGCGTCCGCTCGCTTCGGAGGTTTTCGCCGCCATCCGGATTTCGGATCGCGCGGATCGTCGTGCCGTCCTCCGGCTTCGTTCTCCGTGCGAATACAAGACGACGGACCGGTTCGCGCCGGTCCGTCGTCGGAGCCTTTCCGGGCCTATTCGATGACGACGAGCACGTCGCCTTCGAGTACGGAATCGCCCGTGGAAACTTTGATTTCCTTGACGGTTCCCGCCTTGTCGGAGTCGATGTTGTTTTCCATCTTCATCGCTTCGAGGATCATTAGCCGCTGTCCCGGCTGGACCGTGTCGCCCACGGCCACCTGAATGTCGAGCACTACGCCCGGCAGCGGGCTTTTGACGGCTCCGCCGCCCGCGGCAGCGGGAGCCGGGGCCGAAACGGGGGCCGGAGCTGCCGACGCGGCGGGTTTCGGCGCTGCGGCGGGTGCGGAAGCCGCGGTTGGTCCGCCGACGGCTACCGTGTAGCTGCGGCCGTTCACGCTGACCGAAGCGTTCTGTCCGTCGAGGCTGTCGATGGAGACTTCGTATTCGTTTCCGTTGATTTTCAGTTTATATTCTTTCATGATGTAATCGGTCTTTTTGGTTTCGATTCGGTTCGGGAGAGGAGCCTTTCCCGTGGGCCTACCATCGGCGGTTGCGTTGCGGCAGCGGCGTCATTCCGTAGCTCTTGCAGCTCCATGCCGAGGCCGCTCCGTTGCGCCGCACGGCGCCGGAGGCGAAAGCCCGCGGCGTGCGCTCGCTGCGGTACAGTTCCAGCGCCACGGCGATGGCGGCCGCGATTTCGTCTTCGGGAGACGAGGCCGGCGCGGCGTTTTTCGGCCCGAACAGCCTGCTGAAAAATCCCTTCATCATTACAACGGAATGTTAGAGTGTTTCTTGGGCGGATTGACCAGACGCTTGTTGGCGAGCGATTGCAGCGCGCGGATCACGCGGTAGCGCGTGTTGCGCGGTTCGATCACGTCGTCGATGTAGCCGAATTTGGCCGCCACATAAGGGTTGGCGAACTTGTCGCGGTAGTCGGCTTCCTTCTGTGCGATGAATTCCGCTTTCTGCTGCGGGTCTTCGATGGCGGCGATCTCTTTCGACGAAAGCACCTCGATGGCGCCTTTGGGACCCATCACGGCGATTTCGGCCGTCGGCCATGCATAGTTGATGTCGCCGCGCAGGTGTTTGGAGCTCATCACGCAGTAGGCGCCGCCGTAGGCTTTGCGCAGGATGACGGTCACTTTGGGCACCGTCGCTTCGCCGTAGGCGAACAGCAGCTTGGCGCCGTGGATGATGATGCCGCCGTATTCCTGTGCCGTTCCCGGCAGGAAGCCCGGAACGTCGACGAACGTGACGATCGGAATGTTGAACGCATCGCAGAAGCGCACGAAGCGTGCCGCCTTGCGCGAGGCGTTGATGTCGAGCACGCCGGCAAGGAACTTGGGCTGGTTGGCGATGATACCCACGCTCTGTCCGTTGAAGCGGGCGAAGCCGGTGACGATGTTGGGCGCGAATTTGGGCTGGCATTCGAGGAAGTCGCCGTTGTCGACGACGGCATGGATGACGTCCAGCACGTTGTACGGTTTGTTCGGGTTGTCGGGGATGATGTCGTTGAGCACGTCGTCCATGCGGTCGATGGCGTCGGTGCAGTCCACCGTCGGCGCGTCTTCCATGTTGTTCGACGGCAGGAAACTCAGCAGCCGGCGCAGCGTGGCGATGCCCTCCTCCTCGTTATCGACGACGAAATGGGCCACGCCGCTCTTGGCCGCGTGGACCGAGGCGCCGCCCAGTTGTTCCTGACTCACCTCTTCGCCCGTGACGGTCTTCACCACCTTGGGACCCGTTACGAACATGTAGCTCGTGCCCTGGTTCATCAGGATGAAGTCGGTCAGCGCGGGCGAATAGACGGCGCCCCCTGCGCAGGGACCGAAAATGGCCGAGATCTGCGGAATGACGCCCGAAGCCAGAATGTTGCGCTGGAAGATTTCGGTATAGCCCGACAGGCTGTTCACGCCTTCCTGAATGCGTGCTCCGCCCGAATCGTTGATGCCGATGACCGGCGCCCCGTTTTTCATGGCCATGTCCATCACCTTGCAGATTTTGGCCGCGAAAGTTTCCGACAGCGAGCCGCCGAACACGGTGAAATCCTGCGAGAAGACGTAGACCAGACGGCCCTCGATCGTGCCGTAGCCCGTTACGACGCCGTCGCCGAAATAGGTCTCCTCTTCGAGGCCGAAGTTGTGGCAGCGGTGCGTGACGAACATGTCGAACTCCTCGAACGATCCTTCGTCGAGCAGCATGGCAATGCGTTCGCGAGCCGTCTTTTTGCCTTTTTTGTGTTGCGAGTCGATCCTTCTCTGGCCGCCTCCGAGTCTCGCCTGCTGGCGATACTCCATCAGTTCCGTGATTTTTTTCTGTATTTCGCTCATAACGTGTGTGTTTCTGGTTTTGCGGATGCGGCGGACATCGGCAGCTGCGAACGCTCTCGTGTTCGCAGGGCGCATCGAAGTTCCGCTCCGGCGGGTTTTATTTGTTTTTGTCTTCGCAGAGTTCGGTCAGCACGCCGCCCGTCGATTTGGGATGGAGGAACGCGATGCTGAGTCCTTCCGCTCCGCCGCGGGGTGCCTTGTCGATGAGCTGGATGCCGGCATCCGCGCATTCGGCCAGCCGGTCTTCGAGGTTTTCGACGGCGAAAGCTACGTGATGGACGCCCTCGCCGCGTTTTTCGATGAATTTGCCGATCGAGCCTTCGGGCGAAGTCGATTCGAGCAGCTCGATTTTGGTCTGTCCCACTTTGAAGAAGGCTGTTTTTACTTTTTGTTCGGCGACCTCTTCGATGTTGTAGCAGGGCGTGCCGAGCATTTTTTCCCAGTAGGGGATGGCGGTATCCAGGCTTTTGACTGCGATACCCAAATGTTCGATGTGAGAAACTTTCATGGTGGACGTTATTTTTAAGTTAGTGTCGTCTGTGTGCGGGACGGCTTCGCGCGGGGCTGTCGCCGTCCCTCGATTCTACAAATTTAGAATTTTTCTGTTAAAATACGGAACAATCGTCGAAAAGTTTATCTTCCGCAGACCGGACGCCGACCCCGGTCCTCCCCTCCGGTCGAGGACGGGAACGGCGGTCTGCGGGGTGTTTTTGTTCCGAAAACCGGCTTTGTCCGCCGGGGACCGGGACGAAGCATGACGATCGCCGTTCTTTTCGTCGGATATTTTTTCTATATTTGTTTCGAAGAACCGACTCTGTCGCCGCGAACCGGGCTTTGCCCGACATTCGCTGTTCTTCTCGACGAATATATCGGATTATATTTGTTTCGAAGAACCGGCAGTGCCGCCGCGAACCGGGCTTTGCCCGACATTCGCTGTTCTTCTCGACGAATATATCGAATTATATTTGTTTCGAAGAACCGGCAGTGCCGCCGCGAACCGGGCTGTGTCCGGCGTTCGCTGTTCTTTGTTACAACTAATATGTATATTTGTACGGATTAAATCTCAAGCGTATGAAAAGGATATGGATGGCGATGGGGATACTCCTCTTGTGGGCGTCGGTATCTCACGCGCAGAACATCATAACGGGCGAGAAGGCGCCCGAACTCAAGACGGGCGAATGGCTCTCGAAGGGAAACTATACGGGCAGCGGCAAGGCCACCGTCATCGAATTCTTTTTCTCCCGCAGCGAACCGAGCATGAAGCGGCTTTCGGTGCTCGACGGTTTCGTCCGCAGCTACGGCGACAGCGTGGGCGTGGTGTTGCTGGCCCGCGAACCCCGCGAGCAGGTCGGCGAGGCCGTGAACGGCAAAGGCTACGGCTTCGGCGTGGCGCTCGACGACAACGGCAAGACGTTCGATGCCTACGGCGTGCAGTTCGTGCCGTTCGCCGTGCTGTACGATGCCAAGGGGAAAATCCTCTGGTTCGGCAATTCCTCCAAGTTCGGCAACGACGAGCTCGAAAGGGCGATGGGCTGGAAATAAGCCCTCCGGAGCTTTTCCGCACGGAGGGGCGGAATCGGCGATATACGAAAAAGCGCGGTCTGTCGGAAGACAGACCGCGCTTTTTCGTTTCCGTACCGGACCCGGAAGACCGTGCGGTTTCCGGGCGGACGATCTAACCGGCGGAACGGAGACGTTCGACGTTTCCGTTCTCGATTTTGTTTCGGGCGTAGTCGGCCGTGATTTCGAAGCGTTTCGTGTCGCTGCGTCCCGGCATTTCGAACATGGCGTCCATCATGACGGCCTCGCAGATCGAACGCAGTCCGCGTGCGCCCAACTTGTATTCGACGGCCTTGTCCACGATATATTCCAGCGCCTCGTCCGAGAACGAGAGCTCGATGCCGTCCATTTCGAACAGCTTGGCATACTGGCGGGTGATCGCGTTTTTCGGCTCGGTGAGGATCGAGCGCAGCGCCGTGCGGTCGAGCGGTTCCAGATAGGTCAGCACCGGGATACGGCCGATGAGTTCGGGAATCAGACCGAACGACTTGAGGTCCTGCGGCTGGATGTACTGCATGATGTTCTGCCGGTCCACCCGCTCCTTCTGCGACTGTCCGTAGCCCACGACCTGCGTATTGAGCCGCTGGGCGATTTTCTTTTCGATGCCGTCGAAGGCGCCGCCGCAGATGAACAGGATGTTCGACGTGTCGACCTGAATGAATTTCTGGTCGGGATGTTTGCGGCCTCCCTGCGGCGGGACGTTCACTACGGTGCCTTCGAGAATCTTCAGCAGCGCTTGCTGCACGCCCTCGCCCGATACGTCGCGCGTGATGGACGGGTTGTCTCCCTTGCGGGCGATCTTGTCGATCTCGTCGATGAAGACGATGCCCCGCTGGGCCTGTTCCACGTCGTAGTCCGCTGCTTGCAACAGCCGCGAGAGAATGCTTTCGACGTCTTCGCCCACGTAGCCCGCTTCGGTCAGTACGGTGGCGTCCACGATCGTGAAGGGCACTTTGAGCAGTTTGGCGATCGTGCGGGCCAGCAGTGTCTTGCCCGTGCCGGTCCGGCCGACCAGCATGATGTTCGACTTGTCGATTTCGATGGTCTTGTCGCCGGCCTCTTCGTGCATGAGGCGTTTGTAGTGGTTGTAGACGGCTACGGCCATGTGGCGCTTGGCGCCGTCCTGTCCGATCACGTACTGGTCGAGAAAAGCCTTGATTTCGGCCGGTCGGAGCAGTTCCTCGATGCGCATCGGGCGCGTTTTCCGTTTGGCGGGCCGGTTGCTCTCCATCAGCAGCGCGTGTCCGTGTTCGATGCACTGGTCGCAGATGTTCGCCCCGTCGCCGGCGGAGAACAGGACGCCGACCTCGTTGCGGGGCAGGCCGCAGAACGAGCAGCGGTCGGTCGTGTCGTCAGTAGTTTTTTTCCCCATAAGTCGAGTATTGGGAATTTCCGGCGGAACGCACCGTCCCGCCGGAAATTCGGATTGTGGTCCGTACCGGGGACGGACGTTATTTCTTTCTTGCGGTGAGCACTTCGTCGATCAGACCGTAGGCTTTGGCTTCCGGAGCGGTCATCCAATAGTCGCGGTCGGCGTCCTTTTCGATCTTCTTGAGGCCGACGCCCGAATGCTGCGAAAGAATTTCGTACAGCTCCTTTTTCGTGCGCATGATCTGTCGGGCCGTGATTTCGATGTCGGATGCCTGACCCTCCACGCCACCGAGCGGCTGGTGGATCATCACCCGTGAGTGGGGCAGGGCCGAGCGTTTGCCGGCGGCTCCGGCCGTCAGCAGCACGGCGCCCATGCTGGCCGCCAGCCCCGTACAGATCGTAGCCACGTCCGGCGAAACCAGTTGCATCGTATCGTAGATGCCCAGTCCGGCGGTCACCGAACCGCCCGGCGAATTGATGTAGATCTGGATGTCCTTGTCCGGATCGACCGATTCGAGGAACAGCAGTTGCGCTTGGATGATGTTGGCCGCATCGTCGTGGACAGGGCAGCCCAGAAAGATGATCCGGTCCATCATCAGCCGCGAGAAGACGTCCATCGTAGCCACGTTCATCTGTCTCTCCTCGATGATCGTGGGCGAGATGTAGTCCTGCGTGATCGTCTTGAACCGGTGCAGCTTCAGGCTGCCGATGCCGGCGTGTCCGGTCGCGTATTTTTCGAATTCGCTTTTGCTCATATCTTTTCGTTTTGTCGTTTGCCGAAACTTCAGGGTTCCCTTCCGTAACGAAACGGGTGGAGGCGGGCGGATATTGCCTTGTGCCGGGGCGGAAAATCTACGGCCGCTCCTGCGGTAAGGCGCTGCGCACCAGCCGCACGACGGAAATCACGGGCCGGTGGTCCGAAGTTTCCGCCTCTCCGACCTCGGTCGACTCCAGCTCCCATGCCTCTGCCGGATAGCCGAACAGGTAGTCGATCCGTGCGGGGCCGTCCGGCCGGGAAGGTCGGTTCCGTGCCGCAGAGCATCCGCCAGCCGTTTTCGAGCAGGATGCGGATCGTCCGTTCGCCGGGTTTCGCGTTGAAATCCCCGCCGAGCAGCACCGGGCGGCCGAGCGCCCCGGCTTCCCGCACGAGGGTCCCGATCTGTTCGATGCGGCTTTGGGCGCTTCGGTGGTCGAGGTGGGTCGAGATGAAGACGACCGTGTCGCCCTGCGCCGTCTCGACGGTGGCCGCGAGCATCGCCCGCCGTTCGTCGTCCTCGTTGCGTCGGGGCAGCATCGTCTTACGGACTTCGGTGTAGGGCAGCCCGCTCAGGATGCCGATCCCGTACCAGCCTCCTGCATGGGGAATCGTTTTCCCGTAGAGCGGAAACATGCCCGTGCGGTATCCCAGCTCCGAGACAAAATCCTTGCCGTGCTGGTGCATGGCGTTCGGACGAGCGGTCTTGCAATCGACTTCCTGCAGGGCCGCCAGATCGGGCCGTGCGTCGCGTATCGTTCCGGCCAGTTCTTCGAGCGAGGCACGCTCTCCGAAGCGGAGGTTGTAGGTCATGATACGCAGCCTCGTCGTGTCGCTCTGGGCGAAAACGGCGATACTTCCCATGACAAGCAGCGCCGACAGAAAGAATTTTTTCGGGAATCCCATCTTTTTCTCGCTTTTCGTGCAAAAGGCGCGGTAAAAGCCGCGCCTTCGTACAAGTGAACCGTGTGTCCGACGGTCTCTATTGAGCCTTTTCGACCAGTTTGCCGAAATCTTCGGGCGAAACCTTTTTCGAAGAGACGGTGATCTGCGGCGTTACCGCGTCGATCACTTTGCGTTCGAATATCTTTTCGTAGATTTTGCGGTTCTCTTCCTTGTTGTCGAGGATGCTCTTGGCATAGTTGCCCAGCATTTCGTCGTTCACCTGATTCATGCCGTAGTAGGCGAACTGCATGGCGGCCATCGCCTTGGCTTCGTTCATGGCGTCTTCGGGCGTCGCTTCGAGTTTCAACTCGTCGATGTAGTGCTTCTGGATGAGGTTCCAGCGCATCATGTCGAGGAACTGGGCGAAATCCTTCTCGATGTCCGCCATCGAGAACTTGCCTTCGTTGATCGTGTAGAGCCAGTTCTTGAGGAAGTCTTCCGGCATGGCCAGATCGGCTTTCTTGAGCAGGAACTTGCGCACGTCGATCGTGAACAGGTATTCGGTTTCGCGGGCCAGATCGGCGGCGATCTTCTCTTCGATATGTTTTTCGAACGCTTCGGCCGTCGTCACGTCGCCTTCGGGGAAGGCCATCTTGAAGAACTCCTCGTTGATTTCGGGTTCGGCGAACTTGCGGATTCTCGTGATCGTCAGCTTATAGTTCGGGTCCATGCCTTCGAGTTCGGCTTCCTTGACGCCGAGCACCGAAGCCCGCTGCGAAGGCGTCTTGTAGAGTTTGGTGACGTCCACGTCCATCGTGTCGCCCGTTTTCTTGCCGATGAACGGAGCGCGTTCCTCGTCGCTCATGCCGATGAGGCCCACGTAGGCTTCCTCGATCTTGGTTTCGCCCTGTTCGAGCGTCACGTCGAGCGCCTCTTCCTTTTCGACGGCTTCCGCATCGACCAGCTTGCCGAAGCGGCGCAGGAAGTTGCTGCGGTATCCTTCGCGCATCTTGTCCTCGATCTCGATCGTATAGCGGGTGATCTTGTCCTTCTTGCTCAGGTCGATCTTCACTTCGGGAGCGATCCCGGCTTCGAACACGAATTCGTATTCGGTATCGTTGTCGAAATCCAACGGCTGCTGCTTTTCGCTCGGAATCATGTCGCCCACGGTGGCGATCTTTTCCTGTTCGATGTAGTCGAAGCAGGCTTTCGAGGCGGCGCGGTAGGCTTCTTCGGCCACGACGCCCTTGCGGTACATCCTGTTGATGACGCTCATGGGAACCATCCCCGGACGGAAACCCGGAATGTTGGCTTTGCGCTTGTAGGTGCGAAGCGCTTTGTCCACGGCTTCGTTGTAGTCGGCCTCGCCGACGGTTACCTTGAACAGGGCGGTGCGGTTTTCAAGATTTTCTCTGACGATGTTCATTATTATCTTGCGTTTGTTTGAGTTTTGCCGGATTTTAACCCATAAGACCGCCCTGCGACAGCGTCACCGGCGGTCTTGCGGAAAAGTGCGGATAAAGGGACTCGAACCCCCACGCCGTTAGGCACCAGATCCTAAGTCTGGCGCGGCTACCAATTACGCCATATCCGCATAAGCCGGACAAAGATAGCGGTTTTTTTCGCAGCTTGCAACAAATCCGTTATAATTTGTCCGTGGGCGGGAGAACCTGCCTGCGGTCGGTATGACAGAGCCGAACGTGCTGGATGTGTGCGCGGAGCGGTTCTCTTCGTCCGTGCCGCATCAGGGCATGACCATGTTGCCCACCGTCAGATGGACGATGCGCAGCGACGGCGCTTTTTCGAGGTATACCTCCTCGAAAATCACCTTGACCGAATCCGTGCGGTATTCGAGCAGCCGGTCGCGCCAAGCCCGGAGCGAGTCGTCCGGCGGCACGACCGTGCCGCCGGGATCGTAGGAAGTGCCGGCGAGCTGGGCCCGCAGCATGTCGGCCGCGGCCGCGATCAGCACGGTGTCGCCCTCGGAGGTGCGGACAACGAGCGTGTCATGGTCGAAACGGGAGAACGGATGCCTTCCGTCCTCGTAATTCCGCACGTCGTACAGCCTGCCGTAGCCCGATATGTCGGCCGGCCGGTCCTCCGCGTCCAGCCGCAGGCCTTTGGCTTCGATGTCTTCGACTTCCGTGAACGCGTGGGGATAGACGACATAGTCTTCCAGCGCCGCGGGAACGATCTTCCTTCGCAGGTCGTCCGCACCGGCGATGCCGTAGCGTTCTTTCAGTGCGTCGGTGCCGCCTGCCCGGCCGAGGTAGAGGAACGATTCGTAGAGTTCCCGGTAGTCTTCCCTGCGGAGCGTGTCCGCGTCGGGCCGTTTCGTTTTCACGAGGCGGCCCGTCGGGTCCGTGAGGCCGAGCCGCGTCGCGATGCGGTCCGTCCGACGGAACTGGGAGCGCAGACCGATGGCTTCGGCCGTGAGTCCCGGAACGTAGGTGAACAGCGCCAGCAGCCCGGCCGCCGCGATCGTGGCGTAGAAATACCGGTCCGTGCGGCGGTTCAGGAACATCAGTACGGTCAGCGTCATGATGGCTCCGCAGACGAGCAGGTAGACCCTCTCCTGCGTGAATCCGTACTGGTGGATGCGGTAGCCGGCCCCGACCCAGAACATGCCTAACGCCGGCAGGGCGATGAGGCTGAACCGTTTGTAGTACCAGTCGTAGAGCTGCCGGTGCAGCAGAGGCTGGACGGCCTTGACGAGCAGCGCCACGATGGCATAGCCGAAAACCAGATAGGCGACTCCGCCTTTGGGAAGCGACCACCGCAGCAGGATCGTCGCGAAATAGACATAGAGAATGGTCGTGTAGACGATCACCGCCGGAGTCAGGACGTAATTCGTCAGGATGTCGAAAAACGCCGAGGTCCGGATGCCCGGATCCTCGTCGCTGTCGCTGTCGAACGACAGGAAGCCGATCGGAAAGAGCACCGTGAAGGCCGCGAGCATCGCGTAGAACGAGAAGTCGTCTTCGACGGAGTGGAAGACATCGAAAATGTATACGACTGAGAAGAAGATGGCGATGACGGCTAAAAAGGTCACCAGAGCGAGCAGCAGCGCGGCCGTCAGGTCGTAGACGTAGCGCAGGACCCGTTCGACGAAAGGTTTGTTTTCGCGGATGAGGGTGCAGGCGGCCAGCCCCAATCCGCAGACGGCCAGCGTGACGGAGTAGTTCGCCGGGTCGGCCCATGCCGCCACGTCCGTTCCGATCCACGGGAACGCCGCCAGCGGAGAGAGGTAGTACAGGATGCGGATTTTCCCTTTTCGGCACAGCTTGTTGAGTATGCGCGAGAAGCAGAAAAATACGGGCAGCAGCAGACCGTAGGCTTCGTTCTCGCCGAAAGCGTCTTCCCGGATGAGCGAGAGGACGAGCAGCGAATAGAAGCTCAGGAACGTTTCGGCGGGCGCGTGCCGCACGGTCCGGCCCAGATTGGCGATCAGGCGTTTGATTTTTTCTTTCATTTCGGTGGATGTCGGATGGCGTTCGTTTTTTCGGGAAAGAACGGTGGCTTTCTCGGTTCCCTTTTTCGGCTTCCGCCGGAGCTCCGGAACGGTCCGGTCATAGGGACGGGAGGCCTCGGAGGGGGGCGGAAAAGTCGGAAACAAAATTACGGACCTTCGACAAAAACGGCAAGCCCGTTCGGTCGTTTCGGCCCTTTTGCGTTACGAATCGGATCGACTCCGCACCGATCCGCCGGTCGTGCGCTCGGCAGACGGCGGCTGTCGTTCCCGAACGGCCGGTCCCCTTTCGGCTTTCGGCGGACCGTCGCCGGTGTCCGTGCCCCGAAGCGTGGAATGTGTCCGGAGGTTACCGCTCGAAGACGAGCGCCCGGCCCCGGAGCGAGGTGTCCGCCTTTCCGTCGAGATAGACGGTGCGGCCGTTGACGAGCGTGCGCGTGATGCGATGCGAGAAGGCGACGCCTTCGAAGGGCGACCATCCGCACTTGTAGAGGATGTTCTCCGGACCGACGGTCCAACGGTCGCCGGGCCGCACCAACACGATGTCGGCGAAATATCCCTCGCGCAGAAAGCCCCGCTTCGATACGCGGAACCGGACGGCCGGAGCGTGGCACATCTTTTCGACGACTTTCTCGACCGGGAAGACGCCCTGTGCGGCGAGCTCCAGCATGGCCGCGAGCGAGTGTTGCACGAGCGGCCCGCCGGAGGGGGCTTCCCCGTAGGGACGCCGTTTCTCTTCGAGCGTGTGGGGGGCGTGGTCGGTGGCCACCATGTCCACCTTTCCGTTCATGATGCCCTGCCGCAGTGCTTGGCGGTCGGCCTCGGTTTTGACGGCGGGGTTCCATTTGATGAAGTTCCCCTTGCGGGCATAGTCGCCGTCGCTGAACCAAAGGTGATGGACGCAGACTTCGTTGGTGATGCGCTTTTCGGCGAGCGGCTTGGCGGCGTCGAAAAGGTCCAGCTCCCGCGCCGTGCTCAGATGGAGCACATGCAGATCGGCACCGTATCGCGTGGCCAGTTCCACGGCCCGCGCCGACGAACGGTAGCACGCTTCGGCCGAGCGGACAAGGGGGTGTATCGCCGCGGTCGGTTCGCCCTCGCAGAGCGCTTCGTATTTTTTCAGGTTGGCCCGGATCGTCGCCTCGTCTTCGCAGTGCGTGGCCACGAGGACGGGCGATTCGGCGAACACGGCGCGCAGGGCTGCATCGTCGTCCACCAGCATGTTGCCCGTGGACGATCCCATGAAGAGCTTGACGCCGCAGACCCGGTGCGGATCGACGCGGCGGATTTCGTCGATGTTGTCGTTCGTGGCTCCCAGATAGAAGGAGTAGTTGACGAGGGAGGTCTCGGCGGCGCGTTCGAATTTCTCTTCGAGGCGTTCGCCGGTGACGGTGGGCGGCTTGACGTTGGGCATGTCCATGAACGAGGTGATCCCTCCGGCGGCGGCGGCGATCGACTCGCTGCGGATGTCGGCCTTGTAGGTCAGGCCCGGTTCGCGGAAATGCACCTGATCGTCGATCGCGCCGGGCAGTACCCATTGCCCCGCCGCGTCGATTTCCGTGCCGTCGAACCGTTCGTGGGGGTAGGGACCGCGCCCGACCGTCTCGATGCGGTCGCCCGCGACAACGAGGTAGCCTTCGAACCGCTCGCCTCCGTCGACGAGCGTTCCGCCCCGGATCAGCAGACGTTCCATGCTATCGTTCTTTTCGGGGACGGATCGAACGGAAGCGGAGCTTCATGACGCCGAAGAAGGCTTCGCGGAAAATGCCGCCGCTCATTTTCGAGGCGCCGAGCGTCCGTTCGGTAAAGACGATGGGCACTTCCTCGACGCGGAAACCGAGTTTCCATGCCGTGTATTTCATTTCGATCTGGAAACCGTAGCCTTTCATCCGCACGTCGTCGAGGTTCATCTTCCTCAGCAGGTCCGCGCTGTAACAGACGAAGCCCGCCGTCGCGTCGCGCACCGGCATGCCCGTTACTAAACGCACGTAGGCCGAAGCGTAATAGGACATCAGCACGCGTTTCATCGGCCAGTTGACGACGTTCACGCCCGTGATGTAACGCGAACCGATCACCAAATCGGCGCCCGCCTCGGCCGCCTGCGCGAGACGCACCAGATCGTCGGGATTGTGCGAGAAGTCGCAGTCCATCTCGAATACGTGGTCGTAGCCCTTTTCGAGCGCCCAACGGAATCCGGCGAGGTAGGCGGTGCCAAGGCCTAACTTGCCCGAACGCTCGATGAGGTGGAGCCTGTCGGGATGGTCTTTCTGTCTTTCCTTCACGACGTCGGCCGTGCCGTCGGGCGACCCGTCGTCGATGATGAGCAGATCGAACGGTTCGCTCAGCGAGAACACTTTCTCGATCATCGCAGCGATGTTGTCGATCTCGTTGTAGGTCGGGATAATCACCAGATTCCTCATAACTCGTATCCGTTTGTAGAACAAAAATAGTAATTTTGGCGGATAATGGCGCTTATCCGTTAAAAATTATGCCTTTCGATCTTTCGCTGGTTCTGACGCCCCGCGAGGCGTCGGACGTGGCCTTTTATCTTCCCCAAATCGCCCGGCGGCTTTCCGTCGCCCAGTCGCGCATCGCGCTGGTGCGCACCGTGCGGCGTTCCGTCGACGCCCGCGGCAGGCAGATCCGCGTCCATCTCGGTGTGCAGGTTTACGTGGACGACGAGCGGGCGCCCGATCCGGTGCGGTTCGACTATCCGGACGTGACGGGCCGCACGCCGGTGGTGGTCGTGGGGGCCGGGCCTGCAGGGCTGTTCGCGGCGTTGAGGCTCATCGAGCGCGGTCTGCGGCCCATCGTGCTCGAACGCGGTCGCGACGTGTCGTCCCGCAAGAGGGACATCGCCCGCATCAACCGCAACGGCGAGGTCGATCCCGACTCGAACTACGCTTTCGGCGAGGGCGGGGCGGGAACCTATTCCGACGGCAAGCTCTTCACGCGCTCCAAGAAACGGGGCGACTACCGCAAGGCGCTCGAAGTGTTCCGCTTCCACGGGGCCGACGAGTCGATTCTCTACGACGCGCATCCCCACATCGGGACTGACCGCCTGCCGCGCATCATCGCGGCCATGCGGCAGACGATCCTTTCCGCCGGCGGGGAGGTCCGTTTCGGGGCGAAGGCGACGGGGCTCGCTCTGCGCGGCGACCGCATCGTCGGGGTACGGATCGGCGATACGCTCGTCGAGGGTGCGGCCGTGATTCTGGCCACGGGCCATTCGGCGCGCGATGTCTACGAAATGCTCTACGAGGGCGGTGTACAGGTCGAGGCGAAGGCTTTCGCGATGGGGGTCCGCGTCGAACATCCCCAGCGGCTCATCGACGCGGCACAGTATCACCGCCCCGTTCGGGGCGAGTATCTGCCTGCGGCGGCCTATTCGCTGGTGAGCCAGATCGGGGGGCGGGGCGTTTATTCGTTCTGCATGTGTCCGGGCGGGTTCATCGTGCCGGCCATGACGCGCACCGGCGAGTCGGTCGTCAACGGCATGTCGCCTTCGGGCCGCAATTCGGTCTATGCCAATTCGGGCATCGTCACCGAAGTGAGGCTCTCCGATTTCGAATTCCTGCGCGAGCGGTACGGTGCGCTGGCGGGACTCCGCTTCCAGCAGCAGCTTGAAGAACGGGCCTACGCTCAGGTGGCCGACCGGCAGGTGGCGCCGGCCCAGCGACTGTCCGATTTCGTCGCCGGGCGTCGCTCGCGGACGCTGCCTTCGTGCTCTTATGTGCCCGGCGTGTCGCCCACGGAGATGCACCGCTGGCTGCCCGGTTTTATCGCCGATTCGTTGCGGGGCGGTTTCGCTTCGTTCGGCAAAAAGCTGAGGGGTTTCGTCACCGACGAAGCGATCGTCGTGGGAGTGGAGTCGCGCACGTCGTCGCCGGTCCGTATTCCGCGCGATCCCGATACGCTGATGCACCCCCGGATCGAGGGGCTGTTCCCCTGCGGCGAAGGGGCCGGCTATGCGGGCGGCATCGTCTCGGCCGCCATCGACGGAGAGCGTTGCGCCGACCGGGCGGCTGATTGGGCGGTCCGATAGCGGTGCCGGCGGGGCATTGCCGGTAGCGGCGGAAAGTGCAGACTGTGCCCGTCGGACGACTGCAGCGGGTCCTTTTGTCCCGTTCCGTCGCCGGATGCCGCCGGCGAACAGGGCGAACCGGTTGTCTGCCGCATTCGTCCGTCGGGATATGGATGACCGTGCCGCCGGCCGTTCGCGGCGTTTTGCCCACAGTCTTTTGCCCCTCCCGTTCGTTCCCGTTTTTTCATACCCGTTTCTCGATGCGGATCGCCCGCGTATGTAGTCGTGTCGCGCGGCTGCCTGCTTCGGTCGTCGGCTCGCGCGGACTTTTCCGGGAGCGGGCGGGCGCTGCGTTTTTCCTGCATGCGCCGGGCGGAAATTTTGTTTCCGGCGTTCGTTTCGGGTTCGCGACCGTGCGCCGGGGCCGGGATGCCACGAAGTGCGGGCGGCGCGATACGTTTTACCTTCCGGAATGGAATCGGCTTGGGGCTTCGCCTCGGTTCCGGAATGACGTTCCGGGGCGTGTCGTCCCGAAAACGATTCGTCGGAGCATCGCGGAATACGCAAAACGAGTCCGGGAGAAGCGGCGGAAACGTTTCTGCTGCTTCTCCCGGACTCGGTGTTTCTTCGTCGCTCGACCGCTGCAAGAGGAAGGTCGGAGATTCGTTTCTGCGATGCGGGCGTTTCTCCGCTGTTCGGACTTCGAGGCGCTTTGCCGGGTGACGGTCTTGTGTCCCGGACATAAATCGTCGCCTCGTCCGGGCGGAACGATTCTCCGCACGAGGGGCCGATATTCCTCCCGCCGTGGTTCTGCCTCGATGCCCTAAAGCGGATATTCGTCGTAGGCGTAGAGTTGGGTCGACAGGTAGCGCTCTCCGGTGTCGGGCAGCAGCACGACGATTCTTTTGCCCTCGTTTTCGGGCCTCGTGGCCAGCTGGGTGGCTGCCCGGAGCGCCGCGCCGGACGATATGCCGACGAGGAGCCCTTCGCTCTTGGCCGCTTCGCGTGCGGTGCGTATGGCGTCGTCTCCGGGGATGGCGATCACTTCGTCCACGACGGTGGCGTCGTAGGTGCGGGGAACGAATCCGGCGCCGATGCCCTGTATTTTGTGGGGACCGGGTGTGCCGCCCGACAGGACGGGAGATTCCGCCGGCTCGACGGCGATGATGCGTATGGCCGGGTCGAGTTCCTTGAGCCGAGCGCCGGTTCCGCTGACCGTGCCGCCGGTGCCGACGCCTGCGACGAAGAAGTCGATGCGTCCGTCCGTATCGGCCCATATTTCCTCGGCGGTCGTCCGTCGGTGGGCGGCGGGGTTGGCCGGGTTGTCGAACTGGCGGAGGATGACGGCCCGCTGCGGATCGGCGTCGCGGAGCGCTTCGGCCTTGGCGATGGCGCCTTTCATGCCCTCCGCTCCGGGCGTGAGCACGATGCGTGCGCCGAGCGCCGCGAGCAGCTTCCGCCGTTCGAGGCTCATCGTTTCGGGCATCGTGAGCGTCAGCCGGTAGCCTTTGGCCGCCGACACGAGGGCGAGTCCCACGCCCGTGTTGCCGCTGGTGGGTTCGATGATTTCCATGCCTTCGCGGAGCGTGCCGGCTTTTTCCGCGTCTTCGATCATGGCCAGCGCGATGCGGTCCTTGACGCTGCCTCCCGGATTGAAGTATTCCAGTTTGGCGACGATTTCGGCCTTCAGGCCGTGCGTGCGGTCGTAGTGCGCGAGCTCCAGCAGCGGCGTGTGGCCGATGAGTTCGGTGAGTTGTCGGGCGATTTTAGCCATTTTCGTATCGTTTTATAAGGTTCGTTTCTCGTTGTGTCCGTGTTCGAAAGCGTTTTGTCATCGGCTCTTTGCCGGAGAGCGGACTCAGCTGCGGCGCCTCCTCACGAACGTCCTCCGGGGGACGGGACCTGCCGTCGTGCCCGTCCTGCTTCGCAAAGAGGAGGCTCGTGCCGCGGCCGGCCGGGACACGGGTTCCGAAAAGGGTCTGCCTACCGCATGAAAACGCGGCACCGGGCTCGACAACTTGCCCCTGCGCCGGTATGGGTCCGGAAGACCGTTCCGGCGGGCATTACCCCGTCTGCGTCTCCTGTCGTTCCGCACGGAATCGACGTGCGTCCGGAGCATCCCGAAATCCCGTTGCGATTCCTGCGGGGAGTGTTCCTTCCGCGTCCTTTGTTTCGAAACTGGTCGCCCGGAGAGGGCGGCACATGCTTCGGGTGCGTTCCGTCTCCGGATGAATCCCGCAAACGTCGAAAGTACCGGTCGCTTGGCGCGAAAATCTTTCGTGACGATCCGTTCGTCGGACGGAGCAATATTACGGAATTGTCGTTTGTCCTGCAAGATATTTGCCATTTCCGTCTCCGGTTTTCGGACGTCGCTCGGCTGTTTTTCGCACGGCGGGCGTTCGGTCGCTTCCGTGGGCCGGTATTTTGTTCCGGCTTTGCCGCCGAAATCCCGCTGCCGGCAATTTTCCCGTTGTCCGTCGTCTTCTCGCCGCCGACGTTTCCGACTTCGCCGACTTCGGAGACGAAGAATGCCCTCCTTGCGGCAGAGCTTCGAACCCCTTCCGAGGCGATACCTTGTCGGGCTTTCTGCGCCGGGTGTGTGTGCGATGCCGGATCGGATGGCGTTCCGTGCCGGAAATCTGTCGTCTTCGTTCTTTCGTTGCGAAAGAGCTTTTCATCCCGGATGACCTCGGACCGGGCGCCGGCCGGGAGGGTATGGAGAACGGTCCGAAACCTCAGTCCGGTTGCCGTCGCAGAAACGGCGGTGCCGGAGCATGTTCCCGTATCCGCCTCGGCCTCGGCCTCGGCATCGACAGGGACCGGGAGCCGGGAACCGGGGAAACGCGTGTCGTCGAGCGGATGTCGGACGTCCCGAAAGAAAAACGAGCCTCCGCATTTTCGCAGAGGCTCGTTTCGAACGATTCGGTCGTCCGGTTTCCGTGTTACGACAACGGAATGACGGAGACGTATGATTTGTCTTTGCCTTTTTTCTTGAATGAGACGGTGCCGTCTACAAGGGCGAAGAGCGTGTGGTCCTTGCCCATGCCTACGTTTTCGCCCGGATTGTGCACGGTGCCCCGCTGGCGGACCAGAATGTTGCCGGCTTTGGCTACCTGACCGCCGAACAGTTTCACGCCGAGTCGTTTGCTTTCGGATTCACGGCCGTTCTTGGAGCTACCTACCCCTTTTTTATGTGCCATTTCTCTGTCGTTTTAAACGTTAAGCTTTGATATCTTCGATCTCGATCTGAGTCAGGTACTGACGGTGTCCGTTCTTGACCTGATAGCCTTTTCTTCTCTTTTTCTTGAAGACGATCACCTTGTCGTCCTTGAGGTGTTTGAGAATTTTGGCGCTCACTACGGCCCCTTCTACTACAGGTGTGCCGACTTTAACCTGACCGTCGTTGTCTGTAAGCAGGATTTTGTCGAAGCTCAGCGAAGTGCCTTCCTCTCCGCTAAGACGGTGTACATAGAGCTTGCGACCTTTTTCAGCTTTGAACTGCTGACCTGCGATTTCTACGATTGCGTACATTAATAAATCTGAGTTATTGTATTGCACAATTGGAATGCAAATTTACGAATCTTTTGCAAAGTAACAAAACCTGTCCGTTTTTTTCTCCGAAAAACGCATGCCCCGACGCTCCGGTACCGTATGCCGCCGCCCGCCGGAGTGTTCTTCGGGGCCAAACGGCTGTGTCTACGCGGAAAAACGGAAAATTTCCCGGAGCGGAAACCGTCGCCCGGTACGGCGTAATTTTTGAAAGCCCGTTACGGTCGTCCGCCCGGTGCGATTTGACAAACTCGGAATAAAGGCGTATATTTAAACCGGATTTCGAAGCGTTTTTTCAATGTATATCGTCAATACTTCGTTTACGGTCGATCCCCGCGTCCACGACCGTTGGCTGGAGACGTTGCGCGGCGGTTATCTGCCGTCGCTGCGGATGCGGGGACTGGACGGAATCGTCTTTACGCGGGTGCTCTCGGAGCGGACCGAGGATCATTTCACCTATTCGCTGCAGGTCGTTCTGGAGGACATGGCCGCCTACCGGCTCTATGCCGAAGAGATATTTCCCGAATACGCCGGGACGGCCCGCAAGGTGTTCGGTGACCGGGTATTGTGGTTCAATTCTTTGTTGAAACGTGTGGAAGAATAATAGAAAGATGAGGAATTTGTGTGCGGGAGCGTTTCGCGCGGTGGTCGTTTTGGCGGGATGTCTGTTCCTGTCGGCGGAATCGTCGTGGGCGCAGTATAAGACCAAAACCGATGTGCTCAAGGGCGAGAAATGGTGGGGCGTGTTCATGACCGGCGAACAGATGATGCCGCTCGAAGCGCCTTTCCCCGAAACCGATCTCTCTTCTTGGGTCAAAAGCAATACGGCACCGTTTCTGGTGTCGAGTCGCGGCCGGTACATCTGGAGCCGGGCGCCTTTCCGCATCGAGTACACGGGGACGAGTTTCCTGATCGACTCGCCGGTGGAGGAGGTCGAAGCCAAGACGGGGGGCAAGACGCTCCGCGAGGCGTATCTGGTGTGCTGCCACCGCAACTTTCCGCCGACCGAAGGTGTGATGCCGGCTCCGCAGTTCTTCACCGCTCCGGTCTACGACATGGCGACCGAAGTGCCGTTCGGCGCTACGGCCGACCAGATCCGTTCCTATGCCGCGCGGCTGCTCGAAAGCGGCTATCCGGCAGGAACGCTCATCGTGCCGCCGGGCTGGCAGTCCACCATCGGCAGCTTCGCGCCCGATGCGGCGCTCTACGGCGACATCGCGGCGCTGTCCGACGAGTTGCATGCCAAAGGTTTCCGGCTGTTGCTCTCCGTGACGCCTTTCGTCAGCGGCGACGGACCGATTTTCCGCAGCTACCGCGACAGCGGGGCGTTCGTCCGCATGTCGGACGGCAGGGTGGCCATCGCCGAGTGGCTGGGCGGATACAGCGCCTTTTACGACATCACCTGCGAAGAGGTCTACGACATCATCCGCCGTCGGTTGGAGACGCTCGAAGAGAGTTGCCGCATCGACGGTTTCGTGTTCGATTGCGAAGGCGCGTTGCCTTATATCCGTTTTTCGCGCGACGGTGCCGCCGAATACCTTAAAAAATGGAGCGAACTGGGACGCGGTCTCGATTGCAGCCTCTATACGATCAGCCGCGGCGGCGGTTTCTCCTCCAGTGTGCACAATCTGCAGATGGAGAATCGGCTGGACTGGGCGTTTTTGCCCCATGCCATCGCCAACCTGCTGACGGCCAACCTGCTCGGTTATCCTTACAGCACGGTGAGCATCGACCCTGTGCGGGCGGATTCGACCGTCGGCGATCCGAAACTGCTGTTGCGCTACATGCAGTTGGCTTCGGTGCTTCCGGTGGCGATGGTGGACGTGGCTCCGTGGCGGATCGACGATGCCGAGTCGGCCGCACGATGCAGGGCGGCGTTCGCCGAACGGGAAAAGCTGGGCGCCTACTACGAGCAGTTGGCGAGGGAAACCTCCCGCACGGCCGAGCCGTTGATCCGTCACATGGAGTACGAGTTTCCCCGCAACGGGTTCACCGACTGCAACGACCAGTTCATGATCGGTTCGCGCTATCTGGTGGCGCCGCTTCTGGGACCGGGCGACAGCCGTACGGTGCGCTTCCCCCGCGGGGTGTGGGTCGGACGGTCCGGCGAGCGGTTCAAGGGGCCTCTCGTGACGACGGTTTCGTCGCGCGACGGCGAACCGTTGATTTTCGAATCGGCCAAATAGGAAGAACCCGACTTTACCTAAAACCATAGAGCCATGCTGAACAAGGAGCAAACCGATTTTCTGCTGATCAATGCCTGCAACGCGGCCATACGCGCCGGGGCCTGCATCCTCGACATCTACACCGGGGACGCCGCCCTCGATTTCGACCTCAAGAGCGACCACACGCCCATCACCGTGGCCGACCGCGAGTCGCACGAACTCATCAAGCAGTATCTCAGCCAGACCCGCATCCCGCTCCTGAGCGAGGAGGGGCGCGATTTGCTCTACGAGGAACGCCGCAACTGGGACCTCTTCTGGATGGTCGATCCGCTGGACGGAACCAAGGAATTTCTCAAAGGCAACGGCGAATTTACCGTCAACATCGCGCTGATGTGCGATAACGAACCCGTCATGGGGATCGTTTATGTCCCTTATATACAAAAGTTCTACTTCGCGCTCAAGGGCAAGGGCGCCTATCTGAAACGGGACGTGCGTCCCGACCGGGAGGCGTCGTTCGATTTGACGCAGATATGGGGCGACGCCGTGCGCCTGCCGCTTCGCGAGAGGGGCAACGATCCGATCCGCATCGCGGTGAGCCGGTCGCACAATACGCCCGAAACTTTCGAGCACGTGGAGCGCATCCGCTCGGTGCATGCCGGCGCCGAGATCGTCGAGCAGGGCAGTTCCTACAAATTCTGCATGCTGGCCGAGGCGGAGGTCGAAGTCTACGTGCGGACGTCCGACACCTACGAATGGGATACGGCGGCCGGCGAAGTGATTCTCTCCGAGGCCGGCGGATCGGTCGAATCGTTGCGCGACGGCAGCGGCATACAATACAACAAGGTCTCGCTCCACAATCCGCATTTCATCTGCCGCAGCAAATATTTCCGTTGACGGTCCGGTTCCGCAGGACCGGCGTTCCGCCGTTTCCTCCGACCGTTCTCCCGGTGCCGGGTGCCGTCGGGTGACAGGCCGTCGTTCGACGGAAAGAGACGGAAGCGGACGGGCGTCGGACCGGGCAGTTTTCTTCGGATCGGGCGTCGGACTTCCCCGTTGTCGGGCGGGTATGCGCGATGGCTCCGCAAAGCCGGGCGACGTGTTGGAAAAGCGTCCGTTTCCGTAAAAAATTGCGTATCTTCGCACCGTAATCATATTAGGAAGGAATCAAGCTATGGACGTAAAGAAAAGAGTGGCTCTGGTGGCCCACGACAACATGAAGCGCGATCTGGCGGAATGGGTGGACTGGAATTGGGAAAAGCTGCTCGAACATCATCTTATCTGTACCGGAACGACCGGCAAGATGGTCGAGAAAACCCTCAAGGATCGCCGGGGCAGCGATCTGCATACGAGCGAAATGGACATCACGCTGCTCAAGTCGGGTCCGCTGGGCGGCGACCAGCAATTGGGCGCCATGATCGCCGAAGGCCGCGTGGAGGCGTTGATCTTTTTCTGGGACCCGATGCAGGCCCAGCCGCACGACGTGGATGTCAAGGCGCTGTTGCGTCTGGCTACGCTTTACAACGTGCCTACGGCCATCAACCGTTCTTCGGCGGATTTTCTGATCTCTTCGCCGCTGTTCGGGAGCGACTACTGTCCCGTGGTCAAAGATTATAAAAGCTATATCGAGCGGACGCTCAACCAATAGTCCGTAAGGAAGACTCCATGGGGAGTCTTTTCTTTTTTCCGCTCGGAAGAAAGTGGGGCGTCCGCCCGTTCGCCGGACGGTTGTTGCGGGATGCGGTCCGGACCGACCCCGGCCGGTTCGTCGGGCGTGCCCCGCAGGGGGCGGCGTCGTTTTTTGCGGCGCATCCGATCCGGAAAAGCGAGGTCCGGCCCGGCGGACCATCCGAGCGGAAGGAATCCGACCGGGCGGTAGCCGGACGAGGCGGCGGTCGGAAAACGGAATCGGAACGTTTTGCCCGGCCGTTTTTCGTTTTTTTCGAGAGACGGCCGGATGCACGGTAAAATATAGGAATCATATATGGAAGACAGACGGGCGATAGAACGGATGCTGGAGGCTTATTTCGAACGCTATCCGGATGAACGGCCTCGGTTGGAGCACTTTGCGGATTTCGTCCGTTCGTTCGACGGTCGCGATCTGTACGACCGCAAAAATTTCGTCGGGCACATCACCGCCGCCGCTTTCGTCGTGGACCGGCGCCGAAAGAGCGTGCTGCTGCTCGAACATCGCCAGTTAGGAAAGTGGCTGCAACCCGGCGGCCATGTCGAGGCGTCGGACGCTTCGGTGTTCGACGCCGCGCTGCGCGAAGTGCACGAGGAGACGGGCATCGGTCCGGAGCGTTTGGAGCTGCTGGAACGCTCGGCGGACGGAGAGGCTTCTCCGTCCGATGCGGATGCGCATCGGATTCCCGCGTGCGGACGCAAGAACGAGGACGGACACTGGCATTTCGATCTGCGTTTCGCTTTTCTGTTCGACGGCGATCCCGGCGTGTCGGTCGACCGGTCGGAATCGCTCGGCTATCGGTGGGCGACGCTCGGCGAACTGGAAGCGATGCCCGATTTCGGACGTATCGCCCGGCGGCTCGCTGCGGCATTGGATCGACTCGACCGCTCCCGTTGAGCGAAGGTAGGGCCGGGAGGCACGCTTCGGGCGGATATGCGTCTCGCCGGCGGCTGCTCGCGGTGCGGACGGGTGCGATTCCGGGCTTGTGTGCCGGCGGTTTTCCGCTGCCGCCGGGGCGACGGATGGATGCTGCGGCGAAATTGTTCCGGTCCCGTTTGGTCGGATAGGCGAATTGATATATTTTTGTACCTTTATACACGGGACGTCCCGTCGCGGAATCCTCGGACGATGTCGTTAAACGGCGGTTTTATAGCCTTTTGCACGTCCGGGACGGATGCGGCTTCATGCTTGTACGGCTTCCGTCGGTTTTTCGTCGGGGCGGCGGCCGGAAGACGAAAGGCCTGCCTTTCGGAAGGTCCGGTCGCGGACGACTGTCGGGTCCTTCCGGGACAGGGCGCGTGGGTTTACGAAAGATGAATATTGAATATATGAAACGTAATTTATTATTGAGCTTCGTTATGTTGGTCTGCCTGACAGGATCTTTGCAGGCGCAGATGACCGACGATCAGGTAGTGGAATATGTCAAGAACGGGATGAGCGCCGGAAAGGGCGAGACGCAGATCGGCAAGGAACTCCTTTCGCGCGGCGTGACCAAGGCGCAGATGGAGCGTCTCAAGGCCCGTTACGAAGAGGGGCAGGGTGGCGATAAGCGTGTGGCCGACCTGACCGTCGCCGGGCAACGCAACGAACGCATGCGGGATGCCGCGAAAGAACTGACCGCCGGAAGCCTCGACGAAGTGAACCTCGTCGTGGGCGATTCGATCCGCAACGGCGAAAAGAGTTCCGCTCGCCGGATTTTCGGACACAACATCTTTAACAACAAGATGCTGACCTTCGAACCGAACGAGAACATGGCCACGCCGGAAAATTACCGTCTGGGACCCGGCGACGAGGTCATCATCGACATCTGGGGCGCCAGCGAGGACAATATCCGCCAGCGGATCGCTCCCGAAGGCAATATCATGGTGTCCCAGATCGGGCCGGTCTACCTCAACGGGCTGACGATCCGGGATGCGAACAAGAAAGTGCGCGAGATTTTCGCCCAGAAATATTCGGGCGTGTCGGGCGACGAGCCCGAATCCGAAGTCCGCGTGACGCTGGGCCAGATCCGCACGATCCAGATCAGCGTGATGGGCGAGGTCGCCACGCCGGGGACCTACCGTCTTTCGTCGTTCGCCACGGTGTTCCATGCCCTGTATATGGCCGGAGGGGTGACCGACATCGGTTCGCTGCGTAACGTCCGCGTCATGCGCAGCGGCAAGGAAGTGGCCGCGTTGGATGTGTACGACTATATTTTCAAAGGGAAACTCTCGGACGACGTCCGGCTGGAGGAGGGCGATGTGATCGTCGTGCCGCCCTACGGGGTGCTGGTCAACATTGACGGTAACGTCAAGCGCCCGATGTATTACGAGATGAAACCGGACGAAACGCTCGCCACGCTGATCGAATACGCGGGCGGATTTTCCGGAGACGCCTATACGAAAGACGTGCGTCTGGTGCGTCAGACGGGCCGTGAACGCCAATTGTTCAACGTCGGCGGCGAAGAGTTCGCCGCCTGCCGTCTCGAAGACGGCGATGCCGTGACGGTGGGGGCTACGCTGGAACGGTTCGCCAACCGGGTCGAAGTGCGCGGAGCCGTATACCGTCCGGGCATGTACGAGCTCGGCGAGGGAATGAATACCGTTTCTGCACTCGTCGCCCGTGCCGACGGCCTCAAGGACGACGCGTTTCTTTCGCGCGTGCAGTTGCTCCGCGAACGCGAAGACCTGACGCAGGAGGTGGTCGCGCTCGATCTCTCCGGGCTGCTCTCCGGCCGGGTGCCGGATGTCGCTCTGAGGCGCAACGACGTGCTGGTCGTTCAGAGCGTCCATGAACTCGAAGACCGGGGAGAGATCGTCGTCAGCGGGTTGGTGGCGCGTCCGGGCACTTATCCTTTCGCCGAAAACACGACCCTCGAAGACCTGATCGTTCAGGCCGGTGGGTTGTTGGACGGCGCTTCGACGGCCCGTGTGGACGTTTCGCGCCGGTTGAAGGACGCCAAGAGTACGGAGATGCCCAATGAACTGAGCCGGGTCCATACGTTCGCTCTCAAGGACGGTTTCGTGATCGACGGCATGCCGGGCTTCGTACTCGAACCCTACGATGTGGTCGAGGTGCGCAAAAGTCCCGGTTATCAGGTGCAGCGGCAGGTCAGCATCGTCGGCGAAGTCGTTTTCGAGGGCGGTTATACGCTGGTCCGGAAAAACGAACGTCTTTCGGATCTGGTCGGAAGGGCCGGCGGCGTGACGCAGGACGCCTATGTGCGCGGCGGCCGGCTCGTGCGGCGCATGAACGACGAGGAACGGGCCGTCCGGGACGAAACGGTGCGGCTGGCCATGCAGGACGGTGGGACCGATTCTCTCTCGGTGAAAAAATTGCAGACGACCGATACCTATACGGTGGGCATCGAGCTGGACAAGGCATTGGCGAATCCCGGTTCGGACTACGACATGGTGCTGCGCGAGGGCGACCGGTTGATCGTTCCCGAATATGTGAGCACCGTGAAAATCGCGGGCGAGGTGATGCGTCCCAATGCCGTGTTGTTCATGCGCGGCGGCAAGTTGGGCTATTATATCGATCGGGCCGGCGGTTACGGCAGTCAGGCCAAGAAAGGGAAAGCCTATATCGTTTACATGAACGGTACCATGTCCAGAGCCTCCGGACGCAAGGCCAAGATCGAACCCGGATGCGAGATCATCGTGCCCTCCAAGCGCGAAGGCCGGAAGATGAGCATCGGCGAAATCATGGGACTCACCACATCGGCGGCATCGCTCGGAACGATGGCGGCGAGCATAGCCAATCTGGCCAAGTAAACGGCCCATTCGCTTATTGTAACGATTATGGAAGAAAACAGAAGACAGGCGGACGCCGCGGTGCCGCAGCAGAACGAGATCGACCTGCTGGAACTGGCTCGGAAAATCTGGTCCGGCCGCCGATTGATTCTCAAATGGTGCGCCGTGGCCGCCGTGGTCGGACTGGTCATCGGATTCAGCATCCCGAAAGAATATACGACGAGCGTGCTGCTCGCTCCCGAAGCGTCCGACGGCAAGAACTCGCTGGGCGGATTGGGCGCTCTGGCCAATATGGCCGGATTCAGCATCGGGGGTGGCAATACGGGATCGGATGCCGTCTACCCCGATCTGTATCCCGATGTCGTGGCGTCGGTTCCTTTTGCCGTGGAGCTTTTCGATGTACGGGTGTCGGATCATAAGGGCGAGTGGCAGACCGACGTGTACGATTATCTGAGCGAACGCATCCGCGCTCCGTGGTGGAGTGCGGTGCTCGCGGTACCGGGAAAGGCCGTGGGCGGAATTCTTTCGCTCTTTTCCGACGACGAAGCGGAGGATGAGCAGACCGTGAACCCTTTCCGTCTGACACGCGAGGAGATGGACGTGGTCGAACAGCTCCGCTCGCGGATCGGCGTGTCGGTCGATAAGAAAAATTCCGTCGTCACGCTTTCCGTTATGATGCAGGACCCGCTCGTGTCGGCTACGCTGACCGATACGGTGATGCGGAATTTGCAGAACTACGTCACCGAGTACCGGACCAACAAGGCACGGCGCGATCTGGAATTTACGCAGAAGTTGTTCGACGAGGCGCAGCGGAATTATTACGAGGCGCAGCAGCGGTATGCCAAATACATGGATGCCAACCAGAATATCGTGTTGCGGTCGGTGCGTACCGAGCAGGAGAGGCTCCAGAACGAGATGAACCTTACCTATAACCTCTACAACCAGATGGCCCAGCAGTTGCAGTTGGCCAAGGCCAAGGTGCAGGAGAGTACGCCCGTCTATGCCGTCGTACAGCCGGCTTCGGTGCCGTTGAGTGCGTCGAAACCTTCCAAGGCGATGATTCTCGCGGGCGTCGTGTTCCTTGCCGGCATCGCTGCGGTGGCGTGGATTCTTTTCGGCGAGAGTGTCGTCGGATTTTTTAAGGGAACGAAGAAAAAAGAGGGGAACGCCCCCGAACGATAGACCGGAGGGAAAACGACCGAAGCACGCCGACGAGAATCGTCGGCGTGCTTCGGTTTTGTTGTGCCCGTCCGGGAGTCTCGCGTTTCGGGACACGGGGGCCGGGCAAAGCACGGAGACGGAGAGGGCGTGCCGCTCGAAGGCCGGCGAAACCGGTGTGCGGCAGGGAGGGAAAGAGTGGAAAAGAGACCGGAGAGCCGGCTTCGGAGAGAATCGCCTCGCCGGTCGCCGCGTCCTGTCCGGGGTGGATTCCTTGTCTTTCGGATGGTTCTTTCGTGTGCCGGAGAAAGTCCCTGCTTGCCCGACCGGAGGACGAAAAAGGGCCGCTTTCGTCCGCATAACGTCGAGTTCTCCGCACCTCGTATCCGTGCGGGTCCGCACCGAGTCTGCGATGACCGTCTCGACCGGCGAAAGCGACGGACGGTGAGACGGGGACGAACGTGGTCCCTGTCGACGGATTCGGACCTTGCGGATGCGTTGCGTCTCCCGAATGTTCGCGGGGAATTCCGGGAGGTATTCCCGCTCGAAATCCGTGTTCGCCGCTTGTCGGATATTCGCCTCCGGTTGGGCCGGACTGTCCGTGCGGGGATTCGTCTCTATGCGGAAGGAATGGCCCCGAAGCAGTTCCGGCATTCCGGGCCGCATGGAATCATCGGTCCTTTGTCAGCCGGTCGGATTGCCGAATGAGATATACGAAAAGCCAGACGAAAGCGACGAACGTAGCGGGATAGAGCCATGCGACGAGGTCGAGATTCGTATTCCACACGGCTTTCGCATAGGTTTGAATCGTGATGACGGCGAAAACGACGAGTGCGAAAGCTTTCGTGCAGCGGAACAGCCGGACATTCATCCGATAGGCTTCGGGTAGCTTTTCCGGTTTGATTCGAGCGTCGTATTTCAGCTTGTGCGCATAGCGCTGAATCAGGGACAGCCCGATGTAGAGCATCGACGACCAGCCGACCAGTGTCAGGATCGTGCTGCGCTCGCTCCAACCGTCGATTTTGCCGGCGAGGTCGAAATGCGAGGGAATGCGCTCCGGCAGATCGGAATAGACGAAAAGCGGAAAAAGATTCACGAGCAGGGCGGCCAAAGCCACGATTTCCATGATCCAGTCGCCTGCGTTTTTCGGATAAGCCGGTTTGTTCATATCGTGAGACGGTTTTGTCAGAAATGTTTCCGACCTTGTTCTGCGAAGACCTGCCGGCCCGTTCCCCTTCCCGATGGAGCAGGGGGAAGACGTTTTGTTCCGCCTTATTCCGGTCCGTTCGGCAGCGCCGTTTCGCAGGTGAACTTTTGCTGACGGCAAGTTCCGAACCGGACGCGTCGTCGTATAGGGTCGTCGATGCCATGCCGGACAGAGGCATTGAATACGAAGATATGGAAAATGTTTCCGAATACAGGTAAAATAAGTTGTTTTTCGTTCGTCGGGATTCGTTTGTCCGGTCGCCGGACGAAAGTCCCCTGCCGCTCTCGTGTCTTGTTTCCGAACCCGGCCGTCGGAAGATTTCGGTTTTTCGATCTGTTTCTGCAGATCGGTTCGCGAGAAAGGCGGCGGGCGGAATACGGTCCCGAAAACGCATGCCGGGAATCTTGCCAAACGGGAAAACATCTTTTTGCACATTCGCTCGATGACCGCCTACTGCGTATCTGCGAACGTTACGGACCCTCATGCGATGCCGCTTTCCCCTCTTCCTGTTGAGGCAGAACGCTCCCTTGCCGTGGTGTCCGCTGTTGTCTGTTGCCTTGAGAGGAAAATGTGCTTCCGAAACGCTTCCCGTACCGATGAGGCCGGATGTTCCGCAGGCGAACGCCGGTTTTATCTTACCGCTGTAACCGGGTGACGGCTCTCTTGGGGTTGGTGCTCGGAACGGAACCCGCCGGAACGTCGTTCCGGACGGGCGGCTCCGCGCATTCGGGAATCGGACGGTTCCGGTAACGGAAAGGAGGTCCGCGGCGATGGCCGGCAAAAGAAAAAGCACCTTGAAAAAGGTGCTTTCCCGATCGAGAGCTGTTGACGAGGATTGAACTCGTGACCTCTTCCTTACCAAGGAAGTGCTCT
>CAJTYA010000017.1 GCA_910583985.1 uncultured Alistipes sp.
GTAACTGATTTTTATTCACTATTTTGCGTAATTCTTCATATTGATTCTGAACTCATAACGACTTAACTTTGCAATCTGTAAAACCGTTATGAGAAACACGTTCAAGATTCTGTTCTATGTGAACAAGCAGCGCATGAAGGAGGGACGCATTCCCGTGTATGCCCGCCTGACGGTGAACGGCCAAAGCACGTTCGTCAACTGCCGTGTAACCCTGCCGCCCGCCTTGTGGGATTCCAAAGCCAACAAGGCCGCAGGCAAGAGCCACGAGGCACAGACGGTCAACCGCAAGCTGGAGCATATCCGCACCCAGATCGAGCGGCACTACCAGCGTATCTCCGACCGCGACGCCTACGTCACGGCCGAGCGAGTGAAATTAGCCTACCTCGGCATGGGTGAGGAGTACGAAACGCTGTTGGAGGCGTTCGATAAGTTCAATCGCGATTTCAAACAGCACGTCGGCGTCGATCGGGCGCAGTCCACCTACCGCAAGTACGACAACGTGCGTAAGCGGCTGGCGGAGTTCCTTGCCGACAAGCTCCACCGCAGGGATATTCCGTTGAAGGAGCTGACGGAAAACTTCATCACCGATTACGACCTCTATCTGCGCGGCGAGAAGGGCCTGACGCCCTCGTGCGTCTGCATCTACACCAAGCCATTGAAGATGATCGTCACCAAAGCCCACAACGCGGGCATGATCGCCCGCAATCCGTTCGTCGATTATCATCCGAAAAAGACGACCAGAGAACGCGGCTACCTCATCGAATCCGAATTGCAGGCGTTGATGAACCACGAGTTCGCATTCGAGGGCTATGGTAAGGTGCGCGATATGTTCGTCTTCTCGTGTTTCACGGGTATGGCCCATGCCGACGTCAAGAGGCTGACGCAGGAGATGATCCAGCGCTCGTTCGATGGCGATTTGTGGATCGTCAAAAATCGGCAGAAGACCGCCACGCCGTTCAAAATCAAGCTGTGCGGCATTACCAAGCGCATCATCGCCCGTTACGAACGTGAGGTCGCAGGGACGAATCTCGTGCTGCCCGTGCCCGACATCGCCTATTGCAACCGGGTATTGAAGAAAATCGCAGCGGAGGTCGGTATCGACAAGACGATAACCTATCACATGGCGCGCCACACGTTCGCCACGACCAATGCGCTGGCGCAGGGCATCCGTATCGAGGTGGTCAGCCGGATGCTGGGCCATACGAATATCAAGACGACCCAAATCTACGCCAAAGTCACGGACGACATGTTAGCCAAAGGATTCGACGAGATGGCCGACATCTATTCCGCAAAATACAGCCTCGCCCGATGAAAAGAGAAATTATAAATACAGACGAATCCGGCAACCTCATTTTGCCGGCCGATATGAATGAAATAGCCATGACCGAATATGAAATCGCAGCGTTATTCGGCGTCATCGTCCCGACGGTTCGGGCGGCGATCAAGGCTTCCTATAAAAGCGGTGTAATCCGAGAAGGGGATGCGAAATGGTACTTGCATCGGGAAAACGGAAACGTAATCGAAGTGTACAGCGTTGAAACAATCGTCGCGCTGGCATTCCGTGTCAATTCGTTCGGTGCGCATAAGCTGCGCGAGCATCTGTTTCACACTTTACGCATGAACGGAACCCGATCCGCAGTTCATATTCTTTTGACCTGCCCCCGTATCGCCGAGGCGATACCACCGAACTGATCGGGGCGGAACAGTCTTAACCGTCAGCAGGTGCAAAGGTCATGCAGGGCTTTCGGTCGTCGGCAAGGTCGCGCGGCACAGCCGTTTCCCGATAAATCTTCCTCGACTGGCGAGCTATTTATCGTGAAAACTTTGCCGACGACCGCCCTGCAAAATAGAGCACCTACCGACGGTTAAGTCCGCTCCACCCACCCGAAGACAGAGGAGAATAATATGATGTTGACGCAACGACTGACGGATACCGCGACGGCATCGTCACCCACCATTCGGCCGCTTCGCGCCCGCGCCTTTTTGTAAAAAAGGCATAGCTTATTAGGGAATTTTCTGAGACGCATGTCTTCGACACGCTGAAAATTCCCCAATAAGGCAAAGGAGCTTCGCCCCTCTGCACACCCCCAAACCACCAACTGCCTAAAACCACATGACTATGGGCTATGCCGTATTCCATATGCAGAAGAGCCGCGGAACCGACAGCGGAACCTCTGCTCACATCGAACGCAAGGTCAAACCCTCAAATGCCGACGAAGAACGCACGCACCTGAACCGGCAGCTGGTCGAATATCCCGATGGTGTGCAAAATCGCACGCAGGCGATCCAGCACCGTTTGGAGACTGCGGGACTTACCCGCAAGGTCGGCAAGAACCAAGTGCGGGCAATCCGCATCATGCTTTCGGGAAGCCCCGACGACATGCAGCGCATCGTGCGTGAGGGCAGGTTGAACGAATGGTGTGCCGACAACATGCAATATCTTGCCGAGACATTCGGCAAAGAGAACATCGTATCGGCCGACCTGCATCTGGACGAAACGTCGCCGCATATCCATGCGACGCTCGTGCCCATTGTAACGACCGAACGGAAACGCAAGAAACAGGAGGAGCGGGCGACCAAACGCTACCGTACGAAATCGGCATCCCGTCCCCGGTTGTGCGCCGACGAGGTAATGTCGCGCGGCAAGCTGAAAGAATATCAAGACACCTACGCCGCAGCGATGGCAAAATATGGACTGCGACGCGGCGTCGAAGGATCGGAGGCGCGACATATCGACACGATGCAGTTTTACCGAGAGCTGAAGGCAATGACCGATACGCTGAAAGCCGACGTAACGGAATTGCAGAAACGGAAGGCGACGGCACAGGAAGAACTGAACCGTGCGAAAAAAGAAGTACAGACCAAGCGATTGAAAAACTCCGCCGCCGGGGTCGGCACGACCATTCTCGACGGTATCGGGTCGATGATTGGAATCTCAAAAGTCAAACGGCAGGAGCAGGAAATCGGAGTGCTACGGCAAGAGGTCGCCGCACGTGATGAAACGATTGAAATCCTGCAAACGAAGATTCAAACCATGCAGAGCGACCATAGCCGAGAATTGACGGCGATGCAGGCACGCCACGCTGCCGAGACGACCAACATAACGAAGCGGCACGAGAAAGAAGTATCGCTACTGAAAACTGCTTTCTCAAAAGCCGTAAAGTGGTTTCCATATTTCCGTGAAATGATCCGAATGGAAAGCGTTTGCCGAACGGTCGGTTTCGATGAAGAACAAACCGCGACGCTTATCAAAGGCAAACCGCTCGAATACAGCGGCCAACTATACTCCGAAGAACACAACTGCAAATTCACGGTCGAACGAGTAACGGCGCAAATAACGCCCGATCCGACCGATAAACGAAAACTGCAACTCAATATTGACAAAAAACCATTCAATGAATGGTGTAGGGTGAAGTGCGAGAAAGTACGAAACGCCTTTTGCCAGCCCGTGCAAAGGCAACAAAAAAACAAAGGGCCGAAATTTTGAAACCCTGTTTCAGAAAATCACAAATGGAATAATAAACTATTCTGTTTTGCCTGAGCTGTTTGACGTCTTGAAACAATGCTATTGTTGCTGCTGGAGATGGCGTTTGCAATCCAGCTCGCTTTTTGAAGTGAGGTTTAGGGCTTTGTCAGAAGACATCGAGCAAATAAACCGACGATGTAAAATCATATATAAATGCCGTTTACATCGTTATAATAAATCTGAGTTGGTTATATCAATAAACTTTAATTTTAACGGTAAATTATCATACGATTCTTTGGACTCGGAAACAATGGTTATTATAGTGCTATTTGAAGTAGTCGTACAAGAATATCGGAAACGCATTTAGGATGGCGACTGAACAACTCTCCTTATTGACGTATTTCTGAAGCTGCGCCTCAAAAATATTTTGCTGGGCAATGTCCCGCTTGTTCTTGGGATATATGTTCTCATCACAGCAGATATAATTTGCCTTGCATACATTCATATTTTTCAAATGTTGCCAATTCTGTTTGGTGGCTTCAATTCGTCGTTCTCGCGTATCTGTCAAAAAGTCCAAACTGCCATAATGGGAAAAATCGTGTGCAATATGTTTGAATTCTCTGCATTGGTCTTTGGGTATAGCATAGAGATAGTAATTCGCATCCGGCAATTCTTTCGCATGTCGTATGGACTCTATCATCGGATAGTTGATATATAACTTGCCGTTGGTCGTTTCATCATCGAACAATACAAGCATCTCACGCAATTGGCGGTTGATTTCGTCCAACGGCAAACGATGGTGCAAGTCGTAATCGAAAAATAGGTATATTTCGGCAAATGCCGAAGATGTTGTAATGTCTTTCAACGGATTATCCTCTTGACTTTCCAATTGTTCACGCAAAACCGATACGATATCGGCACCATCTCCAAGTTGAGTTATCTGTCTGTATAATTCGTAAATATTGTTTCCGAATGAACAGACAATAGCATCTGTTTCTTTGGGGAAGAACAGCTTTTCAATAGCCCGATATAACTGGGGCTCTCGCTCTTTACCTTCAAAAACAAACAGAATCATACTTGAAAGGCATCTCCTCTAAAAAGTTTCTCGATATTATGTCCAAACCGCAACTCTTTGTCGGTGCATTCGCTCAAAGGCTTAATCTTGTTGTCGCTGACAATAAAGTTACAATCGGGACGGAGCAAGTCATTCGTCATCAAATAGGTATTATGCGATGATGTGAATACCTGACAGTTGAGTGAGAATAACTGCTTACATACCTCGAATGCTAATTTAAAATGGTAAAAAGCATCGAACTCGTCTATGAAAACAAATGACGCTTCGTTCATCCTTTTAATCCAGAAATAGAGCAGCATCAACGACTGTGTCCCGGTCGATGCAATCTGATTGAAGACAACAACGGCACCATCTATCGTGCACAAAAGAGCATTATCATTAATATTCGGTGTTACAAATTGAAATGACTGCTCACTCACTTTATTGATGAAGTCAGCAAAATCATCGGCAAGATTATTCTGGATAATAAATGTATCAATTAGTGTTATATTTGTTTCAAGGCCTATAAATTCCCTTGTGTCAAGATGCTTGAACCACAACATAGAATTGACGAAATGATGCAATGCCATTAAGCAGTTATCTTCCGCCAGCGGATAGGAGGTGAGCAAGAAATTAACGATAGATACCCGATTGGCATTTACCATAAGGTTCTTTCTCGTGGCGTCCTCCATGGGAAATTGCTTGTCATCAATCTCAAAAGCATCATCGCGCCGAGAAAATATCATGCAGCCATCTACGCTTAAAGCTTCAGATGTAAGTGCACCGATGCTGTTTTTGGAATAACGGTACTCTATGGACTGGTCATTAAATTTAAACGTATATTCAAACTCGACCGGAGAGTTGGGCTTACCGGCATATACGAAATTCATATAATAGTCCGGCTTTTTCCATTTTTGTGATAGATGATTGACAATATCGAAGACAGCCAAACCCAAATTGGTCTTACCCGAACCATTGGGCCCGTAGATGATGCCATTCTTGATTATACCATCTTTGATGGCGAACGTATTGAATTCGTAGCTACTCGGATTAGATAAGTCCCATTCAATCCGCTGCTTGAAACCTCTGTAATTCTTAACGGCAAATTTAGTCAGCATCATAGTCGTATAACATTATATGTGCAAAGATAATACTTTTTCTTATCTGCCGTAATTTTTTTACGGCAGATAAGAAAAAGCAAAGAAAATGCCATGTGAACAGAGAATGTTTTGTGTCTGCCATAGTATGACAGTGCCTATATATACATTTGCCACAAAATATGAAATTTTCAGACAAAAGGCATTACCTCTAATAGAATTATCCTCGGCATTTGTGGCGCTGCCGAGGATAATTACATGTAACTTTTTGCCTCTGAAAAACTTATTCTTCTTTCATTGACTTGTAAAGTTCTAAACGCTTTTCGCAGTACTTCGTTACGATTTCACCCATACGAACGACCCGTGCCATATGTTCTTTGAGTTCGAACGGGTGCAGCATGAATTGCCGCTCCTCGAAAGCCTTGCGGGCAAAACTTTTCAAACACGCTAACGTCGTGTTGCGCTCTACGTCTGTGTTATCGAACAACAACATCAATTCGGTCGATAAGGTACGCATCCGTTCGTGTAGAATAGTGTGGTCATCGTGATTGAACGGCTCGTTGTGATAGACGTAATAAAGCATCTTATAATAGAGAATCGCTGCTTTCGCAGTCATGAAAGCCGCCCACCGAATTTCGTTCGGATATTTAGGCGATCCCACCTGCGCAAGGTTCATCAACAGATCGGCCACCGGCTTAAAAGTGTCGAAATAGGACTTGGCATCGCAATAGGCCGCCGCGAAATTGCAAGGCCGTTTCGGCCGCCGAAAATAAAAGCTGTCCTTGCAATAAAGCAATACGCCTTCGTGATGTGCGAAATAAAGCCACGGCGTGTTGTGCGATTCGATGTAGCTCAACGGGCAGACATACAGATTCATATAGGTGATTTCCCGCCAGCGGAAAGGCAGCTTGTAACGCAAATCGCGTTTCGCCTGCAACCAATTATAGGCAGGCGGATTCCGCACGGCAAGGAGCAGATCGTAACATTTCGCCTCGCTGTGCATCGTGCCACCAGCCAGAGATCCGAACATCAAGATATATTCGGGATCGAATAAACCGTCTTTCGTCAGATAGCTGACGATTGCATCAGCTTCGCCTTGATTATACCGCGGTCTGTTCTCGGATAGGGACGATTGATGCTCCGTCGCACTTTCCGAAATGATGCCTTTTGTCTCGAAGTCGGTTGCGGAATCGGCGACTATTTGTTGTGCAGGCTGTTCCTGCATGCCATTCTGATTCATTTCCATAGTCTCGAATGTTTGGAATTAGACAATAGTAGGGCTGTCCTTATCATGCCTATGGCACGACAAAGAGCATAACGATTCGGTTAGCTGTCATTGGCTAATCCGGCGGATGGGGATGGGAATGAAACAGAATGTTGCGCGGCGGAATCCACCGGCGGCTGGCCTTGCGGCTTGTCTGCGTCGAAACGCGGACGAGAAACGTTGTTTGCATAATAAAAAAGTAGCGCAGCTGCAAACAACGTTTCTCCCTTTCACAGGTTCGACAGTGTGCCAATTCGCGGGACGCTAATCCCCAATGGCTCTACGCATACCTAAACATGGTAAAGTCGAACCTCCGCGTGATCGGGTAATAAATAACGTTGTTTGCGACAACAAAGATAGAAAAAAATTACAACAATGAAAAACCCGACTGAATAGTCGGGAAATATCTGCTTTGCTGTATTAAAAATGCGCAGCTGCAAACAACGTTTCTCCTTTTCAGGTTCGACAATGTGCCATTCGCGGAGCGCTAACTCCCAACGGCTCTGCGCATACTTGTCCCGTATGCTTCATGTCGAACCATTCAATCATTTGGAGCTAATAAATACGTTGTTTGCACTACAAAAATACGACTTTTATTTGAAATGAAGAAATTGTGACGAAAATAACATATAATTCACTATCTTTGTCAAAAGAGTTCTTCATCAAGCTGAAGATTACTGCAAGACAGAGCAGAAGATCGGTTAACAGATCGTTAACACGCTAAAAGGCGATAACTCCGCAACTCGCTGACCGACAAAAGAAAAGAGGATTGAATTCTCAATCCTCCTGTTTTAGAGCGGAACGAAGGCCGGGGAAACGGACGGACCGCCCCTTCGAATCCGTTTCCGCCCCCTGTCGGGACCGCGGTCGTCCGGGGCCCCGCAAAGGAGAGTGCCGATGCGCAGTTTCTCCGCGGACATATCGTCGCATCGCCAGTGAGTCTGCGCCACGCTCCCGGCGCCCCCGCACCGAAGGGCTAAACGAAAAAGGGCCGAGGAAGTCCGCATGTATGGCGGGACTTCCTCGGTCCTTTCTCTCTTTTCCTGTGCGGCCGGCACCATATCGTCGCGAAACGGCGCCCCGCCCTTCTCCGCCGGGCGTTTCGACGCAGGCCGATCCGTCGGCGCCCCGCAGTCCGGCCAACACGGTCCTTCCCTCTCGACGCCGCGCTCCGACAAGAAAACGCACGCGAACGAAATAGGGCACACGGCCCGCTACTCCGATTATTTCACTAATTTGGTCTTGTAAGCGGCCTTGTACTTTCCTTTGGCCATAGCGGAAAGTTTGCTCTTTATCAACGTCTTGCGCAAAGGCGACAGATGATCGACGAACATTTTGCCCTCCAGATGGTCGTACTCGTGCTGGATGACGCGGGCGGCGAAACCGTCGTACTCCTCGTCGTGCTCGACGAAATTTTCGTCCATGTACCGGATCTTGATGCGCGAGGGACGGCTCACGTCCTCGTTCAGATGCGGCAGGCTCAGGCAGCCTTCGCAAAAAAGCGTCTCCTCGCCTCCGCGCTCGTAGATGCGCGCATTGATGAACGTCTTGCGGAACCCTTCGAGCCGGGGGTCTTCGTCGGCATTGACCGAAGCGTCGACGACGAACACCCGGATGTTGCGCCCCACCTGAGGCGCCGCCAGACCGACACCGTCGGCCTCGTACATCGTATCCCACAGATCGGAAAGGAACTTGTCCAGATCGGGATAGTCCGGTCCGATGTCGACCGATTCTTTGCGGAGAACCGGAGAACCGTAAATGTAAATCGGTAAAAACATATCTCTCAATAACTTTTCATTCGTATCGACCGCCTCGCACAACGGGAAGGCCTCAAAGCGAGCCCTTCGAATCGAGGTAGCCCTGAAGGATGATGGCGGCGCTCACCCGGTCCACCAGCCCCTTGTCTTCGCGTCGGCGCCCTTTAGGCACGCCGCCCGCGATGATCGCCTGCATGGCCATGCGCGAGGTGAAGCGTTCGTCGAACATCTCGACCTTTACCTGCGGCATCTCCTCGGCGAGCCGTCGCACGAACGGACGGATATAGGCGTAGGATTCCGAAGGCGAACCGTCCATCTGCCGGGGCATGCCCACGACGATCGTATCGACCCCGTTCTGCGGCACATACCTTTTCAGAAAATCCATCAGCGTATGCGTCGGCACGGTGTCGAGCGCCCCGGCGATGATCCCCAGCGGATCGCTCACCGCGAGTCCCGTCCGCTTGCGCCCGTAATCGACAGATAGAATCCTTCCCATGCGTCCGATCGTAAATTTCGACGCAAAGTTAAGAAAAAAACCTATCTTTGCATTTCATACATACGCGAAGAATGCCCATGAGGACCCGAACCCTGCAAAAAACGATTTCGGCGATGCTTTTCGTATCGGCGATGCTTTTCCACCCGACCGCACAGGGGCAGACCGTCGAACGCTCCGATCTTCCCATCCGCGACCCGTTCGTGCTGACCGACAGCACGCAGCGGACCTACTACCTGTTCGGAACGAACCGGGCGCACGAGGGATACGACGGCTACAAAAGCAAAGACCTGGAGCATTGGGAAGGCCCCCTGCCGCTCTTCCGCAAGGACGACTCGTTCTGGGGCGAGAAGGACTTCTGGGCACCCGAATGCCATGCCTACCGGGGCAAATACTACCTCTTCACCACGGCACGGGGCAAGGCCGACAGCCTGCTGGGATCGTACATCCTCGTGGCCGACTCACCCGCAGGGCCGTTCCGCGAATACAGCCGCGGACGGCTGACGCCCGAAGGCTGGAACGCGTTGGACGGCACGCTGTACGTCGATGCCGCCGGCGATCCGTGGATGGTCTTCTGCCACGAATGGACCCAACTCCGAGACGGAACGATCGAGGCGGTCCGCCTCACGAAAAACCTCAAGAAGACCCAAGGCGCTCCGCACACGCTCTTCAGCGCCTCGCAGGCTCCTTGGGTGCGCTCGCACGTACCCGGAGCGGGACTCTACGTGACGGACGGTCCGTTCCTGCTGCACAACGAACGGGGCGAATTGCTCATGCTGTGGTCCTCGTTCTCCGACGAGGGATACGCCATCGGACTCTCCCGCTCGCAGAGCGGCGACATATTGGGACCGTGGGAACATTTCGAGGAGCCGCTTTTCTCGAAGGACGGAGGCCACGGCATGCTGTTCCGCACCTTCGACGGCCGCCTGATGCTCTCCATCCACCGGCCGAACCACACCGCCGAACGCGCCGTCTTCTTCGAAGTGCGTCCGACACCGGACGGAGGACTGAAAATCGCCCGGCCGACAGCCGCGGCGCACGACCCGAACGAAAAATAAACAACCCGAAGATAATGACACAGGAAGAACTTTTCAAGAAGCTGGTCGCTCACAGCAAGGAATACGGTTTCATCTTTCCTTCGAGCGAAATCTACGACGGACTGAGCGCCGTGTACGACTACGGCCAACTGGGCGTGGAGCTCAAAAACAACATCAAGAAATATTGGTGGGACGCGATGACCAAGCTCAACGACAACATCGTCGGGATCGACTCGGCCATCTTCATGCACCCCCGGATCTGGGAAGCGTCGGGTCACGTGGGCGCCTTCAACGACCCGTTGATCGACAACCGCGACTCGAAGAAGCGTTACCGTGCCGACGTGCTCATCGAGGACTTCATCGCCAAGCAGGACGAGAAGATCGCCAAGGAAGTCGAAAAAGCCCGCAAGCGTTTCGGCGAGGCGTTCGACGAGGCCAAGTTCCTCGAAACCAATCCCCGCGTGGCCGAGCACCGCGCCAAGCGGGACGCCGCCCACGACCGCATGGTCAAGGCGCTCAACGACAACGACCTCAACGAACTGCGGCAGATCATCGTGGACAGCGAAATCGTCTGCCCGATCTCCGGCACGCGCAACTGGACCGAAGTGCGTCAGTTCAACCTGATGTTCGAGACCAAAATGGGCTCGGTGAGCGAAGGCGCCAACACGATCTACCTGCGCCCCGAAACGGCTCAGGGCATCTTCGTCAACTTCCTCAACGTACAGAAGACGGGCCGGATGAAAATCCCGTTCGGCATCGCGCAGATCGGCAAGGCGTTCCGCAACGAAATCGTCGCCCGGCAGTTCATCTTCCGCATGCGCGAGTTCGAACAGATGGAAATGCAGTTCTTCGTGCGTCCGGGCGAGGAGCTCAAATGGTTCGACCACTGGCGCCAGACGCGCATGAAATGGCACCGTGCGCTCGGATTCGGCGACACGCACTACCGTTTCCACGACCACGACAAGCTGGCCCACTACGCCAATGCAGCCACCGACGTCGAATACGAATTTCCGTTCGGGTTCAAGGAAGTCGAAGGCATCCACTCGCGCACGGACTTCGATCTGGGCAACCACCAGAAGTTCTCCGGCAAGAAAATCCAGTACTTCGACACCGAAACGGGCGAAAGCTACGTGCCCTATGTCGTCGAAACGTCGATCGGCGTGGACCGCATGGTGCTTCAGGTGCTCTCGGCCTCGTACGAAGAACAGAAACTCGACAACGGAGAAAGCCGCACGGTGATGCATATCCCCGCCGCGCTGGCTCCGGTCAAGGCCGCCGTGCTGCCGCTCGTCAAAAAGGACGGTTTGCCCGAAGTGGCCCGCGAACTGATGCACAGCCTCAAATTCGACCACAACGTGCAGTATGACGAAAAGGACAGCATCGGCAAGCGCTACCGCCGTCAGGATGCCATCGGCACGCCGTTCTGCATCACGGTCGACCACCAGACGCTCGAAGACAAGACCGTCACGATCCGTCACCGCGACTCGATGGAACAGCAGCGCGTGGCCATCGCCGACCTTCCGGGTATCATCGGCGAGGAGGTCAGTTTCCGCAAGCTGTTCGCCAAACTGAGCTAACACGGGCGACGGCCTGCCGTTCCGGCTTTTCCGAGGCTGCTCCTGCGGGGGCAGCCTCGGCTGTTGGACGGTCGGGGACCGGGCGGTGAGGACACACCCATAAGCCCCGCACACGCGTCCCGGCGGAGTCCGCACAGGAAAGCGCAGGTGCAGAACAGGCAGAGACGGCGCGATGCGGCCGGACGGACCCTGTCCACGGAACCGGGACAGGAACGGCGGCGAAAGCCTTTCGGCCGCAAACTCGTTCCGGCATTTTTTATTCACCCCATATTTTCATACCTTGCATCCGATGCAAACCGCAAACGACATCAACAGCAGAACCGCCCTGTTTCCGGGCTCGTTCGACCCGTTCACGCTGGGACACAAAATCGTCGTGGACCAAGGCCTCGAACTTTTCGAGCGGATCGTGATCGCCGTCGGCGTGAACACCGGCAAGAAGGGGCTTCTGGCTCCCGAAAACCGGGCACGGCTCATCCGCGACCTGTACCGCGACGATCCCCGCGTCGAAGTAGTCGTCTACAACGAACTCACGGGGAAAGTGTGCCGCCAACTGGGCATCGCCACGATCTTGCGCGGGCTGCGCAACACGGTCGACTTCGAATACGAACGCAACATCATGCAGGTGAACCAGACGCTCTTCCCGGAAATCCGGACGGTGCTGCTCTTCACGCCGGCCGAATACGTGGCCATATCGTCGAGCGTCATCCGCGAGCTGGTGGCTTTCGGAGGCGACCCCACGCCGTTGATGCCGGAAAACATCGACATCCGCAACTACTTGTAAATCCAACATCCATCCGAATAAAAAACCTTCAAGCATGGAATTCACAGCAGAACTGATCGCCGGCTATCTGGGCGGTGAAGTCGCGGGCGACCCCAAGGCGACCGTCTCGACTTTCGCCAAGATAGAGGAAGCCAAGCCCGGCGCACTCGCCTTTCTGGCCAATCCGAAATACGAACACCATCTCTACACCACCCAAGCGACGGTCGTCATCGTCAACAAGTCGTTCACGCCCTCGGCACCCGTCGCCGCGACGATGATCCGGGTCGAGGACGCCTACTCGTGCTTCGCCAAACTGCTCGAACTCTACGCGGCCAACAAGCCGCAGAAAAAGGGGATCAGCCCGCTGGCCGCGATCCACGAGACGGCCGAGGTAGGCGAAGATGCCTACGTCGGCGAATACGCCGTCATCGGCGAAGGGGTCCGCACGGGAAAGAACTGCAAGATCTATCCGCAGGTATACCTCGGCGACCGCGTCGTGCTGGGCGACGGAGTCACCCTCTACCCCGGCGTGAAGATCTACGAAGAGTGCCGCATCGGCGACCGCGTCACGATCCACGCAGGGTCGGTCATCGGAGCCGACGGATTCGGATTCGCGCCGGACGAGAAGGGCGAGTACCACAAGATTCCGCAGATCGGCAACGTGCGCATCGAGGACGACGTCGAAATCGGCGCCAATACCTGCATCGACCGGGCCACGATGGGCTCGACGGTCGTCCGCCGGGGCGTGAAGCTCGACAACCTGATTCAGGTGGGCCACAACGTCACCATCGGCGAAAACACGGTGGCCGCCTCGCAGGTCGGCATCGCCGGCTCGTCGAAAGTGGGCGCCGGGTGCATGATGGGCGGACAGGTCGGCATCGCCGGACACCTCACCATCGGCGACGGCGTGAAACTGGCGTCCAAATCGGGCATATCGAACAGCGTCCCGGACGGAGAGACCTACATGGGCAGCCCCGCCATGCCGGGCATCAAATACCACCGGTCCTACGCCGTGTTCCGCAACCTGCCGGACCTGAGCGCCCAAGTCCGCCGGCTGGAAAAAGAGCTCGCCCGGCTCAAAGAGCAGGCGGCCGAACGATAGAAAAACAGGAAGGAGAGACTCGTGCCCGAAAAGATCGTCATGGGGATCGACCCCGGAACCAACACGACGGGATACGGCATCGTCCGGACCGACGGCCGGCGGATGCAGTGCGTCGTGCTGGGCGACATCGACCTGCACCGGATCGGCGATCCGTACCGGAAACTGGGACGGATATTCGAACGCGTATGCGCCCTCATCGAGGCGTACCGGCCGGACGAGGTGGCGCTCGAATCGCCGTTTTTCGGCGAGAACGTCCAGAGCATGCTCAAACTCGGACGGGCCCAAGGCGTGGCGATGGCCGCCGCACTGAGCAAGGGCCTGCCGGTTTCGGAATACGCCCCGCGGCGCATCAAGCAGGCGATCACCGGACAGGGCTCCGCATCCAAAGAGCAGGTGGCCCTCATCCTCAAAGGCATGCTGCATCTGGACGAACTTCCCAAACGGCTCGACGCCACGGACGGACTGGCCGTGGCCGTATGCCACGTGTTCCAATGCTCGCGGCCGGAGGGACTGGAAAGCGGTCTCCGGAAGAAAGCGCTGGGCGGAGGTCCCGCCTCCAAAAGCTGGGAGCAGTTCCTTGCGGAACATCCCGAACGCATCAAAAAATAACGCGGCCCGACCGCTGAACGACTTATGAAAAAAACATGGATTTCCCTGCTCGCACCGCTGGCACTGCTGCCCGGATGCCGGCAGGAGGCGACGCCCGGCTACAGGATCGAAGGCGAAATACCGGGCCTTTCGGGAACGGTGTACCTCACCGCATTCGAAGGCAAGACACCCGTCCGCATCGACTCGACGCAAGCCGCCAACGGCATGTTCGCCTTTACGGGCGACCGCGACATTCCGATTTTCGCCGCCATAGAGACGCCCGAAGCGCCGCTGGTCCGCTTCTTTCTCGAAAACGGTACGACACGGATCGCCGGGCCGGCCGACGACCCGGCTTCGATCGTCGTGACGGGCTCCGCCGAGACGGAGCTCTACGGTCGCTACGAACGGCTGTCCGACTCGCTGGACCGGGTCGTCGAAACGGCCGGAACGGCAGAGCTCGCCCCGCAGGCGCTCGACTCGCTGGAGACGGCGGTCCAAGCGACGAAAATGGATTTCGTCCGCCGGCACCCCGGCAGCGTCGCGGCCGCCTACGTGCTCTACCGCCACTTGTCCTATTACCTGCCGGCCGAAGCTCTCGACGAAGCGCTGGCGGGTTTCCCGACCGCCGTACAATCCTCCGTCTACGCACAGATCGTCCGCTCGATGAGCGAAGCGCTGAAAAAGACCGCCGTAGGACGTCCCTATTCCGACGTTTCGGCACCGGACACCGCCGGCCGCATCGTGGCGCTGTCCGAGGTCGCGGGTTCCGGCAAATACGTGCTGCTCGACTTCTGGGCCTCATGGTGCCCGCCCTGCCGGGCCGAACTGCCCTATCTGGCGGCCGCTTACCGTCGATACGCTCCGCGGGGCTTCGAAATCTACGCCGTCTCGCTCGACAAGGACAGAAAAGCGTGGGTCGACGCCATCCGACGCGGCAAGCTCGACTGGATTCACGTGAGCGACCTGACATTCTGGGAAAACCGCGGGTTGGAAACCTACGGCATACGCTCCATTCCGTCGAACGTACTGATCGGCCCCGACGGCACGATTCTGGCCCGCAACCTCGAAGGCGAAGCCCTGCAAGCCCGCCTCGCCGAACTGCTCGGCCCGCCCGTGCCTCCTTCGCCCAAAGATTCGACGTCGAAGCCCGCCCCCGCCCGGTAATCCGGCGCTTCATCGTCGTGCGCGGACAACGATAAAACAACAGACCGAAACAAAGCTCCGACCGAACGTTTCGATCCGTCCCGCGGAGAACGGAAGTTCCGTTCTCCGCGGGACGGTCCGTCTTCAGACACGGCTCGGCGGGGACACCGCATTCCGTCCATCCGATGCTCCGCCGCCACTCGGACCGCCCGCGACGACAAAACGAAAACACCTGTCCCCGTTCGCATACCCTCCCACGGGGAAGCGGAACCGCCAGAACGACAGAGCGCATCCGGCCGCAGGCGCCGTCCCCTCTCCATTCGTTCCGGTTGTGTGCAACCGGAATCGCGCCTCCACGGCAAGGCCGAAACGCTCCCGCTTCTACCCGCATCCCATCCCGCGAACCGAGACTCCGGAATTACGAGACGGAACCCGAAATCGGCCCTACAAGCAACGGCACGGCAGCCTATCGGTTGCCGTCGCATCGCCAGTCCGACCATCCGCCGATGAGCATCCGTGACGAAGGAAACATCCGTTTCGCCCGCACACGGCCCCGCCAAGAACAGGAGCCTCCGATCCTGCGGGACGGATTCGTTCCCGGTTCTACGACAGCGCTCGCTTCCGACGACAACGGGTTCCGGCATTCCGCTCCGGGGCGTAGCACGAGGCAAAACCGTATTTCTCCCGCCTCCCCCGCCCTGCGAAGCGAAACGACGTCCTTATTCCCGGCCCGGCCCCGCAGACAGGAAGCACCGTCCGCCTCGCTCCGACCTTCCCGGCCGGTCGAAGGGGCTGCACGCAACAACGCTTTTCCGACCGATCGGTATCGCCTCCGGCCCCCAACCGCCTCCCCTCCCGGACAGCCGGCGCTCCCGCCGATCGCATCCGCCCAAAACGCCCGACGCCTCGCTGGCCCTCGCTGGGAAACGGCCGCCTCCTCGCTCGCCCTTTCCGGGAAAACACCGCCGTGCGGGCCTCATCCGCCCCGTTCGAGACCGATCGGCAAACGGCACGCTCCCCCGACACGCACAAGCCCGAAAAAGACACAACGACACGAACGCAGGGAAAGATTCGCCTTCCTCCGACCCGCCTCCGAAGACCGTCCGAAACGCTTTTGCAAAATATTTTCACGAAATCGACCGGATTTATTTGCAGCGAATTATTTTTTGCTTATCTTTGTACCCGCAATAAGGAACGGCTCCGTAGCTTAACTGAATAGAGCACTTGACTACGGATCAAGAGGTTACAGGTTTGAATCCTGTCGGAGTCACAAAATTGACGGTTTATCGGTAACGATAGACCGTTTTTTTGTCATTTCAAGTGTTTTTCAGGGCATTCTGGAGGAAGTCTTGCGAACCAATGTATAAGATCGAAGTCGTGCCATCCGCCTCCAAACCACTCGCTAACGGAGAACATCCTTTGATGCCAGGATTAACCGAAGCAGAGACATCGGCTTTCGTTCTCCATTTATCGTCCGCCCTATATCAGGATGCAGACAAGAGTCGTCCGCATCATAGTCCAGATCGAGGAGAGACCGTCTCGCTGACCGAGCGAAAACTCAAAGAATACGAGAAGCAAATTTTCGACTTCAAAGCAGGGAGGCAGGAATTTATACAGGTCCGTACAACATCTCGTCCGGCCGTGCGAAGAACCGAAGATGAATCTCCGTCCGAATATATCGAATATCCAGAAAACCGCATCGGGCTGCCATCTACCGTTCCACAAAAAACCCGGCTTCGCAATTCAGCGAAGCCGGGCAGAGTATCAAATCGAAACTATGTTATTTTTCCCACCAGAGTATCGGGAAATCGGACGATGCACCGGCAGGTGTTCCCGCTGCCGACCAACCGCCCAATGATTGCCAATAAATACCCTCGGCCGCGACATCACCCACGCCCCAACCCATATCGGAAGCTGAAGGCCAGTTCGTTTCGTCGAAAGCAAAAGTTTCGGTCGGCGCCGTCTCGCCTTTCACTGTACCGATCACTTCGACCCCCTGATCGGCAGCATCGTAACGAAGGAAATAGCAACCCTCGATCGTTCCGTAGCTCTCGCTGCAAATACCGCCGGCCAATTCGGCCGTCGTCAATCGGCCGATGTTGTAGCAAGCGCGTACAATGCTCGTTGTAACCGTCTTGCTGCCGATGTAACCGACTACGCCGCCGGCCCATCCCAGAGCCTCTATGTCGCCTGTGTTATACGAAGCGATGATCGACGCGTCGCTGTTGAAGCCGCAGACTCCACCTACATAGGCCGTGCCGGTCACGCGGCCTGCATTGAACGAAGTCGCCAACCGACTGACCACATTCGCACCCACGACGCCACCCACGTCCTGCGACTGTTCGTTCTCATCAATGCCCCGGACCGTTCCGATGTTGGAGCAGGCCGTCAGCGTCACTTCCTTGTCTCCGCCGAAGCCGGAGCTCTGGCCTGCGACACCGCCGACGCCGCGGTATCCTGTGACGTCACCGCTGTTATGGCAGTCGGCCATACAACCATAGCTGTCACCGCAGACTCCACCGGTATAAGTCGCTCCTTCCCCGGACCTGGAAGTGATCTTGCCGCTGTTCGTACAACCTTCCATTCGACCGAAGTTGACACCGCAGATGCCGCCAAGAAGTCCGTTACCCGTTAACGAGGCTTCGTTGGCACAGTCGCGCAGCGTACCTTCGTGGTCGTTCCGGCCGCAGATGCCTCCCGAACGTGCACCCAATGTCAGCGGAGCCTCGTTAAGACATTGCGCCACCGATCCGAAATTCACTCCGCAAACAGCTCCCTGATTGAGTTCGCACTCAATGGTTGCCGAGGCGATTATAAGATTCTCGACCGTCCCCTGCGGACCTACGCAACCGAAAAGGCCTGCGTTGTTCTTGCGCGATACCCAGAGGTTCGCGATACGGTAACCGCCACCGTCGTAACGGCCTTGGAAAACGGCCTGCCCGTCGGGCGTAATGTATTGCGCCTTAGGCTCGAAAGAATCATCGCTGCCGACAGGCGTCCAATTCAAGCGTTGCGCCACGGGCTGCCCTACGAAAGCCGCATTGCCCAGTAGATCGAGATCGCACTCTTGACGGTAATTACCGGCACGCGATGCTGCATCCGTGTCGATCGCCATCAGCTCGGCCACACTGTTCACAAGGCGCCGGCCCTCGGCATCGGTACGCCAGATCAACGATCCGTCATCCCCGAATGCGAGTGCCACCGTTTGATCCTGCCGGCGGCCTATCAATACGTCGCCCGTACACTCGGAACGTATCAGATAGATCGTGCGGACATCGCCCGTCAGTCCTTCGACAGCCAATACACCGTCGGTCAGCACTCCTTCGCGGCTGATATTATTGGTAAAATAGACCGTAAACGCCTCGCCGTCGGCCACACCCTCGATGCGGATGTCGGTCTTTTGCGATACCGCGGCGACAGCTTCCTGCTGCGCGACAAGTTTCACGGGAACGGCCCCCTCGGCAGAAACGATGATCTCGACTTCATCGGGCGCCACGGTTTCCGTATTGGGTTGCGCTACCAACGTAAACGAGTCGTCGCTCTTTTCGCCCAGGCTTAACCAACCGTTGCCGTCAGCAGGGTCCAGGTGTACGTCCCATGCGGAACTGCACATTACGGCAACATGCGCTGCGTCGCTCGTACCGTCGGCTGCAAAAAGGATTGTACGGGGACCGTCGACTTCCAGTACGACAGGCGACGGCTCTGTCTCGTTGTCCTCGCTGCACGCCGTACAGAGCGCCAGCAACGGCAGGACAGCTGCGATCGAATGGACCAGTTTTCGTAACTTCATTTCTCTTCTCGTTTTATGCACGGTCCGGATTGCCTTTTCTGCAGATCGACAGCCCGGACTGTCCGGATTATTATTTCCAATCGGCGGGAATCGCCGCAAAGTCATTCAGTCCCTCGCATCCGGCGAAAGCCTCGGCATGGGCCGTGGGTTCGGCAAACCGATCTGAGTACGCCGTGCGTTCGTACAGATGGACGGCTTCGCCACCCACCAGCGTATAGGGAGAGTCGCCGCGCAACGCGGCACAGCCCCGGAAAAGGGCCGAAAAATCCGTAATCGCCACTGCTGCATCGAACAGCCCGACGGGCACCTCTTCGAGCATCGCGCATCCGTCGAATGCAGATGCCGCATCGGTCACTCCGACCAAAGCATAGTCGTCGGCTTCCGGCAACGACTCGATTGCCGTACCGGCCAGAGCACCATTAAGCGACGTCAAGCCCACATCGCCCCATTGCACGAGGGCTGTCAGATGGTTCATTACGCGCTCGGCATTCGCCGTGCAGATTCCTTCTATATGGCCGAAAACAGAAATCCGATAAGTCCCCGGCTTCTCGTACCAATGCGTGATTTGATCGTCCGCCGAAGCAACGTCCTGCCGGAAAGACTCCGTAGCCGAACCCTCGTCCCAATCGATCGTACAGTCTATCGCACCCCAAAGCGGCAAAGCAATCACCGTCCCCTCTGCGGCAACGGTGTAATCGAACGTCAACGCACCGTTATGCTGCATGATCGGCCACTCGGCCTCGGCACGGTTGGTTCCCTCGCCGGCAGTCACTACGACACGCGCAGAAAGATTCTCTCGTGTGAAATTCCGTGCAGCGGACAGATGGATCGTCCGCGTCTCAGCATTCCAATCGGCACTCAGCCAATCGACCGTAGCATCGACGATTTCGACCTCAATCTGTGCAGCCTCGCTTTGGACTGCGAGGTCCGTTTCGCCACCCCGGCACGAAAGGACGTGTACATCGCCTACCAGTTGCACTGTAACAGGCTTTTCGGCGGTCTGCTTCAGCGTCACGGAAGCTTCGAGTCCCTGCATGTTGGTAACAGAAAAGAAAGCCATTCGCTCCGGCTTATCGGAAAGGAACTGATCTACAAGCAGCACGAATTTATCGTTGGCTTGTTCGACATGACACCATGTAGCACCGCTCGTTTCGGCGACGCTCCACGCAGAGGAGGTCAGGACACGGAAATGCACAGACCCGCCGTCGGGTCCGACAGTCAGCGATGCCGAACTGCCGTCGTCGGCCACTTCGACCCGTGCATCGTCCGAAGCGATGCTCAGGACGACGGGCAGTTCGTCGTCCTCACAGGAGACTGCGCCCACAGCGAACACGAAACTCACGATATATCCGAATATCTTTTTCATAGTTATTGCCATTTTCAAATAAGTGTCTATTTCCAATTGCTGGGCATGTTATCCAGATCCGAAAAACTCGAATTTTCAAAAGCCCACATGCCGGAAGGAACGGTATATCCCAGTTCCTCAGGCAACGTCCCCCGTTCATAAAGATGAACCTTGCCGTAACCCTCGATTTCCGTATAAGGCGATTCGCCCTCGACGGCATTGCAATTTCCGAAAGCCGACATGCAAGTGCCGATCTTGCGGTTGTTGTCGAAAATACTTACGGGTACGTTTTTGAGTCCTGTGCATCGTTCGAAAAGCGACGAAATGGTACTCAACTCAGGACATGCGGCGAACAACCCCGCCGGAACGGCCGTGAGCGCCGTACAACCCGAAAAGCATGAGCCCACGCTCTTGAGTTGAGTACAAGCTGCGAACAGGTTTTCGGGAATCGTCTCCAATACTTTGCAGTTCTGGAAAATACTCGACAGCGAAGTTGCAGAGACGAATGTCGAGAAGAGGTCGTCGGGAATCGTTTTAATCGAACAACCGGAGAAAAGACTGCTGGCCGAGACAAGCAGGGGTGCATCGAACAACTCCGCAGGAATCTCGCTCAACATCGTACAGCCGGCGAAGACGCTGTTGAAATTGGTCGCTTTCCGGCAGTTGGCGAACAGCTTGGTCGGGACCTCGCTCAACATCGTGCAGTTCTGAAAGATAAAACTCATATCGTCGGCCTCCGTCAAATCGTCGAAAGCACCTTCTTCAATCCGCTCAAGCCCCTTACAGTTCTGGAAGGCGAAATAGAGACGCGTCGTCGAGGCAGGAAAGAGTCCGGCAGGAACGCGTTTGAGATTCGGACACTCGGCAAGCACGGCATCGAAAGTCGTTGCGCTCGTGCAGGCGGCGAACAGCCCTTCAGGCAATTCGGTCAACTGGCCGCAGTCGCAGAAGGCCCGCGAAAAGTCTACGACCGACTTGAGAGGATCGAGCAGGCCCTCAGGGAGGGTACGGACACCCGACCCGTTGAAGAGTTCCTTCGCACTGGTCACCTTGCCGCAGGCGGCGAAGATATCCGAAGGAACGGTCCGTAGGGAAGTGCAACCGTAAAAGAGACCGGCAATATCCTCCAACGCATCCAACCCCGCGAGAAGTCCGGCGGGTACGGAGGTCAGCGCGGTCATTTGCTGGAAGCAGTAAGAGACCGTCACCGTAGCGGGATTGTTGCGGAAAAGTCCTTCGGGCACCGCCGAGACGGCCGTACCGGCAAAAGCACCGTAGAAAATTTCGGCAGCGGTGTTGGCTGCGAAAATCATCTCAGGAATCTCCGAAATCGCAGTCCCCGCCAATACGCTACCGAAGTTGATCGCTTTCGTGTTATGGCTGAACAAGTCGGCAGGAACGGCTTTCAATGGCGTTTTATAGAAAACCTCGAAGAACGTTTCTGCTTCCGGGTTACGGGCGAACAGATCGACATCGACCGTTTCCAGACCCGACTCGGCAAAGGTACCGTAAAACGATGTGGCTTTCGCATTGGCTGCAAAAATATTAGCGGGAACGCTCCGCAGCGACGTGCAGCCACGGAAAAGATTGGAGAAATCCGTCACGATAGACATTCCGGCGAAAAATTCTTCTGGTACCGATTCGAGTTGCGAACAACCGTTAAAAAGGCCGTAGACCGTTTCGACACCGGCCAAATAGCCGTGCGGATCGGCCGGCACGGAACGGATGCTCGTTCCCGTAAGCCCATAACGCATGCTCGTAAAGCCCAGATCGCCCCACTGTCCGATACCGACGATCGACTGACAGCGGCTGGCGGGTAATACGCTTTCCCATTGCGGATTGTACTCGTAGGAGAGTTTCTCGGCCTCGCCCCACACGCGCACGCGATAGGTCCCTGCTTCGGGATAAGTGTACGAAATGTAGTCGGAGTGGGTTTCGACCCGCTTCGTGTAGGTCTCGATCTGTTCTTGGGTATCGTCCCAGACAACCTGCAAATTTACGTTTCCGTTGAAAGGAAGCGCGACAAGCGTATTGGCTTTCGTCGTTTCGATGTCGAAGACCATCGCCGGCTGCCACTGCTCGACCGTCAACTGCACAGTCGTCGTCACCTCGTTGCCGTCGCAACCTTCGAGCACGACGATTGCCGAGCGAGGTCCTTTCGTATCGTTGAAGCCTACATTGAGCTGAAGCGACTTGCCGTCTTCGGCAGGCTCAGCCTCCAACCATTCGCCCTGATCGGAGAGAATTTCGCCGACGCGCCACGAGGGCTGGTTGGTCGCTACAGATACCGTACAATTACCGCCGTTATCGTAGAATACCAAGCCGTCGCGTTCGATGAAAAGTGCAGGATCGGCTCCCATGCCCTGCTGCACGACGGTAATCGTGGCGTAAGTTTTGTCGTCGACGATAATGCGGACGGCACCTTCGCGCTCCCCGTTCCGGGCGAAACGATTGGCATCAATCTGCAACCCGGCGCCCGAAGGAATCACCTTGCACCATGCATCGAGCGACGCGTCGGTCTCGAAACTCCAGTCGAGTGTCGTGGAGACTGTCAGCCGCACGGCACCGCCCGTAGCGTCATAAGCGATCGTTGCCGAAGCGCCTTCATCGGCCAGCGAGACCCGTGCGTCGTCGGCCCGTAGTGTCACACGCTCCGTCACAGGATCGGGACGGTATTCGTCCGGTCCGTTTTCACACGAAAACAACAGCCCCGCCAACGCAAAGCCTATTGCCGCACGGTAAAGTTTATCGAAATGTTTCATACGTTTGGGAATTTAGGTCCTATACAAAAAAGAAATGAATCAGGGTATACCCTATTTTTGCAAAGGTATGACATAACGACCAAGGGGAGGAACGTGCTTTTTTCGGATTTTATCAATTTTTACGGATTCCGAAAAAACAATGGATAGATACCGAGATTTTTACAACTGGTGTTCGTCGTGCAATTCAAGGAGTTTCTTGCGATATTTCGACGGCGGCATGCCGATCTGACTCTGGAAAGCCGAGTAGAAGGTTTGCAGATGGTTGTAGCCGAGCGAAAGAGCCAGCGCTTTGAGGGGGATATCGTCTTCCACATCCGAAAGACGCCGCACCGCCTCGTCGATGCGATAGCCATTGAGGTAACCGCTGAAAGCCTTGCCGGCACCGCGATTGATCGCTTGCGAAAGATAAGTACGGTTGGTGTTGAGCAACTCGGCAAGCCGTTCTATAGTCAAGTCGTTCCGGCGGTAAATACCTTGGGACATCAATTGCTCGATGCGTCGGAAAAGCTCCCCGCCGCGATCGGTCTGTCTGCCCGTTTCCGGTTCCGCAGCGGCAAGTTGTTTTTCACGTTGCAAGAAAGCGTGCTGCTGCAATACGATTTGGCGGTACATACGGTTTTTGCGCCAATAGAGCAGGTAGATACCCCCTGCCGCGAGTCCTGTAAAAAGCAATGCCAACAAAGTCAGTTGCTGTTTGCGTTGCTGACGGACCAGATCGAGTTCTTTGCGGCGCAAAGCATTCTCTTGCTGTTCGGCCTCGTAGCGAATGCGCAACTCGTTGATCGAGTGTTCACGCTCGACATTGAAAATACTGTCCGCCTCCTCGTGAAAAATGCGGTAATACTCCAATGCCCGCCGGTAGTTGCCTATTGCGGACTCCGCTTCGGAAAGTTCGCGGTAAATTTGGTAACGATGTACCGTGTTGCTATTCTCGACCGAAAGGGCCAGCCCCCGCCGTAGAGAAGCGATCGCCTCCGTATGACGCCCTCGATCGTTGAGATAAGTTCCGTAACTCAAATAAGCGAAAATGCCTGCCGTGACGACATCATCGCTCACATAATCAAGCGCCATGCGGTAGTACCGCTCGGCGCGGGCATCATGCCCCTGCGCATGGAGTATATTGGCGTAAAGGCTGTATATTTCAGTGTGGTAACCGTATTTGTCGGTATCGGGAAGCGTCACCAACAGGTATTCCAATGCACGGTCCTGATCGCCGAGCAGGTAGTGCATATAAGCGCAGATCACCGCCCCGCCGAAAGCAAGGTAGTCGAAGCCTTGTTCACGGCTACGGGAATAAACCTCCTCGGCGTACTTCAGTCCTGCAGGATCGTTACGCATATAATAAACGTTGGCCAGATTGCACTGCGCGGCCAGATATTGCCGTATGCTCGACTTACCGCTGGAGTAAGCCATTGCTCGAAGGAAGTAGGTGATGCCTCCGCGGTAGTCCATTCCTACGCCTGAAGTATAGATACCCAGCGCGTTACAAATACGGCTCAGGGCTATCGAGTCTTCGATTCGCTGCGCACGGTCGAGCGCACGGGTCAGATATAGGCGTGCAGAATCGCTGCCTCGTGAAAGAAGCAGGGACTGTCCGGTGAAAAAATCGGCATAGAGCAGCGCCCGATCATCCTGCATGCGCCTACCGAGGTCGTAGAGGCGCAAGATATAGCGGCGAATGGTATGAAAATCGCTGCGCATCGTGTATTGGCTGCATATTTCGACCAGAGAATCGACGCATGACAAATCGCAAGCCCGTTGCCCCTGCGACACTCCCAACGAATCGAGCGACGTCGCCGCTCGATACCGGACCGGCTCCTGCGCCTGTATGCGAAAGGGAGACGCCGACGTCAGAAGAAGCAAAAAGACGAATAAATTGAGAGATCGGAACACCCTGCAATATACGAATTAATCGCGACAATTCGTCCAATCGCACATAAAAGCGTCTTGTTCCGAATATGACCGGACGACCGATGCAGACCGACATATTTTTTCGCCTCCCCCCACCACGGTCGATTCCTGCATCGGAGGTGCATGTCGCGACCGATCGTTTTCGAGACGTAACATGCCCCGAATCGTCCTGTCCATGTCGATTCCCGCTTAAATTCCGAATCTCTTCCGGAATACGGCGAGACGTCGATTCAAGTTTCCTAAAAACGAGACGACGAGCCGGCGACCGGGTTTCTCCCGGCCATGTCTTTGTCGTAGTTTCCAGCAGATAGGCCATCCGGCGAAAAAGGATAAATATCCACCGGCCCGATACGGGCCTCCCTCCCCCGCCGCCGTCCTTTCGTGAAAAAAGAATCCCGACGGAAACGGAGCGGACCGGAGACAAAACGAATATGCACGGGCTCGACACTTACCCTCTGAAGCGATACCACTCGCCGGACGGAAATAAGTCAAAGCCCGTGCATGCCTGCACAAGCTCCAACCGTTCATCTTCCCGTCGCAATAGAGCAGAGTGGTATTTTTCAGAATGGGAACAAACAGTTCAGAACCAAAATCACGTATGTCGATTTCCGATTTATCTCATCCGTTTCGTTTTGAGCAAAGTTAAAGAAAACAAGTCTTCACACAAAGAGCCTTCTCGAAATAGGACATACCCCGAACGGAGGCTCACAGACGCTGCCGGCACTCGGTGCGGCAACGGCTGTAACCGTATAAAAAGTAAAAATCCCTAATCTCTTCCGACCGCGCGGCCCGCACGTAGCGGTAATCGGGCGGCAGGCATGCGTCATAGCGCAAATCGCCGCCGCCGTACCACAACGCCTCCAACCGGATGCGCCCTTCGTCGAACCGGTCGAAGATTCCGAACACGCCGCAGGCGGAAGTGCCGCGGGGACATACCGCGAACAGATACACGCCGCCCGCGGCAAACGAGAAATCATCGACCCGCACCATATCGTTCGCTGTTCGGTTCCTCCAAAGCAGACGTATCGGCATGCAGGGCCTTGAGAAAACTTTTATAACATATTCCGAATTCGGGTTCGACATATTTTCGGTAGATCGAACGCAGGTTTCTGTCCTGTCGTCCGGGTTCATAATACATTGAGACGATTTTTTGAATCTTTTTCGCTTTTTTCAGATAAGAAATTTGATGTGCCATTTGCAATTAAATTTAGGTTACAGCATTAATTGGTGAAAACGGACACCGTAATTTCGAAACTTATGATTACAATTAAAAACGGAAGAAACGTTTCTTCCTATATTTTACAAATAAATGAATATCCCGACACGATAAGACATATTTTAAACTCCGCGACAAACTGAAAAACACACTTTTATTATCCGACGCCGAACGAAACACAGACTCGTCCGACGGCGTCGCTCCGAACGAAATCCGCCCCCTTCGCCGTCGGCCTGCACGGCACGGAAAGAGCATCCTGCATCCGAGGCAAACCCGCCCTGCATCAGAGGTTGCATCGCGCCCAGACGATCATCAGTTCGTTCCGGTCGCTTTTCCATGCTTTTTTATAAAGCTCGCGCACCACATCCAGCCAACGCTGCGTCGGGTGGGCATCGGTTCCGACCTCCTCTTTTCCTCCGCAGGCGACATACTGGCCGGGCGTCGTCCCGATAATGCGGGCGAACCGACCGGTGCGGGACCGAAGATCGCTCCCCCTCATCCGAAGATACCCGTCGAGGCGCTCCTCGTCGAGGTGGCCCCTTCCGGGCCGCAGCGTACTGTCGGCCGGCCATACCGTCACCCCGTCCCGAAAGAGGTAAGGAACGTAATCGCCCGCCTTGTACATCGCTTCGTAGACGATCCCGGCGACGGGAAACTGCCCGCCCGACTGGTAAAGGACGGTCTTGCGCATTTTCTCCGTGTACCGGTATTCGATGCTGCCTTTGGCCTCCCAGCAGGCGGTGAGAATCCACAGGGCCAGCTTCTTCGGCGAAGGATCGAGCAAAAGGACCTTCGCCTTTTTCGGACCGCCGACGGTACTGTCGTAGCCGGTGCGGTACTCGTAAAGCCGAACCGGATAGCCTTCCCATCCCTCCGTGCGACGGTCCTCGCGGACGAAGGTCTGCTCCATGTACGCCGCCCGCAACACGGCGGCGCAGCGCTCCGTCATCACGGGCAGGCTGTCCCGAAGCATCTTACGGGGTATGGAACCCTTGCGGGCCGCGAGCGGCATCGCCGCCCACAGTAGGCCCGTAGTCAAAACCGCCGTCAGAAGAAGTTTTTTCATACGACATCTCGTTTCACCGATTCTCCCCTACGCTGCACAAAACCGGTGCCCGCAGGCACAGGATCGGCACGACACGGGACGTTCCGGCCGTATCTTCCGCCCGTGCCCGACACGGTACGGCAGCATCCCGGAAAGCCCGAAATATTCCAAAACGGCGCAAATATAATACTTTTCGATAAAACGGCAACCGGTGAGACCGGAAAGAAAAAAGCGATCCCTTTCGCATGGCGAAAGGGATCGCTTATCGTTACGACCATTCCGGCCGCTCCAGAAACCGGAGTCTGCCGGAGAGCCGGCTATCGGAACAGGGTCACCGTCGGTCTGGGACGTTTTTTGAAACGATCCGCCGCAACGGACTCGCGGGATGCCGCACGGTCGGATTTCCGTACGACGGGAGCAGACAGTGCACGCGGAGCGGAAGCCTCCGAGCCGGACTCGTCCACCACGGTCACACTGCCGTTCCACATCGCCCCGAAATAGTTGCCGCCTTCGGCTTTGTCGTAGCAGTCGATGACGAACATGTACTTGCCCTCGCCGCGAGGCATGACATATATGCTGCCGGCTTTGGCGGGCGCGTATTTCGTCGCCTGTCCGTCGGCCGTCAGACCGCCCACGTACCAAGTGCCGGCCAATCCGTCGGAAGTCATCGTTCCGGGAATGAAATACTGCGACTGGGTATCGAGCGTTTCGAGCAGATTGTAATAACCGGAGGGCAAACCGGAAGCCAGACCCGCCTTGGGCGATAGGAACTCGGCTTGGAACGCATCGGACCCCTCTTCGCCATTGGTGATGAGCAACGTCCAGTTGTCCATGCCGTTCTTGTAATAATCGCCGTAGTAATACAGCGTGGCCGTTCTGACCATTTCGAAATCGATATCGTAATCGCCCGTCAGCGTGGATTCATCCGAAGGACCGCCCGCGAGGTTTTCGATGGGCAGTTCGCCTTCATAGGAAGCCTTGAACGTATGGCCGTCGTTCGTCTCGAAATCGAAATCGAATTTATAACCGTCGCCCGACTTGGCCACGGTCACCGTACCGCCCGTGACGACGGCATAGAAATATTCGTAATCGGCATTCATCCGTTCGCAGAACGTTCCCGTCGCGAACGAATAACCGAAAGGTGCATCGATCACTTTGCACGGCATGAAAGTACCCTTGATGTGGTCGGCGGAAATCGTGTACGTTCCTTCCTCCAGCACGGCATCCTGCGGATTTTCGAACAACGTCGTAGAGAGATCGACGAAGAGCAGGTTGCCCGGTTCGGTCAGGTGACCGTTGGAAATGGGCACGTCGGCGAAGTTCAGTGCGAAATTACCCGTGCCGCTCTCGTAGTAGTCGCCGTGGTAATACCCCTCAGCATACGAAAACTTCAGACCGGACACGTCCTCGCCGATGAGACGCAGGTCGCCCGATTCGTTGGAGGTCTGGAGCTGGCCTTCGAAAGCGCAGCGCACCTTCTCGCCGGTTTCGAGCGTCACCATGGCGACGATCTTGGTAGCGGTTTCGGAGTTCGTAACGGTCATTACGACATCGCTGTAAGCCACGTAGTTCTCGCCGTCCTGCGCCGGATCGAAATAATAATAGTTGGAATATTCGGCGTTGCAGCAGGTAAATTCGGCGAAGCTGTCGTCGGGATCCCAGCGGTAGGTGCCGTCCGGCAGAACGGCCTTGTCCGGGTCGATGGCACGGGGAGCGTACAGGTCGAAGAAGAACATCTGCGTCTGTTCCTCGTTGGACAGGCCGACGTAATAGTCGCCCGTACCGACACCCTGCAAATTGCCGTAATAGACCAGAGCGCCTTCGAAGGCGACGAAATTGCGGTCGTAGTCGCCCTTGGCAGTCGTCACGACGATGTCGGCCACTTCGCTGAGCTTATCGCCGTTGGCAGCCACCACGGCGATGCGGTAATCCGTTTCGGGATCGAGGCCAAGAATCATGAGTTGGGCCGCATTGTCGGTCACTTCGAAAGCCGTTCCGTTTTCCAGCACGTCAGCCGCGGCAGGCAGTTCGTCGTCCTTACCGACGAAGGTCCACGCACCGCTCGCAGCATACTGCGTGGCGACGCTCACGACGGCCGAGGTGTCGGTCACGGCGCCTTTTTCCAGCGCGAGGGTCGGAGTGCCTTGGCTGGTGAGCATTTCGATCTTGACGACTTCGCCCGTCTGCGAACCGTAAGAGGCGGCCGCAGCTACGATGTAGGTCGTGTTGGGAACGAGACCGGACACGGTGATTTCCGAGTCCTTGTCGGCGGCAACCGTCGTCCCTTCGGCCAATATGGCAGCGGCCGCGGGCAGAGCGTCGGCGGTCTTTTCGACGCAGACGTAGGCGCATTTTTCGGCATCCGAAGGCGACACGGTGAACGACACCGAAGTTTCGGTGGGCTCGCCGGCCGTCAGCGTCACCGAAGGCGTCACGACGGGACCTTCGTCGTCATCGTCCTTGCAGGACGAAAAAGACAGCGTCAGCATCAGAGCCGGCAGAGCGGCCATGAGCCAAGACAGGTACTTTTTGATCTTCATAATTTTTTCAGTTTGGTTTATAATGGAAATTCATGAAAATTCCGGTACATTTTTTCGGTTCCGCCGCCTCGCAAAGCGGAAAACCGACGGCGGACGATACGAAAAACGGCAGCCGAAACCGCCTGCCCGTACACGCTGGATTTTCCGTCCGACCGCCCGGCATCGCGCGGAGGTCATGTCCGAAATCCGGTCCCCAACCGGTCAAATGTAGAAATTAAAACCTTACGAAACAAACCGCAGGGACAGGCACGTACAGGCCTGCTCCGGGACTGGGTGGCGATTCATAATCAAAACACGTCCGCACCATTACAAACCCGAAGGCACCGGCACGAGAGCCGTTACGATCCGGAACATATAAGGTCGGAAAATATTTTCCCGAAAAACGGTCGTCTTCCTGTGTCCGAAACGCCTTGCGGAATGCCGTCCGCCCAGCGCCGGGAAAGACGCGACGGGCCGACCGCCCGACACGAACGATTCGTCCGACACGAAAACCCGGCCTCGTTCCCGCGTTCGCGAACGCGGGGCCGAAGCCGACCGCCGTCTGCGCGGGAAAGCGAGCGGCCGAAACACGACATGCCCCGCGCGCCTGTCGGGCAGGCACACGGAGCTCCGGCAGGACCGCACGCGGCAGTCCGGAACGAGCCCCGACCCTCCTTACGCCTCGGTCTTATGGACGACGATGCGATTCCATTCGGGATTGCGACGGATGTAGGAGGAGACGAAGGAGCACATGGGCACCAGTTGCAACCCCTGTCGCTCGATGTCGGCCAGCACGGCCGCGACGAGCCGGGCGCCGATGCCGCGGCCTTCGAGTTGCGGAGGGACCTCGGTATGCGTCAGATAGATGATGCCGCCCGCCGTCTTGATGTACTCGATTTTGGGGACATGCTCTCCAATATGGAATTCGTACTGTTTGAGCCGCTCGTTATCTGTCAGCAGGTATCGGTCCATTGTTTTCGTTTTTTAAAGTTCAGCGAACGGACCTCCGGCAAATACCACACCAAAATCGTCTCCGGAAGAACGAGACGACCGCACCGGGGAACGGCCCGAACACCCCCTCTCAGACCGGTCGCAACGAACCGAACCGCGATATTCGAAAGAGCCGCTGCGTCCCGCACGGAGGTTCCCTCGGCGCGGAACGGTCCTGCCGCAGCGCGCTTCCCGTCCGCGCAGCCATTCGTCCGCCATGCGGCAGGCCGGGGAGGAACCGCCAAATGCTGCGGACCGTCCCGCCTCCGCCATCCGAACGCCTCGGCGCCCTTTCTTCCCTCGGGCACATTCCCTCTCCGCCGGACGCGATTCGCAGCGCCCCCCGATACCGGGCCGGAAAAAGAAGCCGAGAAAGGGCGCACAGCGGCAAAGTATTTGCTGCACAGGGTGCGGAACCACCGATCCCTTATATTTATGGAAGACAGTTACCTCACCCAATGGGCCCATCGCATACTGACGGAAACGGGCGTGAAACCGGAGACAGCCCATCTGCTGGACCAGTTCGTCATTCTCGCGCTCATTCTGCTCACGGCATGGGTCGCCGACACGCTCTGCCGACTGATCATCGTGGGCGGCGGCAAACGGCTCGCGCAGCGGACCGACAGGATGTGGCAGGAGCTGCTGTTCAATCCGCAGGTCCTGCGGAAATTCTCCGATCTGGTTCCGGTCATCCTCGTCTACATGCTCCTGCCGCTGGCCTTTCCCGAAAAATCGCACACGCCCGACATCCTCCAGAAGATCTGTCTGGTCTACATCGTCTTCATCGTGCTGATGTTCGTCAACATCGTGCTGAAAGTGACTTTCACGCTGCTCTCGCGACGCAGCGACATGCACGACAGGCCGCTCAAAGGGGTATTGCAGATCATGCAGGTGGGGCTGTTCTTTCTGGGCACGATTCTGGTCGTGAGCCTCATCGTGAACCGCTCGCCGGCGAAGATGCTGACGGGACTCGGCGCTTCGGCGGCGATTCTGATGTTGATTTTCAAGGACTCGATTCTGGGGCTCGTTTCGGGCATCATGCTCTCGGCCAACAAGATGCTCAAGCCCGGCGACTGGATCAGCATGCCGAAGTACGACGTGGACGGCACCGTCATCGAAGTGACCCTCAACACGGTCAAGATCGAGAACTTCGACAACACCGTCACGACGATCCCGCCGTTTGTGCTCACCGGCGATTCGTTCCGGAACTGGCAGCGGATGGTCGAATCGGGCGGGCGGAGGATCATGCGTTCGGTCAACATCAACATGGACAGCGTGCGGTTCTGCACGCCCGACATGCTGGAGCGCTATGCGCAAAATGCGCTCGTGCGGGATTTCATCGCCCGATACGACGAGCGGTTCGCCCCTGCTAGAACGACGACCGGGACGAGCGGCCCGGCGGAAAAATCCGACGAAAAGACAAGTGCTCCGGACGGGCACGACGCGACGGCACCCGAAGAGGGGCGCACGGCGCCGGACGATGCGAGCCTCCATCGGCTGACGAACCTGACCGTCTTCAGGGCCTATCTGAGCGCCTATCTGCAAAAACTGTCGGTCGTCAACCACGAACTGACGTGCATGGTGCGCCATCTGCAACCCACCACCGAAGGCATTCCCGTCCAGATATACTGCTTCTCCGCCATCAAAGTGTGGACGGCCTACGAACAGATACAGGCCGACCTGTTCGACCACGTGATCGCCGTGGTCCGGGAATTCGATCTGGAACTGTTCCAGCGCCCGACGGGCAGCGACCTGCGCAAATGGCTCGAAGCCGAGCGAGGATCGTCCGCTGCGGAACGATAACGACGAGGCCGCCGAAGCCGCACGCGACGCCCGGCGGCAGGGACACGGCCGACAGCGACTTTTTTCCGGGCGTCGTTCCGGCAGGTGCCGGCATCAACGGTCCGGCGGCGACCGCTCCGAAAGGGATTATTTTCGCCGGGACAAACGGACCGGCCTCTCCGTATGCCGTGCACGGCCAAGGATGCGACTCCGCACCGCTATCCCCCCTACCCGTCTTCGGCGGACCATCCGAACAAACGCCTCTCAGCGACATGCGACATCCCCGCCGGAGCGATGCCCGACCAGAAAACCGCATCCGCATCCCGGTCATCCATCGCTGTCACGACCATCCGCCCCATGCCTTGCGAACGATCCGTCGCAGAAAGCCCCGTTGCGAAGAGGCGAATACCTCCCGAAAGAAAAAGTCCGGAAGAAGTCTTGTCCCCGCCTGCGACGGTGGCAAGACCTCTTCCGGACACGGTATTTTTCCGACAAGAAGACGGACCACTCCGGGCGGCACGAACAGAACCCTTGTGCAACGCTTCCTGCCGTTCCTACCGGCGATACCCTTTGTTCCCGGAAGATTTGCCTTGCGGAGCCGGCGAAGCCTTGCTTTCGGACTTCGCGTCGCGACGATAGCCGGCGTTCTTCTTCTCTCCGGAAGAAGGTTTTCCGTAAGCGGGGCCGTTCTCCGGCCGGGAGGGCTTCTGCGAGGGCGAAGGCCGTCCCTGCGGAGCGGACTTCTGACCATGCTGCCCGTGCTGCGGACGATCCGGAGCCGACGGGCGGGAGGGGCGCTCCGACCGGGAAGGGGTTCCCGGTCGGGGTACGGCATACCCGTCCGGACGCGGACGCGAGGGAACGGCCGGGCGTTGCGGCGGCGCGGGCCTTTCGGGACGGGGAGGCACAGAGGGACGGGAATGAACGGGATGAGGCGCACCGTGATGCACTCTGGGGCGGAAATAAGACCACGCATGAGGATAGACGGGAGGATGGACCCGATGCGGATTGCGACGCACGTAATAGTCGTTCCAGTACCGGTACTGATGGCGGAAACAGTCCAAGATCAGCCGGAAACCGGTCGAACCGCGGCCGATGCCCAGCGCGATCGAAATGCTCACCCAGTCGCGGTCGCGGCTCCGATAGTAACGGTCCATCACGTGCTTGAGCTTATGACCGCTCCGCCGGGCGAGCTCCAGTCCGAACAACAGATCGCTCGGCGCATATCCTTTCCGGATATAATAGCGCAGATCCGACCGCGACACGCCGTATTCGCGGGCCATTTCGATGACGAAACGGTCGGTGTAGGAGGCCGCATAATTGTCGATCATGAAGCCGAAACGGTAAACGTCGTCGAGACCGTCTCCGAAATATTCGTCATAGTAACCGTCATGGAAATCGTCGTACCATTGAGCCGAACCGGGCAACCAGAGCCCCAGTCCGAAAAGCAGAATCGCCAAACGTTTCATAATCGTATCGGGTTTTATTCGTAGAACGTCCTCGCCGGGTGAAAAGTTACGCTCCCAAAGCGTTTTCCCGTGTCGGGGACGGAAGCGTTTCCGACCGTCCCGCCCTGTCGCCGGCCGGTCCTCCTGTCCGGTCCGTGCCGCCCGCACCCGCAAGATCCTGCCGCAGCAGGACCGTCAAACGCCGCACGAAGCGCGGGACCGTGAAACCGGACCGGAGCGACGCGTACCGGTCCGGCGGACGGGAGGCGGTTCGCTCGTGCGGCGGGGCTATTTGCCTTGCGGGAGATGCATCATCAGGCTCTCGATGCGGTCGGCGATCCGTTCGGGAGCCTCCCTGAACACCAGCCGGGCATGCGGTCCGTCCGGGTCGACCCTCCAGCGGTCGGTGCTGTCGGAAGGATCGACCGACAGGCGTCCCCGTTCCAGATCGAAATAGGGCTCGGCTCCCCGCACGGCCACCAGCACGGCCGACTGGTCCCAACTGTTGCGACCGGCGGGATCGTCCTGCGACAGGCTCATCGCATAGGCTTCGCGGACGGGATTCCCCTCGACGTCCATCGCGGCCGTCCGGCGGCCCGTGATGATTTTATCGCCGATTTCGAAGCCGCTCAGTACGATCTCCGTCGGCCAGTGCTCCATCACGTAGGCCGCGGCGGGAGCGTCCATCATCACATTGAATTCCAGTCCTTCGGGGAAATGGCCCGCCATCGAGACCAGCCTCCGGACCTTGGCCGCAGCCAGATCGCGGCCCGACAGCGGAGAGAACTCGTCGGGAGCCGATTCGAGCAGGTTCCTGAGGTTCGTGAAGAAGCCCACCGTCACCACCGTGACACTCGTATCGGGACTCGCCGCCAGCACACGACGGTAGACCGTCACGGCATCTTCCGCCTCGGACGCGCTTCGGGTCCGGTGCGGGAAACGGGCCGGCAGCTCGGCGGTCCAGCGCTCGCCCGCGTGCCACGTATCCTGACAGACGGCCTCGCCCTTGGGTGCGCCCAGCGGAATGTCGGGACGGCCGAAATAGGTGTTCAGCACGTCGATACAGGGCACGGTCGTTTCGAGACGGTTGGACGAGACAGTGGCCAGAATGTCGACTTCGCCCGAATCGGCCAGCGCATGCAGCACGGCCATCGCGCCCACGTCGTCGTAGTCGGGCCCCATGTCGGTGTCGAAAATCAGCGAGACGGGTCGCCGGTCGGGAGCGCAGGCCACCAGCGCCACGCCCAGCAAAAGACAAAGGATTTTTTTCATCATGCAGTACGGGTTGAGTTCTCAATTAGGATTCGAGAGGATAAAGATAGGGAAAAATAGGGTTCGCACAAGGACATGCGGCCCGGATCGACAGAAATCCGCCCCCTTTTTTGGTCGTTTGGGGAAGATCGGTTATCTTAGCGTTCGAACATCCGTTTCGGGTGAAACGGAAACGATTCTAATCCGACACCATACCATGAACACCGAATCCAAACTTTCGCGCCGCGACTTTCTGAAAGTTTCCGCGCTGGGCGCCGCAGGCGCCGTGCTGATGCCCTCGACGCTGGCCGCAGCATCCAAATCCTCGAAAAAAGACGGGAAAAAATCCGCCGACGAAACGATCAACATCGGTTTTATCGGCCTCGGCCAGCAGGCCATGCACCTGCTGGCAGGTTTCCTGACGATAGACGGCGTACAGGTCGTAGCCGGCTGCGACGTCTATGACGTCAAACGCGCCCGGTTCGAAAAACGCGTCAAACAATACTATGCCGACCGGAACCGCAAATGCAAGGTCGACCTCTACGAAGACTATCAGGACTTACTCGCCCGCGAAGACATCGACGCCGTGGTGATCGCCACGCCCGACCACCAGCACGCGATCATCGCCATCGCGGCCTGCCGCGCCGGCAAGGACATCTACCTCGAAAAGCCGATGACCTTCACCATCTACGAAGGCCAACAGCTCTGCAAGGCGGTGCGCGAGCACAACCGCATCCTGCAGGTGGGCAGCCAGCAGCGTTCCGACTCGGAATTCATCCACGCCGCCAACCTGTGCCGCGAGGGCAAGCTGGGCAAGATCGAACTCATCAAAGTCCACGTAGGCGGTTCGCCCACGCCCTATAAACTGCCCGCCCAGGAAGTGCCCGCCGGGCTGAACTGGGACAAATGGCTCGGCCCGCTGCCCGACAGCATCCACTACAACTCGGACCTCGATCCGGTCATCACCCTCGAACCCGAACAGAACGAACAGCTCTGGGGCGCATGGCGCTGGTATCAGGGCTTGGGCGGCGGCTTGATGACCGACTGGGGCGCCCACATGTTCGACATCGCGCAATGGGCGTTAGGCAAGGACGGCAACGGAGGTCCGGTCAAGATCATTCCGGCCGGTTACAGCCACTACGACCACCTGACCTACCTGTACGACAACGGCACGCGCATGACCGAACAGGAGTTCGACGGCGGCAAACAGGGGCTCAAGATCTACGGCGAGAACGGATGGATTCAGGTATGCCGCGGCGAATTTCTCGCCTCGGACCCGAAATTCATGCCGGCGGCCAAAGAAAAAAGCGACCTGCCCTATGAAACGCAGGTACCGCACTACCAGACGTTCATCGATTCGATCCGCACCCGCATCGACCCGAACGTGCCGGTCGAAACGGGCCACACGTCGAACGTCGTCTGCATTCTGGGCAACATCGCCAACGAATTGGGACGCCCCGTGGTGTGGAATCCCATCGTGCAGAAATTCATGGACGATCCGGAAGCCGACAAGCGTCTGCACTACCAATATCGGAAAGGTTACTCGCTCTAAACCGCGAAAACTGCATACTTCGACGGGAGACGGATCGAAAGGTCCGTCTCCCGTTTTATTGCCGGACGGGACGATCCGACACGGAAAAGCCGCAGTCCGTTCGCTTCGTCGTCATCGCCCGCGGACGCTCCGATCCGGCGAAGACATATCCGGAGCCGGACCGAGCATATGCAGAGCGCGTGCCGGACGCCTTTCCCTTGAAAGACGCTTCCGACAGGGAAACCGCAAAACTTCGACGGAAACGGCAAGCGCCCGGCGCAGCCGAAACGGCCAATCGGCGGATCGGTAAACGGAAGAGGCGGTCGCACGGGAGACAAGAAAAGCTGCAACGAGCTCATCGAGCCCGCCGCACAGCACGGCAACAACCTCACGTCCGTGGCGCGGTCGGAGCGCAAGGCGATTGTTCTACCTCCCGGTGACGGAACTCGCGGCATCGACCGCATCGGAATTCTCATGGAGCTCTCGCAGGCAATTACCGGCGAACCGAACACCGTCATCCGCGAAAGGCACAGACTCCGTCCCGTTATCCGCCTGCTCCGATACCCCGCAGGAAAAAATCCGGAGAAAACAGGCCCGGAGCCGTATTGAAGACAGAAAACGACACGGGACGGCATATCCGGCACACCGACAAGACGCGTACCGCCGCGGTGTCCGGAAGGAAGACAGGCAGAAACTTCCGCCAAAGCAAGAGGCCGGTCGGAACATGCGATTCATCGCAGCGCTCGCTGCGGTCGAACCGGGAAACCGCAGCCGAAACGCCGGTCGGTCGAAGCATTCGGGGAAAGGACGACGTGCACGACAGAAGCCCGAAACGCCCGGCCTCCCTCGGCGACGGCCGGTCGCACAGCCGGCCGAAACCGCACGGCAAGCCCCGTTGCCAAACCTTCCGCACGGCGGAAATTCCGTCGCGCATTCTTTCGCCGGCCTGCGAAACGGCGAGCACCGGACGAGCGCAAACCTCCTTGCCCCGACGGAGAACGACGCAACGCAAGGAGCGTCTACATGCCGAGAATGAAAATCGCCGGACGCTTGTGGATGTCGGGCGCATGCCCTTTCCACTCGCGGACGAGAGCCGTGCGGATGAACTGGTCCGGCTGGAGAATGTCGGCGGCCACGCACAGCTTCGTGTCGCCGCTGCACGTGCCCACGAAATCCTCGAACAGCTTGAGGTTGCGATACGGCGCCTCGATGAAGAGCTGCGACTGTCCCTCGGTGCGGGCTCTCTTTTCGAAGTGACGGATGGCGCGCGAACGGTCGGGCTGACGGACCGGCAGATAGCCGTTGAAGGCGAACGACTGCCCGTTGAGCCCCGAAGCCATCACGGCCAACAGAATGGACGACGGCCCCACCAGCGGGACCACCTCGATGCCGTGCCGGTGGGCCAGCGCCACGACATCGGCCCCCGGATCGGCCACGCCCGGCACGCCCGCCTCGGAAATCACGCCGGCGTCGCATCCTTCGAGCACCGGGGAGAGCAACGCCTCCGCCTCGGCGGGCGGCGTGTGTTCGTTGAGCTCCGCGAAACGGAGCGTGTCGATCGGACGGTCGATCCCGGCCCGGCTCAGAAAGCGGCGGGCCGAACGCACGTTCTCGACGATGAAATACTCCAGCGAGCCGATGACGCGCAGGTTCGCCTCCGGCAGGACGTCCCGCACCGGCGTATCGCCGATGGGCACGGGCAGCATGTAGAGTTTGCCTTTGCTCATCATTCCTTCGTGTAAATCCGTTTGACGCGCGTCGATACGCTCGTCATGACCTCGTAGGGAATCGTTTCGAGCACGCGGGCCATCTCCTCGACGGAAGCCCCCTCGCCGAAAACGACCGCCTCGTCGCCTTCGCGGGCTTCGATGCCGGTTACGTCGATCATGCAGGTATCCATACAGATGTTTCCGACGATGGGCGCCTTGCGGCCGTTCACCACGAAACTCCATTTGCCGCGGCTCAGTTTGCGGTCGAGCCCGTCGGCATAGCCGATGGGGACGGTCGCCGTGCGCAAAGGATGCCCTTGGGCCACGCCGTGCCGCCCGTAGCCCACCGTATCGCCTTCGGGGATCTCCTTGATCTGAACGATGCGGCTGCGCAGCGTACTGACGGGCAGCAGCCGTTCCGGATGGTCGAAACCGATGCCGTAGAGCCCCACGCCGAGGCGGACCATGTCGAAGCGGGCTTCGGGAAAGCGTTCGATGCCCGCGCTGTTCTCAACGTGGCGCAGGATGCGCAGATCGGGGAAAGCCCCCACGATCCGGTCGCTCCACGTGCGGAACAGGGCGATCTGGCGACGGGTGAAATCGTCGTGCCGCGCCTCGTCGCTACCGGCCAGATGGGTGAAAACAGTCCGGACATACACCTCCGGCGTCTCTTTCAGCGCAGCGATCGCCGCCTCGATCTGTTCGCCCGTGAAACCGAGCCGGTGCATGCCCGTGTCGAGCTTGATGTGAACCGGAAGATGCGTCTCGCCGCTGCGCCGCACCGCTTCGGCAAAGGACCGCAGCGAGGAGAGGCTGTAAATTTCGGGTTCGAGCCGGTAGTCGATCATCGTCTCGAAACTGTCCGCATCGGCATTGAGCACGACGACGGGCATCGTGATGCCGGCCTCGCGCAGCGTGACGCCCTCGTCGGCGAAAGCCACGGCCAGAAAATCGACGCCCTGTTGTTGCAGCATGTGGGCCACCTCGAACGTGCCGCTGCCGTAGCCCGAAGCCTTGACCATCGCCATCATGCGCTCGCCGCCCGTGAGCAGGCTGCGGAAATAGTTCAGGTTGTGTATCATGCGGTCGAGATCGACTTCCAGCACCGTCGTGTGCACCTTGTTTTCGAACAGGCGGCCGATGCGTTCGAAATGGAACCGGCGGCTGCCCTTGAGCAGGATGCACCGCTTGGAAAACCGCGAGCGCCCGGCGGCACGGATGAAACGTTCGGTATCGGGATAGAACTCCTTGGCTCCGTCGAACAGCCCGGCATGACGCGAAATCTCCTCTCCGATGCCCACGAGCTCGTTCACCCCGTGGCTGCGGACCAGTTCGGCCACACGGCCGTAAAGTTCCGCCGGGGCCAGTCCGCTCTGGTCGATGTCGGAGAGAATCAATGTCTTGGCCCTGTCTCCCGCCACGGTCGAAAGGTATTCCAGCGCGATGGCGAGCGAATTGATGTCGGAATTGTAGCTGTCGTTGACGATCCTACAACCGTTGATGCCGTCGCGGAGTTCGAGCCGCATGGCCACGCTCTGCAACCCGGAGAGCCGTGCGGCGAGCGGAGCCGTGTCTATGCCCAGCACATCGAACAGCGCCAGCGCCTCGGCCGCGTTCTCGCGCGAGGCCGCATCGGAAAAAGGCAGCGCCGAAAGATCGCACGACGCGGGCGACGACCCGACGATCCGGCGGTCGGCATACCGCGCCCGCACCGCCTCGCACACCGTCTCGTCGCATGCATTGCAGACGATCGCGGAGGCATGTTCGAACAGGTCGAGCTTCTCGGCGATCTTGGCCTCGACGGAGGGGAAATTCTCTTGATGGGCGTCGCCCACGTTGGTGATGAGGCCCACGTCGGGACGGATCATCCGTTCCAGAAGGCGCATCTCGGCCGGCAAGGAAATGCCCGCCTCGATGACGGCGATGCGGTCTTCGGGCTCGATCATCAACAGCGACAACGGCACGCCGATCTGCGAATTGTAGCTTTTCGGGCTGCGGAACAGCTTGGTCTGCGGCGGGCAAAGCTGGGCGATCCACTCCTTGAGCACGGTCTTGCCGTTGCTGCCCGTGATGCCGACGACCGTACAGCGGAGCGTCCGACGGTACCGGGCCGCCCAACGCTGCAAGCCCTCCAGCGAATCGTCGCAGCGGACGAATCCCGCACCGGGGAAGTCCGCCTCGGAGAGTTCCCTGTCGACCAGAAACGCCCTCACGCCCCGGCCGTAGAGTTCCGCGACATAGTCGTGCCCGTCGCGGCGGGCGCCTCGCAGGGCGACGAAAAGCGTACCGGAGGGATCGTCCACCCTCCGGCTGTCGATGGCGATGCGGCGGACGCGGCTGTCTTCGCCGGAAAACGTCCCTCCGGCCGCCGCCGCGATATTTTTCAACGAATCGTTCATTTCGTTCTCGGATTAACGCACGCAAAGTAAGCTATTTTTCCCGAACCGCGGAACCGCTTCGGCGACGATCCGACCAAAAACACGCCGCAGCGGGAGGCTCCGGCGCTGCGGCCGTCCCGCACTCCGGTCCGCGGCATCGGACTTCCGGTGCCGCAGCCCTCGCCCCACTCGCTGCAAAAACATCGTCTCGGCCGTCGGACACCGCCGCCCGGCGGACGAACAGGGGAAAGGACCCGCACAGTGCCGGACCGGCCTTCGGGAGTGTCTCCTCCGGCCATCGAACAGCCCGGCGGCCGGGCGGATCGTCGAATTGCCGGTCGGTAGTTCGGACGACAGCGGAACGGCTTCGCGGATATGAAACGTACAATTGCCGGAGGAAGGAGTACATGGAAAGACGTCCGAACCGGCGGGAACGCCCCGAAGCGTGTCGGATGTTCCGAAAACGAAGGCTCCGATGCAAAAGTCCGAAGGGTCGAACCGACCGACAGTGTGCTCGGCGATGCGGAACCTGCGATGGATTCGACAGGGAGGCCGGGAGTCGTCGTGTCCGGCGGGTATGGTCTGCCGTGCCATCGGAGGTTCTCTCTGCGATGCTCGTATATGAACGCTATGGTCCCGGACGCAAACGGATGCGTCGGGAGCGCGGGCGGCGGGCGGGTCGGACTCTCTGTCCGCCCGACGATTCGGTCCCGCCGGACGGACGAGCGTTCGGCCGGCTCTTCGGAGAGAGCTTCGTCTCGAAACTTCCGCCTCGTATCGACCGACATGGGATCGCCGGCCGGGTCGGTCCCTGCCATGGGCCGATCCGGGCGACGACAGAGACCGCCCCCGACGGTTCCGGCAGCGGGCCGTTTACAGCATCGCAGCCGGTTTGCGTTTCTGTAAAGCCTGTGCCGATTCGGCTTTCGCCCGCTCTCTCGCCGGGAGGAAAGCGCCCTCCGCCCCGAAGAAAAAGAAGCCGCGACGCGAAAACCGCCCCTTTCGTCGGAGCAGCCTATCCCGGACGGAATTTACCATTTGTTAACTTTCGTCCGAAAAGAAGTCGATACATTTGTCGGATCGAAAATCAAAGACGCACGATGGCACACACTCGAATCGACTTCGCTCGCACGGAAATCCCGGTTCTCTTCCGGCGGCTGTTGCTGCCCACGCTGGTGGGAATGTTGTTTTCGGCCGTATTCATCATCACCGACGGTATTTTTGTCGGCCGGGGGATCGGTCCCGACGCGCTGGCCGCCGTGAACCTCGTCTCGCCGCTCTACATGCTCTCGACCGGAGCGGGCCTGATGCTCGGCGCCGGCGGGTCGGTCGCGGCCTCGATGGCCTTGGCCCGGCGAAAAAGACGAAGGGCCTCGACCGACATGACGCATGCCACGGTCGTATCGGCCGCAGCGATGATCGCGCTGACGGTCCTGCTGCTGGCTTCGGCGCGGACGGTCGTCCGGCTGCTCGGCACCCCGCCGGAACTCGAAAGCCCCGTGTCGGAGTACATGCGGTATTTCGTGCTGTTCTTCTCGTTCAATACGCTGCTCAACGTACTGATGTTTTTCGTGAGGCTCGACGGAGCGCCCGGTTTCGCGATGCGGGCCATAGCGACCGCCGCCGTCATCAACATCGGGCTCGACTATCTTTTCATTTTCGTCCACGGATGGGGCATGGCAGGCGCGGCCGTAGCCACGGGCTTGGGCAACGTCGCGGGCACGCTCATGATGCTCCGCTACCTCGGCCTCCGGTCGAAAACCCTCCGCTTCCGACCGGTCCGGCCCGGAGGAAAGCGCGTGCGATACGCCCTGCGCAACGCGGCCTGCATGGCCCGTCTCGGCTTCCCGGCCCTGCTGGGCGAACTGGCCATCGCCTGCATGATGCTCGCGGGCAACTTCGCGTTCATCCGCCATACGGGCAAGGACGGCGTAGCGGCCTTCAGCGTCGTGTGCTACTTTTTCCCGATCATTTTCATGGTCTTCAACGCCATCGTCCAGTCGGCCCAACCGATCATCAGCTACAATTGCGGAGCCGGCATGCCGGAACGGACCCGGAAAACCTTGCGTCTCGCGCTGCGTTGGGCCGTAAGTTTCAGCCTGCTGCTTTTCGCGGCGACGCTGGTAGGCAACGAACGGATCGTCTCGCTGTTCATCGAAGGGGACTCGCCCGCCCGGCGAATCGCCGTACAGGGCATGCCCTATTTCGCGGCGGGCTATCCGTTTTTCGGCATCAACATGGTGGCCGTCGGGTATTACCAGAGCCTCGGCCGAGCCCGGCTCTCGACGGTTTTCATGCTGCTGCGCGGCATCGTGCTGCCGGGCATTCTCTTCTTCACGCTCCCGCTGTGGCTCGGCCTCGCAGGTATCTGGTTGGCCGTTCCGGCGGCCGAAGGGCTGACATCGGTCCTCATCGCCGCCTGCGCCCGGATGAAACGGTAGCAAAAAAATGCGTATCTTCGCCTTATGTCCGAATACCGTCCCCATACGAAGCCCTTTATGGAAAGATGCTGCGAGCTCTACGACGTGCGGCCGGAAAGCCTGCGACCGCTGCTCGCCCGCATGCGCGAATGCCGTTTCGCCAAGGGCGACACGGTGATCCGCACAGGGGCCCGCCACACCGCGTTCTACCTGCTCGAATCGGGCATCTGGAGGGAATATTTTTTCGACAACGACGGAGAGGAAACCACGCATTGGTTCTTCACGCCCGGCGAAGCCGTCTTCTCGACATGGAGCTATGCCCGGAACGCACCCTCGCGCGTATCCGTCGAAGCCGTCTGCGATAGCGTCGCGCTGTGCATCGAGCAGCGCGAACTCGAAGAGCTGTACGCTTCGTCCATCGAGTTGGCCGGTCTGGGACGGAAAATCATCGAGAACCATCTGCTCGGCATCGAAAACTGGCTCCTCGACGGCGGAGAGCGCAAAGCGGCGGACCGCTATCGGACCCTGCTGAACGACACGCCGGAGGTGCTGCGTCACACCTCGCTCAAACACATCGCCTCCTACCTGCGCATCACGCCCCAGTCGTTGAGCCGCATCCGCGCCTCCATCCATAAATGACGCATGCGGTAGAGAAGTTTTCCGCCGTTTTTTGTCCCCGGCCGCACCGGGCCGTCGAAGGGACCGTCCCGTCCGGCAGCAGAGCGAACGGGCGGAACACGGAACACGCAGGAACTCCGCATGCTCGCGAAAAGAACAGGTTCGCTACGAACACTTCGTTTTCGGAGAAGCGACGACAAACGGTTCCCACCCGCGCACTGCCGGACCGACGCCCTGCCGAAACAGGCCTCCCGCCGACAGCGGAAACGCGATGCCGCACCCACCGGCAGAGGCATGCCGATTCGTTTTCCGCACCCTTTCAGAAAAAAATCCGAATTTTCCCGAACGAAAAAGCCGTCCCGACAACGTCGACACGACAGACGACATACTTTTTTATATAAGAAGAAATCCGGCGAACGCTTTCGGGGCAACACAATACGAGACAAAGATTCGATCATGCACCGACTGGAAACCCTTCGGCGAAAAACGGACAGGACCCTGCCGACGAGCGCCGTCGCGATGCGGATCTTACCGGTGCGCCCGGCCGCATCGAACCGGCCCGAAAGACATCCGCCCGCCGAAACCGTTCGACAGCAAACGGTTCCGGCGGAGGAGAGCGTTTTCGGATGCGGCAGGCTCTGTGACGTATGGAGCGGAGAACGGGCGGGCCGATGCGCGAGGCGGCCGGACAGGTTCCGGCATGCCGGGGAGAAAGAAGGGACGGTTCAGACACTGAGCCGCACGACGGTGATGCCGGCACCGCCCCGCTCCTCGTGCTCGTCCTTCGCGCTGGCGACCAAACCCGTGGCACGTAGATACTGACGGATTTCCTCCTTGAGCGCGCCCGTACCCTTGCCGTGCAAGATGCGCAGCTCCGAGAAACCGAACATGACGGCCTCGTCGACGAAATCCTGCACCGCTTCGAGCGCTTCGGTCACGCGCATGCCGCGCACGTCGATCTGCTGGCTGAATTGCAGACGCCGCTGTCCCGGATCGTAGTTCGTAGGCGTCGCAGCGGGACGTTCGTTGCGGACGACTTTCTTGTATTCGGAATTCGAAATGATCTCCAGCCGGTCGACGGCGATCGTCGTCAGGATCTGGCCGAAGCCCACCGTAGCCCGCTTGCCGTCGAGGCTCATCACCTCGCCCACGGCATCCTGTCCCTTGATGCGGACTTTCGCCCCCGACTCCACGGCACGGGGTTTGTCGGCCGCGGCAGGCGAAGCAGCCGTCGCGGCTTCGCTCTTTTTTCTTTTGCGCTCGGCGCGGCGCTGTTCCCGCGCCCGGAGCTGTTCGATCTTCCGGTCGATGGCCTCGTCGGCGGCCTTGTCCTCGACGAGCGTCTGCTTGAATTCGTCCATCTTGCGCCGGACGACGAGCGTGCGCTGCCGGTCGGCCTGCGACTCGCGGATTTCGCGGATCGTGTTTTCGATCTGCCGGTTGGCCTCGTCGGTAATCTGCCGGGCCTCGGTCCGGGCCTCCTTGAGCAGGCGTCCGCGTTCGCTCCTGATCGCCTCCAGTTCGCTCCGGTATTTCTCGGCCAGCTCGTCCACCCGCTTCTCGGCCTGACGGATCCGCTCGCGCTTCTGTTCCCAGTAGCGGCGGTCGCGGGCGATTTCCCTCAGCTGCCGCTCCATATCGACGTGGTCGCTGCCCGCCTTGTCGGACGCGCTGCGGATGATCTCTTCGGGCAGGCCGATCTTGCGGGCGATCTCGATGGCGAACGAACTGCCGGGCTTGCCCGTTTCGAGCCGGAACAGCGGGCGGATGTTCTGCACATCGAACGTCATCGCCCCGTTGAGAATGCCCGCGGCGTTGCTGGCATAATATTTCAGGTTGGAATAGTGCGTCGTAATGACGCCGAAGCAATGTTTCTCCTCTATTTTTTCGAGTACCGACTCGGCGATGGCTCCGCCGATGACGGGTTCGGTGCCCGTGCCAAACTCGTCGATGAGAATCAACGAACGCGGTCCGGCATGGCGCAAAATGTTTTTCATGTTGAGCAGGTGCGAACTGTACGTGCTCAGGTCGTTGTCGATCGACTGCTCGTCGCCGATGTCGATGAAGATGTCTTCGAAAAGCCCCATTTCGGAATTTTCGGAAGCCGAGACGAGGAACCCTTTCTGGAGCATGTATTGCAACAGGCCCACCGTTTTGAGGCATACCGACTTACCGCCCGCATTGGGGCCCGATATGACCAGAATGTGCTTTTCGGGCGTGAGCGTCAGATCGAGCGGCACGATGGGTTTGCCTTCGCGGCGGAGCGTCTGGGCCAGCAGCGTGTGCCGGGCCGAACGCAGCGACACGGAACTGCCCTCCCCGACGATGGGCAGCGTGCAGTCATTGGCAAGCGCGAAGCGGGCCTTGGCCCGGATGAAGTCCATCGTCGTGAGAAAATCGCCCGACTCGCGGATGGCGGGCAGATCGGGCCGGATCGTATCGGTGAAACGGGTGAGGATGCGCACCACCTCGCGCCGCTGTTCGTATTCGAGCTCCTTGAGTTCGTTGTTGATCTCCACCACCTCGATCGGCTCGACGTAGACCGTCTTGCCGGTGGCCGACTCGTCGTGAACGAAACCCTTGATCTTTTTCTTGTTCGCCGCCGCCACCGGAATCACGGCCCGGCCCTCGCGGATCGAAATCGACGCGTCGCTGTCGACCAGACCGGCGGCCTGCGCCTGTCCCATGATCTGCTGGATGCGGCGCGAAATCTGGCTTTCGCGGTCGCGGATGGCCCGGCGGATCGAGAACAGTTCGGGCGAAGCGCTGTCGCGGACCTTGCCGAACTTGTCGAGAATCGTGTCGATGTGGTTGATGATCTCCGGGAAACCGTTCACCTCGCGGCACAAGGCCTGCAGGCGGGGATACTGCTCTTCTTTGCCCCGGAAGAAGAGCACGAGCGCATGGACCATCGCCAGCGCCTTGCGCAACGCGGCGATCTCGTCGGTCTCCAAAAACGCGCCCTCGATGCCCGCCTTCTTGAGGAAAGAATCGGTATCGACGAAACTGCCGTCCGGAAATCCGCTCTCCATCATCAGCGCCGTGCGCATCTCGAACGTCCGGTCGAGCCGCTCTTTGACGGTCCGGTAGTCGGAGCTGAACTCGGCGGTTTCCAATTTCTCGACCGCGCCCTGCGTCACGCACAAAGCCTTGATCTGGCTGCGGATGCGGTCGAATCCTATTTTGCTTTCGAAATTTTCGGGATAAATCACGTGTTCGGGAATTTAACGGATTTTCGCCCCTCCGGAAGCCTCAATCCCGGTCGCGGCGACCGAAGACCGATATGTTGACATACCGGCTCGGATGCTTTCGGAGGTCCTCCAGCAGCGCCGACAGGTTGGCGCTGGAAGCGACCAGCGAATCGTAAAGGGCCTTGTCGGCGACCAGCATGCCGAGCGTGCCTTCGCCCGACTCGATCTTGCCGAGAATGTCGCCGAGCGAGCCGACAGCCCCCTTGAGCTCGGCCACGGCGGAGGGAATCTGCGCGTTGGAGAGCGAATCGGTGAAATCGGCCGTATTGGCGACGATGCGCTCGATCTGTCCGGAGCTCCGCTCTAACGAGTGTGACAGGGCATTGAGGTTGGCCATCGTCTCGCCGAGGTTCCCCTTCTGGTCGGAAAGCACGCCGCGCAGATCGCCGCTGATGGCCGCCATGTTGTCGAGCGTGGCACGGATGCTGGCGCTGTTATCGCCGATGAGCGCATTGATGCTCTTGAGCGTCACGAGCACTTCGCCGATGAGGTCGTTGGCCCGCTGCTTGAGGAATTCGAATTCGCTGCCTGCCACTTCGAGAAAGTCCTTGTTGATTTCGGAAAACAGCGTGTCGCCCTCGTGCAGGAAATCCGTCGACGCCCCCAGTTCGAGCTCCACCGCCTTGCCGCCCATGATTCCGTCGCTGAAAATCCGGGCCTTGGAGTCCCTCGGAATCCGGTACTTGGACTTGACGGCAAATTCCACCACGACGTTCTTCGACCGCTGCGGATCGTAGGCGATGTCGCTCACCGATCCCACCTTGAAGCCCTTGACGACGATCGAGGCCGAGGGTTGCAGGCCGTTCACCTGATCGTAGGCGGCGTAATAGTGCACCGTCGAGGTGAACAGGTCGGTCCCCTTGAGGAAATTGACGCCCCAGTACAGGGCCGCGATCATGATAATGCCGAAAAAGCCTATTTTAAACTCTCTGTTCAGTTTCATCGTATTCTCTGCTTATGTTGAATGCTCAGTTCTTCCGCTCCCGCCGGGGTCAGGGCCTGCGGCGGCGCGCCTCGCTCAGCGGGATCGGCTCGTCGCCGAGGAACGCCACCAGAAACGCGTCGCCGATTTTCCTGCGCACACGGGTCTGCAAAGATAGCGCTTCCCGGTAAGAGGACGCCTCCCCGACGCAATATTTATACTTTCCACCGGCCACGTGCTCCCGGACCTGCCCCCGGTATTCGCCGAACGAGGCCGAGTTCTTGGGCAGCTTGCGGTCGGAGCTGGCGATCTGCACCCGGTAGACGATCCGCTCGTCGGCGCTCGCCGCCAGGGCATCGTCCGCCGGAGCGGCAACCTCTTCGGGTTCCGCCGGCTGCGCGGCGTCCCGTTCTTCGTCGGAGGGCTGCGGTTCATCCAGCACAATCCGTGTGCCGCGTCCCTCGCAACGCACCTTGTATTCGCTGAAAGCGTTGAACAGGCAGCGCGCATAGGTCTGCCGCCCCTGTTTCGAGCCGATGAATTTTTCCTCCGCGGGGTTCGATATGAATCCGAACTCGGCCAGAATGCTCGGCATGGCGGTTTTCCACAGCACGAGGAAACCGGCCTGACGGACGCCCCGGTCCTTCATTTTCGTCTGCGAGGTGAACTGCCGCTGCACCATGTCGGCCAGCAGGTAGCTCTGCGACTGGTGGGCGTACTGCATCAGCGAAAAGATGATGAACGACTCGGCCGAGCCCGGCTTGTACCCTTCGTATTTGGCGGAATAGTCGTCTTCGAGGGCGATGACGTCGTTCTCCTTCATCGCCTCGCTGAGGTTCTTGCCCGTCTGGTCCACCCCCAGCACATAGGCCGACACGCCCGAAGGCGTCGACGAGCCGACGCTGTTGACATGGATGGAAATGAACAGGTCGCCCTTGGCCTTGTTGGCGATGTCGCCCCGCTCGGCCAGCCCGATGAACACGTCCGTCTTGCGCGTATAGACCACCTTCACGTCGGGACAGTTCTCGCCGATGAGCTTGCCGAGCTGCAACGCCACGTCGAGGTTGATGTCCTTCTCCTTGTAGATGCGTCCCACCGCCCCGGCGTCGTGCCCGCCGTGGCCGGCGTCGATGACGACGGTCTTTATACCGATTTCCGCATTTTGCGCGTTAGCAGTACGGAGAAGGAGGAAACAGGCGATCGAAAGGGTGCAAAAGACCAAAACCGAGTGTTTCGAAACTTTCATTACGACAAACGTTAGGGAATCTGTTTTTTTAGTTATTTTTGCGTGCAGAAAACGGTAACCCTGCAAAGTTAAATATTTGTTTGTGATTTGCGGCTAAAAAAAGCGAAATATATCTTCCTGCTGTCTTGTCTGGCCCTGTGCGGAGAATTCGTATCCAGCCGCGACACGTTACCGTCGGAACGCACGAAAGAGACCGCGGCCCTGTGGGGCGCCGACAGCCTCGACACCCGCCGGGCGCGCCGTGCGTCCGCCCGTCACGCCGAGAGCGAACGCGCCGATTCTTCGGCCGTCGAGCCGATTGCCTCCGCGAGGGAGGCCGACTCCGCCGCCCGTTCTTCCGCAGTCGATTCCGCCGGCATCCTCGTCCCGGCCGCAGGGGCCGACTCCGCGGCACGCGACACGACGGCGAAAGTGCGCAAGCCTTTTCTGGACGACATCATTTCCGAAACCAACGAAGACTCGCTGGTGTACAACGTGCCCCGCAAGATCGTGCGCATCTACGAAAAAGGGCAGGTCACCTATCAGGACAAAAAGCTCTCGGCCGATTTCATGGAAATCGACATGCAGAACAAGGAGATCTACGCCTACGGCAAGCAGGACACCGTGAGCGGCGTGCCGACGCGTCCGGAATTCAACGACGGAGGATCGACCTACCAGATGGACACGATCACCTACAACATCGACACCGAAAAGGCCCGCATCAAGGGCGTCACGACGCAGGACGGCGAAGGATTCCTCAAGGGTGCCCGCGTCAAGAAGATGTCCGACAACACGATCAACATCGCCGGTGGGAAATACACGACCTGCGACGCCGACCATCCGCACTTCTATTTAGCGATGACCAAGGCCAAGACCATCCCCGGCAAAAAGGTGATCGTGGGCCCCTCCTATCTGGTCATGGAGGACGTGCCGATCTACTTCCTCGGACTGCCCTTCGGCTTCTTCCCCACGATGAGCGGGCGGAGGTCGGGATTCATCGTGCCGAGCTGGGGCGAAGAGGTCGTCAAGGGCTTTTTCATGCGCGACGGAGGCTACTACTTCGCCTTCAACGACTACATCGACATGACGTTGCTGGGCGGCATCTACACGCTCGGCTCGTGGGAGGGCAGTCTGGCCACGCGCTACACCAAACGCTACAAGTACAGCGGCGCGCTCAACTTCCGCTTCTCGAAGGACATCATGGGCGAAAAGGGGGCCGCCGACTACATGAACATGAACAACTTCCGTCTGCAATGGAGCCACCAGCAGGACCCCAAGTTCCGCCCGAACTCGACCTTCTCGGCCAGCGTCAACTTCTCGACGAGCGGCTATAACAAGTACGGCGCGCAGACGATGAACGAATACCTGAGCACGCAGACCAACTCCAGCATCTCGTATTCGAAAAACTGGGCGGGCACGCCGTTTTCGCTCTCGACGAACATGCAGCACTCGCAGAACTCGCGCGACACGACCATCTCGCTGAGCTTCCCGAACGTTGTCTTCAACATCTCGCGCATCTATCCCTTCCAGCGGAAAGTGCAGGAGGGCAAGCAGCGCTGGTACGAGAAAATATCGCTGAGCTACACCGGTACGCTGGGCAACAACGTCACCACCAAGGAGCGCGACCTGTTCACCGAGAAGATGTTCAAGCAGATGAAAAACGGCGTGCAGCACTCCATTCCGATCTCCACGTCGATGAACGTGCTCAACTACATCAACCTCAGCCCGTCGGCCAATTATCAGGAACGCTGGTATTTCCGCAAGATAGACAAGGCGCTCGACCCGCTGACCAACCAGCTCGTGAACGCCGACACGACCAGCGGCTTCTACCGGCTCTACGACTACCGCTTCTCGCTGAGCGCGACCACGAAGATCTACGGGATGTTCCAGTTCAAGAAAAAGACGGGCATCGTTCAGGCCATCCGCCACATGATTACGCCCAACGTCAGCTTCAGCTACCGTCCCGATTTCAGCGAAGCCAAATACGGCTACTACAAATACGTGGCCGACACGGCCGGGCGCATGATCCGTTACTCCCCCTTCGAGGACGGCCTCTACGGCGTGCCCGCGGCGGGACGCAGCGCCTCCATTTCGTTCGGCATCGCCCAGACGCTCGAAATGAAAGTCCGAAACCGCAAAGACACATCAGGCGTCAAGAAAATCAAGGTGATCGACAATTTGAGCATCAACTCGTCCTACAACTTCGTGGCCGACTCGCTGAAGCTCTCGCCCTTTTCGATCAACCTGCGCACGACGATCGTCCAAGGGCTCGGCCTGAACGTCACCGCGAGCCTCGACCCCTACCAGATCGACGCCAACGGCCGCCGGATCGACCGCTTCATGCTCCGCAAAGGAAAGCTCGGACGACTGACCAACGTCAGCACCTCGTTCGGCTATTCGTTCAACTCGCCCCGCAACGGCAGTTCCATGCCGGCCATGAACGACATCAACAGCGGCGGCGCCATACCGCCCGAATACACCGACATGTTCGACCAGCCGGGATTCAACGACATGGACCCCAACATGCGGAGGCAGATGATGTCGTCGAAATACTACGACTTCAACATCCCGTGGAACTTCGGATTCAACTACAGCTTCAGCTATTCGAAACCCGGCCTCACCCCGCGCATCACGCAGTCGCTCGGCTTCAACGGCAGCGTGAACCTGACGCCCAAATGGGGCATCACGTTCAACGCCGGGTACGACTTCGAGGCCAAGAAGCTCACGCCGGGTACCTTCACGCTGACGCGCGACCTGCACTGCTGGCAGATGAGTTTCAACTGGGTCCCCATCGGCTTCCGGCGCAGTTGGAGCTTCACCATCAACGTGAAGTCGGCCATGCTCAAAGACCTCAAGTACGACCGCAACAGCAGTTTCTACGACAACCTGTACGACTACTAAGCGCGGGGGCGGAGGCTTTCCGTACGATTCTTGCGAAACGACCAAACTTCAGATAAACATGAAAAAAATAATCTTGACCTGTATGACAGTATCCGCCGTGGCGCTTGCCGGAGGCTGCGCCGAGAACAACCCGCTGTCGGTCGAGTCGACGGCTCCCTACGGGGCTCCGCGGTTCGACGAAATCCGGAACGAACACTACAAGCCGGCCTTCGAGCAGGCCGTTCGAGAAGCCCGCGAGGAAGTAGACGCCATCGTCGCCAATCCCGAAGCGCCGACCTTCGCCAACACAATCGAAGCGCTCGAATTCAGCGGCAAGCGGCTCGACGCAATCAGCAACATCTTCTTCAATCTCAACGAGGCGCACACCAACGACACGATGCAGAGCCTCGCGCTCGAACTCTCTCCGATGCTGACGGCTTTCGGCAACGACATCAGCCTCAATCCGCAGCTCTTCGAACGCGTCAAGGCCGTCTACGACCGGCGCGACTCGCTCGGCCTGAACACCGAGCAGGCCCGTCTGCTGGAAAAAACCTACAAGAGCTTCGCCCGCAACGGGGCGGCCCTGTCCGAAGAGGACAAACAGATCTACCGCGAGCTGACCGAAAAGCTGTCGGAGCTGAGCCTGAAATTCAACCAGAACTCGCTGGCCGCCACCAACGCCTTCACGCTCCACATCACCGACTCGGCCAAGGTGGCCGAACTGCCCGCCTACGTCCGCGAAGGCATGGCCGCAGAAGCCAAGGAACGCGACATGGAAGGTTGGGTCGTGACGCTTCAGGCGCCGAGCATGATTCCCTTCATGACATTCTCCTCCGACAGGGAACTCAAGGAAAAAGTCTGGAGGGCCTACAACGGCCGCAGCTTAGGCGGAGAATTCGATAACGCCGAAATCGTGAAGGAAATCGCCGACAACCGCCTCAAGTTAGCCAATCTGCTCGGATACGCCACCTATGCGGACTACGTGCTCGAAGAACGTATGGCCGAAAACGCGCCCACGGTCAACCTTTTCCTCGCCGAACTGCTCGACCGGGCGCTCGATGCCGCCAAAGACGATGTCGAAAGCATCGCCGAATACGCCAAGACGCAGGGCTTCCGCGGAGAGTTGATGCCGTGGGATTTCGGTTACTACTCCGAAAAACTCAAAAACGAGAAATACAGCATCAACGAAGAGCAGATGAAGCCGTACTTCAAGCTGGAGAACGTCCAGAAAGGCGTCTTCCTGCTGGCCGAAAAGCTCTACGGGGTGACCTTCAAGGAAAATACGGACATCCCGGTCTACCATCCCGACGTGAAAGCCTACGAAGTGTACGATGCCGACGGACGCTTCCTCGCCGTGCTCTATATGGACTTCTTCCCCCGCGCATCCAAACGCGGCGGAGCGTGGATGACCGAGTTCCGCAGCCAGAGTGTCGAAAACGGAGAAGAAATCCGACCGCTCATTTCGGTGGTCACCAACTTCACCAAACCGACCGAAAACACGCCCTCGCTGCTGACCTTCGACGAAGTGACGACGCTGCTCCACGAGTTCGGCCACGCCCTGCACGGCATCTTCGCCGACGGCACCTATCCGAGCCTGACCGGCACGTCCGTCTACCGCGATTTCGTCGAACTGCCCTCGCAGATCATGGAAAACTGGGCCACGGAAAAGGATTTCCTCGACCTGTGGGCCGTCCACTACCAGACCGGCGAACCGATGCCGGCCGAACTCATCCAGAAGATCATCGACGCCAAGAACTATCTGGCCGCCTACGGCCACGTGCGTCAGGTCGCTTACGGACTCAACGACATGGCATGGCACAGCATCGCGGAACCCGTGGCCGGCTCGGTGACCGACTTCGAAAAACAGGCGACGGCCAAGGCGCAGATCATGCCCTATGTAGACGGACAATGTACGGCCACTTCGTTCGGCCATATCTTTTCCGGCGGATACGCTGCGGGCTATTACAGCTACAAATGGGCCGAAGTGCTCGAAGCCGACGCTTTCTCGCTGTTCAAGGAAAAAGGAATCTTCGACCGCGAAGTCGCCGGTTCGTTCCGCGAAAACATCCTTTCGAAGGGCGGCACGGAACACCCGATGGAACTCTACGTCCGTTTCCGCGGCCACAAACCCGATAACGAAGCCCTGTTCGAAAAAATGGGCATCGGAAAGAAATAGAGGGGTATCGAAGTATCTTCCGGAATTATTCTCGGTTACAAATACTTTTTTCCCGAACCGAGAGCCGGTGCAAAACAGGGACGACTGAAAAATTCAGTCGTCCCTGTCGTTTCATAATGATCGTATATTTTCCTATATCTACTGCGATAATCTTCCCATAAAACTATCGCCTATGATATAGAGCATTCAAAAAGAAAATATAAAAAGCGTTAGCTTCTATTCTTGCTTTTGAAACTTGGCCGTTTTGACAACAGACAAGAGTAAAGCGTAAACGCTCACGTCCAACGTGGGCTTTACTCGTTTATTTGTCTGCACGGTTCGGCCAAGACCTCAAAAGCGAATAAAAAGTATTGTCCCACGTCTTTTTATTTTACGGCATCGACTTTATTTTGCTCAGGGACAAAGCACAATCTTCAACTTCAATCGTTACAGACATGAAAAACCGTAGTTGTTCGATCGTCCACGCATGCACTTCGTCGTTCACGATTCTGTTTTTGCTTTTCGCCCCTCTGGGCTATGTGTTTACTCGAGAGAGAGAATATTTCGACGGGATCGCCCTCCTCGATTACATCGAATACTGCGACTATGGCTATAGTCCTGGGGGCATGATGGGCCAGATGGGCCAGATGGTCCGAATGTGCCTTATCGCTCTTATTGCGAGTTTTGTATTGCACTGTTTCCGCAACATCTTCGTCAAATGCATCGGATCGATACTGGACATTCTTTCGCTCGTAGCCTCTTGTTTTTTAATCAAGGTTGCCTGCGATGAGTTCGATGGTACACCGGTGCGATTCTTTTGATCGTTTTGACCGCGATAAATCTGGTTTTACCCGCCGTGATGTTTTATAAGTCGCGGCCGAAACCGCAATCGACCGGGAAAAGATCCGTATCTAAGACCGGTTTCGTTTTATCCATCGTCGGGTGTTTTTTAAGCCCTATTCCGCTCATCGGTATGCCCATAGCGACTTACGGCCTTGTACTTTCGATCAAGGGGATAAAACGTAAAATCAAAAAAGAATTGGCAGTCGCAGGTACCGTCATTTCTTCGTTCGCATTATTATATTCTGTTTTCGTCACTATCTATATCTGTTTTTTACTTGCAGAATAAAACAGAACCGCCATGACCGAAGATCGATTCCGTATCGTCTTGCACTTCAAGACATTTTATTCAATCTGAATACGACACGTCCATGCACGCATTTTCCGTCCGGCAGGAAAATCGCAGCGGTGACCGGATGGTATACCGACACCTCTCCCGCGTCTTCGGTTCCGGCTCCATCGGCTGTCGTCCGCCGCTCCGGATGACATGTACGAATCCGATCCGCAGCATCGTCCGCTCCGGAGGAGATCGACGGACGACACGCCTAAAACGATACAGCGCTTCCGGATAGCACGGTCGGACCGCCGACACGCAACAGATGACAAAAATGCCCCGCCTGACGAGACGGGGCATTTTTATTGCTTATCTTTTCCTTTATAACGTAAACACTCTTCGACCATGTCACACACACGCCTCCTGTCAGCCGCCCTCGCCCTGCTTCTCCTCGCCGGTTCCGGATGCGTCTCCGAACCGCCGGAAGCGGAGTATTTCGCCGGACGGCTCTCCGTGAGCGGCGACACGGTCCGCCTGTGCGATTGCGCGACCGGACGCACCCATCCCGTCGTCGACAACGCCATGCGCGACGAAGCGGTAACCCGCTACGAAAAAATCGTGAACGACCCGCCCCGAACGATCGTCATGGCCTGTAAGGGACAGCTCACGGCCGGGCGGCCGGATGCACCCGATTCGCTGCGAATCGACCGCCTGTTAAGCCTCGGATCCGACGATTCGGATCGCTTTCTGCTCGTCGGCTTCTACGAATGCGAAACGGACTCCCATCACAAAATCCTGCATCTGAAACCCGACCGCACCTTTCTGCTGACCGTCTTCGACGAAAATCACGAAAACATGACGAGCGGCCGCTGGAGCCAGACATCCGAACTGGAACTGATCCTGCAGTCCGAAACGTCCCCCCTGCTCCGCTTCGAAATCCTTCCGAACCACGAAACGCTGACCGGCAATAACAGTCCGAACGCCGAGACGGTTTTTCGAAAGGTCTATCTGTAGAGCGGTCTTTCGTCTGTCCGACGCGCCAAGTCCGGATGGAGATTGTGCAGATGCATAATCAATCCTACCGTTGTCATCCGCAACGAAACCGGAAAAAACAGCCGTGAGCCCGTCCGATTCGCGGTCCGAGCAAAAGGCCCTCCGTGTCGTCATCGTATTCGTCTACACATTCGGCGTCACCTATCTGCTGTACTGGCTGACGAACAAAATGATTCCGCTGCGGGTATCGGCCGCCAGCGAACGCGTGGGACTCGACAAGAGCCAGCACGACGAGCATTACGGCCCGGAGACGGGCGGTCCCCGCGAACTGGCCGAATACGCCGAACCGGCAGAGACCGGCCGGCACGAATAAATCGTCTCGTCGTCTTCCTCTGCCCGGAAATCCGTCGAAGACACGGGGAGAAGCGATGCGGAGAAAAGAGCCGCAAGGCCGCCCGGTTCGCAGCCGGCGGTTCGGGCAAAAGATCGTTCGCATCGACGGAGATAGGCCCGGTTTCGACCGGAGAAGAACGGGACAGATAACGCTCCAGTGCGTGAATGAATGACGCCCCGCCCGGATGAATAACGAGAGTTTTTCTATGCCGTCCCGATTCTGTCTCGAAACGGTAGTATAGGACTCTATCGACCGGGGAACCTATGTATACGATTTCATTCCCTTTTCGAAACAAAATCGTATACAATTAAATAGACGACGGGGAAATATAAAACCGGGAAACGGAAATGAAAGGAAGTCGCATAATGGCGGTTATGCGACTTCCTTTTTGTATCTACGTTGCCGAAACGTTGTGCTTGTCATATCATTTTCATACACCGTCGCTCGTTGTGGCGTCCGTTCCTGTCTCGCAGTTCGGCCGTCTATCGGCCTCCTCCGCTCCGAAGACTCTTCGTTGTGATTCTGCGGGATTCCTATCTCCCCTGCCGCTTCCGGGTAGATACGCTCGGATTTCACAACGAAAGACTCCGGTAAGCAGATCATATTATCCGAGGGGCCAAGACTCCGATTCAGAGACCGCTCGATATTCGGATTGGAGAAAGACCGAGACGTTATCGACCGGGGGAAGCGTCCCCGAAGCGAAAAGGGTCCGGTGCCATACAAACTACGAAGCGGAGAAAATTGCCCGACCACATGCTTAATGTTACGATGGTAAACTCCGGCTGCGGGTGTCGGATCATATCCCGGATGACCGACCAAAGAGGGGCTGCTTCGAAGTTGTCCTTGCGGCAGCGGCGGCCGTCGGGCTCGAACACGAAGGAGCCGTCGGGGTCTGGAGGGTGAGGAGGTCGTCGCCCTGCTTGATGAGACGGGGGCGGATTTCCTTTTCAGAGGGGGGGAGAAGCCTTGGCCGGGCGGCGTTTTCGGGCTCTTCGGACGGAGGGACTCGATCTTGGCCTCTTAGGATCGGAGGAAGGAGAAGCATTCGACTTGCAGTCGCAAAATCCTATGCATCGAAGGCGGACGGGAATGTCTACGCATTGATGCTTAGGATTAGGGATTCCAAAAAGAAAAAAAGCGGGGCGGGATGGGTATGCCGAGGAGCCGAGGGAAAAAACAAGGAACAGGGCGAAGGGATTCCCAAAGCGCAGAGCGGGAAAGCTGGCTGGAAACGGATTTCTTGAACGACAGGAGGGAAGAAGGCAGGAGGAACCGAGGATAAGAATCGGGCAGATGTCCGAACAGGAGACGGGTGGGAAAGAAGATGGTACGGATACGGAAAACGGGGATCGCAGGGAGCCGGACCGAACAAAAAAAAGAGTCCTCCGATTGCTCGGAGGACTCTTGAGGAGGCGGCTACCTACTCTCCC
>CAJTYA010000018.1:0-22743 GCA_910583985.1 uncultured Alistipes sp.
TCGGCCCGGATCGCGATACGAACCCAATGCAACGACGACGTCCCCGTCCCGGCCCGAAAGATCGTACCGCAGAAGTTCGCCGGCGGGAAGCGTCTCGATCGGCGGAGGATCGTCGAACGGCTCGTCGTCCAGCAACCGAGGCTCGTCGTACAGCCCGAACAGGAACAATAACTCCGGCGGCAACGCATCGGGAGCCGTCAACCGGGGCGGCAGCTATAACAACGGCGGCGGTTTCGGAGGCGGCAGCAGCTTCGGCGGAGGGGCGTCTTCGGGAGGCGGCACATCGAGAGGCGGCGGTTACCGACGCTAAAGAAGCACCGGAACGATTCCATTCCGCTTTCGGCCGGTCGACTGGCTCCAACTTACGGTATTTCTAAAACTCGCACCATGAAAATCGGAAAAATATTTACGGCAGGCTGCGCCGCCCTTTTGCTGGGAACGGCCCTGCAAGCTCAAAGCGCAGGCGATCTGCTCAGACTCTCGCAGTACAACTACTCGTTTTCGACGGCCCGGAGCGCCGCACTGGGAGGAGCCTTCACGTCGCTGGGCGCCGACCTTTCGTCGATCGGGATCAACCCGGCGGGGTTGGGCATGTACCGGGGATCGGAATTCGGTATTTCGCCGACGCTGACCTCCTCGGACATGGAGAACCACTATCTCGGACGGCAGAACAACTATTCGAAGACGCGTTTCGGCCTCGGCAACGTGGGCGTCGCGCTGAACCTCTACCAAGGAAGCGGCGCGCTGACCAGTTTCACGCTCGGCATCGGGTATAACAAACTGGCGGACTTCAACACTTCTTCGATCGCCTACGGGCAGGATGCACGGAATTCGATCACGGAAATTTTCGCCGAAGACCTGTACGGCATCCCGTCCGGAGACCTCGCCCACCCCAAAGACGATCCCTATGCTCCGTTCCGCAAGTTCGGCGTGGACCGCTGGGGAGGAATCCTCGGTTATCAGACGGGGATTCTCGATCCGATGGAGGACGACATCAGCTATTCGCCGTGGAACTCGCTGGCGCAAAGCGCACGGATCGACCCCTCACTGGCCAACATCGACAGGGGAAGCATCGGGGAATACGCGATTTCCGGAGGCGTCAACATCGAGAACATTCTTTACCTCGGTCTCACGCTGGGCATACAGGACATTTCGTACCGGAACGAGAACCGGTATACCGAAACCTATCTCGACAATCCGCTCTCGCTCGACGGCATGACGTACATCCGGATGCTGGACATGAACGGGACGGGGGTCAACGTCAAATTCGGTCTGACCGTCCGACCCGTCGCCAACCTGAGAATCGGGATGGCGATCCACTCCCCGACCTATATTCGGATCGACGAAGAGTACGTGGAATACATGTCGGCCGACTACAAAAGCATGGGGAACGGCGAACTGCTCGACAGCCCGTATCTGAAAAATTCGTACAACTTCCGCACGCCCACCCGTTTTCTGGCGGGACTCTCCTATACGCTCCCGAATATCGGGCTCATCACGGCCGATTATGAAAGAGTGTGGTACAACGACGTGAAAATGCGACACATGGACGGCGCCAACTGGTCGTTCGAGCAAAGCCTGAACGACCAGATTCGGGACGACTACCGGACGGCGGACAACTTCCGCGTCGGCGTGGAACTCACGCCGGTGAAGAACTTCTACGTGCGGGGAGGGTACGCCTATTACGGCGATTGCATAAAAGGCGACCGCGGATTCATCAACCAGAGCAGCATCAAGTCGTACGAGAACATCTCCGTCGGTCTGGGATTCCGGTTCGACAATTTCTATGTGGATGCCGCATACATCCATACGAGCTACAAATACGCTCCCTCGCAAGTGTTTTATTTCGAGGACCGGGCGGACGACTTCGTGATCGCATCGGGCGAAATAGATACCCGGCAGGACCGGAACACGGTGACGCTCTCGGCCGGGTTCAAGTTCTGAGTCGGAGCCGACGGAATTTTCAATCGGGCGCAGGATCGGACGGATCGCTGCGCCCGATTTTTTTACGCCATTCCAAACGGCGGCGACTGCCAAACGAACGCGGGACGCGAAGACCGCGGACTCTCCGACGCGGGAAAAAGCGCACACACCGGACGCGAAGCGATTTTCCACTTCGAGGAGAAGTACGCAGTTTTATCGGGAAACACGGGAAACAGAAAAGGCGGATCAGACGGTTTGTCGCACGGAAAGCGAAAAGGACGACGGACGGCGGGAGTTCGGAACGTCTTTTCGCCTCGCACCGCCGCCGTTCGCATCCGGCCGATTTGCCGGTATCGTCCGATAAAAGAAAACCGACACGACATAAACATTCCAGAAAGCGGCAGCAGAGCCGCGACGAGACGTTCGGGCGGGCAACGGCAAAAACCGAGAGAGGTCGCTTTTCGTCGCTGCGAAGCAGCAGATACGGAACGGAGTCGCCTTGCGGATGCCTTGCCGGGAACCGGGACACGAAGCACAGGCATCGTCGTCCCGGCTCCCCGTTTCGGACCGGCACAAACGTCGCGGACGCATCGGATGCCGGCCGACGGGCTCGTCGCGATGCCGTTCGGCAAGAGAGCCTTCTGCGACGGGCGGAAGGAAATCGGCATGCCGGAATTTTCGCCGGAGCGGACATTCGCGGGCCGACCGGCGGGGAGAAAAGCCCTTGGACGAGAATCAGATTTCGACCAAACGGTTCTTGATGGCGTAGACGACGAGGTTGGCGGTGTTCTTGCAACCGGTCTTGGCGAGGATGTTGGAGCGGTGTTTATCGACCGTGCGTTTGGAAATGAACAACGCATCGGCGATTTCGTTGTTCGATTCGCCGCGACAGATATGAAGCAGAATCTCCGACTCGCGCTGGGAAAGCTCCTCCGGACTGTCGTCGGGGACGGCCGAAGGCGAAGACTTGAGGTTGCTGACCAGATTGAACAGCAACTCCTGCGAAAAGAAGCTTCCGCCGTCGACGACGGTTTCGATGGCCGCCACGACATCGCGGATGTCCGAATTTTTCAGAATGAATCCCTTGACGCCGAGCGAAACCATCCGGAAGTAATAATCCTCGTCGCCGTACATCGACAGCGTGATGATTTTCAGATCGGGATAGCGACGAAGCGCCTCCTCGGCCGCCACGATCCCGTTCATGCGGGGCATCTCGATGTCGAGCAACACGACGTCGGGGCGTTCGTGTTCGAGCAGTTCGAGCAGTTCGATGCCGTCCGACGCTTCGGCCGTCACGACAAACCCTTCGATACCGCCGAGCAGCGTGCGCAAACCGTTACGGAACAGCGTATGGTCGTCGGCCAGAACGATTGTACAGGGAGTTTTCATTTTCTGCGGATTATATTTGAATTTCGACGACGGCCTTCATGCCCTGCCCCGGCTTGGAGGTCAGGCGGGAAAAGCCGTTGAGCGTACTGACGCGCGAATGGATGTTGGCGATGCCCATTCCCTTCTGCGTCACGGCGGCGGGATCGAATCCGCAACCGTCGTCCCGGTAATCGAGCCGCAGCAGACCGTCGGCGTACATCAGCGAGACGGACACCTGCGAGGCTTCGGCGTGCTTGAGCGTGTTGTTGAGCAGTTCGCAGACGACGCGGTAGAGGATGACTTCGACGTCCGTATCGAAACGCTCGTTGCGGAGGTTCGTCGAGAAGTCGATCCGCACGGAAGTGCGCGGCAGGCGGCCGATGAAGTTGGAAACGGCGCGCGAAAGGCCGAAATCCTTGAGAATGTGCGGGCTCAGGTTGACCGATATTTCGCGCAGGCTGCGGATCGCCTCGTCGATGACGTAGCTGGCATTGCGGAGAATCTCGCGGTTGCGCTCGTCGGCGTAGCTCTCGGACAGAGCCGAAACGGACATCTTGGCCGACGAGAGCAGGGGGCCCAGTCCGTCGTGCAAGTCCTTGGAAAAGCGCTGCCGCTCTTTCTCTTCGGTACGGAGCACGGTATTGAGAATCCGCCGTTCGCTGATGCGGCGCTGGTGTTCGGTGCGGTAGATATATTTGAAAATCCGATGGACCAGCAGCATGCCGCCTGCGAAGCAGAGCGAGGTGACGACGCCCATCCACACGAAAAACTCGTCGGGCAGGCGCAGCGGCTGGAGCGACGTGATCTTGAAATATTCGCCCAGACGCAGGAACGCCATGCAGGTCAGGGCGACGGTGAACAGCATCCACGACAGGTTGTACTTGGTGCGGCGCGTGAGACCGATGGCCACCATGGCGGCGACGATCTGCAACAGGACGGAAATGATGAGAAGAATCTCTAAAACCATGACGTCAGCGTTTCGGCCGGAGGGTTCCGGTCCCGTAAAGATACAAAACTCCCGCGAAGCGGAGCATGTCGGAGCCGGATTTTTGCTCCGGCAGCGACGGGCGGGCGAAAAACCGGCGGGCACCGGCTTTGGCCCGGCTATCCGCGCGGGCGATGACATGCGCCGAGGGAACGCGTTCGGCCGCATTTTCGGCTCCGGGCTCCGTCATTCGCCGTTGCGGGTCCCGTATTCGGCGGCTCCCTGCCCCGACGGGAAACGAGCGGCGGATCGAAAAGCGCGGCGGCAGAGACCGGATGCCGTTACGAGGCAAGGATACCGTCGCGAAGCCAGAGAGGCCCGTCCAAAAACGGACAGGGCGGATACCGCAACGGTATCCGCCCTGCCGAAGTACGCGGGTCGTCGGAACTATTTGACGACGACTCTTTTCTTTTCCTTGATACGGGCCTTCTTACCGGTGAGGGCACGCAGATAGTAGATACGGGAACGACGCACGACACCCACTTTGTTGACCTCGATGTGGTCGATGTGGGGAGAATAGAGCGGGAAAATACGCTCTACGCCGATGCCGTCGGAAATCTTACGGATGGTGAACATTTTGGTGATTCCGCTGCCTTTGATCTGAATGACGGTGCCGCGGAAACTTTGCAGACGCTCTTTGCTGCCTTCGACGATCTTGTAGGTCACGGTGATCGTGTCGCCGCTCTTGAACGAAGGGACGTCCGGCTTCACCCACATGGAATCTTGGGCGATCTTAATCAAATTTTCCATTTCGGTTCTTTTAATGATTACAGTGGGAATATTACGGGCTCCTGCGTCCTCATAAGAGATTCCTGCACTTTCAGCGGGCAAAGATAGCGCTTTATTCCGAAAAAACAACATCCGGGAGAAATAATCGAACCCGAAAGGAAGAATCAACGCCCTGTCGCATAAGGAATAAGAAAAGACGGGGCGGGACGGCGCAGCGGGCAGCCGATACAAAGAAACCGAGGCGGAGAGCGGGAACCGGCCGATTTTGCTATCTTTGCGCTATGGAAATCCGCGAAGAAAACATGGACCGCAAACCGCTCATTTTTATCACGAACGACGACGGCATACACGCCAAAGGCCTCGAAACGCTCATCGAAATCCTGCGTCCCGCAGGGCGCCTGCTGGTCGTGGCTCCGGAGAGGGGGCAGAGCGGCATGGCCCATGCCATCACGATGAACCGTCCGCTGACGCTCAAGAAAATCGCAGACGAAGCGGACCTCGCCGTCCACGTGTGCAACGGCACGCCGGTGGACTGCGTCAAGATCGCGTTCGACTATCTGCTGTCGGGCGGAGAGTACCCCTCGCTCGCCGTATCGGGTATCAACCACGGATCGAATTCGGCCATCAACGTACTCTATTCGGGGACGATGGGAGCCGCCGTCGAAGCGAGCTTCTACGGCATACCGTCGATCGGATTTTCGATTCTGGACCATGCCGAGGACGCCGACTTCGCGACGGCCGCGCACTTCGTTCCGCGGATCGTCGAAACGGTCGTGCGAGAGAAGCCGGACATGCCGCTGTGTCTGAACGTGAACATACCGTGCCTGCCCGTGGAAGCGATCAAAGGCATCCGCACGTGCCGGCAGACGCGCGGATTCTGGAGGGAGGATTTCGAGCGCAGGCAAGACCCCAGAGGGAACGACTACTACTGGTTGTCGGGGCATTTCTGCAACGCGGAGACCGCCGCCGGAGACACGGACGAATGGGCGCTCGCGCACGGATACGTCTCGGTCGTGCCGGTACAGGTCGACCTGACGGACTACCGGCAGCTCGACGCGATGAAAAACTGGAAACTATAAGGCCCGGACGCTCCCGCACCGGGAGAATCGGAGCGACGGGGGAGGAAACTCGGAGGCTGTCCATGGCGGGACTGCTCCGCTTATGCGGCGACAGCCCGGCTGTCGGGTCCGCCGGTTTTCGCATGCAGCCCGCAGAAGATATATATATACCTTATTTCCTGTGCACGTTACGGCGAAAAACGAGACCTTCGACGCTGGGCAGGCAGCCATGCCCCGCCGGCACACGAAAACGAATACCGAACGACATGAATCCGATCAACCTGCTCGACGCACGCGACCGCGACGAATTGCGGCGATGGCTCGAAAAGAACCATGCGAAGGAAAAAGAGTGCTGGATAACGGTCAAGCGCGGGAAGCCCTCGGAAGACGGGTCGTTTCCGTACATCGACGCCGTGGAGGAGGCGTTGTGCTTCGGGTGGATCGACAGCACGGTCAAGAAACTGTCGGACACCGTCACCGCCCAACGCCTGACGCCGAGAAAAAAAGGCAGCAAATGGACGGAACTCAACAAGGAGCGTTGCCGGCGGATGGAACAGGCGGGACGCATGACCGAGGCAGGCCGGGCCGCCCTTGCGGAAGCGTCGGCGGCATTCGTGATCGACGATGACGTACAGGAGGCGCTGCGGGCCGTACCGGAGGCATGGCGGAACTTTCAGACCTTTCCGGAACTGTATCGCCGTGTACGCGTAGACAACGTGCAACGGACACGGAAAAATCCGGAATTGTTCCGGTCACGCTTGCAAAAACTGGTCGACAGCAGCGCCCAAGGCATCATGTACGGACAATGGGACGATTACGGGCGGTCGGCGGCGGCGAGACGGGAAGAAACGTCCGGATCACAAGAGGACGACGATGCCCGGCAAGCTGCCCGACCGGGAGGCGGAAAGCGGCGGCGCGAGAACGACGGATGCACGACAAACCACAAATAAATAAAAGAACAGACATGAGCGGAAAAAAATTCGATGCGGACTACCCTCTTCTCGAAGCGATGTACGCGGACGACTACTATCCGATCGAATGCGTCGACAAAGTGGCGGAACGCATCGGGGCCGTCATCGCCTACCTCGAACAAGGCGGGCATTCGAAACGGGAGATTCAGGCGAAACTGGACGAAATGACGATCGGGATCAACGAGCTGGAGGAGGATTTCGAAGAGAACGACAGCGAAATCGAAACCGTCGCGAGAGATTGTATCGGCACGACCGTCGAATACGTTCTCCGTTATTTCGACATAGACATCGACATCGAAGAAGCCATCAGAGAAAGGGACTGGTAGCCGGACGGGGCGGAGCGCCGTCTTCGTTTCGGAAGCAGCCGGGACGCGTATCGGAGAAAAGCCTTCGAAAGAAACGGGTGAATCGCAGGAACGGGGAGCAGGGACATCGGCGGACGCATGTTCCGTCCGAGGAGGGTGTGTCGCGAGACTGCCGAAGCGAGGCCGGACGTCATCCCTCACAAAGACATACTCACAGACATAGCCACACCGGGCGTCGCATTCGAAAGCCACCGCACGGGACGCGTCGTGCGCCCGTTTTCTCCGTCGTTCGGCGCCCGACGGAGAAAACGGGCAGAAGCGATCCGATGCGGGCTTCCGCTGCTGTCACGGACAAGAACAAACGAAAAAGACACGAGCAAAAAGAATCCGTTCTCCGAGGAGACGGATCGAAGCGGCAATCGCGAAGGATCGGCGAGGGTCGAAACCGTTTGTCCGTATTTTGCCCGGCGCAGAAAGTCCCGATATAAAAAAATCGGAGGGGTCCCGTTCCCCGACGACGAGCGAGGGTCGAAAGCCCCGGGCCGATCGACCGGAACCGGGAAAAATCACACGGACGGCAGGAGGAGTTCGGGGATTCACGGGTCGTCTTTCGCATCGCAGTGTAACCGAAGAGGCGATTTCAGGGGGACCATCGCGTTATTTTCCGCATATCCGTTTCTGCCGTTTTCATCGCGCCATGACAGAAAGTTCGTACCGCTGCGCTTTTCGGATGAAAGATGCGGGTCTCTGACGAGGAAGCCATCCGACAGAGAATCCGAAGCCGCGAAAGAGAAGGGCGGGTCCGGTCATCGCGGACAGAAACGTCGGGACATCGAAAAAATAATAAGTGCCCAGAATCGACGATGCGGGCGTGCGGACAGAGAAGCGGATGGGTATTGCACGATTCGGGGCGTGCGTCAATCGCCCCGACCGCTCCGGAGCGGTAAGACGGCCGACACGATCTTCGGTCGAAGATCGGATTCTGCGGACCGGACCGTCGTATCGCCGTGAGGCAAACCCTCCGGTATTTCGCTTCACGGCCACCGCACAGAGAGTTTCCGATCAGGAAGCGCAATGGTCGGAATCGTTTTATCCCGTCGGTTCGGGACGGCGGCTTCCGAGGACGAAACATCGGGGACGGACAAACGTCGCACGGTTCGGGGCGACGAGATTTCGTTCGGCGGTCCGTTCTCGGACGACGGGCGGCATGTTCGGGACGGATCGTCGGGACCGGAGCCAAAGCGGGAACGAGAGGCTCCGAGCGAGCGGAAGGTCCGGAAGCGGCCGAAATACGTTGCGGGAAAGGGAAGACATTGCGGAGAAGCTGCAAGACCGCAGGGTGAACATTCCGGAAAAGCCGGACGCGCGCTCTCTCCGGGAGGGGCGGCACGCCCGACGAGAAAACGGCCGGCACGGCATTCGGATGCCGGCCGACCGAAAACAAAACAGGGACAGCTCCCCTACTCGACTTCCCAGTCGCAGCCGTCCTTGCGGTCCTTGACCTTGATGCCGGCGGCGGCGAGACCGTCGCGGATCTTATCGGAAGTGGCCCAGTCCTTGGCGGCCTTGGCCTGCATGCGGATGTCGAGAATCATATCGACGACGGACGACAGCATGCGGGAATCGTCGCCGGCGAGATCGTCGCGCAGACCGAGGATGTCGAACACGAAGAGGTGCATGACGCGGCGCAACTCGTCGAGGTCGGACGCCGAAATGGTCCGGTGTCCGTCATAGACCTGATTGACGATGCGGACGCAGTCGAACAGCACGGAAATGACGACGGGCGAATTCAGGTCGTCGTCCATCGCCGCCGTGCAGCGCGCCTCGATGTCGGACACATCGACAGTGGAGACTTCGGAAGGCCGGAGCTTGGCGAGCGTACCCAACGCCTTCATCAGCCGTTCGTAGCCCTTCTCGGCGGCGCGGAGCGCATCGTTCGAGAAATCGAGCGTGCTGCGGTAATGGGCCTGAAGCACGAAAAAGCGGATCGTCATGGGCGAATAGGCCTGTTCGAGCAGCCTGTGCGAACCGGTGGTCAGCTCTTCGAGCGTGATGAAGTTGCCGAGCGACTTGCCCATCTTCTGTCCGTTGATCGTAATCATGTTGTTGTGCATCCAGTAACGGGCCGCATCGTGTCCGCAGGCGGCGGTGCTCTGGGCGATCTCGCACTCGTGGTGCGGGAACATCAGGTCCATGCCCCCGCCGTGGATGTCGAACCGTTCGCCGAGGTAACGCGTGCTCATGGCCGAGCACTCCATGTGCCAGCCGGGAAAGCCGTCGCTCCACGGCGAAGGCCAGCGCATGATGTGTTCGGGCGCGGCCTTTTTCCACAGCGCGAAGTCGAAGGGGTTGCGCTTGTCGGCCTGTCCGTCCAGCTCGCGCGTGTTGGCCATCATATCTTCGAGCACGCGGCCGGACAAACGGCCGTAACGGTACTTGCGGTTGTAGGCCTCGACATCGAAATAGACCGAGCCGTTGCTCACGTAGGCGAGTCCCTTGTCGAGAATGGCCTTCGTCATTTCGATCTGCTCGATGATGTGGCCCGAAGCGTGGGGCTCGATGCTCGGCGGGAGTACGTTGAGCGCCCGCATGGCGTCGTGGTAGCGCTCGGTGTAATACTGCGCCACCTCCATCGGTTCGAGCTGTTCGAGCCGGGCCTTCTTGGTGATTTTGTCCTCGCCCTCGTCGGTATCGTTTTCGAGGTGCCCTACGTCGGTGATGTTGCGCACGTAACGCACCTTGTGGCCCGTGGCCCGGAGGTAGCGGAACAGCAGGTCGAAGGTGATGGCGGGGCGGGCGTGTCCGAGGTGGGGATCGCCGTAGACGGTAGGGCCGCAGACATAAAGTCCCACGAAAGGAGGGTTCAGCGGCTCGAATTGTTCTTTCTTGCGGGTGAGCGTATTGTATACGGAAAGCGTCGATTTCATCGTCATGGCATTTAAAGCCGTAAAATTACAAACTTTCCCGGTATGTCGAGACGAAATCGGGATTTCTTACGTTATTTTTCTAATTTTGCACACATTATCGCAAAATTCAAAAAACAAGAAACCCGCACAACAACCCTAACAGGCGACACACCATGAACAATCGATTCAAAAAACTCAACCTGATCGCCGGATGGTTCTGCTTCGCTTTCGCATCGGCCGTTTATCTGCTGACGATGGAGCCCACGGCAAGCCTCTGGGACTGCAGCGAATTTATCGCGACCTCCTACAAACTCGAAGTGGGGCACCCTCCCGGAGCGCCGCTGTTCATGATGATCTCCCGTTTCTTCACGATCTTCGGCGGGCCGGAACAGGCGGCCGCCCTGGTCAATTCGATGTCGGCGCTGGCCTCCGGGGCGACCGTGATGTTTCTTTTCTGGAGCATCACCCACCTGGCGCGGAGAGCCATGCGCAAGCGCGAAGAAGAGCTCGGTCCGTCGCAGGGGATCGCCGTGCTGGGCGCGGGGCTGGTGGGAGCCATCGCCTACACGTTCACCGACACGTTCTGGTTCTCAGCCGTGGAAGGCGAGGTGTACGCGCTCTCGTCGATGTTCACGGCCGTGGTGTTCTGGGCCATTCTCAAATGGGAGAACGTGGCCGACGAACCGCACGCCAACCGGTGGCTCGTGCTGATCGCCTACCTCACGGGGTTAGCCATCGGCGTCCACCTGCTGAACCTGCTCATCATCCCGGCCATCGTGCTGATCTATTATTTCAAGAAATACCCGCTCACCAAAGCGGGATTCGTCAAGGCGTTGCTCGCAGCGGGAGCGATTCTCATCGCCGCGATGTACGTCATCATTCCGGGAACGGTGCAGCTCGGCGCCTTTTTCGACCGGATGTTCGTCAACGGACTGGGGCTGCCGATCAATTCCGGCATCACGTTCTACGCCTTCGCCCTGCTCGGAGCGCTCTGCTGGGGCGTGTACTACACCCATAAGAAAGGGAAAGTGCTGGCCAACACGATCGTGTTGTGCGTGACGGTGGTCGTTCTGGGTTACGGCTCCTACGCCTCGGTCATCATCCGCTCGGCGGCCAATCCGCCGATGAACAGCAACGCGCCGGACAATCCCTACGGTCTGCTGTCGCTGCTCAACCGGGACCAGTACGGTGCACGCCCGCTGTTCAAGGGGCCGCTCTACTCTTCGCCCGCCATCGACTACAAGACCAAAACGGTGTATTACGAAGGCGACAGCGGGAAATACGAGAAGGCGACGACGATAGACGGCGTGGTGTACGATCCGAAATTCGAATTCTTCTTTCCCCGCATGTATTCGAGGGACGCCAACCACATCCGGGCCTACAAGAATTGGGTGGACGGCGAGGGGCGGAACATTCCCTTCGGCGACAAAACGATCAACGTACCGACGTTCGCCGACAACCTGAAGTTCTTTTTCGCCTACCAGATGAACTTCATGTACTGGCGCTATTTCCTGTGGAATTTCGTGGGGCGTCAGAGCGATATTCAGTCCACCGGAGAAATCACGGACGGCAACTGGCTGTCGGGGATAAACGCCGTAGACGAGATTTTCCTCGGACCGCAGGACAACCTGCCTTCGGAAAAGGCTTCGAACAGGGGACGGAACACGTATTATTTCCTTCCGCTGCTGCTCGGCCTCATCGGGCTCGCATGGCAACTGAACCACGACGGGCGTAACTTCACGGTCGTCATGGCGTTCTTCATCATGACGGGCGTGGCTATCGTCGTCTATCTGAACTCGCCGCCGGTAGAGCCCCGCGAACGGGACTACGTCTTCGCCGGGTCGTTCTACGCCTTCGCCATGTGGATCGGTTTCGGGGTCGTGGCCCTGTACGAGGCGATGGGACGGTGGTTCAAGAAAACGACCGTCGGAACGGCCGTAGCGGCCACGCTCATCGGAGCCGTCGTACCGGCCGTTCTGGGCGCTCAGAACTGGGACGATCACGACCGGTCGGGCCGCTATGTGGCCCGCGACTTCGGGAAGAACTACCTGAACTCGACGCTGCCGCAGGCCATCATCATGAACTACGGCGACAACGATACGTTCCCGCTGTGGTATGCCCAAGAGGTGGAAGGCCATCGCACGGACGTCCGCGTAATGAACATGAGCTATCTGGGCGCCGAATGGTACATCGACCAGATGCGCATCAAAAGCAACGACTCGGAGCCCGTTCCGTTCTCGCTGCCGCGCGAAAAATACACCTACCGGAACGAACAGTTGCTCGTGCAGGATCTATTCGAGTCGGCTACGGCCCGTCAGGTGATCGACTGGATCGCCAGCGACGATCCGAGGACCAAACTGCAAGGACGTAACGGCGAGACGTTCGACTACGTCCCCACCAAGCGGATCGCCGTGCCGGTCAACAAGGAGAATGCCGTAGCCAGCGGAATCGTGCGTCCGGAAGACGCCCATCTGATGGTGGACACGGTCTATCTGGATATTCAGAAAGACGACATCGACCGGACGGAAATGATGCTCATCGACCTGCTGGCCAACTTCGACTGGAAGCGGCCGCTCTACTTCACGCAGTACTACACGCCGAGCCGGCTCGGATTGGACAAATACATGCAACTGGACGGGTTCGCCTATCAGTTCGTCCCCATCCGGACGGAAGAGAGCGACTACTTCGTGGGGCGCATCGACACCGAATCGCTGTACGACAAGCTGATGAACACGTTCGAATACGGCAACATAGCCGACCCGAAGGTGTACGCGGACGGATTCATTCAGGACAATTTCCGGGCGGTACGCGTGCGGGAACTGTATGTGCGCCTCGCGCAGCAACTCCTCCAAGAGGGCGACACGACGCGGGCGCTGAAGGTATTGGATACCGGACTGGAAAAGATTCCGTTCGCCCAGATCCGGCACGACATATTCTCGACGCTAATGATGATCGAAACCTACTATCTGGCGGGAGCGCCCGACAAGGGCAACGCCATAGCGGAAGACTATGCTCGGATACTGGAAGAGAACATCGACTACTACCTCCGTTTCACGGGACGAAAGGCGGAGCTGGTGCGGGCGCAGTTGGGAAGCGACGTGCGGGCGCTCAAAGAAATCCGGAACGTGACGGAAGGTTACGGACAACGGAAACAGGCGGAGGAAATCGACCGGTATTTCCAATCGTTAGGATTGATGTAGGAATCGGACGGACGACGGACGGAAAACAGCAGGCCGAATGCGCCTGCTGTTTTCCGTTCGGGGAAGAGGTCCGAAAAAAGACTCGAAAGAGATGCTGAAAACCTGTTTGAAGGAGGGTCGCATCGAAGCCGGATGCGACGAGGCCGGGCGGGGACCGCTGGCCGGGCCGGTGAGCGCGGCGGCTGTCGTTCTGCCGGAAGGATGGAACCACCCGCTGCTCGACGACTCGAAAAAAATGAGCGAAAAGAACCGGTATCTGCTCCGCGAAATCATCGAACGCGAGGCGGTGGCATGGGCCGTGGAAATGGTCGAACCGGAAGAAATCGACCGGATCAATATTCTCAACGCCTCGTTCGAGGCCATGTCGCGAGCCGTGGAAAAGCTGTCGGTCCGTCCGCAATGGCTGCTCATCGACGGCAACCGGTTCCGGACAAAGCTCGACATTCCGTACAGTTGCATCGTCAAGGGAGACGCGACTTACACGGCCATCGCGGCCGCCTCGGTACTGGCCAAGACGTACCGGGACGACTACATGGACCGCATCGGAGAGGAATATCCGGTGTACAACTGGAGAAAGAACAAAGGCTACCCGACCCGCGAGCATCGCATGGCCGTCATGCGTTACGGGCTTTCGCCCTATCATCGGCTGTCGTTCAATCACGAATACAGGCAACTGCGTCTTTTCGACGGGGAAGAGACGCGTAACGAGGCGGAAAGTCCGCGAGGATAGTTTTCCCCGCAGGGAAACGTCTTGCCGAGAAAAGGCGGTCCGTTCCCGAAAGAACGAGACGGTCCGAAAACCGGTTCGGGAGTCAGGCTGTCTTCGGGAACCGGAACACGACGAACGCCGGGCCGACCGGCGCCCCGAAAAAACTTCGAGAAAAATGCGCCCGCCCTCTTGACAAAGGGGGTAGGCGCGTTATATATTTGCACAGGTCCCGACAGGATTCGGGTCTGCAGGATTTCCGGATGGTCCGGAACGATTCTCTTCTTCGAAGCAGGGCGGAGTGCCCGCACTTATCCACAGCATTTTTGTAAAAACCGACATCTTTTCTTTTTTCGGGCGGGAGACTTATGCACAGTCGCCGAAGAGAAGAAATGCACATTCTGTCGACAACTTCCAACCGGACGCACCGGACGACCGGTCCGGAAACCGGCTCGGCACGAACGACCGGGACAGAGCGGACGGACGTTTCTCGTCCGGTTCGAAACATTGAATATCAAAACGATGGCATCATGGAAACACGGCAAGCGAAAGCGGCGGAGGAGATCCGTCGGGCAGCGCGCAGCGTCAGGGAACTCTCCGCATGTAGGCTGCGTCTGAAAATGTCGGCCAAACGGACGAACAACATCGCCGACGAACTCGAAGACCTTGCGAAGGCTTTGTTCACCGAACGGGATTCGCTCAGGAAATGAACATTTTTTCATCGGAAACGAAAAGGTTATCGACAATGAGTAAACTGGTTATCGACAATCGTGTCTACAAATGCCCCGACACAGTGGAAGCGCTCGACTGGGAACAATTCATGTTGTTGTTGCGGTTCGGGCGTTCGACGGAGCGGGCACGTATCCGGCTCGCCCGGCGGATATTGGAAAAGATCGGAGGGGTGGAACCGACAGTCGCAGCGGAGACCGAGCCGGGGGAGTGCATTCTTTTCGCGGAGTGTTATGTCGCCCGGATTTTCGGAGGGATGGGGAAAACTACCGAAGAAGGAGCGGGGAAAGGTCCCGATCCGACAGAACGGGAAAAGGCGGGGAAACGGAGCGAAGCAACGAAAAGACGGAACGGGAGAGAGGAACCTGCGGAGCGGGGGAACCCAAGAAACGACAGGAAGGACGGATGGGGGAAAAGTGCGTCGGGAGGACGTCCGGGCGAATCCATCCGGACGGAAGAAGCGCAGGAAACCTGCGGAGCGACAAGACGGAACGAAAAGGAGAAAGGGAGAGAAACGGCGCCCGAGGAACGGACTCTCAGAAAGCTAGAGCAAACGAGCGGATCGGAACGAGGAAACGGATCGGAAAAAGAGTGGTTCGAATTCGTCGGGACGGGAAAAAACGTCGGCACGGGCGTTCCGTGCGAGAAGGAAAGGCGCAGCGAGGAAGCGAATCGTTCCCCGACGGAAACGGGTGACGGAAAGTCCGGCGAAAAAACGGGAAAAAGAATCGGTCGGAAAGCGGACAGCCGGCTCGGCGAAGCGACAGAAACGGAAAGACGGCACGGCGGGACAGGGCGCTGGCGAAGCGAAAAGGAAAGGAACGACAGGAAAACCGGACGGGGGAAGCACCCCGGCAGGGAGACGAAAAAAACGGCAAGCCTCGGAAAAGCCGGAAACGGGAAAGGAAGACAGGACAGCGACGGGTTCGCGGAGGTGGGAGAATGGTTGTCGTTCCCGGGAGAAGTACGCGGGTTCGAAGGAGAAACGATACCGATGGCCGACCTGTCGGCCGAGGAGTTTTGCGAAGCGACCGACCTTTATCTCGACGACAAATGGAGCTATGCACCGCTCATCGCAGCCGTACTGTGTCGTCCCGAAGGGGAACGGTACGAGGAGAAAAAGGCACTCGGACGGGCGGAACGGTTGCGGAGGATGCCGATGGGGATCGTCCTGCGTCTCTATGCGACGCTCGAAAAAACGCATCGGAGAATGAAGGAAAAATATCCGCTCTGTTACGCGAGCCCGCTCTCCGACGGACGGCACGGGGACACAGGACGGGAAGCGACGCGGTGGAGCGATCTGATGATGTGGGCGGGGCATCATCTTCCCGGAGAAACGCAGCGGGTGAAAAGAATGAACGCTTACGACTTTATGGCTTTGGTGCACAGCAGGATAAAAATGACGGCATACCGGTAGAACCCGGAGGTAGAGGAGAAATGGGAGGACGGGAAGGAAGACGCTGGGATGCGAATCGCCTCACCGGTATCACAGGACGAGAGGCGGTGTGGTACGAGGCAAAAGAGGGGCGGCAAGCACAAAGGAAAGAGGGGGAACGGAGAGGGTGTCTGGAGATACGGCCGGGGCAACGACCGAGGGGAAGAAGGGCAATTCGGCTCTCAAGCATCATAGACAAGCCGTTCCGCGGAAAAACGGAAGGGAAGGCTCGAAGACGGAGCAGGCGGGACCGGCGGAGGGCGATGCGACAGACGGAAGCGGCATAAGCAAACAATGAGAACGGGAGGCGGAAGAATGCGCGGAGGATGGGGAGCGGGACGGGAGACGGTCGAACAGAGGGAGACAGGCATGGCAGACTCCGCAGAGGGAGAGTCGGGAATTTCCGGAGGCAGGGTGAAAAACGCTCGGCGAGAAAAAAAGTCCGCACAAGGACAACGGACACGACAAGTTCCCCTCCGGAAAAATCGATAAGTTTCCGCGACACTTTGCAGCAAAAAGTCCGTGCAGGGATGACAAGGACGCAAAAAAAGAAACGAAAAGCAACGGGCAAAACCCAGCGGACAGGGACGGGAAGAAGCGGTTCGGGCAGGATGACGAGCTCAGCGGATTCCGTTTCGGAGGAGTCGGTGAGTTCCCGGTGGCCAGGTGAAAAACGCTCGGCGGGAAAAAAGTTTATACAGAGATGGCAGGGACACGGAAACGACTCGGAGGGAGAAGTGGACAAAAGCAGCAGAACCGAGCAGCCTGAAATAGGAAGAGAACAATCGGTCGGGAAACCGAAAATGACAGCAAGACCGAGTGGACAAGAACAGGAAAGGAGCTGTTCGAACGAAAAACAAACAAGAGCGACAAGACCGAATCGGACAAGAACGGGACGAAAACGACTCGGAGGAAAAAGCGGACAAAAGTAGCAGAACCGAGCGGACATAAAGAGGGTAAAAAAGTCAGATAAAAACCGAAAGTGACGGAAAAACAAGTAGATAAGAGTGGAATGGAAAACCGTTCGGATAGGAAGACGGACATGGAGGATTCCGCTTCAGGAGAATCGCTGTTTCCGCTGCGCGGGGTGAAAAACGCCTTGCGGGAAAAAATCCCGACAGGGGCATCGGCCAAGGGGAAACGGGCAGATGCGGCATGCCCGATAGGAAAGAGCGAAGAGGAGCCGTTCGGACAAAGAACAAACAAAAGAGGTAGATCGGGCAGACGGGAGCAGGGTGAAAACGGGCGGGCGAAAGACCGAAAGTGACGGCAGAGCGAGCGGCAGGAGCGGGAGCAGTCCGGACGGGAAGACGGACACGGCGGATTCGGTTTCGGAAGAACGGGAGGTCCCGGCAGCGGGAGGAGAAGACACCTTGCAGCAAAAAAAGTCCGCATTCCGCATAAAAATGCGGGACACGACGATGGTCTATCCGGGAAGCGAAGACGCAAACGGACAAAATTCACATGCCGGCAGCCTCTCTGCGGGGAGAAGCCGCTGCCGGACAAAAAAATCAAACGACATGTTCAGAGAACGATTATCCGCAGCCCTCGAAGCGGCTGTGCGGAAAACCGGCTACGCCTTTTACCGGGGATTCGAGTATCGGCTCAACGAAAAGCCGCTGCGGTTTCCCGCGGTGTGGTGCGTACCTCCGAAAATGATCCGCATCGACGGACGAGAGGAGGGCGAGGCGACCTATCGCGTCACCCTCCATCTGATGGAAAAGAACCTTCGCTACGACGAAACGCTCAAGGAACGGGCATGGGACAGGATGGAACAGGACGCCTTGCGAATCATTCGCCGGACGGAGCCCTGCGACGGAATATTCTGTGCCGAAAACATCGTGCTGACCCCGGCCGAATTCTCGCTGACGGTGCACGGGGAGCTGTCGATAAAAGCCGAATTCGACGTAAGGACCGACTTCGGGTCCGACGAAAAAACCGAAAGACTATGATTATCACACAAACGCCTGCCCGGTATGCCTCGGCGTACAGGGCCGCTCCGATACGCTTTTCGGCCGCCGAAGACGAACTGGTGGAGCTGGACATTTACGACGGAGCGAAAAACACGATCCTCGGACGACGCCGGTTCAAAGGCGCCCTGTCGCACGAGGCCAACATCGCCAATTACGCCAAGGGACTGCTGGACGTCGCCCCGATGTACAGCGTCCAGTGTACGTTCGCCCATCCCCAGAACCGGGTCGCCGACCTGATCGTGGCGGCGGAAGAAACGGAAGTCGCCGTCCGGTTAGGAGCGGGCATCCGAAGGCTGTACGAGTGGGAGAAGCTGTCGGCCTCGCCCGAAACCCGGCGGATCGCGCCGGGAGAAAGCGACGAAATCGCGCTGCTGCCGGGAGGCGATCCGTTGCAGGCCACGGCGATCCTCCGCGGCATCGGGGAAAGGACGCTGGCGGTCGCCACGCAGGCGGCGACGGAGGAACTGAGCGCATTCTGCCTGAAAACGGAAGATCTGGCCGGACGGATCGACCTGACGGGGAAAGAGCTGGTCGAACGGTACGACACGTTGGAGGTCCGCATCGCGACCGGAGAGGAGGAAATACTCACGCAACGGTACCGGCTCGTACCGTCGAATCCGGACGGCGTCAGGTTGTGCTGGTGGAACACTTACGGCCAAATCGACTACTACACGATGCAGGCCGTGGCCGCCGAAGGGTTCGACACGCAGAAGGAGCGCATCCGCACGGCCTCCGGCTATCGAACGACCGGCAGCAGGCGGGAGAGACGGACGACGCTCGTGTCGGATTTCGAACCCCGTGCGACGATGGAATGGCTCGCCGAAATCGTTTCGTCGCCGAAGGTGTGGATCGAGCGGAACCGGATCCCGGTACGGGCGGACGTGCTCTCGTCGTCGGTCGCCACGCACGGCGCGGGGTTGTGCCGGCTGACGTTGGAGGTCAGGGAGTGCGAAACGGTAACTTTTCAACACGAATAGACCGAAGATCATGGAAGTGAAACTGTTTATCGACGGCAAAGAAGCCGACACGGACCAAAGGAGCGCCGTATCGATCTCGCTGGGGATCGCCTCGATCACGAAAATAGAGACCGGACGGACCGGTTATTCGAAAACGATCCGGATTCCGGCTACGGTCCTCAACCGGCGGCTCATGGGCGATGCGGCGGAGATTCACGGCGCGGAACCATTCAACCGCGAGCCGCACACGGCCCGGATCGAGGCGGACGGTTTCGTCGTGCTCGAAGGATCGCCGATGCTGCTGCGTTACGAACGCACGGAGGGAGGCGGCGGATGGTACGAACTGAGCATCGTGGGAGCGGGCAAACGATGGATCGAGCATGCGGCGGAAACGATGTTCAACGAAACGGACATTCCGTTCGAAACGACGATCGGCGAGGCTACGGTGCGGCAGAGCTGGAGCTGGGAGCACCCGGTGCGCTTTTTTCCCGTACAGCGCGACCGGTTCACGGCGCCCCGGTCGGGCGGGATCGAACCGAGCGTGCGCGTGATGACGTTCGACGACTATCATCCATTTCTGCACCTGCGGACGCTGCTCGACGCCATCGTCGGGGAGGGAGGCTACCGAATCCGGTCGGACTTCATGGACAGCGAGTTTTTCCGATCGCTGTACATCAGCGGGCGTTATCCGGAAAAGGAAGTCGAGCTGTTGCAGGAGCGCATGGGGTTCCGGGCCGGACGGTTCGCGGACGCCACGGCGACGGCCGACCGGTTCGGCCGGGTGTATGCGGACCCGCTGTCGACGCTCTCGTCGGTGGGGAACATCGTGGACACGGCCGATCCGGACGAGGAATCCGACGGCCGGGTCGTCGAAGACGCGTACAACCGGAACGGATGTCTGTACAAGGACGGAAAGCGAATCGCCTACCGCCCGCCGCAAAGCGTATTCGTCGGGTTCGAGTACACGCTCCACTACCGCTCGGACTACCGGATCGTCGACCGGCAGGAGCTGCGGTGTTTCGACCGGGTATGGCTGGACGACGACATCGAGCGGAAGTACAGGGTACCCAATCGTTTCGAGGACAAGCGGGACGGTTTCCAAGACAACTGGCAATACCGGATCGTCGTTTTCGACCACCAAGAAGGCAACGCCTATCGTCTGACGTGCGAAGCGACGGCCTCCGCAGCGGGCTCGGCCGACACGACGGAGACCATGGAACTGGCGGTATTCGCCTCGCGCAGCGCAACGGTGGACGTAAGCCTGAACCGGCCGGTCGGCACGCCCCGGCTCTGGGTCCGCTCGGCGGGGGCCTATGTATCCTACACGGGCGACTGGGCGCTCTACGACGGGTACGTGACCGAGACGGGCCGGATAGACATAAGCCTCGACGTGCGCAGTTCGGCGGCGGAATGCTCGCCTTCGTCGCCGCGCTACTTCGACCGCATACACTTCGGCGGCGCGGAGGAAGGCATGTCGATGACGCTGAGCAAGAACGTGAGGATCAAGCCCGTATTCATGGCCCATCCCTGCGAAGGATCGAAAATCGGATGGGCCGATGTCGCGGCGCACAGGATCCGGCAGATCGAACTCGTCCGGGCCGTCCGGCAGATGTTCAACCTCTACTTTTACAGCGATCCGCTCTCCGGCACGCTCTACGTCGAACCCAGAGAATCGTTCTACCGGGACACTCCCGTCGTGGACTGGAGCGGGAAAACGGACCGGAGCCGACCGGTCGTCGTCGAAGAACCCGGCGCGGAGCTGCCCGAATACCTGACGCTCCGCTATGCGGAGGGAGACGGCAGCGTGGCCCGGTGGGACGAGACCAACAAGCAGATTCTCGGCCGGTGGAGCGCCCCGATAGGCAATCGTTTCGCGCTCGACAGGGAACGGATTTACGCCAACCCGCTGTTCACCCCGACGCTGAACCGGACGGGTGCGTACCCCGATGCGGCGGCGGCCTCTCTCGTACAGGCGGGCGACCGGGACCGAAAAGGCAATCCGCCCGACACGGAGAACCTCAACTTTCCACCGAAGATCGTCCGTTTCACGGGGCTCGAAACGTTGCCCGCAGGACAATGCTGGGGATGGCCGGGCTACGGGAAGGTCTACCCGAAGATCGTGTTCCACGATCCGGAAGCCGATCCTCCGTTCACGCTCTGCTTCGAAGACCGGGACGGGGCGCAAGGGTTGCACGGATACTACGACCGGCAGTTGGAGACCTGCCGCGACGGGCGGCGCATCATCCTTTACCTGAACCTGAATCCGGAAGACATCGAACCGATAGCCTCGCCCCATTCGCTGTGCCGGGATTTCAGAGCGCTCTACAAGCTCTCGATCGACGGGGAGACGGTCCTGTGCAGGCTCGAAGAGATTTGCGATTACAATCCGCTCCGGCAGCCGACCCGGTGCATTTTCATCAAAAACGCTTGAAATTATGAAAAAGAACAGGTACAGCATCGTGTGGGACGATCCGCTCTGGATGTCCGCACGACAGCGCATCCTTCGGGAGGAAGAAAACGTCGCGGAGGGTGACGAGGAAAAGGCACCGCCCTCCGACGACAGAACGGAACGCACGGAAACAGCAGGGTCCGGGTACGACGGGAGCGTCCGGGTGACCGAAATGCAGCGAAGGGAAAGTCCCGCCCCTTCCGACAGGACGGACGGAACGGAGGAAACAGGAACGGAACGTTTCACTGAAGGGGATCGGATCGATGCTCCGACGCTTCCGGGCACGCTTGTCGGAGAGAGCAAGCAGGCGGGACACGGCGAGGGAACGACATGGACGGCGGAACGCACCGCGCGGACGGCGAGTGGAGACCTTCCTGCATTTTTCCCGACCGGTTTTCGGACCGGGACGACGGAACGGACCGAAGAACGATTCCGGCCCGCCGTTCCGCCGACGAACGGAAGTTACGGCGGCTACGGAGAGCATCTCGACGGCAGGAGGGCGTCCGTCGCACGTCCGGCGGACACCCCTTCGGCCGCGGAGGGATTCGGAACGACGTCCGGAGAGCAGGCGGCCATCGAACGCATCGTGGAGGAAAAGCTCTCCTCGCTGCGGGTCTATGTGCTCGAATCGGACATTACGGACGCGCAGAATGCCGTGAAGACGATGGTGGATCGAGCTTCGTTCTGAAAACCGCATGCCGATGACCGTATATGAAAAAGCGTTCGTGCGGACGATCGAAACCCGGTACGGCACCCTCGCCCCCGGAGAAATCGCACGGAAAATGATCGAAATGGGCGTCGTGGATATGACGCTGTGCAAGGTGCTGTGCGTCCGTGAATTTATCGCCGACAGGCTGAAAGAAGGCGTCAAGAAGATCGATGCCATGTGGCTGGCCACAGAGCACTTCGCCTGTTCCTACGAATACGTGCGCAAATGCGTCTACTACTACACCGACATCGGCGCGGAATGATCCGTTGTCGGATTTCGTAGAAACGATCCCGGCGGGGCGCGACGTATTTTCGCCTTCGTCCCCTACGTTTCCCGCTTCT
>CAJTYA010000018.1:22843-55554 GCA_910583985.1 uncultured Alistipes sp.
TCCTTCTTCCTTCTTCCTTCTTCCTTCTTCCTTCTTCCTTCTTCCTTCTTCCTTCTTCCTTCCCTTTTATTTTCATTACAAAATGCAGCGAAAATGACTTTCAGAGAACAATGGAACGCCCTGATGGGCAAACTGGGCATCGGCGCCGACGGAGCGGTTTCCGTTACGGAAGGCCGGCCCGAAACACCACTCCGCAAGGAGACGGCGGACGAAAGTCCGGACCGAGAGGAGAAAAATGCCGGGCCGGAACAGGGGCGGATCGATCCGGAGACGGTCCGGGCCACCCGGACCCTTCCCTGCGAGGACCCCTCCCCGACCGAACCCGTCCTCTCGGCCAACGCAACGGCGTACAGCGAAGACGCCAGAAATTTCCGATAACCTTTCATCAATCATCCGATCATTATGGCAAAAATCGAAAATCCGAAAAACTACACCGGACAGGACCTCGAAGCGATCTTTTTCCGTCCCATGCTCAACGGCCCCGACGCCAGAGAGCTCGGCATCAAAGTCATGTACAACATGCCCGTGCCGACAACGCTCCAGTTCTGGAAACGAAGCGGCGACATTCTGCAAAAATATTCGGCGGCGGGATGGAACGGCGGCGAAAGCGCGACCAAATACCAGAAGCAGATCGAACTGTCGAAAGTGAAGGCCGAAGCGGGATATTCGGCGGACGACTATTTCAACATGGTCTACGAACGGATCGTCGGGCGCGCCGACGTCAACATGGACGACCTGACGGGCACGGAGTTGGAGGCGGCCGAAACCGCCCTCTTCAAAGAGGCCATCGCCGAGAGCATCCGGGCGACGATGTGGCTGGGCGACACGCAACGCAAAGGCACGCTCTCGACGTTCGACGGATTCGTCAAGCGGCTCATGGCCGACAAGGGCGAGACCGAAGACGATGTCCGCTGCACGGACATTTCCGGCAGTCTCACGGAGGCAAGCGCAGCGGAAACGTTGCTCAAGAGCCTGTGGGACAACGCATCGGACGTACTCAAGGAGTTCAAGTCGCAGGGCAATCTGGTCTATCTGGTCACCTCGGACATCTACGCCAAATACGAAGAAGAGCTGGACGGAGCCGCGCTGGAGGCCGCCTATATAGCCAAACAGAACGGACGCGAGGGACTGTCGTTCCGGGGCATTCCGGTCATCGACCTGCGGATCGCCGCCTACCTGAAAGCCTGCACCGACATGCCGCAGACGTTTGCGCTGCTCACCGACCGTCGGAATCTGGCGCTGGCGGTCAATACGGCGGATTTTCCGGGTACCGAGGTGAGGATGTGGTACAACCCCGACCAGATGGAGAACCGCCAGCGGGCCGTATTCATGGCCGGATGCGACTATCTGCTGCCGGAGCTCGTCTCGATGGCGGCCAAGCCGGTGAGCACGTCCGGCTCCGGCACGACGCCTCCCGCATCTTCCGAATCGGAAAACCAATAAAAACCGTCCTTTTCGAAATTTCACCTGCATCAACCGAACCTATATGTCTCTGACCAATTACACCAAATCGAAATCCCGCCGCAACGGTGGCATCCGCACGCTGGGCCTCATCGACCGGAACGAATTTGCGACGGCCACGTACAGCTCCGCGGAAAAGGGATATTCGTCCGTCACGCTCGACGAGGATTGTTTTTTCGCCAAATTCGAGTTCAGGGAGGACGAAGCCGAATACAAAGAGGAAGTGCTGCTGTCGAACGGAGCATGGAGCGTCACGCACGAGCTCCGTTTCACGCTCGACAAGATGGGAAACGACTGCGGCCCCGCCATCACGACGCTGACAAACACTTCGCTCAACGGCATGATCGCTCTCGTGGTGACGAACAACGGCGATACGTTTCTGGTAGGCTACTCGCCCGAATTCGGCAAAGAACGACCGCTGCGGCTCCATGCGGCAGACGGGACGACCGGTAGAAAACTCTCGGACGGGACGCGAGAAACCGTCGTGCTGCGAAGCGAAGACGTCTCGAAAGCGATACCGCTGTTCGACGACCCCACCAAACTATTCCAATAGACAGTAGCCCGGACGGGCGGAACACGCTTCGACGCACCGAGAACATTCCGTTCCGGGAAGCGGCTGCCCGGACGGGCTTCGTCCAAAAAATCGACCTCCGATGAAAAAGACAACCAACGTTTCCGGACCGTTCGTCCGGGAGGAGGCGGAGTCCCCCTTCTGCGCACCGGGTCCCCGCTGTGCAAACGAACGTTACTGGAAATGGGGATCGGACAACCTGTTCCCCAATGCCCTCTCGATGCTGTCCCGCCGTTCGACGACGCATCGGAGAATCATCAACGACAAAGCGGACTACATCTCCGGGAAAGGATTCGTCTGCGACGCAGACAACCGGACGCTGAACGGATTGATCGGCCGAGCCAACGGCACGGGCGAAACGCTGCGTCAAGTGCTCAACAAGCTGGCCTTCGACAAAGCGCTCTTCGGGAACGCCTTTCTCGAAGCGGTCACGGACGACGGCGGGACCTTTCTGGCCCTGTTCCATCAGGACGCTTCGCGGTGTCGGATCGCCAGAGACGACCGCCACATCCTGCTCCACCACGACTGGAGGGCGTTTTCGCCCGGCGAGGCCCGCACGCTCCCCCTGTACCCGCTTTTCGAACGGGCCGAAGACGGCACGCGGCGCACGATAGTCCACTACAAGGACTACGAACCGATGTTCGAACACTACGGGCTGCCGGCCTACATCGCCGGCATGAACGTGTCGGCCATCGCCTACAAAACCGACCAATGGAACATCAGCCGGCTCGACAACTCGTTCCAAGTGTCGGGCATCATGGTGCTCGACGGCGAGGTGGAAAGCGAACAGGACGCCTACCGCATCATCTCGGCGGCGGAAAAACGATTCGCCGGAAAACCGGGGCAAGTGATGTTCATGGTCAAAAATTCGGACGAGACGGACAACTCGAAATTCGTCCCCATCGAATCGTCGAACGAAGGCGACTGGAAGTCGCTGCACGAGCAGGCGACCTCGGACATCGTCGTGGCGCACTCGTGGTTCCGCTCGCTCAGCGGATTGGACTATGCGTCGGGATTCAACGCGGAACGCATCCTGCACGAATACGAAATCGCGCTCAACACGCTGATTCTGGGCGAACAACAGGAACTTCTGGAACCCATACGCTCGCTCATCGCGGGAGTGCTGCATTGCCCGGCGGATTCCTTGCAGGTGGTCAATCGTCCCCCCACCCGCTCCAAACCGCTGTACATGAAAGTATGGGAAGCCCGCAGAAACGACGGGCTGGAGTACGATCCGCAGGATGCCGACCAGAATCTCTATCTGGCCCAGATCACCAAGTACGCCTTACGAAACATCGACTGACCGCCATGAAAACCACGTTGATTACGCCGGCCGAGGTGCTGGCATTAGCCTTCTCCCCGGTCGAATACCGGCAGGAAGAGCTCGTCGGGCAGACGGTCATCGAAGTCGCTCAGGCCCGACTGCTCGAACCGGTATTCGGACCTCTGTACGCCGTACTGGGCGAAGCGCACTACGAAGACTTCACGGACGAATACATCAAACCCGCGCTGGCCTATTACGTCCGCTACCTGACGCTGGCCGAACGCTGTGCGCATGTCGCCGCATTCGGCGTGGTGCAAGGGCAGACGGCTTACGCGAAGACCGCGCCGCAGGAAACGCTCGTTCTGCTGCGCAAGCAGGCCCGCAGCCATGCCATGACGTTGCTGGACCGGGCGGTGGCCCATGTGGAGAGCCACCCGGAGCGGTTTCCGGAATACGATCCGGAGCAAAACATCGGCAAGCGGGTGCTGTTCAAAGGAGGATTCATTCTCTAAAACCCGACAAACGATGAAAACGATCTCAGGAGGCATAGCCTCGTTGTTGGCGCTGCTCTCTCCGGTCCGGCCGCTGGTCGTCTGCGCGCTGCTGTTCATGGTCCTCGACTTCCTGACCGGGGTGGCGGCCGACCGCAAACGCTGCCGCAAGCAGGGACGGCACTGGGCCTTCGAGAGCAGGAAGGCTTGGAAAACGCTCTACAAACTGACGTTCGCCACGACGGGCATCGTCATGACATGGACGATCGACCGCTACGTCTTTCCGTTCGCGACGCTCAATCTGGCCAATCTGTTCACCGGATTCGTCTGCGGAGTCGAACTGTGGAGCTATCTCGAAAACGCAGCGGAAATATCGGAACATCCTCTTTTCCGCTGGCTCCAGCAATACATGAAACGAAAAATAGACAACCAACTGAACGACTCGACCGATGATTTACGAAAATAGAGTATCGCCCGCTTTCGCGGAGAAAGTACGAACGGTTTCGACCCGGCTCGGCATCGATCCCAATCACCTGATGGGGGTCATGTGGTGCGAAAGCCGGTTCGACCCGGCGGCCCGGAACCCCGTCGGCGGGGCGACGGGCCTCATCCAGTTCATGCCTTCGACGGCCGCCGGACTGGGTACCGACTGCGAAACGCTGAGAGGAATGGACGCCGTGCGCCAGCTCGATTATGTCGAGCGTTTCTTCCGTCCCTACGCTTCGCGCTGCCGGACATTCGCCGATCTGTATTTAGCCTGTTTTTTCCCCGTCGCCGTAGGCAAAGAAGACGGTTTCGTCCTCCGGACCCGGAGACTGCCCGCCGAAGTCATCGCCCGGCAGAATCCGGTCTTCGACACGGATCGGGACGGCAAGATCACCGTCGGAGAGTTCAAGGCCTGTCTGAAAACGCTGTTTCCCGATGAGCTCCATCCCTACCTGTTTTAGGCGGGCCGCGGCGGGGATCGCCATCGGTCTCGCCGTCGCGGGTTGCCGGGCGGTACGCGAAAACCGGTCGGAAAGTCTCCAAGTGACGGACTCGCTTTCGGTGGACGACTCGCTGTGGGAAATCGCCGAGGACACGACTTTCGCGGCATGCCGGTTCGCAGAAATCCGCTTCACGGAATTCTATCCACCCGACAGCGTCCGCGGCGAAGGTCCGCCCGCTCCCCGGAAAGAAATCGTCCTACGGTCCCTCGACGCGAAAAACGAAGAGACGGCACGAACGGTCCGTCGGGCGGAAACCCACCTCGCCCGTACCGCCGAACGGCGACAGACGGCACGCAGCGAAGCGCCGGGGAAAGATCCGTACCGCTGGCGTTACGCATTTTACGCGCTCTGCCTGCTCTCGGCCCTCGGAGCCGTCCGCTGGCTTCGAAGAAACATTCGGTAAACATTCCGGCACGGCGATACGAACCGCCTCCGGAAACAAACCTTCTCCGGACAAACGCCTCCCCAAGCCCCGGAACGAAAAGGCGGGCGCTCGATGGATTTCGGGCGCCCGCTGGCGTATCGTACGAGGACATATCGTTCGGGGAAGGGGCAAAAAAACGAAGGAAAGACAGCAGAAAGAGTGTCGCACTCCGTTCTACCGCTTTTCCCTCCTACTAACCTAAAACTACTAACCTAAAACTTCAGGGGCAAAGATAAGGAGAAAATCGGCAAAACGACAAATTTCTTAAATATTTTTAATAAATTTTATTCTCCGAAAAGAAACCGGTTTTTCCGTATTCGATTCAAACATCTGATTGAAAGCGCATTGATTCTGAAAACAATCTTCGTGCCCCTTGCGCGATTTTCCATAGGGACAAAGACGATTCCGTCTTTCCGGGAGATCGTCACAACGAAAAACGGAGCGGAGGCGGAAAATTCAGAGGGAGCGGAAAGAGAGACCGAAAGGCCGAAGGTAGAACGCGGCGAGCGGATGTTCGAGCAGGGTAGAAGCCGGATTGTCAGGCATATAAAAAAAGAAGAAAAGCCGGTAGACAGAGCCTCGGCTCTATCGTACAGCTTTTCCTTCCCTACTAACCTAAAAACTACTTATCTAAATGAACCTAAAACTTCAATGCAAATGTAGGGATTAAATCCGAAAATGCAAAATATTTTTAAATTATTTTAACAATATTTTTGTTTTTACGATCTACTACGAAGAAAATCAACGCATTGTTTCTCGGAGAAAATACTCGGACGAGTTCCGTTCCTCTCGATTCGAATCCTATCGGCTCAGCCCCGCCCGAAAACGGACGACACCGCACGGACAACGGCACTCGAAAAAACAGGCATGCCGGTCCGCCCCTGCACCCTCAGACCGGCGAGAAAACAGGCTTGCCCTGCCGCCGGTCAATCCCGGTAATGAATCCCGCAGCCGACGACGTACATCTCCGGAATGACCTGTCCCCGCCGGAGCACCAGCGACTGCACGTTTTCGCAATCCAACCGCCGCAGTTTCGGACAATGGCTCACATCGAGCTTTTCGGTCGACCGGAATCTCCACCCCCGGCTTACATCGAGCCAAAGCAGTTCGCGGTTCCGGGTCACGTCCAGCGAAATGAAACGATTGTCGCCGCAGATCAACGTGTCGAGCCGAAAATTTCGGCTGACATTGAGCGTCAACAAATTCAGGTTGCTGCACGACAGCAGCGTCAGCCTCGGATTGCGGCTGACATTGAGGACGAGAAGGCGCGGGTTCCAGCCGCATCCCAATTTTTCGAGCGCCGGGTTGTAGGTCAAATCCAGCGACCGCAGATCGCAGTCGTGGCAGATGAGCACCCGGAGCGAACGATTGGCCGAAACGTCCAACTCGCGGAGCGAGCGGCATCCCATGCAGATCAGGCTGTCGAGGTTCGGAAAACGCTCGATCCCGACCAAGGAAGCCACGTCCGTCTCCCGGCAATCGACGGTCCGCACCTTGCGGGCTTCGGCGTCGGAAAGCACTCCGTCGCCGTTCCGGTCGAAACGACGGAGACAGTAAGCACGAAAAACCGGATCGGGAATCTCCACGTCTCCCCGGTCGGGCGATTCATCGGTAGCGGTACAGCCCGCAACCGACCAAACGACGGCGAGCCAAAGCAACATACGTTTCATACATTCGACGAAATAAAACGAAATCAATACCCGGTAGCCTCCGCATCGTCTTCCACATACCGGATTTGCGTATGGGCATCCTTCCGGATGTCCTCGATCCATCGCTGGTTACGAGACAGATACAACACCTCCAACTCCGGATTGAACCGACAGTCGAGCGTATGCAAGACTTCGCACCGGCTCGCATCGAGCTCTCTTAAACGATTGTGACGACAACTCAGCGTCCGCAAACGAAACAACCTTTTCACATCGAGCGAAGAAAGGTCGCAGGAATCGCAGGACAGCTCGGACAACGAACTGTCTGTCAACGGATGCAACGAAGAGAAATCCAATTCGGACATCCGCACCGAATGCAACCGCAAATACCGAAGATCGGGACAATCGACCAACTCCAGCGTCGCGGCAAGAAACGAGCGGATCGACAATCGTTCCAAAAACCGGCAATGCTCTATTCTCAGGCAAGAGGGTTCGTCCCGTTCCTCACCGGACGCCATATTCCGCGAACTGCGAAGCTCCACGGTTTCCAACAGGGAAAGCCCGCTCAGCCGGACCTCGTTCAACGGATTGTCGAGCACCTGCAAAGCGGACAACGACCGATAATTATTTTCCTCCGAAACGAACCTCAACGACGCGACGTCGTTCCGCTCGCAATAGAGCTGCATCAAATTGGGAAAACAGCCGAGTCCTTCCAACGAGGCGATCCGCCTCGGAGAACATCGGACACGAATCACACCGAAAAACTCCTCGTCGGAAAGGACGCCATCGCCGTCGGAATCGAACGATTCGAGCAACAGGTCCCGCAACGCCGGATCGGGAACAAACGGAATAGCGTTCCCGTCCTCTTCCTCCTCGGAGCAGGATACCGCCAGCCACACGACAAGAAGGGCGACGGCCGCACGAGCGAACAAATGTTTCATCATACCATTTACGAACTGTCGGGTATCCGATCTGTATAAATATAGGCGGCTGCGGCCGAAATGCGCGCCGCAACAATCGTTTTTCCGTCTTCCGCTTTTCCGAGCGAGGCGGCTGCCGGAAAAATGACCGAGCAGTCCTCGCGGGAAAACCGGAACTTTCACCGTGTCGTGCAGACTGCCCGCCCTCCGGACAACCGTCGGCGCAGCGGCAGGCCCGAAAGCCGGACACGGGAAACGCTCCGGGATGTTCCATGCGGCGCCGGAAACCGCCCCGCACGGTCCGTATTGAGGCATGCCCTCCGGTTTCGTTCGCGTCCGATCCCCCGAATGCCTTTTTCGGAGGCCCAACTATATACAAGAATGTACAATCATTGAAAATCAAGTGATTGTACAGTCGAAATGTATTATCAATGGTAAAAATAAAAAGACTGGCTGCGGAGTAGTTGAAAACCAATGGGTTTAACGTTGTTTTCGTGAACCACGCTTTCCTCGACAATGTTCATGTACAAATTCCCATTTGCCAAAGCGGAACCTTGGGTAGGAAATGACATGAACAGGTTTATCGCTACTGCAATAAATCTGACCAGTAGTATCTGCCATATTGGAATAGTATTAGAATCCCACCATTGGGATAAACAAAATGTGCAGATTCCGGCGAGATGTTAAAGTTGCCAGCAGACCAGTCTTTTTAAGAACTTAGTGCAAAGGTACTATAAATATCGTTGCAAAGCAAAACGCCCTCTGAGATTTCAGAGGGCGTTTCTTCGTTTACAGATTAACTATGCATATACATGAGTGCCATGTTAATGCCAATCCAAATAATATTGCAGATTGACCAAAATCTTGTAAACTTTGTTCTTAGCGGTTTAATGGCTAAGTATAGCACCGACATTATAACAATGATTCCGCTAAGTGCCGAAATGTAGCCTAACATATCATCCATTTCGCTAAAGTATCCTGCGAAATCGCCATCAATTAGGCATTGAATTGCACCGAATGCCATGATAAACGCAATGGCAATCAGTAGTAGTTCAATGAAAATAAAGCTAAGGTTTGCTATCCACGGTTTCATAATCCTTATATTTTAGTTCATGTTAGCTAAAGCATTCGTAAACTTCTCATTCAGTTTAAGGTATCTGCTCATTTGAGATGCGGATAGACTCCCTTCTGCTCTACTAAGTTTTTCGCCCCATGAGTTAGCCATATCGACCATTTCGGTATAAGATGACATGGCAGACATGTCTCCATCAGCCATTTTCTTGCACAGTTTGATATACTCGTCAATGTATTTTTCGTAGTCATCTAAGACTGAATCCCAATCGTTACTACTATCCGAAACATTTGATATGCTTGCCGATGACTCTGAACTACTTTGTTCAGGATAACAAAATGTCTCATCCACCACCTCGAAAGTGACCGATTTTTCAAAAATTGATAGCCTAAGATCCTCTCCCTGACTAAAATAATCCCACTTGAAAGAAACACTTTTCGTATCACCAGTAGTGCCAGTGTTGATTAAGTCAACCAATTTTGCTGTTTCTGTGTCACTCGCCTCAAATCCATAAGTTCCAGTGTCGAAGATTTCACCCGAAGAACCCATTGGATTGATGCGTAATCCACGATAACCCTTAGTTCCAATTTCACTACCGACAAGAGGATTTGTTAGCTCAAATTTAACGGTAATAAATGCTTCGTCGCCGTCATTCGTAAACATGTAATCCCCATCGACAACCTTTACATAGTTCTTAATCAGACCTGTAATGTCGACATTGGCAACCGTTACCTTTCGTTCTTTGGGAACGCCACAGCTAACCATTGAGCATGCCACCATTGCAAAACATAGAAACCTTTTCATAAAAAGTTTGGTTTAGTTGTGCATTGGCCATTGTGCTGCACGCAAAAGAAATGCGTGGACTGACACTTATCGGCAGAGTGGTACGACCAAGCACCATAATCCCAGACAAGAGAAGCCCACGCAAATGCATGAGCGTTCACTTATTGTCTGTGGGATTAGATTAAATTGGTCGTTTTCTCTGCCCAGAACAATAGCTAACGCTATTCGTATGTCACCGCAAATATACGAATTTTTACGGAATCAACTGTAACCTCTGCATAATTCTGAGTATCTTAGCCTTTCGGTGGGCCTCATCAGAAACTGAATGAATCTTTGCATATCTGTTAGATGCCTCGTGTTATACCGGTACGCAAATTCATTGCAATAGAGTTGCAGATACTTTGGCCGTACTACATGATAGATACCCTTGAGTCCTCTTTTCAGATGCGACCAGAATCCCTCGATTCCATTAGTATGATAGCCTCTTTCATTCACATAATGTTTCGTGTGATGCGTTACGACTTCGTGGGTATATTCGATAGATATGCCTTTGTAGGCTGGCCACTCATCCGTTACAACTGTTGCGCCTCGCTTTACCAGACCATAGATAATCGTTTTCAAAGTCCTGCTGCCGGTATCTTTAACGGCTATCGCATAGACCCTATCGTCAGTCAATAATCCGACTACCGGTGTTTTCTGTTTGGTACTACGCCCACGGTTGAATTTGAAGCGACCTTTATTCTTCCCACCGATAAAGGTCTCATCGACTTGGACGACTCCATCGAATTTGTCTGATAGGAAATTTCCTGTCTCGTCAAGATTATGCCTTATTCTGTCGAGCATGAACCATGCTGTCTTTTGAGTGACAGCTATGTCTCTGGATAATTGAAGGCTACTTATGCCCTTCTTTCTTGCAAGAAATTGGTAAATTGCATAGAACCATTTGTCTAAGGGAGCTTTGCTACCCTCGAACATAGTTCCGACAGTCACCGTAAACCTTTTACCGCAATGCCTGCATTTGTATAATCCATTGAACACTCCACCGATTTTCAACCGATAATGTTTATCCGATTGATGATCGCAATGCGGGCATTTTGGCATGCCGTTCCATCGGTATTTCTCTAAGAATTCTCTACACGAACGATTGTCGGGTAAAGACTTCATCAGGTTGAAAAACGATTCCGTCGGATATGTCATGCCGCTTGCCATTTTACGAAATGGCGGGTAATACAAAAATCTTTAGGTTCTGTTCATTACCGAGGTTTAGTATTATTGTTAAATATAATAAAAGTTTTTAACATGTTAAAATTCAGCAAGTTGAATGTTTTAACATTGTTTCAGTAACAGAAAAAACAAAAGCCCTCGATTGAGGATTGAGGGCTTAGAAAAGATACAAGTATGCATCGCATTTTATCCGAAGAAGAAATCGCGGCAGCTAAAAGACATCCAGCAGCCAAAGCGTGGAGACAATCGGTCAATGCCAATGGTGAACGAGTATTCAGTAATAGGATTCTTGGCTTAGAAATTATCGAAGAACTTCCTACTGAGGAAAAACAGTCAGATACGGATGACGTGTACTTTATTCAAGAATCTTTTGCAAGTCAATAATATTACTGTTAATTGCTCCCTTATCAGTAGTAAATTGAAGTTGAAATATTGTAATAGTGGATAGTTCTGCATCAAGTTTAACTCGGTAGTTACGTTTTAATTTATCAGTTATCTCAAGAATGGGATTGCCAACGACTTGAGGTCCTATATCAGAATGAATAGGGATGATAAACGTATTCTTTACCTTTAGTGTTGTTACAACATTATAGAACGATAGTGATATGCGAAAATATCTATCGTCTTTAGAATATTTGTTAACACTTATATACAGTTCGCCAATATCGACATTTTCTTTATCCATGATTCAATCAAAACTTTAACAAAGTTATGAAAAATAATCTTTTTGTACACTCTTGTATATAGTTGGGTTCGGAGGATGTTCCTCCGGAGCAAGACACCGTCCGCTCCGAACAGCGTCCGCACCGGGCCGCAAACGGCCCTTCGTCGCAGAGCTATCCGAAAATCATGTTCAGCACGGCGGCCAGCCGGAGGCCTCCCTTGAGCAACTGTTTCTCGGCCAGCAGATTGCCGGCATACAGATCGGGGTCCTCGACGGTAGCGCCCTCGCGGACGATATCGTAAGCCACGATGCAGGTACGGGCATTGTCCTTGACCCAATCCCGCGGGGAACCGGCCGTCGAAGCGGCATTTTCGGCTTTCGTTCCGCGGTCCAGATTGTCGCACCATTCGGTCACGCTCCACGCATGGGGGCCCAGCGACGGCATATCGTCCCACACCGCGTGGAACGTCTTGTCCTGCCCGCCGATCTTCACCCAGTAGTTGCTCGGCCGATAGTTGTAGATCACGTGACTCGGACAGTGCATGTCGGGCAGGAAGTGGACCAGATGCTTGATGTACAACAGAACGGTCGAATCGTCCAGCGACCGATAACCGCCGCGGCCGAGACGTTCGACGGCCTTTTCGGTGGCCAGCAGCGCATCGCCGGGGAAATCGGTTTCGGCATACTCGAAATTCCGGTCCACCGGCACGCAGTGGTCGTACCACTCGTTGCAGTAGCCGCTCTTGGTCACATAGCCCATATAATCCATCCACGAAGCGTAATAGACGAGGTCGCGGCCCTCCAGATAGCGGGCCATGTTCTTCTTGGCTTTCGGCGTGAGGTGGCGCTGCGCGATGACGGCAGAAACGTCGTGGCCGAGCTTGGACCAGCCGAACGAGGGAAAAGGTGCGAAGAGCGACACGGCGAGCGCGAAGAGCAGGAATTTCTTCATGGTGCGATTCGATTGAAGGGTTAGCGGACGACACCTCCGACGGATGCCGCCGGCAATAAAGATACGAAAAAATCCGTTGCCGCAGCCCCCGAAGATAGAAAAATGACGACGACGCACGTTGCATTCATCCGTCTGTCGCATTCGGCGACATGCCCGCGGGACCCACCGTGCAGAGCGCCTTCCGGAGCCGATGTTCGCCGCCGTCGCTCCGGCCGTTTTTCCGACGGGGACGGACGACGCACGCTGCATGCCGAAAGACGCGCGCTGTCGTTGCTCCCGCTCGGCATGACCGAAAACGATTCGGCGCAAAAGCGACGGCCGACGGACCGGGAAGCGGAGCGCGTTCCGAACCGCCCCTCCCCGCCGTACCGACTCCGCTCGTCCGCATATCGTAACCGGTCCGAGGGCCGACGCAGACCCGATTCCGGTCGGCCGTTCCGCATCGGATTCGGCGCCACGGACTCCCGGATGCCGTTCCGCCGCTTCCGCTCCGGTTCCGGCACAGGCACAGGCAAGCGTAGGAGCCGCATCCGTCACAACCGCGAATAGCACGCTCTGTGCCGCGGGAACCGCCCCCTATGCTCTGACAAGGCATAAAACCCGAAGACCGCGTACGGCGGGAAAAAACATCGCCGGAATCCGTCCGCCCGCACGGGACAGACAAAGATCGAAACACGGACAGGACGTGAAATCGAGGACTTACCGGCGACACCTCACCGGCATTGCGAAAGTGCCATGCGGAACGCGCATCTTCCCTCCCCCATCGGACCGCCGCCGCTCCGGAACCGGCCCTTGTTCCGATCCGTTTCTTCCGCCGAAGCATTCACCGCACGGCATATACCCGTCCGGTTCACCGCCGAAAACACAGGCCGTCCGGCATCATCGTCCCGGTCCAGCCTTCCCGCCCTCCGCGTTGCGGACAGGACGGAACGACCGGGCGACGGTTGCCAGACGGTAGCGGCGGCAGAATCCGTCGGACAGACAGCGGAGGCCCCCCCCGACGAGGGAACCTCCGCTGCATATCGAACGACAATCGTCGACGGATGTCAGTCCTCCGTCACTGCGCGACACCGTCGGCCCGGCGGCAGGCCCGGATGCGGAATATGGTCGTCTTCAGGGCTCGTCCGCTGCGGTACTCGCCGTGGTTTCCGCCTTTGAGTTCGTTGCCCGAACCGGTATAGTTGTCGCCATTGCCTTTCGATCCGCTCTGAATCCATGTCTGCGGTTCCGACTCGCTCGCGGGAACACGGTCGAGCGGAATGTACATCGTGGCACGCGCATGGGTCGTGCTTTCGATCTCTCGTATAGCAAGATTCACGTATGCATTTTCCTCTTTTGCAGTAGCCGAAGACCAATAATAATTATCCTGAAACTCCTCGAACGTACCGAAATACTCCGAAATGGCGGCTTCGAGCTCGCGGATACCGGGCAGGTACCAGTTCTCCTCGTAGGTACCGTCGGGGTTGCGCCGGTTCTTGGCATAGCAATAGTGGAACGCCGAAGCCGGAATGCCGTTCGGATAGATCGTCATCGTACTCATGGGGGTTACCTGCGAGGCGAGGTCGTTGAAAATATACCGGGTCATCTGCAACCCGTTATCATAAACCTCGCAAGGATTGAAAGGACTCCATATATAAGTAGGAAACGAACCGGATCGACCGACGACCGTCCGTGTCGCCAACGGAGCTCCGGCCCGCGCCCAAGGCAACCCTTTGTAGAAGGTATTGTCCTGTTCGTGCCGGTCGAGCGGGTCGCGGTGGTCGATATACTCCTCGTAATACTCGATGTAGAACGGGGTGGAAGAGGTCGACGTGCCGGGCACCAGCAGCAGCCCCTTCTGGTCGAGTTCGAGCGTGCGCTCGCGCCTGTCGCCCTCCTTGTTGTTGTAGGTGATGTACACGGTGACGGAACGGTCGTGCACCGACGCATTCTCGTCGACATAGAAATAGATGCGCGAACGCGAATGATGCTCCGGTCCCGAAACCCGTATGCGGGTATTGTCGCGCAGCGTTCCCGTGACCAGATCGGTGGTGAAATACTTGCGCGAGCCGGTTCCGGGCTGGAAATCTCCGCCTTCGATGAAATCCTCCCCCTTTTTGCCGCTAAGCATCGTCAGCGAATCGACCATCTCCATACGGATCCAGTCGGGCGCCCGTCCCGTTTCCGGGTCCACGAGGCTGACGTCGACATACGATTCGAGGTCGACGATGCCGGACTCGCGACGCAGGAAGTAGAGGTCCATCGGCACGACGTTCCAATGGGCGTCTAACTTGCGCTCGTTGACGATGGAAATATAGAGCGGATTGTCGGTGACCACGTTGACGCGTCCGTCGAAGGTGTAGACGCCCTCTTCGTTGCGCACGTAGTCCAAACCGCGGATGGTGATGTTGTTCTTGTAGCAGCGGTTGCGGCGCACCTCGAAATTGTCGTAGGTGTTGTTGCCCATATAGACGTTGAAGTCGGCCTGATAGGTCAACTGCTGGTGGGTCACGTAGGTTCCCTTGAGCACGACGGCCGAGGCGTTCTTGTCGGCGATGGTGCGTTTCCAGCGCTGCGTGACCGACTCGTCACCGGGATCGACGCCCGCGGGATAGGAAGGCGCATGGGTAGGCTTCTGCACGTTCTCGTAGGTGTAGTAGCTGAACGTCGCGGCGGCCTGCTGATCGTGGAGGATGCGCCCCTCGTAGGGCACGATCCGTTCGCGGGCGATGAAGGCGTTCGTGCCGTCGGGGTTGTCGTCCGGAATCACGGTGACTTCCTTCGGCGTCCCGTCCTCATTCACGGCCGGAGCCGTGAACGGCACGAAATAGGGCATGTTGCGTACCCCGTAGGACTTGATTTCGAGCGTCGGCAGCGAACGGTCGTGGTTCGTCTGGTTGGCGTCGAGCTTCACCGATACGTCGACGCGCGCCATGAGCGCCTGCATGTCGATCTGCACCGTCTGGTTCGGCTTGCTCAGGTCCACCTTGTCGGTGAGCCCCACCATCGGCATGCCCGGTTCGGGCAAACGGCTGATGTCCTCGCGCGGCTTGGGCCGGTAGAGCCAGTCGCGGAGGTCTTGCAGGCTCTTGATCTCGACTTTCTTGTTCGGGTCGTTCTTGTCGCCGTAAAGGATCTGGCCGTCGGGAGTCCACTGCGTCCAGAAGCGGTCGCCGTAGACGTTGGCGACGGCATACACCTGCACGTCGGTCAGACTCTCCTGCCCCACGAAGGTGTTCTCCGAAATGGTGAGCGCCGCCGGCTGGTTTTCGGGTACCTCCAGCCGGTAATAGGCGCTGAAGGTATTGGAGTTGGTCGGCGTGAGGAAATTTCCCCCGGCATCGAAAAAGAAGAGATGCAACGTGCGGATGCGCTTCTCCTCGGCGCTTTTGGGCGTGAGGTCCTCGGCACGCGTCAGCGCCGTCTGGGGCAGCATGTCGCCGCAGACGGCCGAAATCGTGACGCCCCCTCTTTCGGGCAGCGGCAGCGCATCGTCCCTTTCGTCCGAGCAGGAGGAAAACGCCAGCGCACAGCACAGTGCGGCGGAGGTCAATATGTGGAATGCCTTCATCGACATAAGGATTTACGGATTTAGTTGATGATGATGTCGTTGTCGGAACCGCTCTCCCAGTATTCTATCGCATCGGCGGTGAACATGAGCAGGAGCTGGTCGCCGATGAAATTCAGGTTGATCGTATAGCACGTCCCCTGCTCCGGCACACGGCCCAAGGAGAAGTTCTCGATCCGGCGCGTCACGCGGTCTTTCCCTTCGTACGAATATTCGATCTCGATGGTTTTCCGCGTGCCCAGATAGGGAATCGACGAGGTGGCGCCCCCGGCCGCAGCGTCGAACTTCGGCAGGAGCAGCAGCACGGTGCCCTGCGGAGCGTCGGTCGTCGCCCCCACGACACGGGCGGAGTTGGGAGCCACTTGCAGCCCGTCCGCCGCCCCGACGAAACGGAACGTCCCGGAGAAGGTCTCGCCGGTCACCGACATGGCGGGATCGGCGGGCGTGAAGTCGATCTCGGCCGTCCGGTAGAAATCGCCCTCCACCGAGAGCGAATGGACGGTCACGGTGTTGGCACGGGGATTCGCCGCGTCCGCCGCATTGTAGTTGTTGATCTGCAACCGCAGCCCCGTGAGCAGATGCCGGAATTCGAACTGCACGGCCCCCTGCGTAGAGGAGTGGTCGAAGCTGGCGGCGATCATGGCGTCCTCGGCGGCATCCGCATCGAGCACGTCGCTCAGGCTGCCGCCCGAACGGTAAGGCATCGTGTAGGTCAGCTTCGGAATGCCCCGCGTCGCGTCGTCGGCCGGCGAAAAGGAGAACCCTCCGCCCTCGGCCAGAAGGCCGTAAGGATGATAGGCGATGAACGAATAGAGGAACCTCCCCGTATTCGTCAGTCCCGTCTCCTGCGGAGTATACCAGTGTTTGGGCCGGTTGAAACGCGTGCCGTCGCTGCTGTATACGCACTTGACGCCGTCGTAGAAAACGGGCTCGCGATACATCACGTCGGCATGCGCCAGCGATTTCTTGGTCAGCCAGTCGGAATTGCCGCCCTGCCAGTCGGGACGGTCAGCCGCCAACTGGTACGGCACGCAGTAGCCCAACACGCCGAAGACGGTGTGCGGCTCGATGGCGTTCATCAGCACGGCGCGTGTGACGGACCGGTCCGTCTTCACCGCCGGGACGCCGAACGAAATGGCATCGCCGCCGTAGTCGGGCGAGGCGCCCCCGGACGGATCGTCCTCCGACGAACAGGCCACGAACAGAAGGGCCGACAGTATACATGACAGAAACTTATACATATCGCAGATTCAAATGATTACGAGGTTGCAATAAAACGGTGCGTCCCGCCCGTCGTCAGAGGTCGACATTGAAGTCCGGACCGTTGACAGGCGCGTATTGCCACGGCTCCACCGTGGGCGTCTCGAAGAAGATATGACTCTCTATCGAGAAGGGATAACGATAGCTTTTGCCGGCTTCCCAGCGTTCGGAGACGGTCGACAGCGCGACGCGGCTCGTGAACTGCAACGGACTGTCGGCATCGGTGTAGTTGTAATGGAACGTGATTTCGAGAACGGCCTCCGAGAGGTCCTGCGGAATGAAAAGCGTCCTATCGTCGGGGAAGAGTTTCGTCCCGTCGACCGCGAGCTCGACCGAAGCGGCCGAATAGAGGTCGGCATCGGCGCCGAGAACCGGGCCGGTCGGCGTCCATGCGCCGGGAGCCGTACCGGTGAACGACGCCCCGCTCCACGATCCGGTCGTGCGGATGCCGTAGAGCACCGCTCGGTCGATCACCACCCGCCGTCCCGTACCCAAATGCTGTTCGTCGGAACGACCGACGAACGTCACGCGCGAGAGCAGATGACGGAAATCGAGGTTCACGGACCCCATCGTCTTTCCGGGCACACAAGTCACGGCCGCAGGCGACGCGGCGAGCAGGTCGATGCCCGACGAGACATCGAAATTCTCGACGCTCAGGCGAGCCTCGTCGCTCGCGAAGCGGACGGACACGCCCGCGGGAAGATCGGCGGGATAGAGGGCGCGGAAATCGTAGGTGAACGTCGGAAACCAGTATTGCGGCACGTCGTAGGACCATTTCGCGCCGTCGCTCGTCACCCGCGTGCCGTCGAATACCGTGACCGGAGCGGAGGTCGCTTTGCGGTAGGTGCCCCACACCGAGAAAGCCGAGCCGGCGGCCTGCAACTCGGCTGTGCCGACGACCGCCCGCGTATCGACACGAGCCGTACCGAACCGCATCCGCATCGCGTCGTCCTGCTCTCCGGCCCCATCGGCCGAAGAGGTGTCGGAACACCCGCACGCCAACGCCACGGCCGCTACGAACGGCAACAGACGGAAGACAGATAATTCTTTGCGCATGGCGAGGTTTTGTTAGGTATCATTTCGTAAACGCCTCTCGTTATGCTCCTTCACAGAGCATAACGAGTCGGCGTCCGTCCTTCGTAAAACCGATCAGTTGCCTTCCACAGGAATGTTGCCGGCGTCGATGTCCATATTGCCGCCGTCTTCGACATCGTTCCAATCGCTGACCGAACCGCTGAAAACGATCGGATCGAGCCCCGTTTCCGAACCGGAAAGGTTGACCGTATAACGGTATTGGTGACCCGTCACCCAAGCCGGTGTCATCTGCGCATGGAACGTCTTGTCGAAAATCGCGACCTCGGTATCGCCGTCGACATGCGTAACGGCCACACGGAACTCGATATGGACATTCGCCTCCTTATAGTTGAACGGAATCACATACGCGAAATCCGATGTAGCGGTCGCTCCGCTTTCGGCGACATCCCCGTCGGCAGGAAACTTCATGACGATTTCAGGCCGGGCGGGCTGACGTCCCGGTTCCTCGTATTCTCCGGCCTGAGGATTGGGGTTCACCCAAGGATTGTCGTTCGTGCCGAAACGCGAACCGTAAAAATTACCGCGATTGCGAACATTCACTACCTTGAAATCGTCGATGGCGATCTTGTACCCTTCGGGGAAAGAGTTTTTGAACACGAACTGGATCCGAGAGAGAATATGCTTGAAATCCATCGATACGACGGGATTGCCCGTGGCAAGAGCCGGACCGTAACCTTTGGTCGCATAGACGAGGTCGTTCTGATTGGTACCGTCGCAGGTATAACCGGTCAGATTCAGGTATTCATTGTTTCTGAAATTCGCATTCGCACCGGTAGGAAGCGCATTGCCTTCGATACCGTAGGCGGCGAAAGTATACGTTCCTTTCTCGATCCAGTAACGCAGATCGGCGTCCGTGGCGGCATATTTCCATCCGTCGGCGCCTTTGGTCACCGTCGTATTGTTGAAAATCGCGATGTGAGCCTCGGAAGAGGGCATCTGGTAGGAACCGTAAACCTTGAACTGGTTGAAAGATGTCGCGTCGATGGCACGCGTGCTGTTGCTCACATGGCTCATGAAGCCGATTTTGCCGGTCTGGGCGTCGGGGGCTTGGTCCACGACCTCGGACTTCGAGCATCCGGTCATCGCCACTGCGGCAACGGCCCACATCAAATAGATTTTTTTCATGATAAAAAAGGTTTGAGTAAATATTGATGAATCGTTGAATCGTTTTTCGCCGGGCGACCTTCCGGCCCACCCTCCGGACATCACACCGCTCCGCCCAAAGGCAGGTCGACATCCTCGAACTCGCCCCAGTCGTCGACCGTGACGTCGAAGCCCGAATCGGACCCGATCTCTTCCTCCGAGATCGAGAGGCCCCGCACGACGATCACACCGCCGCGCGGCTGGTTCCGCAACTGGTCCGAAACGTCGAACTCGAAGGTCTTCGTCTTGCCGTTGCGCAGCCGGACTTCGAGGTTGAGCGCATAGTTGCGCGGCACATCGTCGCCGGAGCGCGACCGATAGTATTCGTCCGGAAAACCCGGCGCGCCGAACGACTTGACCGCCGCCTGCACGCCCCACGGAGCGAGTTCGCAGTCGTAGAGCACGGTCGCCGCCCGCTCGCTCGTACACCCGTCGCGCAGATAGACCGCCTCGGCCATGCCGGAGAGCGCCCCGCGAGCCAGCGCGATGTACTCCGCGCCTCCGTCGAACTCGTAGCGCACCAGATAGGTATAGACCAGCGGCCGCAGCGTCGCCGAGAGGTCCACGCTCTGATGGAGCTCCACGGGAGGCACGTCCGAGAGGAACGCACCGTAGAGCACATCGGGCGCATTGACCGTCCGCTCGCCGGCGTGCTGGTTGATGAACGACGCACGTGTCCGCGTGGTGGTCGTGGCGCTCGCCGTCGGCAGCGTCGCCATGTCGTTGAAGACGATGTATTCGGTATCGTTGTTATAGAACAGGAACGAATGGGCCCCCTCGGCCAGCGCCACGATGCCGCCTTCGGGCGAAAAGAAGCTCTGCGTGGCCTTGCCCGCGGCATCGTAGTCGAACATCGACACGCCGGCGGCTCTGTCGGGCGACAGGGCGTCGTAGTCCGTGCCGAACGTCTCGGCCGACCAGCGGGACGCCCATCCGCGACCGTAATCGCGCTCCCAGACGCATTCCCAGCCGATGCCGATCCTCGCTTCACGATAGTGATTGTAGCACAAATCCTTGCGGCAGCCGCTCAACAAGGCGGCCGCGACGCACGCCCCCAGGGCGCCCGTCCGTATCCGGGAAGCCGCCCTCATCGCGCACCTCCTTTCCCTTTGTTTTCGTCCCATAACCTCCACACGAGAGCGAATTTGAGTTTCAGCGGGCCGAAATAGTTCGTCCGCTTCGTCTGCTGATAAAGGTAGTGGCCATCCTGCGGACGGTATTCCTCGTACCGCGTATAGGCATACCCCGCACCGACCGCCGTTTCGAACGAGAGGCAGCGCGAGACGGGCCACATATAGCCGTAGCTGACGCCCGCGAGGAGCGCTTCGCCGCGATAGCCGGTCTTGCCGTTTTCGAGGTCGTACCAACTGCCGCCGGCGAAGACGCCGACATAATGGCCGTGCCACGGCTTGCGGGTCCGGAACCAGTAGCGTGCCTCCGGAGCGATGGTGGCGATCTGGTAATATTTGTGTTTCCCGGCATTCTTCCACCACGCCACATCGCCTTCCAGAGCGACCGACCAGCGGTCGTCGATGCGGAACTCCGCTTCGAGCGAAGGCATCAGCAACGCGTCGTAGAGCAGGTTGGTTTTCAGCGCCATGCGATGAAGCGGTTCGGTTTCGGCACCGGTTTCCCGCGCAGACGCCGCAGGCCCGGCCGCCCGCAAAACCTCTTCGGCCGCCGTAACACGAGCCGCGGCGGCTTCGGCCTCTTCGGCGGCGGCACGGGCGACCGCCTCGGCATTTCGGGCTGCCGTTTCGGCCTCGGCGGCTGCCGCAGCGGCGGTTTCGGCTTCGGTCGCGGCCTTCAGAGCCTCTTCCGAATCGGAACGTCCCTGCGCCTCGGCGGCGGCTTTCGCCGCTTCGAGGGCTTCGGCAGCAGCCCGTGCGGCGGATTCGGCGGCATCGCGGGCCTCCTCGGCCGCTTGGGAAGCCGCATCGGCACCGGCACGGGCTTCCGCAGCCGACCGCATGGCTTCCTCGACCGTCGCGCCGGCTCCGGCCGCTTCACGGATTCCGGCGGCGGATTCGAGCGCCTCGGCAGCCCGGTTCGAAGTCCGGGCTGCCGCTTCGGCCGCCTCGGCCGATTTCGTCGCGGCAGCAGCGGCCACGGCGGCGGACTCGGCCGCTCTGAGGGCCGCATCGGCAGCCGTCCGGGCGGCCGTCCCGTAATCTTTCGTATAGAGCGAAGCGGCGGCGCTGCTCCGCAGCGTCGGGAAGAGGTGTTCGAGCATATAATTATAAGGTACGCCGCCATGCAAAGACATCAACCGTTTCTTCCGGCCGTCGACGATCCGGTCCTGCTCGTCGAAAATCCACAACGGCGTATGGTCGAGAATATCGAGCACTTCGTCGCGGCAGGGCACCTCGTCCGATGCCGCCACCATGTCCCGAAGCGGGCCCCAAGCGACGCCCTCGGCGCTTTTTTCGATCATCGAGGCCGGGATGCGGGTATGCCGCAGCACGTAACTCTCCATCGAATCGGCGCGCAGCCGGGAGAGGCGTTCGTTGAGCCGGTCCACGCCGTCGGGCGAAGCATAGGAACGGATCACGAGACGGTTCACCTGTCCGAGCTCGCACGCCTGCCGGACACTGTGCAGAAAGCGATCGAGTTCCGTGCGGTTATCGCCGAACGACGGGTCCACATCGCGATGCCCCTGACGGTAATAGATGCGTACCGAGTCGCAGGGGCTCTGCGCAAAGCCCTCCCCGCCACACAGCGTGCACATCAACAACAGAGCAAAAATTTTCTTCATCTATGCGAAACAATATTCGTTCGATCCGATCCCCCTTGCGGCCTGTCCGGATGCGGCGAACGGCCTGATTTCGTGCGGCTCGCCGGCCGGAGGTATCCGATTAAACGTTCGTTTTTTCGCATGTCGGAATGCGAGTCCGTCCCTTCCGTCCCTTTTGTCCGGAGAGAAAACATTAATCGCTTAATCAATTGTTGATTTGACTTTTTAATTGCGGAATAGAACGAATCGCACTATCTTTGTAGTATTATTGTATCTGAAAACGAACGATTTATCGTCCACCCCAACGACCGCGAAATGCCGTTTTTTGATCGAAGAATATGCAATTTTGCGCTCTTTTGATTTAATTCTTTCGACCAATGGTAATCGCTTATTTAAGAGTCAGCACCGAAAAGCAAACGCTGGAAAACCAACAGAACGAGATATTGAGATTCGCCGATAGCCGGGACCTCCGCGTCGACCGGTGGGTCACCGAAATCGCCAGCGGCCGCAAACACGGAAGCGAACGCAAGCTCGGCGCCCTCGTACGGCAGATGCACAAGGGCGACACGCTCATCGTGACGGAACTTTCGCGCCTGAGCCGCACGCTCACCGACATCATGGCCATCGTGGGCGAACTGCTCAAAAAGGAAGTGTATCTATACAGCACCAAAGACCACTGCGTTTTCGACGACACGATCAACAGCAAGGTGCTCTGTTTCGCATTCGGCCTCGTGGCCGAGATCGAACGCAACCTCATTTCGATGCGCACGCGCGAAGCGCTGGCCCTGCGGCGCGAACAGGGCATCGTTCTGGGACGCCGCAAGGGCAGCTACACCAAACTCCAGCAACTCATCGACGACCGCCGCGAGATCGTCCGCATGCTGAACCGCGGACACAGCGTAGCGTCCATCTGCCGCGAATACGGCGTAGCGCGCAACACCTTCGACCGCTTCCGCAAACAATACCTCCGCGCCGTCGTGCTCCGCGACCGAATACGATGGAGAACGCAAGAACAAACCGCCCCGACGAAATAACGGGCCCACCCGCGGCAACCGCCCGAAATTCGAGCGGTCTCGATCATGTTTTCGAATACGACGAATAATAACACCAAAAACAGAGATTCGCAATCCGACACCAAACGACCTACTACCCGTACACGGCTTTAAAGATCATGTACGCCAAGTATTACATTTCCAGTATATGCTGCTCCCCATGCAATCCATCGCGGTATTTGATCATTTCGGAAAGAGCATCCTCGATTCGTCTGCGTTCCCCGCTTCCGACAGTCGACAGGCGAAGCAAAGGAATACCGTAGGCTGCAAGAATCCGATTCTTCCTCCGGTCACGCAGGGATTGAGTCGTGCCTGCTTTATGGAATCCGTAACCATCGGTCTCGATGGCGAGCACGGGGCGCTTGCCCATGCGGTTATAGATCAAAAAGTCGACATGCGTAGCAGGATGCAGCGCATAAATCCGATCTTCCTCGGCAAGCAAGGATACGTCATGCAAAAGCTGCCGCAACGGTTGATGACAGACGATACCGAGATGGCCGAATGCGAGTGTTTCCTCTACAATCCGTTCTAACAGGGCATACGTCAGATTTTCGGAATCGTATTCCGATATACGTTTGTGTTTTTTCAGATAGGCTTTTCGCGCTTCGGCATATCCCTCATATAGCAGATCGAATATCGAGTGGATATGGCTTTCCGAAATCTTGCAATCGTTATACTCAATATAGGCCAACAGATCGGAAATATTGCAGTTCCTGCACTGCTCGTTACCCGATACCACAAGACAGAAGTTTCGCTTGGCCCGCGAAATCGCCATGTTGAGCAGATTCGGATCGTCGGAAAATTCGGTCACCTTATCGTCTACGACAGACATGACGATCGCGTCTTTCTCCCGCCCCTGAAACTTATGTACCGTAGCGACTTCCATACGTCCGTTTACGGCACGGCGGAGGGCATCGACCTGAGCGTTATACGGTGCGATCACACCGATCTCCTCAGCGGCGTACGGCCATGCCGGCAAGACCTCCCGCGCAATCGCTTCCACCTCGCGCATATTCATCGGGCCGCGAGCGTGGTTCCCCGCAACCGTTCGCATTGCCGTAATCACGTCCTTCTCGCCTTTGTCCTGCGTCATGATCACCAACTTGCCGCCATAGAATTTCTGGTTACAAAAGTTGATAATCTTCGGATGGCAACGATAATGTTCGCGCAACAACGTCTGCGGCGCATCGGGCAAGACGCGGATCACGGATTGCAAAAAGCTGTTTCGGGCACAATCGTACCTTTCGTCGATACCGCTGTTCATCGCAATGGCCCGTAAGCGCAGCCTGTCCTCTTCGGTAACGACATTGGGCAACTGCATCGAATCGCCGACAATCACCGCATTCCGAGCGCACATCAAGGCCAATACGCCCGTTTCGGCCGAAATCTGCGAGGCTTCATCCATAATGACATAGTCGAACACCGTATCTTTATGGAAGTTCGTGCGCGAAGAAAACGTAGTACTGAAAATTACGGGAAACTCTTCGATGAATCCCTCTGTAAAGCGACGGAACACAGGTCGTTCGTGATCTTCTCCGTATTTATGATAAAGTGCGTTTCGCAAACAACACAACGAATCGTTTCGGAGGCGTTTCATCATGGATGCGGCATCACAAGTCGCAAGAACATCATCCAACGACTCGATTTCGGCCGTCAGTTCGCTTTGCCGGACCGCATAGAACCGGTATTGCACAACGGGAATAAGGTCGACGATGTTTTGTCGAGAAAATTTGTCTGGAATGCCTTCGAATGTTTTATGCAATTTGCGCCCCAAACGATAATCCCTGATGGCATTCACGAGCCCAGCAAAGATTCCCGAATAGCGCAAGCTCTCGGCTGCCGCCTGCAACTCGTTCCATAGAGCCATCAACCGTGCCGACGACAACGGCTTGCGCAACTCGATTTGTCCGTTGCATTCGATCTCCTGCTCGAAATGGGTCCTCTCTACCTTCAACGCATCCAACTCTTGACGAACAAGGGCCAGCCTTTCCTGCTTGGCAAAGACATCGGCCAAAGCAGCAGCCTGTCCATCAATCGATTTTATATAGTCGGAATGGTCGGCTCCGACGGAATGCCATCGGTCGATATCGGAGGGAATCGCTTTATCGGTCTCTTGGACGGAAATAAAAGCTTCCTTATTTACGCGACTGCCCAATAAAGCCGTGATAAACCCCATTCCGTATCGCTCCATCTTCTCGGCCACATTGACAATGGCGGAGTTGTTGTTCGATACGACCATCACCGTTTTACCTTGTCGGACAACATTGGCTACAATATTGAGAATCGTCTGTGTCTTGCCCGTTCCGGGAGGGCCTTGGATGACGCTTATTTGATTTTCAAAAGCCACCCGAACAGCCCTTTGCTGGCTCGCATTGCACCCGAACGGATAAATCAACGGCGGAGCGATAAACCTTTTCAATCGAAATTCTTCAGGATCGAGGTAGGGTGCGGCAGCACGATCGTCACCGACAAAATCTATGTTCTGATACTGGCGCAACAACAGCGGGGTTCCGTCATCCTCAAACTTCAGCGGACTGATAGCGGCTACGCTGCGCAAATATTCGAAAACGCTTTTCGTCCGCCTACCCGTCAGACATGATCTAACGACCTTGATTTCGGATCCGGGATAACCGGCCTGTGTCCCGTTCTGAAACTCGACATACCAAAACTTCCGACCTCTCCGCTGAAATGCTGCGATAAAAACCAACGATCCTAAGGGCCGGCCATTGCGAAAGACACGGCAATGCTGCGGGTCGAACGACACCGGATCGGTCAGCCATACCACCCTATCGCAACTGTACGAATATATTTTGGAAGGATTACTCGTAAAAACTATATCGTATCTGTCCCCGCGATGCCCGACGGTACAACGAGCCACCTGCCCCGTCTTTATCCGACCGTCGATTACAATCATATTTTCGCGAGGATCGATCATCTTCGTCTGCTTTTAAGTCAGATTCAATCCGATATAAATTGCCACGGCAAAATAATACAAAAAAACACAATCGCAGCGACAAACATTAAAAGATCGCAAAATCGCAATCGTCTCTCCGAAAAATTCAAATACCCAATCGGGAATCAATACGGTAGCACACTCTGTAATCCCTTATACCGAATCGACACGATTTTTTGAAGCGGTCGAATTCACAAAACATTAATAATTAAGGACGATCAAAATAATTACGGTACAAAAACAGATGTTCTACACACGGAGGGGGGGGGGATGGATGATATTAAAAAGTCAATGGAAAATTATTACAAAGAGCCATCATTCAGAATATGCCGACAATAAAAGCAAACGCCAAACGAACTCCAAGAAAATCGGGACTCGTTGGTTTTACCACAAGTCTCGAACTCGGTTCAACCATTTTTCTCCCAATGCGGACACGGTGCGGACACGAAAAAAGCGAAACCCCGCCAGACTTTCGTCTGACGGGGTTTTGGTGCCCAGGAAAGGACTCGAACCTTCACATCATCACTGACACTAGTACCTGAAACTAGCGCGTCTACCATTTCGCCACCTGGGCAATCCTAATTGCAGCACCTTCGCCCTCCGAAAGTTACTTCAACGTGCCCAGAACAAGACTCGAACTTGCACGTCGTAAACCGACACTACCCCCTCAAAGTAGCGTGTCTACCAATTTCACCATCTGGGCTTTATATATTGCTAAGAAGAAAAATTCATTTTAATTTCAAAGGAAGCTACAGAACGGAAGAGCGATGCTCTCGATTCTGCGGCAATCCTTCTACTCAACCTAAAACTACTAACCTAAAATGAACCTAAAACTTCGTTGCAAAGATAGGACAATTTTGCGACCTTCCAAAAAAACGGAGCGGATTTCGTTCCGGCGGACGGTCCGAAGAACCTCTTCTTCCACGCTCCTTGGGAGGCGGAAGCGGTGCAAAGGTAAGCAAAATTGAGAGAATGCAAAATTTTCGGGCGAAATTTTATCGCATTTTTCATTTTCACGGTATTTCGTCTTATCTTTGCCGTCCGAAGGTGCCATGGGGAGGCCGGGTCGGATTGTTCCCGCCACTGAGTAGCACCGGATGACACACCAAACGTAAAACAACGATTATGGAAACGATCAAAATCGCCGGCGTCAAACGCGACGCTTTCGGCAAAAAGGAAACCAAAGCCATCCGCAAAACGGGTCAGGTACCCTGCGTGATCTACGGAAACGGCACGACCGTCCACTTCTCGGTGGACGCCCGCTCGCTCAAACCGCTGATCTACACCCCGCAGTCCTATCTGGTCGAATTCGACATCGAAGGCAAGACCGAAATGGGCGTCATGCGCGAAGTGCAGTACCATCCCGTCACCGACCAGATCCTGCACGTGGACTTCTACCACATCGTCCCCGGCAAACCCATCGCCATCGACGTACCGGTGAAACTGACCGGCAACTCCGAAGGGGTGAAACAGGGCGGCAAGCTGATCCTGAGCAAACGGAAAATCCGCATCAGCGCCACGATGGAAAACCTGCCCGACTCGATCGAAGTGGACGTCACTTCGCTGGGATTGGGCAAGAGCATCTTCGTAGGCGACCTCCAGTTCGACAACGTCGCCATCCTGACGCCGGCCACCACCGCCATCTGCGCCGTGAAGATGACCCGTGCGGCCCGTGGCGCCGCCGCTGCCGCCGAAGCTGCGAAAAAATAATCCGCGGAATCCACAAACCGCTTTTTCATAAATATCTTGCTGCGGAACTTTCGGGGGATGCGGCAAGATATTTTCACTTGATACGTTTCGTCGAAATTGAAATACCTCATCGCCGGTCTGGGTAACATCGGAGCCGAATACGCCCGCACCCGACACAACATAGGCTTCAAGGTAGCGGATGCGCTGGCCGAAAAAGCGGGAGCGACCTTCGTGTCGTCCCGGTACGGATCGGTAGCCGAAATCCGCCACAAGGGACGCACGTTCGTGCTGCTCAAACCATCCACCTACATGAATCTCAGCGGGAAGGCCGTCGCCTACTGGCTGCGGCAGGAGAAAATCCCGCAGGAGAACCTGCTCGTCGTCGTGGACGACATCGCGCTGCCGTTCGGCACGATCCGCCTCCGCGCCAAAGGAAGCGACGGCGGGCACAACGGACTCAAGAACATCGCCGAGACGCTCGGCAACGCCGACTACGCCCGGCTGCGCTTCGGCATCGGCGGCGACTTCCCGAAAGGATTCCAGATCGACTACGTGCTCGGCGAATGGACTCCGGAAGAAAGCGAAGCGCTTCCGGAACGGCTGGAGGCGGCCTCGGACGCCGTCCTGTCGTTCGGCACGGCGGGGCTGGCCCGAACGATGAACGCATTCAACCGCAAATAATCCCGCACGCATGAGCGATTTCTCCGTAAGACTCGACAAATGGCTCTGGGCCGTGCGCATCTACAAGACGCGCAGCGACGCCGCCGACGGATGCCGCAACAACAAGGTGCTGGTCAACGGCGCCTACTCGAAACCGTCGCGGGAGCTCAAGCCGGGCGACACGGTGACGGTAAAGAAAATGCCGGTCACCTACACGTACCGGGTCCTCAGCCTCGTATCGTCGCGCCAGCCGGCCAAAAACGTTCCGGAGTACGCCGAGAACATCACGTCGCAAGAAGAGCTCGACAAGCTGAACATGCCCCGGCAAACGATTTTCGTCCAGCGGGACCGGGGAACCGGCCGCCCCACGAAACGCGAACGCCGCGAAATCGACGGTCTGATGGAAGAGATGTACCGGGAAGAGACTATCGAGGACGAATCCTGACCGGATTACTCTCCGACAACCGGAAGCCGAAGCACCGACATCCCGAAGCATAACACAACGCAAACGTTCCGAAACCGCGGCAGGAAAACCGCATACGACGACGAAGCCGTCTGCGGAACGGTTCGGACCGCCTTTCGGCTGCCTTCCGCGCCGGTCGGCCCGGCAGAACGCAGCATCCCGCACCGACCGGCGGCAGAGGCCGTTCCGCCCGCGCACGATATTGTACGGTTTTTGACGGGAATCGGATAATTTATTTTAAATTTGTATCGAACGAATTATCGCACAACAACAAACCGAAAACCGATTATGAAAAAATTCAGAACGTTTCTTGTGGCCTCCGCGTTGCTGTTGTCCGCCCACACGGCTCTCCGAGCACAGAACTACAACTGGGCGGTCGGCGTCCGCGGCGGCGTCACGGCCTCAGGCATCACGGTCAAATACAATTTCGATCCGGCCAACTCGATCGAAGGACTCATCGACTTCGCCAAAGGTTTCAACATCTACGCCCTGTACGAACGCAACATACCCGTCATCACGCAGGGCTTCAACTTCTATTACGGTGCGGGCGCCAACATCGGCTCGTGGGGACGCCACGACGGAGAATTTACCTTCGGGATCAACGGCATCATCGGGCTCGAATACAAGATCGCCTCGCTGCCTTTGGCATTCTCTTTGGACTACAAGCCGAACCTGAACCTGATTCAGCACGCGAAATTCCATGCCACGGACTTCGGGCTGGGCGTGAAAGTCGCCTTCTAAACGCCCCGTTCCCCCGACCGCACCGACAGGGATGGGGACGAATCGCAGAATTTAAATTTTTACCGTTATGAGAGACTTTTTGTGCCTGCTGTCGATGCTCCTGCTCGTTTCGCTCTCCTCCTGCGTACAGCGGAACGACACGGGAAGACTGACCGAGGAAAAGGATTCGCTGGCCGCCGTCGTCGCCCAGAAGGATTCCGTCATCGACGGGATTTTCGCGTCGATGAACGTCATCGCCGAAAATCTCGACGCGATCAAGCGGCGGGAAAACGTCATCGCCGCCGACATGGCCCAAGGCGAACTGCCCAAGCAGGCCTCCGCCAAAATCAACGAGGACATCCAAGCCATCGACCGGTTGCTCAAGGAAAACAAACAGACGATCGGACGGCTCGAACAGTCGGCCCAGCAATTGAAAAAAGCGAACGTGAAGATCGCCGGTCTCGAAAAAATGATCGCCCAGCTCAACAGCCAGATCGAATCGAAAAATCAGGAGATCGAAGTACTCCGCAAGAACCTCGACCGGGCGAATTCGCAGATGGCCGAGCTCAACGAAAAGGTGACGGACCTCAACACACAGGTCACGGGACTCAACGAGGAGAAGGCCACGCTCGAAGGGGAGGTGAAAATGCAGAACGACATCCTCAATTCGGGCTATTACATCGTCGGTCCGGAAAAGGAACTGCTCGCCAAGGAGATCGTCTACAAGAGCGGGTTCATCGGCCGGACGCTCAAGATCAACGAAAACCGCAGTCTGGAAAGCTTTACGCAGATCGACATCCGAAACTTCGACGAAGTGAAGATCGACCCGGTCAAAGCCTCGCAGGTACAGTTGGTCAGCTCGCATCCGACCGGCTCGTTCGAGTTCGTCACCAACGACAAGGGGGAAGTGACCGCACTGGCCATCAAGGACAAGGGCAAATTCTGGGAATACTCCAAAGTACTGGTCATCAGCCACAAATAATCCGGAACCGACGCGTGGTTCCGCCCCTGCGCAGCACCCGTGCCGGATTTCGGCGCGGGTGCTGCGCATATATCGAGGCGACGCGGACAGGCAAGGGCTTCCTTTTTTCGGTTCCGGGCGGAACGAGGGGAAGGCCGCAACAGGCGCAGCGCACGACATGCCGCACCGAAAAAAGAGCAGGCCACCGAACAGGTATCGTCCCGGCGTTCGGCGACCGTCGTTTTCCGCCGGAACGGCGGACGAACCGTGGTTTCGGGTGCGGCGTCCGGCCGTTCACTTTCCGCAGCCGCCTCGCGGGCACAAGCAACCGGATCGTGGCGAAACAAAGATGCTCGAAACGATACGCCCGGCCTCCGCGGAAATGCATCGTCCCGTTGCCGTTCTCTCCGACAGAGAATCGTTCCGGGCCTCGGCGACGCATCGTCCTCGACATGTCGCACCGGACGGGTCCGCCCTTCGCTCCCGCCGACGGAGCGGCGAGCCTCGGCCGAACCCCGTTCCCGGCAGCAAGGAGGAAAAGCGGCGGTTCGGGAGGAGACAGACCGTATGTCCTTTCTCCCGGAGCGCAACGGTTTTCGCGGGGTCCGGCAAAACGAAAAACCGCTTCCCTGCATAAAACTTTCGAACGGAGCGTAATTATTTTGGAAAACCGCAGAGATTGATTACCTTTGCGGTCCGTGCGAGGGGACTCGCCGAAATTCGAAGTCATTATTAAAAACAAACAAAACCATGAAAAAAGGTATTCATCCTGAGAACTATCGTTTAGTGGCATTCAAGGATATGTCGAATGATCATGTGTTTTTGTGCAGGTCCGCCGTTCAGACAAAAGAAACCATCGAAGTGAACGGCGAAACCTATCCCGTGTATAAGATGGAAATTTCCAACACGTCTCACCCGTTCTACACCGGTAAGATGAAGTTGGTAGACACCGCAGGACGCGTCGATAAGTTTATGAGCCGCTATCAGAAACACTACGATAAGAAAGCCGCCAACAAGTAAAAGCGGCCTCTCGGACAAGAAAAAAGGCGTCGGACGATCTCCGGCGCCTTTTGTGTTTCCGCGCTCCGGCGAACGGAACGCCCTCGGTCCGGCCGGAACTCCGGCAAGGGATCGTATTCCGACTGCCGGTCGGTCCGAACACGCTCTCTCCGACCTCCTGTCGGGGAACTTCCGACGGAATGCCGACGAAAGCGGAATACCGGCACAACGGGTCCGATCCGCAGCATCGCCCGACCGACGGCCATTGCATCCGACGACCTTGCCCGGTACGGGACCACACCCGACCGAACCGTCGGGGCGCTACGCACCGGTCGCCTCCGCACGCTCTCCAAGCGAGCCGATCGGAGGTCGGAAAAACACGAACCGGGAAACCGATGCCACCGGATACACCGCAGATACTCCGTCGGTTTCCCGGTCCACCGCTTCTCCTCCCCCCGAAAACGGCCATGCAACAGACGTGGACGACAAAAACGCACTCACCCCCTCGCCCAAACTGTCCGACGATCCGAGGGAAGCGACCCAAAACGGAGCGGGCCGGTACGTCCGGATGCACAGCAAGCCCTCGTCGGCCTCCCGGTCCACCGATTTTCCTTCCCCCCCCGAAAACGGCCATGCAACAGACGCGGACGACAAAAACGCACACCCCCTCGCCCAAACTGTCCGCCGATCCGAGGGAAACGACCCAAAAAGGACGGGACCGGTGCGTGCGCATGCAACGCAGATGCCTCCGCCCGGTCTTTCGCCGCGGCGTTTTTTTCTCCCTCGCCGACGGGAACCGGACACAATGAGAACAGAGGAGAGGGAGCGACAGGCGAAAGGAAAAAGGCGGAAAAGACACAAGAGACAGGACGGAGAGAGGGAAACGGGAAGGCAGGAGACGGAGAAAACGAGGAAAACCGACAGCCCCGAAAACGGATTCGGCCCTGCCGCAACGGTTTGCGGCAGGGCCGAAT
>CAJTYA010000019.1:0-31216 GCA_910583985.1 uncultured Alistipes sp.
TGTGATCGGGTACAAACGGGTACCCGATCCCCCAGCCAATACAATCCCTTTCATATAAAAACGAATAAGTAAACGGTCTTCGATGAAGACACGACGAAACCTTCGTCCGGTCGCACAGGGCCCTGCGAGAGAACACACGGACACCGAGAGGCGACAGTACGAAAAACTAAATTCTTTCGACGAATGCGGACGGGACGGTGGCCGTAGCGACGGCCGAAACGCCGTCGATCTTCACCACGACCCGCCTCTGACGAGCGTTTTTCACGCGCATGAACACCCCCTCAACCCCTTCGAACACTCCGCCCGTAATGCGGACGGGATCGCCCTCCGACAGATCGACCTCTTCGGGCGCGAGAAAAAGCACCTGTTCGTCGGCACTCCCCGCCACGGCGATAAAATGGTTCATCTGTTGTTCCGGGACCGTCAGGATTTGCACCCGGCCGTCTTCGCGGCACATGACATAACGCAGCATCGGAAGGCGGTGCATCTTGAGATCGTCGATGACCGGACGGGTCGCACGGACGAACACATAGTTATGGACCGCGACTTCCCGGACACGACAGAACCGTCCCTGGGCATTGCGACGGCGCACCGTTCGGACGGGGATGAAATTCTCGATGTTCATCCGGTCGAGACTCTCCTTGACGAACAACTCCCGCTGATAGGTCACACGCAAGACGTACCAGGCGATATTCGGCGGAAAACTACTCGTCATAGAAAACGGGCAAAAGGGGCGAGCGGAGAACGATTATTTGTCAGATTGATATTCCTTGGGGACACTGAATATCAAATAAAGCAATGATATTCAATCAATTATAATACATCCACATATAAATCCCGCACCTTTTCGGGCACGGACGTCCCCCTGAGACGGATTTTGTAGTGCGAATATCGTAATTATTCGCCTAACGGCCAAACATTTTTCGTCGATTCGTGACGCGACGGCCGTTTTTTCGCGATAACGGAAAGAGTTTCTCCCGGCAGAGGGATCGCTGCGGAAACAGAGGCGATTGCCTCGGTTTTCACAAGGGACCCCGTCCGCCGCCGACATTCCTCCGCACCGGAAAGCGTCATGTCTGTCGTCGCGGCGAAAGATACCTTCGGACTCCGTAGCACGGCTCTCGCGCCTTTTCGGAACACGTTCGCATCCGAAGTTCGAAAGATCGGGACGGAAAAAACGCGGGAGGGTTTCGCTCCGTCGGACACCCGCTCACCGGATCGGGCTTCCGGAGGCGACATACGCAAAAGACAACTCACGGGACCGGCACGGCAACCTCTCCCCTTTCGCACTGACGGCGGCGTCCGGAAACCCGCGTCCGCGTATGCGCCCCCGCGTCACGAACTCTCGCTCCCCTTCCGCAAACGACGTCCCGGAAAAGGGAACGGTCGAAAACCTCGGCCGGCAACGCAAAAACCCGGTCCCTTTCCTCACGAAAGAGACCGGGAATCCGGTTTCGGAAACCGACGCTCCTATTTCAAAGCATTCAGAACAGCGGGCAGCAAAGCCTCGACCGCATGTTCGTTCCGGGCCGTGAAGAAGTTGCCGTCGGCCGTCCATGCTTCGTCCGTAACAACGGCCTGCGCCACGGCCGGAGCGGCCAGCGGATGGACAGACACCCTGCGACCGTCACAGACGCCCGCAAGGCTGAAGATCATCGCTGCAGCGCAATGTCCGACGAGCAGTTTGTCTTTCGCCGCAAATTCGCGAATCACGTCCAACAGCGCGACGTTGTGCGGCTCGGAGGCATGCTGCGCGAAGAGAGGCACAGCATCGCCGCATGCGAACACCAGCGCGTCGAAATCGTCGCTCCGTCCCCGAAGGTTCCCGACCGTATCGTCCGCCCGAAGACGAACCCCGGAATTCGTGCGGATGTCGGTCGTGTCCGAAACGGCGAATACTTCATACCCGATGCCGTTCTCGTAAAAAGTCTCCAAATACTCAAAAAGTCCCATGCCGTTCACCGGATCGACGGCCAGCACGGCTGCGCGTTTTGCCATAACGTTCGAAAATTTAAATGAAACGAAAACTTTTCCGACCGCCCCGAAGCGGCCGATACGCAAAAATAGAAACGTCCTTTTTCAGAAACAATAAGACACTTGAAATTCAAATAGTTACCTCAAAGTAACGAATATTGTGAACCAGAGGGAAAACCGTGAGGAAAAAATGCAAAAAAATTTCGTCGGACGAAAACGAAACGAACACCCGGCCGGCACCGGGCCCCCCACGCCCCTTGCCTCGAAAAAACGCAGGGGAAAGGAGTTCTCGATGCGCACACGTGCGGGACGGCACGCATCGGCGGTCGGAAGCCACGGCCGCGACGCCGGCGGAAAATCGAAAAAAAGACGGCTCCCGCGAACCGGCCCATACGCGCATACCCTTTCCATATACTCGAAAAACCGGCTCGTTCGCCGCGATTCGGGCTTCACCGGACATCGCTGTGCTTCCGGACGAACATAGACGATGGACATCGGATCGGAAGAACCGGTACCAAAGCGGTCCGGTTTCGCCCGACACCGCTGCTCTTCCCGACGAATATGATTCTACACGAGCGAAAAACCGCTTCTGCATAAAAGCATCGCCCTTTGACGCTTCGGGCCTCTTTTTCCCGCAAGCCCTACCGCCGAATATGCCGCAGCGGCCCGGAACCTTATCGACCGGCCGGGGGAACGGCCTCCGAAACGGGACCGACGAGACCCCCTGTCGCCCAAAGGTATGGTCATCTTATCATGACGGAGCAAAAAGAAAAGTCGCCTCGGACTCCCCGTTCGAAGACCTCGGCGACAAATATGTCAAAAGATATGCGGAAAGCATCTTGCGTAAGCGACCGGAATCGAGCGAACTCCGGTTTCCGACGTTCAAAGCTCCCCGGCAAAGGATGCTATAAGGAAGCATGAAGCCTTTTTCATTTCGGCGGGAAACGCCCGCAAGGCCCCCGCCGTCTTTCCGCATTCTCCCGGATCGCTTACCGAGCCGGATGCCGCTACCGGGCAAAACCCGTACGGAAAAACGTTTCGAAGAAAAATCCGCGACAGGACGGATGGTGTGGAGGAGCCGATCAGTTCGAGCCCAACAGAATCTCGTCGATGGCCTTTTTGAATTCTTCCCGTCCCATGGCACCCTGAATCATCTGCGGCTTGCCCTCCTTGGGACAAAACAGCAGCGAGGGGATGGAACGGATGCCGAACGCAGCGGCCAACTCCTGCTCCTGCTCGGTATCGACCTTGTAAATATCGATCCGCCCGGCATACTCCTCGGCCAATTCGTCGAGAATCGGTGCGATCATTTTGCAGGGGCCGCACCACGACGCATAAAAATCGACGATGCAGGGTTTGTCCCCCAGATATTTCCATTCCCGCGGCGAGGCCTCGAAATCGGCCACCTTGACAAGAAAGTCCGCTTTGTTCAAATGTTTCGTTCCCATTTCCTTTTGTGTTTTTTCCGGTTCCGGACGACGGTCCTTGCCGGTGTTTCCTACGCAGGAAACGAGCAAGGTCAATGCCAGAATACCTACAAACATCCGTTTCTTTTTCATCGGCTCTTTCGTATATCGTTTTTCTGCCCTATCGGGTGGATTCACCCTCCAACGCAAGACAAAAATAAACGTATTTTCTGCAAAACGCTCGTCCGACACACAAAAATCTTTCTTCGGGCCGGGAAACGGGTCTGCCGGCACGTCGGGTTTTCGTCAGGACTACTTTATGGAATATGGAGTACGGGAGCTTTCCTCGTCCTCGCTGCGGTGCAACAAAACCGCATTCCGATTCCCGACGCGTCTGAGGGCCCCTTTATTGTTCGACGAGTTCCGGACGGCCGACGAGCGAAATCATCTTCAACCGGACCTCGCATCCGCACCATCCGGGCTCGTTCTGCAAACATTTCGCGATCCGTTTCTCCTGACATTGCAAATAATCGATCGCCCGATAGAATCCTTCGCACTCCTGAGCGGAAGGCAGACGGGCCGAACGGTAAGCGGGCGGCAACACCGTATCGCGAACGACTTTCCGTTCCGTCACCGAAATGTCGAGCCGGACAGAACCGGGCATCACCTCGTCCACGACGCCATAGATCGGACCTTCGTCTCCGTCGCCTCCCGTAAAAACATACAACTCTCCGCTGCGCAGCTCTTTCATAACCAACTTATATAATAATTTTGGGATTTCGATTCTCGCCGGAATCCGACGCATCCGCCTCTTTCCGTCAATGGCCCGGCATCCGCCGCCCGTGCGTCCGGACAAAAAAGCTGCCGTTTCCGCCTTCGGGAAAAACAAAAATACGGTCTCTCCCCCGAAAGGACGGATGCCGCACCGGATTTTCGGAATTCGCCGCCACCGTCCGAGCGACCGCGAGCCGTTCAATCGAAACAGCCGTACCGATTGCATTCGGTACGGCCGTCTCTTTTAAACACAAAACTATCTAAAATCGATCGACTCGTTTGTCAAATAAAATAATTGTCTTGTGAGTTTAGGGGGAGGAGGGCACCCCGCTCACCCATTACAAAGCGCCCTCCTTTTCGGCCCGGCCTTATCCGGACCGCCCTAAATCTCGTATCAGATGTTTCTGAACGTACCGTAATACAGCGTCGTCTTGCCGTTCTCCTCGACGACGAAATTGATCTTGTAGCGCACCGTTCCCAAACGCGACACATCGAGCGAACCTTCGAGGGACGAATTGGTATCGAAATCCTTCGAAATCATCACCTGATTGAAATCGTTCAGAACGGACACTTTCACGACGCCCACCGCTCTTGAAAAACGGAACGAAACGGTATGGGGCTTTTCGTAGAGCCACCCGAACAGCGCTCCCGTAGGAATAGGGACAGGAGCATCCAATGTCGGACGGCCGGGATTATCTTCCCCTGCTCCGATATTTACTTTTTCATCAAATTCATCAAACGTAGGTTCACTCAATACAGTGGGAATTCCTCCGGACAAAACCCATGCTCCGCACAAAGCGGTCAGCAGCAGGGTTACAAAAACAAGTTTTTTCATCGTTTAGCAGTTTTTAAAATCGTTGCCGATTTTAGAATCGTTTTGAGTTTTTCCGGATCGGGCGGAACGTTACGTTTCCCTTTCCGCCGTCACAAACATACCGAATTTTCTTTTTCGAACCATCCGAAGGCGAGGTTTCGATGCTATGACAACACTTTCTCAACCGCTCTTCCGCCCCTTTGCAGCGACCTCCGGCCGGGCATTCCGAGTCGGAAGCAGGTCTTCCGTTTTAAAAATATGGACAAGCATAATCGAAGCGAAAAATCATTGAACGACAACAGGATTCGGTCGGTTAGAGCCAAGATTCGAGCAACTTTTTGAGCGGCAGATCGGACCCGTCTTCGAGTTTTTTCCTCAAACGGTTTCGTTTGCGGGAAACCGAATTGGGCAAAATATCGAGAATCTTACTGATTTCGGCCGTTTTCAACCCGACCACGATCATGCAACAGAGTCGGATATCGTCCGCAGAAAGTTCCTTCTCTCCGGCCAGTTTCTCGTAAAACCGGTCGGTGATCACGTACCCGGAAATATCGCTGATCTCGTTCCAACTGTCCTTGCTGAAGATAAAATCGTCGAACATCTTTTTGGCCGCCCTCGTAAAACAGATATTGTTCGGCCGTTGGTCGGACCAGAGTTTGAGAATGGAATTGATCTTCTGCGCCGTTTTCACCCTCGCCAGCAACAGGGCGCAAACCGATTGCTTGCGCAATTCCATATCCCGCATTTTCGCTTCGAGGGTCTGCTTTTCCAAGCGGACGCGCTGGTTTTCGAGCTCGACCTGCTGCATCTTGATCTTTTGCTCGTCGAGCCGCATCCGCTGTTCGTTCATCTGGATCGTCGTGCGCTGCAATTCGGTCTCGTGCTGCGCAATCCGACGTTCTTTGACCCTCATCCGGATCGCATAGACCGTACATACGGCCAGCATGATCGAAAGCAGCACGGTAACGACCAACCACAGGTTCCGGTTGCGAATGGCGAGCTGTTGCTTTTCCACCTGCAACTTTTCATTGTTGTACATGTGCTTGATCTTTTTTATTGAGCTAAACATATTCTTTTCATGTATAGCATTTGTTAACATATTGTATTTTTCGTGTAAAATAAGCGCTGTTTCAAAATTACATTTCTTTCTTTCAATTATATACATAGAAGAAACTAATCCTACGATTTTCAAAGAGTCTTTACATTGTTCTGCTATCGATAAAGCTCTATCGTAGCAAACTCTCGCTGAATCCAAATCTATATTTTTCAAATAAATATCTCCCAATGTTTTATATCGGCCACTCACATCATTTCTCAAAGAATCCATCGCAAAGCTCTTTATTATGTTTCTTTTAGCCGCTTCATAATCCTCCAACCAATAATAAGCCGACCCCAACGAAGAATACATCATGCTGACAAAGGCTTTGTCATTGCATTTCTCGCTGCCGTCAAGACACCGATCGAAAAAAGTAACGGCTTCGTCGAAATCCTTTTTCGTCATATGAGCCCATCCTATCTGGTAAAGCGCATACATCTCATTCTTCGCCTTTTCGGCCTTGCGGAAGTGGTGCATGGATTTCTCGTAGTACGCAATCGCCTCGTCTTCGAGATACTGGCTTTTGTAGACTTCGCCGATGTCGTAACAGATCAGGCCTTTGAGGTTGTCGTCCGGGCTGTAAGGCATGTATTCCTCGGCCCGGAGCAGCATGGTGAGCCGACGTTTGTCGTCCAATAGGTCGGAGAGCACCCGGCTGTGGTAAAAATAGGCCCGGACGGCGCGCTCGTAGTCCCGGCGCGCCCCGAAATATTCGGAGGCCACGGCGATCCGTTCCTCGGAACGGGACGGCTGCCCGGTCTTGTCCTTGGCCTCGGTCTCCAGCAGACAGTAGAGCGCGTAATCGGCCCGCGGCAGCCGTTCGGGTTCGGCGATGCTGTCCAGCAGAGCGAGCGCCTTTTCGGGCATCGAATCCATGATGCGTTCGGCCCGTTCGATCCTGTCGGCCGACGCGTCGTGATGACGGGAACAGGAAAACAATCCGGCGCACCCCAGCCAAGCCGCCGTACAAAGAAATAAAATATGCCTCATAACGATATTATCCGTAAAAAAATTCAGAGCATAAAAGTAGGACTCAAATTAAAAACAAACAACATTTGTCGATAATTAATATTTTAAAAAGTCCGATCCGTGCCATTTTAGGACGCCGTCCGCGCCGCCCGGACCGGTTTTCCGACGAAATCGGGGATGACAAGGGTCGTAAAAATTGGAAATCGAAACCGAATCGCTATCTTTATGGGACCAAAAACGCAAGTTATGAAAAAGATCCTATCCCTCATAGCGGCCGCAATGACGGGCATCGTCCCGGCGGCCTACGGACAGACGTCTGAATTCGTACCGCTCTATCCCGACGGAGCGCAGGAAAGCAACGGACTCGCCTCCGAAGGAGTGGAAACCACGCCGGAATTTCTTTCGTGGGCCGTCGAAGCCGATTACGCGCTCGTGCTGCCCGATGCGGACCGAGCGACCGGACAGGCCGTCGTGATCTGTCCGGGAGGCGGTTACGCAGGCGTGGCCTACGCCCACGAAGGCATCGACGTGGCCCGATGGCTCGCCGAGCGGGGAGTCGCCGCCTTCGTACTGCGCTACCGCATGCCCAACGGACATCCCGACATTCCGCTCAAAGACGCCCAGAGGGCCATCGAAACGGTGCGAGCGAACGCACAGCAATGGCGCATCGATCCCGAACAGGTGGGCATCATGGGCTTTTCGGCTGGAGGCCATCTGGCCTCCACGGCTTCGACGCACTTTACGTCCGAGAGCAACCGGCCCGACTTTTCGATCTTGATCTATCCGGTCGTCACGTTGGACGAACGGACGACGCACCTCGGTTCGCGGCACAACCTCATCGGCCGCGAGGCTTCCATCGAACAGGTGGACCGCTATTCGAACGAAAAGCAGGTGGGCGAACGCACGCCCTGCGCATTCATCGCGCTGAGCGACGACGACAAGGGCGTTCCGCCGGCGAACAGCCTCTCCTATTACGCAGCGCTCAAGAGGTTCGGCATCCCGGCCGAACTGCACGTCTACCCTTCGGGCGGCCACGGTTGGGGATGGAGAAAATCGTTCCGATACCACGACGAACTGACCTCCGCCTTGGAGCGATGGCTCGGCGAGATCCGCAAGCAGGACCGGACCCGATAGACGCCCGGCCGAGCCGTCCGCCGCACGGACAGCGGAGCTTTCGTGCACCCACCCGAACCGACGAACGAAAAACACTCCCGTGAAGATGAAAAATACGCTGCTTCGTATCGCCTTGGCGACGATAGGCCTGCTATGCGTCCCGACAACAGCCATCCGCGCACAATCGTCCGCGCCCGACTCGATTCCGCTCTATCCTTTCGGCGCGGCGGAAAGCAACGGACTGCCCGCCGAAGGCGTGCGCAGGACGCAGGACGTCGTATTCATGGCCTCCGAGGCGGATTGTCTGCTGTTCGCCGCCCCGGCCGACAAGGCGACCGGACAGGCCGTCGTCGTATGTCCGGGCGGAGGCTATGCCGCCGTCTGCTTCGATCACGAAGGAACGCGCGTGGCCCGATGGCTCAACGCACAGGGAATCACGGCCCTCGTCCTGCGTTACCGCATGCCCAACGGACACCCCGACATCCCGGTCAAGGACGCAGGCACCGCATTGCGCATGGTAAGGGAACAGGCCGAGAAGTGGCACGTCGATCCGACGAACGTGGGTATCATGGGCTTTTCGGCTGGCGGCCATCTGGCTGCGGCCGCCTCGACGCTCTATCCCGACGAAGCCTCGCGCCCCGACTTCACGATACTCTGCTACGCCGCCATATCGCGGGACGAAGCAATTATCGACCGGGAAACAATGGGCAACCTGTTCGGCGACGACACGCCCGCCGACCCGACGGCCTATTCCTGCGAGAAACAGGTATCTCCCCGCACGCCCCCGACCTTCATCGCCCTGAGCGACGACGACGACAATGTCCTGCCGGGCAACAGCCTCGTCTATTACGAAGCGCTGAAACGGCACGGCGTTCCCGCCGAACTGCACATTTACCCGCACGGCGGCCACGGATGGGGATGGGACGAATCGTTCGTCCATCGCGACGAGCTGACCGCCTCGCTCGCCCGCTGGCTCCGCGAAAGGAAGATACCGGACGCGGCGGAATAATCGGACACGGCGGTTCTGTCCGAAAAAACATGCGCATCGCCGGGAGTCCGCTCCTGTCCGGAATCCGCGAACCGGACGGAAGCATTTGTGCCTTTTCCGAGCATCCGGCCCGACAGAGCGTAACGGTCGCTCCCGCCGGCTTTCGATATTTCCCGATGCAATCCGGTACGGAAACGACCGGCAGATTTCACCGGACCGAGAGTCATCGCCGCTTCTAAGTTCCCCCACCACAGCCCTCCGGCTACGGCCGCCCGAAGCCTCGCAGGCAGGAGGCCCGGCCGATGAACCGGCCGTCTCCTCGCGGGAAGGTGGCGGTTCCTTATCGCAAAAGCGCACTACGCGGCATTTCCGCCGACCGTTCCGGCACGTTCCGCATCCGACAAAAGAAAACGGAATAGCCCGCACTCCGACGATGCGCAGCCTCGCATCGGAAAGACACCGTATTCACACCGACTTTTCGCTTCGCCCCCTTGCGACGGTCGCCCGCCGGTTCGGACACGCTTCGAAGCCGGCCGGTACGAACATATATAAAATCAAGAGAGAACGGATCCGTATATCCAGTCATTCGAACACTCCTCGAAACTCTAAGAAATCCTCCATCCGAACATGCGGGCGAGTATCTCCTCGAAGCATAGCCCGCAACCCGCCATTCCGCAGCCTCTCTCCGCTCCCTCTTTTTCGAACGTTCACGGGCCTTGCCTTATCGTCTCCCTCTCTCCCCCGACACCTTCCATTCCCCACAGGACGACGCACGCTTCGAACTTCGTCCGGGCTGCACGCCGTCGACCGGGTGCACCGTCGGCACTCGTTCGGGAACCGGAGACCGGCCGCGGCTCCGTCTCTTTTCCGATACACTCGTCCCCGGCCGTCGAGCGCATCGCCGACGCCGCATGCCGAATCCGGCCTCCGGCCGGAACCGCACCGCAAAACAAAAAAAAGACTTCCGCCGCCGGATCGCAAAACAACCGAGGCGAAGCCACAAGATACGCATCTTCCGAAACAAGAGACACCGAGGTTTCCGTGCACGGCGAACGCGGAACGACAACGGCCCGACGAAAACAACGTCCGAAAACAGCCCGTTGCCGGAACGTCGTTTCTGCGATTCGTTCCGACCCTGTTTTTCAGCCCATTACTACCCGCCGGCTCGTCCGAGCGCGAACGATTTTCGGAACGACCGCATCCGCACACGGAGACACACCCCAAGCAACCCACCCTTTCGCCGCCCATCCGTTTCCGGACCCGCCGCCACTGCTTCCGGAAACAACGAAGATGCCGGCCGGAACACTCCGGAAAGGACTTCGGGAAGCGCCGCCGAATTTTGTCCGTCCGGCTGCCCCTTCTACCGTATATCGAAAAACGTGAGCTTCCGCATGCCGCGGAACGTTCCGCTACCGGTCGCACAGAAAATCGATGGCCCTTTCGATGGCACGGCAACATACCGGGCAGAAGCGGTCGCCGCTGCGCATGCAGCATGCGTCGGCCGGACGGTAGATTCCCTTCGCGGAATATCCCCCGCCCTCGTAAACACCCAGCCGCAACGGCTCGCGGGCATCCACCGGCGTCGGAACCGCTACGTCGGACGGCAACATATCGGCCCATTTGCGGCCGAAATCGACCAGCGTCGTGATATTGGGTTCCCACGGTTCGAACCGCAGGTCGTAGAAATCGTTATAAGCGACCTCCGAAGCGAAGTATTCGTCGGCCAGTCCGGCCAGACTGTGCCCCAGCTCGTGGACGAAAACGCGGATCGTATGCGGATGGCCCGCCGAACCGATCGCGTAGAAATTGTAGAACCCGCCTCCGCCGTATATATCGGTGTCGACGAGGATGAACAGCGCGTCGTTCGGCACGTTCCAAACCGCATCGCGGACGGCCCGCATGTCGGACGTGGTCAGATAGCGGTCGATGCCGAACGTATAGAAACCCGAATGGAGGGCCGTGTTTTTCCAGATGCCTCTGCCCGATTCGTCGGCGCCCGAATCGGCCGAAGGCAGCACGACGGCGCGGATGTTGAAATCGTCCTTGTGCCGGGCATAGGGCTCCGTTTCGAAAAGCCGGTCGGCGAACCGCCGCACATCGGCGAGAAACCGTTCGCGGTCGGTGGCCGCATAGCCTTCGGCGAGAAACACCAGATCGACCTTTTCGGACGGAGGGCCGCTCACAAGAATATCGACCGTCTCGTACCGCGGCAGCGGACTGCGGTCCACGGCCGGATCATCGGGATCGACGATCAGCGTGAGCAACGGCACAAACCGCATCGTGGCACGGTCGCGCGCCGTCAGCTCGAAAACGACCTTTCGCCGGGGGAACGGCACGACGACGGCATTGTCCCACGCCTGCGTTTCGAATCGCGCCCGGTCGGTGGTCCGCCACTCGTCGAACAGCGTACAGAACCCGCGCGAATAGATCGGCGTGCCGGAGGCCATGTCGTACAGATTGACGTAATAGCTGCCGTAACCGGACGTGTCGATCAGGTTCTTCCGCGGCCCGGCCCACCGGGGTTCCCACCGCAGGCGTTGCAGCGCAGCAGACTGCTCGCGTTCGTTCCCGCACAGCGCGAAATCGATCCGCAAACCCTCTTCGGTGAAAAAATCGTCGTATTGCGGCCCGGCCGCCTGTCCCGGCCGCACGCACAGCACGCACAACAGAATCAACAGCTTTCTCATATTCCCGTTCTTTTCTACCGGGTAAAGATAGCGAATAATCGGGACTTCGCCCACATTTCGTCTCCGGCGCATGTCACCGCAGGCCCGGAGCGATGTCCGGGATACGGCCGCGTAGCACGGTCGCCGGACAGAACACCCGCAGCGTCCCGGACCGAGGGGAATACGCGAATCTCAGACGCCCACAACGGGAGCTTTACCGTCTTGCCCGATCCGTCTTTTCAGAAAAAACGAGACTTTGCACATGCCTCCGCAACTCCGGATCATTCCAACCGATACGCTGTCCGTTGCCGAAAAACAAGAAACATAAAACCGTGAAAATAAAGTTCGAAAAGACCGCAGGGATGATTCCGGACCGCGACACCCCTCCGCACGATGCTTTTTCACGCGGCAGGACCGCTTCTTTATCTCCGGAGCGGACACAAACCGCCCCTTATATGATTACGACCCTCTTATCCTTTCAAGGACATTCCTTTTTGCGACGCATCTTTCCCCCGGACCGTTTCCGCAACCGGTACGGAGCATGCCGAGACGACACGCCCCGCAAAAATCCGGACAAGGCCGCACACGCATCGTCCGCCCTCTCCCGAACCGCCCCGTTCCGCAACTTCCCCGTCCGTCTCCGGAGAACAGGCGCACACGGAAACAGCACCGCCTCGGCGTCGTTCCGGTGCCGTTCCGGTGCCGTCGGCCGAAAATCCCGCACGGTCTTCCGCCCGGCAGCCGACCGCCCTTTTTCTTCCCGTCGAAACGATCCGATACCGTACCGCAGGTTCGGAACGCCCACAGGAGGCAGCCGTTCCCATCGCGGGCAGGACACCGCCCGGCGAAACGAACGCTGCGGCGTTTCGGCCGGCCGGGAGTCTTCCTAACCGGAACGGCAGCGACGAAATGCCGCTACGGCCGCCACGAAACGGCGATCGCCGTTCCGAGACACGAGCCCTCCGGAAACGGATCGAACGCGAACGGCCGCACTCTGCGGAGTGCGGCCGATTTTCTCAGCGTCGGACCGTCCGGACCGGACGAAGCCCGCGGTGCGATTAAAGCAATGCGGCGATCTTCTCCTCCAGCACGCTTTCGGGACATACGCCGACCTGACGGTCGACGACCTGTCCACCCTTGATGAAGAGAATCGTGGGGATGTTGCGGATGCCGAACTGCGTAGCCACTGCGTTGTTCTCATCCACGTCGCATTTGCCGACGGTCACGCGGCCTTCATACCGCGCGGCCAGTCCGTCGACGATCGGGGCGATCGTCCGGCAGGGACCGCACCATTCGGCCCAAAAGTCGATTACTAAAGGCTGACCCGATTCCATCAGGTCCTTGAGGTTGTCGTTCGTTACAGCGAGTGCCATAGTCGTATGTTTTTAAAGTTTCGTTCGAGAAGGCAAAGATAACCAAAAAGCGGAACCGAAGAAACCCGATTTCACCTTTCCCGTCTCCGCGACCGCCCGCATCCCCGCGCCGGTTCGAAAGACGCTCCGGACCGGGCTGCCGCCGGCTCATCCGTTTTTCCGCAGCTCCCGCCACATATGGACGAGCGCGGAGACCGGATAGCGAAACAGCATCCGGGGACCGGCATAGCGCATCACCCGGCGCATGCGCTCCCTCATATCGGGTTTGTAGCAATGGACGGTACACCGGCGGCAGGTGGGCTTATGTTCGCCGAAAGGACAACGCGAAAGACGCTGCCGGGCATACTCCGCCAACGCGGCGCACTCCGGGCAAAGTTCCCGGTTGCCCTCCTTGTTCCGGCACCAGAGGCGGATCATCCGCTCGGCCGTCTTCCGTTCCTGTTCGATGCGGGACATCATACTGTTATACTCTGTTCGGGGCGACAACGGCGAATTCCTTTTATACGGACATCGCACGCGACGATTCCCTGCGGGCGCGACACCGGAGATCGTGTTTCAGAATCCGCTCCGCCGCCGGCGAAAGCTCCGGTCGCGCCCTCCCTGACCGGACCGACGGTCCGCCGAAACACGTCGTCGCGTTCGGGTCCCGGACTTCCGGACGCGGATCCGCGGCATTCGTCCTTCGGCGTCGGAACGGCATTCCGGCAAGCGGGGCGTCCGGAAGCCGTTCGGCACAGCGACGCGGGCGGGCCGTTACATCAACGTATAGCGCAGCGAATAATCGTCGAAGAAACGCACCAGATCGCCGGTCAGGCCCACCTTGACCGTCTTGGAGTAGAGGCTCACGGCCACGTCCGTCGCCGGGTCGTAGACCTTGACGCGCAGCACGACCTTGCCCTTGTTCTCGCGCGCCGTGAAGGAGAGCTTGTCGACGAGCTCTTCGGTCAGGTCGCCGACCGGCACGGAAACGGTCACCTCTTTCATCAGCGTCTCCTGTGCTTCGGAAAGCATCATGATCGAATTGATGCGCGTTTCGAGCTCGTTCGGGTTATAGATCCGCGGTGCGACTTTGCCCTTGATGAGCAGGTAATAGCCCTCGAAAAGGAACCGCCGGAAATTCTCGTAGTCTTTCGAGAAGAGCACGAACTCGTGCGAGCCGTTGTAGTCTTCGATCGTAAAGCGCCCGTAAGGCTTTCCGGTCTTGGTGGTCAGGTGCATGACGGCCGTCACCATGCCCGCGGCGACGAAATCGCGGCCGTTCATCGACGACAGGTCGGCCAGATCGCCCAGCGAGCAGTTGCAGTAATGCTTGATAATCAACGAAAAATCATCGAGCGGATGGGACGACAGGTAGATCCCGATCACGTCCCGTTCGCGGTTGAGCGTTTCGAGCTTCGACCACGGCGTGTAGGCGGGAGGCTCCGGCTTGCGGACGGCGGATTCGGCCGCCTCGCCGCCGAAAAGGCTTTGCTGGACGTTGTTCTTTTCGCTCTGCATGCGGTTGCCGTAGCGGATCAGCGCGTCGAGCATCGTTCCGTCCCGGTCGTCCTTGGCCAAATAGGCGCTGCGCGGCAGGTCGCTGATGGCGTCGAACGCGCCGCCGATGACCAGATTTTCGAGCGTTTTCTTATTGACGGCCTGAAGGTTGACCCGTTCGACGAAGTCGTAGACGGATGTAAACTTCCCGCCTTCGGCACGCACGTCGATGATGTTCTGCACGGCGGCCTCGCCCACCCCCTTGATGGCGGCCAGCCCGAAGCGGACGTTGCCGCCCTCGTCGACCGAAAACCGCGTCTTACTGTGGTTCACGTCGGGTCCCAGCACGGAAAGCCCCATGCGCTTGCACTCGTCCATGAAGAAGCTGATCTTCTTGATGTCCGACAGGTTGCGGCTCAACAGGGCGGCCATGAACTCGGCCGGATAGTGGGCCTTGAGATAGGCGGTCTGGTAGGAGACGTAGGCATAGCAGGTCGAGTGCGACTTGTTGAACGCATACGAGGCGAACGCCTCCCAGTCGCCCCATATCTTCTCGCAGATCTTGGGATCGTGGCCGTTCTTCTTGGCGCCTTCGATGAACTTGGGCTTCATCTTGTCCAGCACGTCGCGCTTTTTCTTACCCATCGCCTTGCGCAGCGTGTCGGCCTCGCCGCCGGTGAACCCGGCCAGCTTCTGCGACAGCAACATGACCTGTTCCTGATAGACCGTGATGCCGTAGGTGTCCTTGAGGTACTCCTCCATGTCGGCGATCTCGTAGGTCACCGGTTCGAGCCCGTGCTTGCGGGCGATGAAGTTCGGGATGTATTCCATCGGGCCCGGACGGTACAGGGCGTTCATCGCGATGAGGTCCTCGAAACGGTTGGGCTTCAGGTTGCGCAAGTGTTTTTTCATGCCGGGGGACTCGAACTGGAACAGCCCCGTCGTCTCGCCCCGGCTGTAGAGGTCGTATGTGGCGGCATCGTCCAACGGGATGGCGTCGATATCGACTTTCTTACCCGTCGAGGATTCGATGTTTTCGAGCGCATCCTTGATGATCGACAGTGTCTTGAGCCCCAGAAAGTCCATCTTGATGAGGCCCACGCTCTCGACCAGCTTGCCTTCGTACTGCACGACGTTCAGTTCGGCGTCCTTGGCGATGGCCACCGGCGCGAACTTTTCGAGGTCGTCCTGTCCGATGATGACGCCGCAGGCATGCACGCCGGTCTGGCGCACGGAGCCTTCGAGCTTCTCGGCGTACTTCATCGTGTCGCGGATCAGCGGGTTGTCCGAATCCTTCTCGGCGAGCAGTTCGGGCGATTCCTTGTAGGCCTTGACGAACGTCGTGCCCGGCTTTTCGGGCACCAGCTTCGAGATGCGGTTGCTCTCCTGCAGGGGGAGCTTCTGGACCCGCGCAACGTCCTTGATGGCCTGTTTGGGAGCCATCGTGCCGAACGTGACGATCTGGGCCACGCGCTGACTGCCGTATTTGCTCACCACGTAGTGGAGCACGTCGGCCCGGCCGTCTTCATCGAAATCGACGTCCACATCCGGCAGCGAGATACGGTCCGGATTGAGGAAGCGTTCGAACAGCAGGTCGTACTTCATCGGGTCGATGTTGGTGATGCCCAGCGTATAGGCGACGACCGACCCAGCCGCCGAGCCTCGGCCCGGCCCCACGGAGACGCCGATTTCGCGCGCGGCGCGGATGAAGTCCCACACGATGAGGAAGTAACCCGGAAACCCCATCCACTCGATGGTCGACAGCTCGTACCCGATGCGTTTGCGCACGGCCTCGGACAGCTCGCCGTAGCGACGCTCGGCTCCCTTGTAGGTCAGGTGTTCGAGGTAGCGGAACTGTTTGGCGATCGTCAGCGCGTCGGCGTATTCGGGATGCAGGGCCACCGCCTCGTCGAGCGGCATGCGCCCGTCGCGGATGTCGTCGGGCAGCTCGTCGTCCTTCATCTTTTTGAGAAACGTCTCGCGCAGACGCTCCTCCGGCACGGGAAAATCGTCCGGAATGGGGAAGTTCGGCATCAACGGCTTGTGTTCGAGCGAATACTCCTCGACCTTGGCGGCGATTTCGGCCGTCGTGGCCAGCGCTTCGGGATGGTCCGGGAACAGCGCGGCCATCTCCTCCTCGCTCTTGAGGTACTCCTGAAACGTATAGCGCATGCGGTCCGGATCGTCCAGATCGCGCCCCGTGTTGAGGCAGATGAGCCGGTCGTGGGCCGGAGCGTCTTCGGCCATGATGAAATGGACGTCGTTCGAGGCGATGTACTTGACGCCGTGCTCGGCGGCCAGACTCAGCAGCACTTCGTTGACCCTCTTTTGATTTTCGTAGACATTCCTATCGATGCGGGGTTCCCCGCTGGGGTGGAGCTGCAGTTCGAGGTAATAATCCTCGCCGAAGATGGACTTGAACTCCTCGACGATGCGGTGCGCCTCGTCGATGTTCCCCTTCATGATGGCCTGCGGCAGTTCGCCCCCCAGACAGGCCGAGCAACAGATGATCCCCTCGTGATAGGCTCGGAGCAGCTCCTTGTCGATCCGCGGCCGGTAGTAGAATCCTTCGGTGAAGCCGTAGGAAACGATGCGGGCCAGATTGTGGTACCCTTCGAGGTTCTTGGCCAGCAGGATCAGGTGGTCGCCCCGCTTGTCCTTGCCGCTCTTGTCGAAACGGCTGCCCCCGGCCACGTACACCTCGCAGCCGAGGATCGGTTTGACGCCCTCCTTTTCGGCCGCGTCGTGGAACTCCTTGACGCCGTACATGTTGCCGTGGTCGGTGATCGCCAGCGAGGTCATGCCCAGTTCCTTGGCGCGTTTGAGCAGCGGCTTGATGGCCGCCGCACCGTCCAGAATCGAATACTGGGTATGTACATGAAGATGGGTAAATTGTGCCATTTCGAACCTTTCCCTTTTACTTTATCGGACAAAATTAGCGAAAAATACGGTGCAAAAAAGGACCTCCGGCGAGGATTTTGTCGGAAATATTGCGTATATCGAAAGCAGGCTTCCGCACGGCGCGCACACGCCCGGACGGGAGCCGGAAACCGAATCCTCAACCTCGAAAAAGCACAGCTATGGACAGCTCGAAATTCATCACGCTCAGAACCTTTTCCTCCGCCGGCGAAGCCGCCATCTGCCGCAGCCTGCTCGAAAGCAACGGCATCCGTTGCGAAATCCTCAACGGCGACGCCTCGAACGTATTCCCCGTTCCGGGCGATCTGTCGAAAATCCGCCTGATCGTCAACGAAGCGGACGCGCCGTACGCCGAAGAAATCCTTTCCGCAGGATTCGACCGGACGGATTTCGACATCCGAAGCGCCGAAGGAAACGAAAATCCGTAACACCGCGAAGACTCCTCAAGACGAAGTCCTTCCGCACGAAACCTTCTCTGTTATAATCTGAAGTCTCCGGCCGTTCCCGACCGGAGACAGCTATCGCAGTACCCTCGGCAGAGGAAAACGCCCCGGCCCGATCCCCGGCCCCGGAGGGCGTTTCTGTGCCGAAAGAAAAAAAATTTCAAGGCCCTCCCCGGTCGCACATACCGATACATTTTTTATCTTTGCCCTCGGTTTTCCGCCCCCGGTGCATGTCCTGCAACGAGCGGGGTAGAACCCAGAATAAACAAACGATCAACACCTAACTCAGACATGAAAAAAGTTTTCTTTCTGTCCGCTTTGGTCTGCGCACTCTGCGCGACGAACGCTTCCTCCCAGATCCGCATCGGCGGCAAATCGCTCGACACGAAAAAAATCCTTCAGGCCGGCAGCGACGCGGTGAAAGCGATCACGCTTTCGGACGCCGACATCGCAGCGATGAGCCGCGAAGCCGTCGAATGGATGGACGAACACAACCCCGTCTCACCCGACACGTCGGAATACACCCAGCGCCTCATGCGTCTGGTCGAAAACGTGAAAGTGGACGGGTTGGACCTCAACTTCAAAGTCTACGAAGTGATCGACATCAACGCCTTCGCCTGCGGCGACGGCAGCATCCGGGTGTTCAGCTCGCTGATGGACATCATGGACGACGCGCAGCTCATGGGCATCATCGGCCATGAAATCGGCCACGTCGTACACACCGACGTCAAAGACGCGATGAAGAACGCCTACATGGTATCGGCCGCACGCAACGCGGCGGGAGCCGCCGGCGGAACGGTCGCCAAACTGACCGAATCGGAACTGGGCAATCTGGTGTCGAGCTTCACCGACGCGCAGTTCTCCCAGAAGCAGGAATATGCCGCCGACGACTACGGCTTCGAATTCTGCATCGCCAACGGCGTGGACCCCTACGGCATGGCTTCGGCCCTCGAAAAGCTCGTGGAACTGTCGCAGGGCGCCAAAGCCTCGGCCGTGCAGAAGATGTTCTCGTCGCACCCCGACAGCGAAAAGCGCGCCGCACGCGTGAGAGCCAGAGCGGACGAATACGTCCAGCAGCAATAAACACGTTCGGCTGCCGTCCGGGGCGTTTCGCCGGACGTTTTTCCGAAAACGTTCCGACCGTCGCTTTCTTTCGCCAAACAGCGAAGAGGGCGGCGAACGAAAATAAGCAAGAGCCGTTTTCGGACGGTCTCCGAACAGGATTTCACCCCTGTCGCAACGGTCGCGGCAGGGGTGAAATCGTTCGGGCGGCACGTCGGATAGCACGGTCGTTTTTCTTTCCGTCGAGCTCTCTTCTACCCGGCCACTCCCTTCGGACAGAGAGACGCCCCGAAAAAAGCAGAGGGACCCTGTCCGTGCGACATCCCAGCAACGTGCGGAGAAGTCGTCTTTTGCCCCTCTCCATTCGTTCGCAAGAACAAGAAAATAAAGGCTGCCCTCCGAGCATCCGATACGCCCGTCGGCAGACCGTTCCTTTCCCCGGTCCGCCCCGCTTTTAGTCGGATCGCTGTCGCGGAAACAGCTCCGGTTCCCTCGATAAAACGACGGAACGGCAGGTTCCAACAGCAACCGAACGGACGGAGCCGCCGCAAACCACCGCTCCGATTCCTCCGACAAAATGACGGAACGGCAGGCTCCAAAAGCAACCGAACGGACTGAGCCGTCGCAGACCACCGCCCCGGCTCCCTCGGCAGGACGACAAGAAGGAAAACCCAAGAAGCCTAAAAACGAACGGAAAAATCCGAACGACAGGTCTCCCGCAAATGCAGTTCGCCCCTGCCGTAACGGTTTGCGGCAGGGGCGAACCCTATCGTTCGGACGCCGTACGTTCCCGTTTTCCGCTCCGTTCTCCGGGCGGCGGCGGGGCTACCAGCCCAGCACGTAAGCGAAAATCAACGGAGCCACGATCGTCGCGTCGGATTCGACGATGAACTTCGGCGTATCGGGCGCCAGCTTGCCCCACGTGATCTTCTCGTTGGGCACGGCACCCGAATAGGAACCGTAAGAGGTGGTCGAGTCGGAAATCTGGCAGAAATAGGCCCAGAACGGCACGTCCTCCCATTCGAGGTCCTGATACATCATCGGCACGACGCAGATCGGGAAGTCGCCCGAAATGCCGCCGGCGATCTGGAAGAATCCGACGCCCTTGCCGCCGCTATTGGCCCGGTACCACTCCGTGAGGAAGATCATCGTCTCGATGCCGCCCTTCACGGTAGAGGCCTTGAGCTCGCCCTTGATGACGTAGGAGGTGAAGATGTTGCCCATCGTGCTGTCTTCCCAGCCCGGAACGATGACCGGAATGTTCTTTTCGCAGGCGGCCAGCATCCAACTGTTCTTCGGGTCGATTTCGTAGTATTGTTCGAGCTCACCGCTGCGGATGAGCTTGTACATGAATTCGTAAGGCAGGTAGCGTTCGCCCTTGTCGTCGGCGTCTTTCCAGATTTTGAACATGTGGCCCTGCAAGCGGCGGAAAGCCTCCTCTTCGGGGATGCAGGTATCGGTGACGCGGTTCATGTGGTTTTCGAGCAGTTCCCACTCGTCCTGAGGGGTCAGGTCGCGGTAATGGGGCACGCGCTTGTAGTGCGAGTGGGCCACGAGGTTCATCAGATCCTCTTCGAGGTTGGCTCCGGTGCAGGTGATGATCTGCACCTTGTCCTGACGGATCATTTCGGCCAGCGAAATGCCCAGTTCGGCCGTACTCATCGCACCGCCGAGCGTAATCATCATTTTACCGCCGGCATCGATGTGGGCTTCGTAGCCTTTGGCGGCGTCGATCAGGGCGGCCGCGTTGAAGTGGCGGTAATGATGGGTGATAAATCGAGAGATAGGTCCCTTTTCCATTTTTATGCGAAAATTTGAGTTTGAATGACGCAAAGGTAACAAATTAAAAGTCCGTTCGGTACTTCCGCCGTAGAAAAAGGCGTGCACTCCGGACCGCCGCCCCTGCCGACCGCCCTGTCGCCGCACGGAGGAGCAGTGCCGCGGGCAGACGCAGGGACGACCGGCCGTCCCTTCCTCCGCGACGAACCGGCCGCGACGGAATGCCGGCCGTACCGTCATGACCCTACCCTTTTGCAAAGAACCCCCGCCGTAAAGGCTCGTCCGCCTGCATCGAACGGAACCGGACATACGGAGCGTCTTCGGGAGAGCGGCACTCCCCCCGCAAGACGACGAACGGGCGACGGGACCAACGGGCACACGAAAAAAACGGACCGACGCCATCGGAACTTCCGGATACGGCGGACGGGCACAATCCCGCCCTCCCGGACCGATACCGGCAGTCTCCGACAGCGGAACTTCCGCCCACCCTTTCGGCACGCCGTACCGCTACGCCGGAACCGCAGGAGCGGCCCCTCGTGTTTCGGGACGGACGGCCCGGCTACTCGATGTAGCCGAAACGGCGGAGCTGGCGGTCGTCGTTGCGCCAGTCGGGATTGACCTTGACAAAAAGTTGCAGGAAAACCTTCTTGCCTAAAAACTGTTCCATATCCTCCCGTGCGGCCGTTCCCACGCGTTTGAGCCGCTGGCCCTTATGGCCGATGAGGATGCCCTTCTGGCTGTCGCGTGCCACATAGATCGTGGCCGCGATGCGGTCGATGGCGGGTTCCTCCTTATACTCGTCGATGGCGATCTCGACCGAATAGGGCACCTCCTTGTCGTAGTTGAGAAATATCTTCTCGCGAATGATCTCCGACGCGAAAAAGCGCAGCGTCTTGTCGGTGAGCGTATCTTTCGGATAGAACGGCGCGCCTTCGGGCAAGGCGGCCAGAATGCGGTCGAACAGGCCGCCGATATTGAAATTTTCGAGCGCGGAGACGGGCACGATCTCGGCGTCGGGCAGCGCCTCGCGCCACAGGGCGACCAGTTCTTCGAGCGCTTCGGGCGTCGTCAGGTCGATCTTGTTGATGACCAGAATCGTCTTGATGCCGCTGCGGGCGATCTTGTCGAGAATCTCGTTGCGATGGTCCAGCCGCTCGACCACGTCGGTCACGTAGAGGATGACGTCGGCGTCCTTGAGCGCTCCCTGCACGAATTTCATCATCGACTCCTGCAAGCGGTAGTTCGGCTTGAGGATGCCCGGCGTATCGGAATAGACGATCTGGAAATCGTCGCCGTTGACGATGCCCAGAATCCGGTGGCGCGTGGTCTGCGCCTTGGAGGTGATGATCGAAAGCCGTTCGCCCACGAGCGCGTTCATGAGCGTGGATTTTCCCATATTGGGATTGCCGATGATGTTGACGAAACCCGATTTGTGCATGATTCGGTAAGATTTGCCGGCAAAGATAGGGTTTATTCCCGAACTAACCCGTGCACCCCGCTCTTTTCTTCCGGAGGACGGACGACCGCAGCGTCCGGGTCGCCCGAAGCGGGAACGCCCCGGACGCCAAAGGCAGAACCCGCCCGTGCAGGTTCTGCCTCCGATGCCCTTCGGGCGATACGTTCCCCCTATCGGCCGCTGCCGGCATCGGGTCTCCGGGCCGGTCTCTGTCCGTGTGCGGCACGGGCCTGCTTGCGCATTTCGGTCCACTTTTCGTTCTGTTCCGGCGTCAGCACACTGCGGATGAGCGAATCGGTCCGGCGCATTGCCGCACGGTCGGGTCCCGGTCCCCGGCGAACGGAACCGTCCGGTTTCGCGCACAGCGAGTCGCCTTGGCAACAGCAGCAGGACGAATCCTTCCGGGAACGTTCGGCGAAACGGTCCGAGAGAATGCGTTCGATCTCGGCCGTCTGTTCGTCCGTGAGCGAAAGCTGCCGGCTCATCCGCTCGGTCATCCGTTCGGCCCGTTGTTGGGGCGTCATCCGTTGCCGGTCGCCGCGCGGCCCTTGGGCCCAAAGCGTCGTCGCGGTCAGCAACAGCACGGCCGCCGCGCCGAAAATTCTCGATCTTTTTTTCATAGCGTTTCGTTTTTCGTTTCACGTTACGTTTGCAAAAATAAGACCCGCTTCGCCTCCCGTGGCTCCGCCCCGGCGGTGAAACGACGAACAAGCGGGGTCAAACGACCTGAGCGGGAAGCGAAACGACCGGCCGACTTTTTTCGATCTTTTTTCCGGAGGTTTCCCGTTCCCCCGGACGGGGCGCACATGCGGGAACGTCCCCTCCCCGGCACAGCGCCGGAAGCCGCCGATCGCGAGAAATTTCGTCCGCCGGGCGATTTTCCCCGATTCCGACCGGAGAAAAGGTTCCGCCGCCCTTGGGGACAGCTCCGGCGAGAACGCTCGGTTGTTCCCGATCCGCTTTCCCGCGCCAACGGTCCGAAAAGAGAAAACGCCCGACGCGGAACCGACCGCACGGAACGCCCGCCCGCTCGAACGAACGAACGAACGATAATCGGAACCGGCAACGGCCGCCCGTCCGGCAACGGATTCACCGCCAGAACGACCGGTCGAGAACCGCCTCGACCCTGTGTTCGATGCTGTCCGGCAGGGCCGCGAAAAAATCCATGCCGAGCTCCTGCTCGACGCTGTCCACGCTGCACATGTAATCGGCGAAACGCCCCGCAGGCGGGTCCTCGTTCGGAAGCAGAAAGGCCGCCGCCCGCCACTCCCCGTCGCTGCACACGAGAATCGCCTTGAAATAGCGCTCCGGAACGCTCACCGATCCGGCGATGCGCGGCAACGAGGCACGGAGTTCCCCGCCCGTAACGATATAGAGCGAATCGTAGCGGACGGCCCACCGCCGGACCTGTTCTTCGAGCAACCGCCAAGGGCCCCGGTTGAGTCCCGGCCGCTGGGGCGACACGTTCGACAGATAGAATGTCGCGCCGTTCTCCTCGGCCGAGTCGTCGCGGTCGGCCGAAGGTAGCAGATGGCCGCGGTCGAAACCGCTGCGGGCATAATCTCGGACGGTAGCCGTAGGCCATCCGCGGGCGACGACCTCCGGATCGCTCCGGAACACGTTCTTGCGTTCGGTTCCCTTCCGCTGTGCCTCCCGCCGCGTCAGCAGATAAGCCACCCACGCGGCCTGCCGGCAGGCCGTATCGTACATCAGCGTATAGCGTCCCGCCTCGTTGCGGATCACGAACTCGGAGGAGGCGAAAGCCGGCAACTCCAGTCCCCCGGAAACCGCCTCCATTCCCGGCCCGACCGTCGTCGCGGAAGGCGTTTCGAAGACGGCGTCGGGAGACGGGCTCCGCTTCTCCCCGCTCTTCGGACGCGCCTGCTGCCCGACGGTCCTCTCCGGCGCAGCGGGCCGGAGAGGAACGAACGGACGGCGCGACAACATCACGGCGACGGCCGTCGCGACCAGCAACACGACGATCAGCCGGATATGGTTCCGGCGGGAGACTTTTATCGGAGCGGGTTTCTTCACGGGGTATTCCAAGGAAATATGCCCAAAGGTAAAAAATTATGTGGTCATACGCACGGACTCGCCCGCGCATCCCGGCGCCCGTCCCTCGCCGAGCGGCGGCGAACCGCCCCCCGGAAAAAACGTTTCGGGAAAAACAGCGACCGAACGGGCCCGCCATGCTCCCCGCCCGGAGCGACGCCATTCGGAGGGCCGAGGCACGGCGATTGCAAAAAATTGTTTACCTTTGAGGGCCGGCGGAGGGTGATAGGAACCCGCTCCGCCGCCCGGAAAAACCGCCGGGACGACGTTCCGTTCCGCCCGTACAACACACAACGCACACGCATGGCCTCGTCCAATTTCGTCGATTACGTCAAAATATTCGGCCGCTCCGGCAAGGGCGGCGCAGGCTCCCGCCATTTCCGCCGCGAAAAATACATCGAATTCGGAGGGCCCGACGGGGGCGACGGAGGCAACGGGGGCAGCATCGTCCTGCGCGGGAACAGCCAATACTGGACGCTCATCCACCTCAAATACCAGCGCCACATCTTCGCCGGAGACGGCGAATGCGGAAGCGGCGCCCGCTCGTCGGGCAAAAACGGCAAGGACGTCGTGCTGGACGTGCCGTTAGGGACGGTGGCCCGCGACGCCGAGACGGGCGAAATCGTCTGCGAAGTGACCGAGGAGGGACAGGACGCCGTGCTGCTCAAGGGCGGCCGGGGCGGACTGGGCAACTGGCACTTCAAGACGGCCACCAATCAGGCGCCCCGCTACGCCCAGCCCGGCGAGGATTGCAAGGAGGGGTGGTTCATTCTCGAACTCAAACTGCTGGCCGACGTGGGATTGGTCGGATTTCCCAATGCGGGCAAATCGACGTTACTCTCCGTCGTATCGGCCGCCAAACCCAAAATAGCCAACTACGCCTTCACGACGCTCGAACCCAACCTCGGCATCGTGGAGTGCCGCGACTCGCACTCGTTCGTGATGGCCGACATCCCCGGCATCATCGAGGGCGCCCATACGGGCAAGGGCCTCGGCACCCGGTTCCTGCGCCACATCGAACGCAACTCGGTGCTGCTGTTCATGATCCCGGCCGACTCGAAAGACGTCCGCGAGGAGTACCGTATCCTGCTCAACGAACTGGAACAGTACAACCCCGAACTGCTGGACAAGCAACGTCTGCTGGCCGTCACCAAAAGCGACCTGCTGGACGAGGAACTGACCGAGGCCATCGCAGCCGACCTGCCCGACCTGCCGACGGTGTTCATTTCCGCCGTCAGCGGGCTCCACATTCCCCAGCTCAAGGACATGCTCTGGGAGACGCTGCAAAAGGAAAACGGCTGAGCCGGGCAACGCACCCCGATCCCTACCACGGTACCGTAACGTACGAAAAGCCCGTTTCCCCGCTGCGAAACGAGTCGCCCATACCTCTCGATAACCCGACGTTTCGGGCCGTGCGACGGCCGAACCCGACCGCAATCGCCCGCGGCGACAGCCACCGCCCCGGATCGGCCCCGTTCCGGACAGGCTCCAAAGCCGCGGTCCGGAAAGCGGGCAGGGGGCGAGTTTCCCATCGACATATTCGACCATGCGGCCGCAACGGAAGGACGGGCGGTCGAGAGGCCGCCCTCCGTATCAGAACCGGGGCGACTCCATCGCCGTGCACTTCGGCGAGACCACCCTCAACTGGTAGCGGCGGTTGAAGACCGAGAGGATGCCTTCGATGTACCCGCTGCCGTCGGGCAACGCGCGGGCGACGAAATCGGCCTGTCGGGGCACGCGGACGACCAGCGTGTCGCCGGAACGGTCGACCAGATGCCGGTCGACGTCCCGTTCCGCATCGCCCCAACTCGCCGCAACGGCTCCCTCGACGAACTGTACGTCCCCGAAGGCCACGAGCCTTCCGAGGTGCGACGCGTCCAGCTCGCCGAACGTCAGGACGAGAGGAGGCGTATCGACCATCTCCCCGTCGGTCTTGAGGCGCGTGAGCAGCGCGTCGCGCCCGATGAAACCGTTTTGGTAGGTCGGATCGGCGGAAGACGATCCCAAAGAGAGCGCCCCTGCGTAACCGCCCAGCACGAGCCCTCGGCAGGAGAGCCGGACGGGCTGCCCCACGGGAAAAAGCTCGAAGAGCCGCTCCCCGCCGGCCTTGATCTCGATGCCCCCGCTCGCATCCTGCACGACGAGCGTCCGGGGGAACGCGCCGTAACGGTCGTTGGCGGTGATCGTACCGTGCACCTCCCACTCCTCGGCGACGACGAGCGGGTACCCCCGGTAAAGCGACCGGACATAGGCGACCGACACGACGGTTGCATCCGGCCCGGAGGGCTCTCCGCCCGGTGTGCCGCCCGGCGTTTCGGGCCAAAGATTCCGCGTCGTGCAAGCCCACGCCAGCGCCGCCAGCAACAGGCAACTAATCCGTCCGTACATCGTTCAGGTCCCTTAATTTCAACCGATACACCGTGCGACCGCCCTCCTTTCCCTGCAACAAAATGCCCGTCAGCGTCACCGCCGTGCGGGGCACGGGGCCGGCCGCGAACGAGGCGTAACCGCTGGTGAACACATAGATCGAATCGCCCCGCGGTGTCTTGAACTTGAGCGACGCGCTGCGGGGCACGCCTCCGGACGCGGGGGAGGCCGCCACGGCCCATGTCGTATCGGCGGCCGCATCGAGCCGCAGGCCGTTCATGCGCACCAGACATCCCGTTTTCCCTGCGGAGAGCGCAGCGGGCGACGTCTCGCACGGCGCGGGTACGATGCATTCGGTCCACCGCGCGATATGCCGGTCGAGCACCACGCGGCTGTCCATGTAGGCCGGACGGGTCGAAGCGGCCGTGCCGAGACCGATCTTCAGCGTCCCTTCGTCGACGACGGCCGCCAGACCGTCGAGCCGGACGGACACCCTGCCGCCCGGCGGATAGGCTCCGTAGAGGTCGTACCGCCCGGCCATGATCTCCGCCGCTCCGGTATTGTCCTCAATGAAAAAACTGCGGTAGAAATTGCCCGCGCTGTCGGACGTCGTCACATAGCCCGACACGACGATCCCCGTGCCCTGCACGGCGAAAGTCCCCGAAGCGCACCGTTCGCGCAGTGCGGCGAGCGTCATCGAAGGCAGGGGAACCGTATCGGCGAGCGGCACGGCCGCACCGAAGTCGTCGTAACCGCATCCGGCCGCGAGGGCCGCGAGCCACAGCAAAACGATCTTTTTCATCGGAACAGAAAATTAACCGTCAGATAATAGGTCCGCCCGTAGGCGTACAGGTATTTTGATGCGAAGGGAGCGATGCTGCGCGACGTGCCCGACCCTTCGACACGCAGCCGCATGGGCTCGTACCCGCTGTGCACCGTCTCGCGCCGGTCGAGCAGATTCGAGACCGACCCGGCGAGCGACAGATAGCGCCCGCCCAGATCGAAGGTCTTGCTCACGAAAAGGCCCAGATCGAAAGCCTCCGGCAGGCGCTCCTGTCCGGCCAGCCGGCGGACCTCCTCGCCCGACAGCGCATAATCGTACACCCGGCGCATCCTGCGCAGCGGAGCGGGCGAGAGGAACCGTCCGCCCGCACAGGCCGCCGAAAGCGAGGCGGTCCACATCTTCCGTCCGCCGTAGCGCAATTCCGCCGCCGCGGTCCGCAGGGGCGAGTCGCCGACGAAAAACCCTTCAAGCAGACACGGCGCCCGCTCGACGAGGCTCCCGTCGCGGTCGGAGAAGATCGCCGCCTGAGGATCGCCGCCGTACACGTCGTGCGACAGCGACGCCGCACAGGTCAGCTTCAGCCGGGGCGAAAGATCGAACGCGACGCCGAATTCGAGGCCCACATACCTGCGGTCGATGTCGCCGAGCGCCATCCGGCAGTACAGCGACGAGAGGTCGTCGTAATATCGGTAAACCCGCATACCGCCCCTCCGGCGCGTCGCATAGCCGGTCAGAGAGAGCGTCGCCCACCGGCCCGAAAACCGATAGCGCAGTTCGGCCCCGACGGACCGTTCGCTGCGGGGCGCCCCGACCGTCGTCCGACGGGATTCCGGCGCTAAAAAGATGTCGTCCGCCCGTGGGGTCCCGCTTCCGCAGAAGAGGTCCAGCCCTATCGAATGCCGGGGCGAGAGACGGCACTCCGCCCCCGCACAGAGGCGATAGTCGACGAAACGCACGTCGGGCGAACGCCCCAAAGAGAGCTCGCCGGGGAAAAGCGCTTTCTCGTAATGCCCCCGGCGGAAAAATACGGTCCCACTGACCCGCAACCCGGCGTACCCGCTCCAACGTCCGTTGCGGCTGCCCGAAGAAAGCGTCGCCCAGCCCTCGCAGCTCCGAGCGCAGAGGTCGTACAGATAGCCGTAAGGCTCGCCCTCGCCCACCCTGCGCCCCGGACATCGGGCATCGTTGTCGGCCCGGTCGCCGAACACGGGATCGCCCGCGAGGTAAGGATCGACGTCGAGCAGGGCGGCCGCTCCGAGCAGGTCCTCCAGCCGACGGAACCGGCGCGTCCGCTGAAGACACCCCCTCGCTCCGCCGGAAAGTTCCGTCCTCGGCGCGAGACGATACGAGAAGAACGCCGCCGCCTGAAAATGACAGAGGCGGTCGACCGAACTGCCGACGACGTAGCGGGCCGTCCCGTCGGGGACGTTGGTCCGGCACAGCTCGTTCCAGTCGACCTGCGTATAGCGCACGTCGCCGGAGCGCCACGCCTCCCCGACCGCACCGCCGACCGTCGCATCGGCATAGAAACCGGGCATGTACCGATAATAGTCGGGATAGGGATTCGACGCATCGTACCAGTCGGGCGACGTGACAGCCGATTCGCCCCAGAGTCCCGATGCGGAAACCGTCATCGAAAAATCCCCGCCGGGATCGTACCGCCACGAGAGCATCCCCAGCGGCATGCGGGCGGTCCGCACGCGGGCGGAGCGCACCCTGCCGCGCCACATGCCCCAAGCCGGGTTGTAGAGCCTGTCGCCCGTCAGTTCGAAAGCCTCGCCGAAGGTCGCGCTGCGCAGCCCCCGCTCGGAGGGCGCTTCGAGAAAAACGGCCGACAGCGTATGATGAGCGGCAAGGCGCAGGCTCACCGATCCGAACAGCGTCCAGTCGTCGGCGAACACGCCCCGGACATGGCGGTCGAATCCCCAACGACGGGAGAGCGCGCCCGACACGGCCCACCGCCCGCCGAACGTACCGCTCGCGAACGACAGGCGGAAGCCCTGACGGAACCGCCTGTCGGCGAACATCCACCCGGCCCGGACGCCCCGCAAAGCGGACATCGCCTCGGCCGAATATTCGCGTACCTGCGCGGAAGCGCCCGCTTCTGACGGAGAAGGAGCACCCCCGAAACGTTCGTCCGAGGCGACGGGCGAATTTTCGAGCGCTGTGAGAACGCTCCAGTACATGTTTCCGGAAACGGGGTCGAAAAGCTCGATGCCGTCGAGCGACGCACGGCCCTCGGAGAGTTCGTACCCCCTGCGACGATAACGGACGAAAGAAAAGCGATAACGCGAAAGCGTCGAAAAGGGAGAGTCATAGGCCGAAAGAGGCACCGAGAGCCACGCTTCGGCTCCGGCCTCGTCCCGCTCCCCGTCCGTGAGACGGTCCTCCTCTCGGCTCTCCCAACGATCGAAAACCGAAGGACCGTCCTGAGCGGGAGAACGGAAACACAAACATACGGCTATGGCGACGAGCGGAAAAAATCCTTTCATCTCGTACTATCGGGATTTGTGTGAAGAGGATGCCCGGAGCTCGTTCCGACCGGACGAAAGGCGCCGTCCCCGTCCGGGAAACGACGAAAATACATAAGCGATGACTATAAAAACGACCGGCCCGAACGTCCATCCGGCTTTCCGGACCGCGTTCCGCACCGAGGCTTCCTCGAAAACAAATCTAACGAAAATTTTTCGACCGGCCAACCTTTCCGCCCGAATCCGAAGGCAAAACGCGGCTCGAAGCGCGAAAAACGCCTGTGCAACGACAAGCCGTTTTCTTCAGGGAAGGAAACGCACTTCGGGAGAGGACGCATCCGCCTACCGTACCTATTACATAGAGAAACCGCCCGCTGCGGCGCTTCTTCCGCGCCACCGCGCATCGAGTGCAGGCTGCCGGAACAGGTCGCCGACCGGACACCGTACAGCCACCCTGCCGACAAAACGCTGCGACCGGATCGAAAAGCTGAGCCCCGTCGCACCTTCGAAACCGCCTCTGCCGACACGCCGCCATTCCACCCACGGAGCTCGCCCCAAAGCAGGCTCCGAATACCCGACCCGCTGCGGGATCGACCACCGACCGGAGCCGCCCTCTGCCCCCGGAGAAGACGGCCGCATCTTGCGTCGCAACGGTACCGACGACAAAACGACGAGGATGAACCACCCGCTGCGGCGCTCTTTTCGCGCCACCGCGGCATCGTGCGCAAGCAGCCGGAACAGGTCGCCGACCGGACACCGTACAGCCACCCTGCCGACAAGACGCTGCGACCGGATCGAAAAGCAGGGTCCCGTCGCACCTCGAAACCGCCTCTGCCGACAGGCCGCCGTTCCGACCGCGTCGTCCGCCTTCGAAGCGAGTTCCGAATGCCCGGCTCGCTGCGGGAAGCCGGCGGACCGACCGTTTCCGCAGCGCGCTTTCGGGGAAAATTTTCCTGCCGGCATCGGGAGCCGCCGGATGCGTCGAATTTCAATTGTTTTTCTGACGAATTTCGTTACATTTGTCTCAAAGAATTGGCTTACGCCAACGCGAACCGGGCTACCGCCCGACATTCGCTATTCTTTTCGACGAGATAGTTGTCCCGAAGAATTGGCTTACGCCAACGCGAACCGGGCTACCGCCCGACATTCGCTATTCTTTTCGACGAGATAGTTGTCCCGAAGAATTGGCTTACGCCAACGCGAACCGGGCTACCGCCCGACATTCGCTATTCTT
>CAJTYA010000019.1:31316-50936 GCA_910583985.1 uncultured Alistipes sp.
AGATAGTTGTCCCGAAGAATTGGCTTACGCCAACGCGAACCGGGCTACCGCCCGATATTCGCTATTCTTTTCGACGAGATAGTTGTCCCGAAGAATTGGCTTACGCCAACGCGAACCGGGCTACCGCCCGATATTCGCTATTCTTTTCGACGAGATAGTCGTCTCGAAGAATCGGCTAGCGCCAACGCGAACAAGGCTAACGCCCGACTTTCGCTGTTCTTTCCGACGAGATAGTCGTCTCGAAGAACCGGCTAACGCCACCGCGAACAGACTGCATCCGAAAATCGCCGTTCTCGTAGAGGAATACGATACATAAAGCCGGTGCCCTCGCGAGGAGACACCGCCACACCCGTCGGACGACCGGGAAAAGCCGTAATAACGACGTGCTTCTTCCGGACCGGACACGGGGACCGAACATAAAACCGACAACCGAAACCGCATGAAAAAATTACTCTTTCTCTCCTTTTTCGCTTTCGTACTGGCCGCCTGCAGCAAAGACGACGAGCAACCGGCGGGTACGCTGAGCGTCACGCCCGAACGACTCGAATTCGACGCCAAGCCCGACGCGCCGCAAACCCTTGCCGTGCAGGCTGAGAACGTCCGCTGGAAAGCCTCCTCGTCCGCCGAATGGCTGACGCTCGAAAACGTGGAAGGTACCTCCAACGGCGTCGTCCGCGTGACGGCCCGGCCCAACGGAAGCACCGAGCCGCGAAACGCCGAAATCGTCGTTTCGGGCGAAGGCACACGTCCCGTAACGGTGAGCGTCGTCCAGTCCGCCCTTCCGCTCGCGCTGAGCGTCGAAACCGAACGGCTCGTCCTGCCCGCGCGGGAGGCGACCGAACGGACGATAGCCGTCCGGGCCGAAAACGTGCGGTGGAAAGCCAGCACGGAAACCGAATGGATCGAACTGCTGAACGACGAGGGGGAAGGCGACGGAAGTTTCGTCGTGCGAGTAGGCTACAACACGACAGCCGAAGCACAGAGCGGTAAGATCGTCGTCTCCGGCGAGGGCGTGGGAAATGTCGAAATCGCCGTGGAGCAGCTCGGCGAAGCGGCCGTGATATGGGACCGCTCGTCGCTCTCGCGCATGAACCTTTGGGGCGCCGTCAAAGGGGTGTCGTTCTTCGGGATGTACGTCAACAACGCCATCGTCTCGCTGGGCGATCTGAAATTCGACGAAGCGGGCATGCTGACGGCTTTCCGCCGCGAAAACGCCCAAGGCGTCACGCTGACCTACACGCTCGCCTACGACGACCGGCACCGGCTGACGGACCTCGAATGCGGAGAAAACGGCCTGCACATCGAATACGGCACCCACGGGCAGTACATCAACACCGACAACCTGTTCAACAACATCGGACTGCTGCTCAATGCGGACTATAACATCTGGCTGCCGAGGTTCATCAAAGACCTCGGAACGATCGACGTCCGCACGACGAACCGGGCGGGCGAGACCGTTACGGACCGGTTCGTCGTCCGTGCGACGCAGAGCGCGGGTTCGATTCTGTGGAACGACGAAGAGCTCGAAACGTTCACGCTCGAAAACGGATTCACGGCCACGAACCGCTTCGACTATTGGGGTACGATCGACGGCACGTTCACCGTCAACCCGCTCAACGGCAATCTGCTGCAACACACCCAATCCATCGAGGAACAACCGATTCTGAATATTCTCTACAACGACGACTTCATCAACACGGTCGCCGAAGTCTACGGAGAACCCTCCTCGCAGATGACCTACAACGACCACCTCGACGTCGATTCGGTCACCGACGCGGACAACGGACGGATCTCGCGCATGAGCTACGAATACGACGAACGGAACAACTGGGTGAAGATGGACATTTCCGGATACGCGGGCAACACGATCCTTAGGACGATCACCTATTGATCCGCGCACTCCGAGCGAACGGAAATATTTTTTGAAAAATCCCGGTTTCGGCCGGGATTTTTCATCGTGCGCATCGCCCGCCACCGTTGCGAAACGTACCGCGGCCGAAAACACATCGTCGGCGAAACCCTGCGCTTCCGCTCCGAAAATCCCGACGGATGCCGCGTCCGACGGCCGGTCCGTTTCCGAACGCGCATTCCCGGCCCCGCCGGACGGAACCGACAGCCCGACGAAACGGACATCCGTCACCGAGAAAGACTTCGGGACAAACATCGCTCCTGCCCCACCCTCTTCCCCGGCGGGGCTTCAGCAACGGCCGAACGACGAAACGACCGCCTCCTTTCGCCGGCCCGGACACCGAACGAGACGCATACGACCCGTCATCGGGACGCTGCGACCGGCAATATCCTCCGCGCAGAAACGATCCGTGACCGAACCCACGCGGTCCTCGTCGGCAACGGAAAACCGGACATCGCCTTCGCCATCCTCCCTCTCCGAAAAACGGAACAGCGCCGTCCGGTCTTCCCGCACGTTTCGAAGGAAAGCACCCACACACAGAAAAAGAAAAACCCGGACAGCGCCGACACGTTCCGCTCGACTGGCGAAATGCAATCCGCCGTTCTTTCACGGAACGGCGGCAATCCCTGAGCGGCCGGTCCCGGAAAGACATACTTTCCCGCAGGAAACGAAACGGGAGGCCCAACCGTTCCGGCACCCATTGCCTGCGTGTCTTACCGGGACAAAGCCCCCTTGCCGCCCGTCGCAGGAATCAAGCCACTGCCAAACGCATCCGCAACAACCCGTCCCGGCAGGAACGACGGCATCCGAAACAAAGAAACGGCGAAATAGTCCCTCCTTTTCATCTCGAACGTCCGGCCGAGCCACTCTTCGACGGTCCGGAAGTCGGAGCTAAATTCGACGGCCTCCAACTTTTCGACCGCACCCTGCGCCACACGTTCCGACGATAGACGCACTGGGGCCCAAACACGACCTGTTCCGGGCTCCCCCGATCCGGAAACGACACGCCTTCCCCGACGGATTTCCGTTACCGGCCGACACGAAAACGTTCGGAACACCGGACAGGCACGTCCCGTACCTCCGCCGCATTTCCGACCGGAAAGGGCCGCATCGGATGCAGTCGCTTTGCGGACAGCGCCCCGAAAACCATAGGCTACAACCATCGACAAAACCCTCTCCGACAGCCACGGAAGCATTCGAATCGCCGCTCCCTCCCCCCCCGACAGAAAGGCAGCCGTCCGGCCTCCCGAAGATGCGGGAAGCCGGACGGCGGATGAAAATCGGGAAGAGGCGAAACGCCTCGCTGCGGGTTATTGCAACAGCTTTTTGACCGTCTCGGAAATCGTGCGGCCGTCGGCCTGACCGGCGAGCCGTTTGGTCGCCACTCCCATCACTTTCCCCATGTCCGACGGGGCTTTGGCGCCCACCTCTCCGATAATGGCTTCGAGAGCCTTTTCGAGCTCCTCGGCGCTCAACTGGCGCGGCATGAACACTTCGAGTTCGGCAGCCTCGGCCAATTCGTTTTCGGCCAGTTCGGGACGGTCGTTCTGCGTATAGACGGCAGCCGATTCCTTACGCTGCTTGATGAGTTTTCCGATGATCTTCAGCACCGCTTCGTCGGCAATCGTCTCCGATCCGTCGGCGGTCTTGGCCAACAGAATTTCCGATTTCACGGCACGCAAAGCGGCCAGACGCACTTTTTCCTTGGCGAGCATGGCCGCCTTGATTCCGTCGTTGATTTGTTTTTCGAGGCTCATAATTTCGTTATTTTAATGTATTTCGTTTTCAGTTATCGCGCCTGCGAGAGCAGACACACTCGCCGCCGGAACGAACCGCTCCGGGCAAGAGGAGCGAACATCGGCTCCCCCGTCGCATCGGCGATCCGCGACAGGAGAAACGAGCGCTTCACTGCCGCCGGACCGTTTCTTCCTCGCGTTTTTCGTACGGGCCCATCCCTCTCGGACTACCGCTTGCGGCCCCCTCCGACGTGCTCCGAATCGTGCCCCTTCCGTCGCAAGAGTACGCCGCCGAAACGTCCTGCCTCCCGATTCCTCTCCCGACAGACGACCGACGGTTCCGAGGCTCCGTCCCGCTTGGCCGGGCATCGTACGGCCGCGAGAGATTCATCCTCTGTTGCCCGAACGTCTTCCTCTGGAAAAAGGGCGGCAACCTCCGGCCGAGCCGTCCCCTACGCCCGTTGTCCGGACGCCACGACCGCCGCGGGCCGACTCCAAAACGAAGCGGTGCAAAACGGCAGAACGTATTCCCGCGCTTTGCACCGCCCCGCAGCATGCCGACCGACTAAATGTCGATATTGGCGTATTTGGCGTGCCGTTCGATGAACTCCCGGCGGGGCGGTACGTCGTCCCCCATCAGCATCGAGAAAATACGGTCGGCTTCGGCCGCGCTTTCGATGGTGATCTGGTGGAGAATACGTCCTTCGGGCGCCATGGTCGTCTCCCAAAGTTGTTCGGGGTTCATTTCGCCCAGACCTTTGTAGCGCTGCACGTGGGCGCCCTTCGCACCGAACTCGGCCAGGGCCGCTTCGCGTTCCTCCTCGGTCCAGCAGTAACGGCTGTTCTTGCCCTTGCGCACCAGATAGAGCGGAGGCGTGGCCAAATAGACGTGCCCGTTCTTGATAAGATCGTTCATGTAGCGGAAGAAGAACGTCAGCATCAGCGTGGCGATGTGGCTTCCGTCCACGTCGGCATCGGTCATGATGATGACCTTGCCGTAGCGGAGTTTTTCGAGGTTCAGCGCCTTGCTGTCCTCCTCGGTGCCGATGGTCACGCCCAGCGCCGTGAAGATGTTGCGAATTTCCTCGTTCTCGAAGATACGGTGCTCCATCGCTTTTTCGACGTTGAGGATCTTGCCCCGGAGCGGCATGATGGCCTGAAAGTTCCGGTCGCGTCCCTGCTTGGCCGAACCGCCTGCGGAGTCCCCTTCGACGAAGAAGATTTCGGCCTGGTCGCGGTCGCGCGACGAGCAGTCGGCCAGCTTGCCCGGCAGCCCGGAACCCGAAAGCACCGTCTTGCGCTGCACGAGCTCCCGCGCCTTGCGGGCCGCGTGGCGGGCCGTGGCGGCCAGAATCACCTTCGAAACGATGGCCTTGGCATCCTTGGGGTTCTCTTCGAGGAAGTGCGCCAACGCACCCGAAATGGCCTGATCGACGACGCCGGCCACCTCGCTGTTTCCTAACTTGGTCTTGGTCTGACCCTCGAACTGCGGCTCGGCGACCTTGACCGAGACGATGGCCGTCAACCCTTCGCGGAAGTCGTCGCCGTTGATTTCGAACTTGAGCTTGGAGAGCATGCCCGAATCTTCGGCGTACTTCTTGAGCGTCCGCGTCAGCGCGCGACGGAAGCCGGTCAGGTGCGTACCGCCCTCGATGGTATTGATGTTGTTGACGTAGGAGTGTACGTTCTCCGAAAAGCTCGTGTTGTACTGCATGGCCACCTCGACCGGAACGCCGTCCTTCTCGGTGTCGATGTAGATCGGCGACTCGGTCAGCGGTTCGCGGCTCGCATCGAGGAATCCGACGAATTCCTTCAGCCCCTCGGTCGAGAAATACTCGTCGTGCAGCGGCTCGCCCTTGTCGTCCTTGGCCCGCAGGTCGGTGATGTTCAAGTGCACGCCCTTATTGAGGTAGGCCAGTTCGCGGAGTCGCGAAGCCAGCGTGTCGTAGTCGTATTCGGTCACCGTGAAGATCGAACCGTCGGGCTTGAACGTAACGATCGTTCCGTGGTCCTCTTCGGAGGTTTCGCCCAGCACCTCCATCGGTCCCAGAGGCACCCCCTTGCTGAACCGCTGGCGGAAGATCCGGCCCTGACGGTGCACCTCGGCTTCGAGCAGCGTGGAAAGGGCGTTCACGCAGGAGACGCCCACACCGTGCAGCCCGCCGGAGACCTTGTAGCTGTCCTTGTTGAACTTACCCCCGGCATGGAGCACCGTGAGCACGACTTCGAGCGCCGGCCGGCCTTCCTTTTCATGAAGATCGGTCGGGATGCCCCGCCCGTCGTCGCGGACGGTGATCGAGTTGTCCTCGTTGATGATGACGTCTATATTGGAGCAATACCCGGCGAGCGCTTCGTCGATGGAGTTGTCGACGACCTCGTAGACGAGATGGTGCAACCCGCGCACGCCGATGTCGCCGATGTACATGGCCGGCCGCTTGCGCACCGCTTCGAGCCCTTCGAGCACCTGAATGCTGGACGCCGAATACTCTTCCGTGTGTTGTACCTGATCTTTTTCCTCTGTACCCATATTTTACGATTAAAACTTTCCCTGTTCCGCAGAACGACCTGACAATCACCGACTACCGCCGAAACACGACACTCCGGCGAGGCAGCCCCGCTCCGCGAAAACGATTCGAACAAAGATAGGAATTTTTCCGTTAATTACCAAGAATCGACCGCATGTCGATTTCCTCGACCCGGCCCTGCGAAAAGCGCAGCGTGCGGGAGGGATATTGCTGGATGTTGCTGATGTTGTGCGTGGACATGAGCACGGCGCAGCCGCGCGAGACGATCCACCGGAACAACTGCATGATGCCGTCGGCGGCCGAGGGGTCGAGATTGCCCGTCGGCTCGTCGGCCAGAATCACCTGCGGATTGTTGAGCAGCGCCCGCGCGATGGCCAGACGCTGCTGCTCGCCGCCCGAAAGCTGGAACGGCATTTTGTACTCCTTGTTCTGCAGACCGACCATGTCGAGCACTTCGGCGATCTTGCTGCGGATCTGCAATTCGTTTTTCCACCCCGTGGCGCGCAGCACGAAATGCAGGTTCTGGAACGCATTGCGGTCGGTCAGCAACTGGTAGTCCTGAAAAACGATCCCCATGCGGCGCCGCAGATAGGGCACGTCTTTGCGCCGTATCCTGCGCAGATCGAACCCGACCACGCTGCCGAAGCCCTCGATGAGCGGTAGCTCCGCATACAGCGTCTTGAGCAGCGAACTCTTGCCCGACCCCACGCGACCGATCAGGTAGACCAGTTCGCCGGCCCCGACCGACAGGTTCACGTCGGAGAGCACGAGGTTCTGCACGCCGCGGTGCCCCCGGAAAGAGGCTTCGCGGAAAGCGTCCCCCGTATGGTAAATGGCCACGTCCTGAAGTTCGATGACGGTATTCGGATTCATAATCTACACAATTAGCAAAACAAAAGTACCGAATGTTTCGTTTGTGTCGGCCGGTTGTTGATAAAGTGTTGATAATTCCATTCCGAGACGCACGTTTCTCCGATACCAGCACGGTATCGACACACCGGCAAGGCAAAACATACCATCTCTCCGGCAAGCCTCGCACCGAAAGACCGGTCCGGCCAACCATACATCCACATCGCTCTCGAAGAGACGGACTCGTATCGTCCGAGAGCAAGACACTCGTCTCATCGCTCGATTCTCCGAAAAAACGAAAAAAATCGGAACGGCATCTTTCGATTCCGCTTGCGATTCGTTATATTTACCCTACAAACTACAACGATGAAAACGGTCAAATACTGTACGAACCCGTTCGAGGCGGAGCTCGCCCGGACGAGGCTGCTCGACGAAGGGATCGACGCGAGGATCATCAACGAACATATCGGGTGGGTCGCCGCAGCGTTCCCGCAGGGCGACAACCGACCGCAGGTCGTCGTCGCGGACGAGGATTACGAACGCGCGGCCGCATTGCTCGGCACCCTCCCCGCAACGGTCGTCGTCTGCCCGTACTGCGGCTCCGCGGACACGGAATCCGCAACGAAGCGCAGTGCAGGCACGAGAATCGTCGCCCTCCTCGCGCTGCTCACCCCGTCCGGCCGACCGCGCGGGAGGTACCGTTGCCGGCGCTGTCACCGCAGATTCCGCGGGGCGAGGTAAGTTTTTCAGGACGGACACCGTCGAAATTACCGAAATATCGTTATCTTTGTACGGATTTTGCACCCCATTGCAAAACGTTACCAAGGGGCTGACCGGTTTTGACAGCAGGCAGAGTCTGATGGTAAGCACGCCGAGCGTTGTGTGGGCTCTCGTAAAACTGAATGCTCGAACTACAAATGGCAATAATAGCTACGCACTCGCTGCCTAATTTTACGAGGTAAAATGGCTTAATTCCGCCGTCCGAGGAGTCGGCGGAACGAGTACCCCGCCGACGGCTTGGTTCCGTAGCCGGAAGCGCACGGGGTATCATCGAAACGGAAATAGCGGCGCGACGCCTGTAAACGACCGCGAAATTTAACAGGCTGGGGCCACGGCCGGGTCGCCTTCGACCAAAGCCGCGGCAGAAGGATCGATCGAAGGATAAGCGTGTAGAAAGCTTTCGGGTTCCTTGTTTGGACGAGGGTTCGACTCCCTCCAGCTCCACAAAAAGCCGCCGAAAAAAGCAGCAGAATCCTGTAAGTGTCACACTTGCAGGATTTTTCTTTTCCCGGTTATCGGCAGAAAAGAGCAGAAAAAAGCGGTTCGGAGGTGGGCTATTCGGTGGCCGAAACGATTTACAAAAAATCGCCCACAAAATACGCATAACGCATTATTTTGCAGTCTTTTGCATCTTGACCATTGCACTTGGGAAACATAATTTTGCAACCTAAATCAAGTGTAAAATAGGAAGGTCTACTTTCAGCGTAGCGTTCTATGTACGCAAAACACGCATGAACAAACACGGCCAAGCAGCAATCGTAGTCAGGGTAACTGTAAACGGCATACGAGCCGATCTCGCTGCCCAAAAATTAGTAAACCCTAAACTTTGGGACACCGCCAAAGGCAAAGCTTATGAGCGTACCCCCTTGACACGGGAATTGAATATGTATCTCGATTCGGTACGTGCCAAATTAATTCGTATTCATCGGGACATGGAAGAAGACGATGCGCAGAACGTAACTGCACAGGCTGTCATTCATCGTTACCTCGGCAAAGACAAACCGGAACGGCATACGCTGATGGAGCTATTCCGCGAGCATAACGAAAGGTGCCGCGCCCTGTCCGGCATCGACATGGCTCCCGCCACCGTATTGCGTTACGAAACCTCGCTGCGGCATACGGAACAGTTTCTCCTGCATATTTATCGCAAACAGGATATTTATCTGGACGAACTGAACCGCCAGTTTATGATGGATTATGAGTTTTATTTGAAGTCCGTGCGCCGATGCAATCACAACTCAGCAACTAAATACCTCAAAAATTTCAAGAAAATCGTACGTCTGGCCCTCCTCGACAAAGAGTGGCTGGACAAAGATCCCTTCTCCGGGATAAAGTTCAAATTCGAACAGGTGGAGCGCGATTTTCTCGAAATGCACGAAGTCGAAAAACTGCGACGAAAGCAGATCGACATTCCTCGGTTGGAACAAGTGCGCGACGTATTCGTGTTCTGCTGCTACACCGGTCTGGCTTTTACCGACGTAAAGCAACTGACGCAGGATCATATCGCCACCGACATTCACGGCGCAAAATGGATTCGCAAGCCACGCCAGAAAACAGGAAACGTATGCCATATCCCGCTGCTGGAAGTACCGCTAAAAATTTTAGACAAATATAAAGCCGCCCCCTATTGCCAGACGCACGGCGTACTGTTACCCGTGTTATGTAACCAGAAAATGAACGCTTATTTAAAAGAACTGGCCGATATATGCGGCATTCGCAAGCAAATCAGCACCCACATGAGCCAGCACACGTTTGCCACCTGCATGCTGGCCAACGGAGTGTCAATGGAAAGTGTAGCGAAGATGCTCGGCCATTCCGACACGAAAATGACGCGCCACTATGCCCGCATTCTCGACAGCACGGTGTACCGCGAAATGCAAAACGTTCAGGGAGCATTGAGGCGATCGGACCGATAACCTCATCGAGAGCGATTCCCCACAGAAGCGTGGTTTGCGAGATTTTCTCACAAACCACGCTTTATACTAAATAATAGCGCGGAAACGCGCCATCTTGTTATTCCGACACAAAACACAGCAAATAAATAATTTGTGCCTCCCGGATTGCTATGCAGGAACCGCGAGCACAGCGGACAATAGCAGACAAAACCGGACAATACGAGCCAACATGTCATTCGTTTCTTTTCTTTGTCGGGACATCGCAAAACAATACGCATTTATCGTCTAACTAAATAAAAACATGATGGACTATTTATTGATTGAAACCCGTGCATACGAACAAATTGTACAACGTGTGACCGCATTGTCCGATTTAGTTGCCGCGCTTGCGGAACGTCAGAGCCGATCTCTTGCCGGAGGATGACTCGACACGCAGGAGGTATGCCTCACACTCGGTATTTCCAAACGGACGTTGCAACATTATCGCAACAGCGGACAGATTCCCTATTCGCAGATCGGTAATAAGATTTACCATCCTGTCGATGCGATTCGGAAAATGCTTCGCAAAAATATCGTCAGACCTGAAAATCGTTAACAGATGGAAAACGCAATCCATTGCAATACGGAAGAATTCCGGGAACTCATGCAGAAAATCGACGACACGATGCAAAAAGCGGAAACGCTGGAACAAAACAAAATATCGACTTTGTACGGAGAACGTTATTTGACGGGTTACGACATCCGAGCGATTTTTCACATCAGCCCGCGTACTTTACAAGAGTACAGAGATGGTCGTATCATTCCTTATACGACCATCGGAGGAAAAATCCTATACCCCGAATCGGAGTTGATCGAATTGCTTTCCCGAAATCGGGTCGACGCAAAAAAATAGAGCCCTATACGATTTGAAGTCGGGAAACGCTTTATGCCATTTGTCCGTCGGCGAAATTTTCATCTACCCGAACAATTCAAAAGTACGGTTTTGAAACGCTGACTCTCCATCGGCCAGTATGTTCAACGCAGTATTTCATTGGGATATAAATGCGTATATAATAAACGACGTTCGCAATTCCGACGGATGTAGTGTCGTGATCAACCACTCCACGAGAGCCATTAAAACGACCATCACCCCCGATGAACGAATAACACCCTACAAGTAAAAAAACGGAGGCCCAAAAGCCTCCGTTTTTATTTGAAATTTCAATGTTCTATAATTACACTTATCGGACATTTCACTTGAAACTTCCGTGTGTTTTTTCCTATCTTTGGAGAAATAATCGATTTAATACATTCAAATAGCATGAAAGATAGTAAGGAATGTTTTGAGCTGTTTAAAGAATATAAAACCGAGTTTGAAAGGATTGTCAACAATCCTTTAACAGAAACAGATACAAGGTCTAAAATTATAGATAAAGTCTTTTTAGAAGTACTTGATTGGTCGGAAGATTCAATAGATCGAGAAGGATATGTAGATGTGGGTTACTATGATTACTGTTTTAATATTCCTGGTTTTGGGTTTGTTGTTGAAGCAAAAAAAACAATGGTCGAGTTCATTGTTCCTGTAAAGCATAAATCAGCTCTATTGGGATTATTTGAACAGGCCAACAAAGATGTGGTAAAACAAGTAAGATCGTATTTATTTGAAAAAGGATGGCAATATGCTACTGTAACGAATGGTTATCAATTTATTATTGGTAAGTTCATTAATACAGATGGTACAGATTGGAAGAAAAACAAATGCATAGTTTTCAACGGATTTGATGATATAGAAAGTCGTTTTGTGGAATTTTATAATCTTCTTTCAAAATATTCCAATGTAAATGGTGATGGTATTAGGGCTATTGTAAACGATTTTAAAATAGAAAAAGGACGCACTGTTATATCCACGATTCCCACAAAAGGTTTAGAAATCGACAGAAATTCTTTAAGTGCTGAATTAATACCCATAATCAATAGGGTATTTGGAGAGTTGAGTGATGTTGACGAAGAGACGAATAAGGAACTTATAAGGGAATGTTTTATTGAGAATAGTGAAATAAAAAAGAATAAATCTGAAATAGAACGATTATTTGATGATCTGCCCCCTAAGGTCGAGAGTGTAATTAAAGCGAGGAATACGGATAGTATAGTGGAACAAATAACTCATAAGATTGAGAAAGATGAAATAAAACTTAAAGCGAATTCCCCGGATCCAATAATAATTATTGGATCAAAAGGTGCAGGGAAAACAACATTCATTAATTATCTATTTCAAGACGATAAATTTAGCTCTTTAAAAAAAGACCACCCACATGTTTATATTGATTTTAGGAATTATCATTCACAAAACCAAGATACACTAAATGATCAAATTTACTCAGATATTTTAGACCAAATATATGAGAAATATCCTGAGTTAAAGCTACATGGGGATGTGGCTTTGAGGAGTATCTACAGTGTAGAAATTAAAAGAAATGATGAAAGTATATGGAAGTTTGATAAAGAACATAATGAAAGTGCTTATCAATCAAGATTGAATGCTTTTTTGGAAGAAAAATTGAAAAATAATGAGGTTCATGTCAGTAAGCTTTCCGAATACTTAATTAGCCGAAGGAGAATCAGATTATGCATAATAATTGATAATGCCGACCAATTTAGCGATTCAATACAAGAAAAAATCTTTCTTCTTTCTCAATCAATATGCCGTAGATCAAAGGCATTAGTTATCATATCTTTGAGGGAGGGGTATTATTACCAATGGAAAAATTATCCTCCATTTAATGCATTTCAAAGTAATGCCTATCACATTACCGCTCCACCTTATCAAGAAGTTATTCAGAAGCGTATAGATTTTACCTTACAGCAATTATCTGATGTTGATGGAAGAAGTTCAGGAATCATTACTCAAAATATAAAATTAAGCATTGATAATGAATCCGTTCTATTATTTTTGCAATCATTGAGAAAATCATTACTAAAACCAAACTCTCAGCTATTGAAATTTATTCAAGAAACAACATATCCTAACATTAGAGAGGGATTAGAGGTATTTAAGCAGTTTCTAATATCAGGCCATACGGAGATATCTAATTATATTGTCAGACAGAGAGTTGATCCTGACTCAGTTCATCATATCCCCTATTGGGAGTTTGTAAAAGCAGTTGCACTTGGAAATAAAAAATATTACGATCATGAAATAAGTCTTATACACAACTTATTCTATCCTGCTCAAGGTAATAATAACCACTTTATTAAGATTAAACTTTTAATGTACCTTGATCATATTGCTATAAATAAGGGTGTGGCAGGGAAATATATCAATACAGGAGAATTAATAAATTACTTCTCTGATATAGGGTACCAATACAAAGCTATAGAGAATGAAATCATAGAACTGTCAAAGTATCGATTAGTGGAAACAGATGATGTTATTTCTGACCGAATAGCACCAACATACAGTATTAACAAAAATCAAAGTATATGCATATCCCTAAAAGGGCATCACTATATCAGTAGCCTTTTGTATGACTTTTCATATATAGAATTAACATTGCAAGATACACCTATTTACGACTCAATTTCTTTTGAAAAAATTAAGAAAAATTTCCCCATGGCAGATAATTATGGTAAACGAGATTTAAGTCAGCGAGTTTTAGTAGCGCAAAACTTTATTGATTATCTAAAAAAGGAAGAGGTATCAGAGAAGTCAATTCCTCTTTTGCCTTCAACTGCCAATATTTCTGTAAAGATCGAAAGTGAAATTCAACCTGACATACAGCGTATTGGACGAAAATTGAATTCTTAGAACATAGATTTGAATCCACAACTAAGGTCTCTTGCAAATTTGACGAGACTTTTTTAAGGAAGATTGTATATGATTGAAACCACACCATCTCCCACGCTGTGGATTCAATAAAATCAACCTCCTTCCGGTCTGCTTTTGTGCGATTCATAAAATAGTCGATATTCGCGCGTTTCGTCCGCATGGTGCTGCAACTCCAAAATGAACGATCCGACCGCTTAAATGCCCTTGCAAAACGTCCGCAATCTCCGATAGCGTCACGAAGTCGCGTTCGATCTGTATGCTGTTCGGCCGGCCGTGAAACGCGATATATAAAATCCGGTAGTTTTTGTAACGTTTGAATGTGAATTGCCGGAAGTATTCGAAGAACACATCTTTCGTGTTACACTTGCAATAGACATATCTGATTCCGGCGGAGTAGTAGAGAATATCGAGGATTGGACAAATACTTTGTTTGCTTCGCGGGTTGGTGTTGCAGTTACCCTTCAGGCAGTATATGTACCGAGGTTTCCTCAAATCCGAATGCCCTTAAATACGCTGTAATTATACCTCGGCAAATCTTTCTATCGACGATATACTCAAATTCAAAAGGAGACATCAGGGCGAATTAGGTCTGTTCAGGGCCAATATCGAAAGCCTTACCCGAAATATTCCGGTTGATGCAACTATCGAACAAATACAACAGCAAGTCCGTGATATTTACAAGAACCAATTCGAACCGGGTTATAACGATTTGAAACGGTGCCTAAAAGGAGCCGGCATAAAATGGTTCGCCAATAATCTCCTGAAAATATCTTTTTTCTCAACAGGAGCGACAACTATACCGACAGCTTTATTGGGATTGTCGGTTCCTTTTGCCCTACTTGCCGGTACAACAATCTCATTAATATCGTCCATTGTTTTGTACAACGCAGAAAAACGAGACATAATAAGGCATAATCCATACTCTTACCTATTAACAATGAATAAGGGTATTTAACCCTTACATGCGCGCTTTGCGATCTTCGAACAGTTAGCTCGTTATTCAGTCTCGGCGATTCTGTTCGGAACATTTAGTGTTTCCCTGCTTGGCTGTCGTAGTAATCGAAGCGTTCCCGGCAGACTTTTTCGACGATCTGTTTGAGCAGTTCGACTCTCGAATGCAAGGCATCCACGTCTTCTTTCGTCACCACAAAATTAGGGTTATATCGTGCTTCCAAGTATGCGCGTCGCAAAAGTTCGAACAGACGTTCTTCTTCTTCCGTGTCTCGCGGAAAGACCTTTATCAGCTCCAACGTGTGGCACTTGGTCTTTTTAAGCAATTCTTTTAGATCATGGTCTTTATGACCGTAAAGAATATATACTAACGAAATGGCTTTTATTAAGGATTCTGCGACTTGATGCAAAAAAAATGAACAATCTACATATTCGCCATCTTCGTATGCAACTTTCCCGTACCGAGTAAATCTTTTACTTCTTGAAATTTTGGGCTGGTAATACTCGATTGCCATTGTCTTAATTTCGGCATAATCCAATTCGCGAGGGGTTTCCAGCCGGTATTCGCCCGAATCGTAGAGTTTCACTCCTTCGGAAACGACATCCACATAGAAATACCGTCCCATCAACAAGGCATCGTTCAATTTCGATATGCTTTCGCTCACGATGTGGACGTTTACCACTTCCGCCTCCGGCTTACCTGCGGCAAACCGATCCTGAATGCGAGTTTCGACCGTACCTTCGCGTTCACCGAGCCGTTGTCTGGTCACGATCATCATGTCGTAATCGCTTCGGTATTCGGTTTTTCCACCGCCGTAGTCTCGCCGTATATCCCGTTCGACATAAGTGTCGGTCGCGTAACTGCCGTAAAGAATAATCATTACAACGTCCTTTACTTCCTCGCGGATCAGTCCGACAAGTTGGTGCAGATCGCGCTGTTTGCGTTCGGGCAAAAATGTAATATCGCTCTTCATATTCACAAAGTTAGCGAAATTTCCCCGGAAAATCATGGCGTAGTGGCATTTATCTTTTTTATTCTCATATTCGACCCAAAGAACCGGCTGCGCCGTTGCGATCCGGGCTGCGCCCGACATTCGCTTTTCTTTTCATCGAAAATATTTTATATATTTGTATACGGTTTCCCAAAAGTTTCTCATTCGGAAGGTACGTTGTATAGGGGCGACAGAGGTCGTCCGGGAACGAATAACCGCAAGAACGATGCAAACTTTAAGGAACTATCACGACACGGCCTGAGTGCCGGACATAACACATAAAGGGTAAACAACTCTTTATACCTTTACGCAAACATAGGAACCTCTCACGGGAGGGTTTGGTGCGGTATAATGGTTGTCAGTCCATGTTATGTCCTGCTCGTTCCTACGGGCAGGACAGACTTGGGCGCAAGACAGCATCCGCATCGGGTTTCCTATGACCTGCGTAAAGGGGCTGACACCGCGCCCCTTTTTTATATCCCTATCCATTCTTCGGGCGCGATTATTCATCATCACCCTGTCCGCTGTTTGCCATGACACTCCGGCGCGTCCGTGCTCTCACCCGTTCCGCCCATCGTCCTTGCGGCGTCCCTGCTCCGCGGAGGGTATCGACCTCTCCGTGCGGGATCGGTATGCCGCACCCGCACTGCGTTCGCGTCCGCTCCCCACGAGTCGACATTCGTCATTTCCCAAATAGGCTAACAGAAGTGACCGACGGAGCGTGTCCCGCCTTTCGCGGCGGGCATGCCTCCGTCTTTTTTCAATCTCGACAAGTTATATTATGCAGAACAATATATCGCTGACAACGGGAATCTGGCATGTGTCCCGCCGTTCATTGAGCGGCGAAATATGGGCGTTCTATGGGAAGACGCTCTCCATCAAGCGGCTCGGTGACAGGCCGCAGAAAGCGAGCTACGAATACGACGAGGCCGGCGGTACGCTCGCGCTCGGCATGAGCGACGGCACGCGCGTCCTCTGGCGGGTCGTGAGTCCGGAGGCCGGGCAGGTCATCCTGTGCCGCAAGGACGAAACGGGGCGGCCGGAGAGGCTGCGCTTGCAGCGCGCGATAAGGAAGTCGCCGGTATTGATGCGCACGATAGAAATTCTGCTCTCCCGCAGAAACCGCATCTACATGGAGGTCGTTCCCATCGATCTGCTGCGGGCATGGCGGATAAGCCGCATCCGCGCCGAACAGCTCGAAGCGCTGTACCACGACACGGAAGCCTTCGATGCGGACGACGAACATTCTGGGCTGTTCGCCTTCCTCCATGCCTTCAAGCTCTACGAGCGGGACATGGACAAGCGTCGTTCCGGCTTTCGGCTGTCGATGCAAGCGGCATTCGAAAACTACCTGTATATCCTCGACGCATGGCTGTACCTTTACGACCGGGGGATCGTCGTCGAAGGCATCGAACCGTTGTGCGTCGGAGGGTACCGCTATTTCAACGAAAGGCTTTCGGAGCACATACATAAGCTGAACGCGAAAAGGAAAACGACATGAGCGAAGAAGAACTCTACGAGCGGACGCTCACCTACCTGCGGGACCGGCTCGACGCTCCGTGCGAGTGCCTGCCCGATGTCCTGTTGCGCTACCTGTGCCGGGAGACGGCCAGAGTGCCGAAAATCACGGCGACGACCGAGGAGATGCCGGGGCCCGAACTGTTCGACTATGCGATACATCGCTACATGGAAAAACAAAAAAACTGCCGGTTGCAGGTTACCGAACCCGAAATCATCGGGAGCCTTCGATCATTCTTTCGGTTCAGGCAGGAATCGGTGGCGAACGCGGTACGGCTCTACGATGGAGCGGGGCCGACGGCGGTCTGTTATATGCAGCGGCGGGAATACGAGGAAAAGTACGAGGCGCTGGGCCTCTATCTGAAAGCCGTGCTGCAGTCCAGACGGTTTTACCGCCGCACGATCCGGGGCATGGCGCTGTTCGACTTCGACCGCTATCCCGACCTGTGCACCGTGTTGCGCTACCGGATCGTAAACGGCGAACCGTTCGTGCGCCAAAGGGGGAAACGATATTTCAGTTACCGGGACTTAACCGAAACGATATGAATAAAGAAAGTAAAATGGCCCGCAGCGTGGCTTTGTTGCGGCAAAGACGTCGCAGGCTGAAGGACGGACGCTGCCGATACGCGCTCAAAACCTCGGAGATTCCCGACGATCTGCTGGAGGCATGGATCATCAAGGGGGAGTTTCCGCTCGACGAGCGGACGGGCGAAGCCGACCTGAACGACGAGCGGTGCGTTCCCTATCTTCTGTTCCTGCACGCATACGAAACGTACTACGGCGAGAAGATACCTGTGACGGAGGATAGCAAAAAGGCTTTCTGCGTCTTCTGCGACGAGCAGGCGATTCTGCGGACGGTCTATTGGGCACGGATGAGCGAATACCCGCTTCCGGAGATGGAAATCTTCGACTTCGACCGTTACGACGGGATCCTGCTGCGGCTGCTCCGGGCGCTTCCGGATGGCATGTGGAACGAAACCGCTTTTTCATAATCGAGCGAGTGCCTGCCCGTACTTTCCTGCGAACCTGAACTTCATGGAACGGGCGGCACGCCACCGGCGGGAAGGCATACATTCCCGCCGGTGTTATTTTATCGGGGCGACTTCGTGTTGTTCGTCCCGTTTTTCGCTTCTTCGTAAAGCCGTTCCCAATAGGCGCAGTTCCGTTTCCATTGCCGGGCTCCGGTTCGTAACCTGCAACGCAATAAAATAAGGATACCGAAATTCGAACGGTCTCAGAGTCCCTGCCGATTCCCGTTCCGAGGGTTCCGGATGACATTCAAGTAGCGAGGCGATGACCTTTGGCAGAGAGACGAAACGCTTTCCTTTGCTTTTGCGTAATTTTTAAAGTTTGACGACTTCGGAGGAAAACCCGCCGCCGCATCGTCGGCGTCCGTACTTGTCGGACAAACTGCGTTTTGTCCGACAAGTACACACCTTGCTCTTTGCTCTGCGCAAAGAAAATCCAGCCAGAGGCCGGGCGGTGTCGCTGCGCGACTGCATGGGCCGAAGAATCGGCAAAGAGTGTTCTGCTGCGCAACAAAGATACGCACGTCCAATGCGATCCGATACCGCATTCACACCGGACAATATCGGACACGAAGGCGCAAAGGAGGCGTTGGAGGGTTTATTTGCGCCTGAAAATCAAAATGTGACTATTGGGCCGGAAGATCATGCAGGCCAAAGAGCCCGGTGGCCGGTTGGTTAGTGGACCGGAAGGCCATGCGGACCAAAAGACCCGGTGACCGGCGGGCCAAAGGATCACGCGGACCCAAGGACCCGATGACCGATGGGCCAAAGGGCCGAAAGGCCGCACGGAGCAAAGGATCCGATGGCCGATGGGCCGTTTCAAATCGACAATCCATAATCAATAAAGCTATGAAACCGGAAACTCTATTTATTCTTTATTCTGCACACCAAGATGCGGCATCAGGAACTTTATGATGACTATATCTCACTAACACACAAACGCGAAATTAAAAAGAGCGCGAACAGGACCTGCGCCAACAAGCGCGAACACCTCCACAGAATTACGACCACGCCGAGGGCGCACCAATGCCAGAAACCGGGACCAGAAGCGACAAAGGCCACAAAGACGCCCCATCCGACAAGCGAGAGAAAAGTTTTCGTTTTCATCGTTACACACGTTTTAAATTCAGACCGACAGACTTTCCGATACCGATTACCGATCCGATGCGCCCCCGCGACAACGAGCGGATTTTCCTGCGCCGCCACGAACCGCACCTGCCGTTCGACCGACCGATACCCCGAACCCGCCTTTATTCTTTTGGCTCGTGCCCTTTCCTTAGATTCAGCTTGTTCGATCTTTTGTTTTTTGCTGTTTTTTGTTCTCATGACTTTTTTTTATTCTCCCGGACGCACCCCCACCTTGAGTTCAGCTTGTATACAAAGCCTACGGACGACCGTTCGAAAAGCAAGATTTTGGGCGGGAAAATACCGCAGCGAAGCGAGGACGATTTTCCCGTCCAAATTCACCACGATCTTGCTGCAACAAAAAAGTATAACAGAGACAGAGACGTGCCGTAGGACGTCTCTGTCTCTGTTATACTAAACCGCGCTGCGGCGCGGTTTACCTATTGGGTCGTTCGCACCTTTGTATACAAGCTGAATTCAAGGTGGGGACAGGTAGGATAAGAAAAC
>CAJTYA010000020.1 GCA_910583985.1 uncultured Alistipes sp.
CCGGAGAGGGACGGTTCGCCGTTCGCGACAACCGACTCGAAATGCAGATCGAACGCCGGTTGCTCGACCTGCTCGGAGAGGACATCGACATCGAGTTCAAATGGAACGACAACATGCAGGAGAACGGAAACATCATGGACTTCTACGTCAACGGAGACACTGCTCCCGGAGGTCGGTTCAATTTCGTATACACCACCAAATAAAGCCATCCGAGAAAAGACAGCCTGCCGGTAGATTCCGGGCAGGCTGTCTTTCGACATAAAACGAGACATGAATATCATCACCAAATGCGGCCTCTGGGGAGGCCTTCTCGGCCTGCTGGCCGGACACGCGGCGGCCCAGACCGTCCACAGCGACGCATGGGCGGCCACCGACGCGCTCGGACGCAAAGTGCGCGAATACGACGAGGCCGGAGACAAGAAGAAAGACAAATTCGTAGCCATGTTCTACTGGACGTGGCACACCGAAGGACAAGCCTCGCGCGACTCGGTGAGAAACATCACGCGAATCCTGCGCGAGCATCCCGAAGCGGCGGCCGACTTCGACCACCCCGCATGGGGACCGGGACACGGCTACTGTTTCTGGGAGGAGCCCCTGCTGGGTTATTACCGGACGACCGACCCGTGGGTGCTGCGCAAGCACGCCGAAATGCTGGCCGACGCCGGCGTGGACGCCGTGTTCTTCGACTGCACCAACGGCAGCATGACGTGGAAATCCTCCTACGACGTGCTGATCGACGTCTGGACGCAGGCCCAGAAAGACGGCGTGAACGTGCCCAAGATCGCCTTCATGCTGCCCTTCGGCCCCTCTCCCGATTCGCGCAAGGCGCTGCGCCAGCTCTACGACGACATCTATAGCAAAGGAAGAGCCGAGAGCCTGTGGTTCGTCTGGAAAGGCAAACCCTGTATCATGGCCTATCCCGACAACCTGACCGACTCGCCCGAAGACAGGGCCATCGCCGAGTTCTTCACCTTCCGCCCCGGACAGCCCGACTACGTCGACGGACCGTCCCGGAAGGACCAGTGGGGATGGATGGAAGTCTATCCCCAGAACGGTTACGCACCGACGGCGAAGGGCGGATACGAACAGGTCGTGGTGAGCATCGGCCAGAATGCCAATACCGCCAGCGGCGGGCATTGCTACGCGTTCAACGCACCGGGCGGTTACGGACGGAGCTTCAGCGTGCTCAAGGGCTTCGACCCGCGCGTGGACGGCTACCTGTACGGATGGAACTTCCAGGAACAGTGGAGCAGGGCCTTCGAACTCGACCCCGAACTGGTCTTCGTGACCGGATGGAACGAATTCATCGCCGGACAGCACAAGGCATGGCCTCCGCACAATCCCAACACGCCGTTCGCCTTCCCCGACCAGTATAACTGGGATTGCAGCCGCGACATCGAACCCAATGCCGGATGGGGAGATAAGGGCGATGTCTACTACCTCCAGCTCGTCGACAACGTCCGAAAGTTCAAGGGAATGGAAAAACCCGAAAAGGCGTCCGCTCCGCACTCCGTCAAGATCGGCAAAGCCGACGACTGGGACGAAGTGGCCCCCTATTACAAACACTACAAGGGCAATACCTTCCACCGCGATCACCGGGGACGGAACAACATGTATTACACGAACAACACGGGCCGCAACGACATCGCCGGCGCCAAGGTGGCCCGCGACGACAAGAACATCTACTTCCTCGCCGAGACCGCAGACAAGCTGACGCCCGCTTCCGACCGGAACTGGATGATGCTCCTGATCGACGCAGACCGTGACAAATCCACCGGATGGAACGGCTACGACTTCATCGTCAACCGCGTCAGCCCCAAGGGCAAGAAAGTCGTCGTCGAGAAAAACGTCGGAGGTCGCTGGGAATGGGAAACGGCCGGAGAGGGACGGTTCGCCGTTCGCGACAACCGACTCGAAATGCAGATCGAACGGCAGTTACTCGACCTGCTCGGAGAGGACATCGACATCGAGTTCAAGTGGAACGACAACATGCAGGAGAACGGGAACATCATGGACTTCTATGTCAACGGCGATACCGCTCCCGGAGGTCGGTTCAACTTCGTTTATTCCACCAAATAAAATACTCAAACCTCAAGCCATGAAAAAAACTCTGAAACTCTCGCTCTGCGCGTTGGCAGGCGCCATGCTGGCGGGCTGCACGGACAGCGCACAGGGCCCGGCGAGCGTGGCGCCCGATGCACTCGCTTCGGGCTTCGTCGCTCCGCCCGACTCGATCCAGACCAGCGTCTACTGGTACTGGATTTCGAACAACATTTCGAAAGAAGGGGTCGAAAAGGACCTCGAATCGATGAAAAAGGCCGGCATCAACCGTGCCTTCATCGGCAACATCGGACAGGACGACGTACCCTACGGCAACGTCAAGATGCTGAGCGAAGAATGGTGGGACATCCTGCACGCCGCACTCAAAAAGGCGACCGAGCTCGACATCGAAATCGGTATCTTCAACTCGCCGGGCTGGAGCCAGTCGGGCGGCCCGTGGGTAACGCCCGAACAGGCCATGCGCTATCTGGCCTCGTCGGAAACCCGCGTGAAGGGTCCGCAGAAACTGAGCGTGAAACTCGACAAGCCGATCGACATCTTTCAGGACGTGCGCGTGATCGCCTATCCCGCACCGAAAGACGACCTGCTCGCGCTCGACGCATCGAACGGCACGATCACATCGTCCCCGGCCGTCGCAGGTCTGAATAAAGTGGTCGACGGCGACAAGACGACCGGCATCGCCATCCCCAAGGGCGGCAAGATCGCCATCGACTTCAAGGCCAAGGAACCCTTCACGGCCCGTAGCCTGACGATCAAGCCGACCGAACATCCGATGGGCGCAAAAGGCGAGCTGCAAGTGAAAGAGGGTAACGACTACCGCACGCTCACCGCCTTCGACATCAACCGCACGAACACGGAACTGAACGTCGGTTTCGACCGCTACGCTCCGGTCGTCGTGTCGATTCCCGCCACGACAGCAACCGATTTCCGCGTCGTGATTTCGGGGGCCAACGAAGGCAGCGGACTGACCGAGGTGACGCTCGCAGCCGCTCCCCGCGTGGAACGTTACAGCGAAAAAACGCTGGCCAAAATGCACCCGACCCCGCTGCCCTACTGGAAAGACTACCAGTGGCCCGCCCAGCCGGCCGTCGATGACGCCGCGCTGACGGTCGACGCGGCCGCCGTGCAGGACATTTCGCAGTACATGGCCGAAGACGGCACGCTGAACTGGGACGTACCCGAAGGCGAATGGGTGATCCTGCGCATGGGCATGACCCCGACGGGCACGACCAACAGCCCGGCGTCGCCCGAAGCGACGGGCTACGAGACCGACAAGATGAGCAAGGAGCACATCGAGAAACACTTCGAAGCCCACATGGGCGAAATCCTGCGCCGCATTCCGGCCGAGGACCGCAAGACGTTCCGCGTGGTCGTTCAGGACAGCTACGAAACCGGCGGACAGAACTTCACCGACGGCATGATCGAAGAGTTCCAGACTCGTTACGGCTACGATCCCACGCCTTTCCTGCCCGTCTATAACGGCATCGTCGTGGAAAGTCCGGAAGCCTCGGACCGCTTCCTGTGGGATGTGCGCCGCATGGTGGCCGACAAGGTGGCCTACGACTACGTGGGCGGCCTGCGCGATGTGAGCCACAAATACGGCCTGCACACATGGCTCGAAAACTACGGCCACTGGGGCTTCCCCGGCGAATTCCTGATGTACGGCGGCCAGTCCGACGAAATCGGGGGCGAATTTTGGAGCGAAGGCGATCTGGGCGACATCGAAAACCGCGCGGCATCGTCCTGCGGCCATATCTACGGCAAAACGAAGATTTCCGCCGAATCGAACACCTGTGCGGCCAACTCGTTCGCCCGTTACCCCGGCGTCATCAAACAGCGCGGCGACCGCTTCTTCGCCGAAGGCATCAACAACACGCTGCTGCACGTCTACATCACGCAGCCCGACGACCGCCTGCCGGGCGTGAACGCATGGTTCGGCAACGAATTCAACCGTCATAACACGTGGTTCTCGCAGATCGACGCCTACATCACCTACCTCAAACGGGCGAACTTCATGCTCCAGCAGGGCCTCAACGTGGCCGACGTCGCCTACTTCATCGGCGAAGACGCGCCGAAGATGACGGGTATCGCCGATCCGGCCCTGCCCACGGGCTACCAGTTCGACTACATGAACGCCGAGGTGATCGAAAAATACATGACCGTCAAGGACGGCAAGATCACGCTGCCGCACGGTACGCAATACCGCATTCTGGTGCTGCCGAAACTCGAAACGATGCGTCCCGAAGTGCTGGCCAAAATCCAGCAGCTCGTCAAGGACGGAGCTATCGTGATGGGTCCCGCACCGAGCCGCTCGCCCAGCCAGCAAAACCAGCCCGCAGCAGACGAGCAGGTCAAGGCGATGGCTGCCGAAATGTGGGGCGACGTGGACGGACAGAACGTCAAATCGCGTCAGTACGGCAAAGGCATGATCCTCGACGGCATGACGATGGAAGAAGCTTTCGCGCTGATCGACTGCATCCCCGACTGCCGCATTCCGGACGGAGCGCCCGTACACTACGGACACCGGACGCTGCGCAACGGCGAAATCTACTTCGTCAGCAACCAGAGCGACGAAACGATCACGGTAACGCCCGAATTCCGCGTAACGGGCCTGCAACCCGAACTGTGGAACCCCGTGACCGGCGAAATCCGCAACCTGCCCGCCTACGAGCAGAAAGCCGGTGCGACGGCCGTTCCGATGAAGCTGGCTCCCTATGAAAGCGCGTTCGTCGTATTCAACGACAAGGCCGGTGCAGCCGCCGTCTCCGGCGTGGAAGCCAACTATCCGGAAGCGACCATCATCGCCGAAATACAGGGCCCGTGGAGCGTCGACTTCCTCGACAAGGTGCGCGGTCCGCAGGAACCCGTCGTATTCGAAACGCTGACCGACTGGACGGCCAACGCCGACGACAAGATCAAATACTACTCCGGATCGGCCGTCTACAAGAACACGTTCGAACTGGACGCAGCTCCGACCGACAACAACATTCTGCTCAACCTGAACGATTTCGTGGCCATGGCCCGCGTGAAGGTGAACGGACGGGACGCCGGTACGGTATGGACCGCTCCGTATAAGGTAGACATCACCGAGCTGGTGAAAGAAGGTAAAAACGAAGTGGAAATCGAAGTGGTCAACACGTGGGTGAACCGCCTGATCGGCGATCAAAAACTGCCCGAAGCCGAACGGACGACATGGGTATCCATCAATCCGTGGAAAGCCGACTCCCCGCTGCAAAAGGCGGGTCTGCTCGGTCCGGTGGTACTCGAAAGCGTTACCTACATCGAATAGAGTTCCGCACAGGAGCGATCCTGTCTGTACAGAAAAACGGGCGACGTTCTCACGTCGCCCGTTTTTCGTCTGTTTCGACACGCCCCCCTCCCGGCTTCGCGCATTCTCGTTACAGGCCGAAACGGCCCCCATCCTCGTGCGGCCCGATTGCCTGCCCTCGGAATGCCCGATACGAAACCAATCGCCCGGACGCACCTCCCGACGCCCCGAACATCGAACGCCGGTCCCGATTGCGCATGGCGCATGTTCGACACGCGACGGATTCCGTCGCACCCGACCGAAAACGGCATGCCGAACAGCCGGACGCAGGTCATGTTCCGAACACATTTCTCCTCCGCTCGACACCTCCCGGACATTTTCTGCAAGCGCATCGCCAAAATCGCGAAACGAAAGTCCTCCCGTACTGCCGCGAATACCCTTAACCGGAGGGACACGATAAAACATAAATCGCAAAGGGGACGGACACATTACAGACATTCTTCCGGAGGTAGGACAGCGACCATGCCGCACGAAAAAGGCATCGTTCGGAAAGAGTTACACGACCGAATCGGATTTATTCAAAACTTTTATTTTGAGCAGAATACACGCAAGACTTGCTTTTTCCGACCCGAATTTCTAATTTTCGGAAAATCGTATCAATATCAGTCCCGACACAAAAAATTCTTCCGCATCCCTTACCGTCGCAAACGTCCCTTCTGCATACGTTCTTCCGCGACGACGACAATTCATTTATCCCTAAAATAACCGATTATGAAAACAACGACAATCACCCTCCTGACGCTTTTACTGTCGTCATCGCTTTTCGCACAGAATAAATCGAACGACTCGTTCGATGCGAATGCGGGATATTACGCAGACGCTTTCGACGTGGAATGGACCATGCCGAAAGGAATGACCGATATGAACACGAGAGAATCCATGACCGTCCGCCAAGGATACCGGTTGGTCCACACGAACAGTCCCGTGCTCCGATCCGAGGACGGAGGATGCGTGCTGATGTATGGTTCGGAACCGCTTTTCATTTCGGACGACTTGGCTAAATTATTCGAGGAGGGCAAAAATCTCACCCGGAAACTGCACGGTGCACAAGATCCGGATGCAATCGACCCGGCCGGAAACAACGACAACGAGCACAGGCTCCGCATGTCGAGCGAATTGGGTGTCATATACGGTTATCGCGACGAAATGGCGCGGCCCATTCCGGGAAAAACGTTCTCGCTCGACGAGCATATTTCCGTCCTTCCGGAAAAAACGGCCCGCAAATGGTTCAACGCCGACTCGGTATTCGTCTACGACCTGCCTGTGGACGATCCCTATCAAGGCATATACAACCACTGCACGGGCGTCGTCATCACCAAAAAGGGAAGGACCGGATTCGCCCTCAAACTCTATTTCACCGACGAAGGGAAAAAGAACGAGAAACGATACATGCAGTCCCTCCGAAAAACGATATGGTATCGCGATACCGACTGGAAGTACGACCGGGAAAACGACAAACAGGCTATTCGGAAATACTCCAAATAACAAATCTTAATTCAACAAAATCAAGCATTATCCTTTCAAGCATTGTTTTGTTTTTATTAAATTTATCGTGCATGATAAAAACCAAACTACCGCCATGAAAAAACTAAACTTAAAATCTATCATGAAATTATCATCCGTTTTATGCGGAACGATGATTCTGTCAGCCGTTATGTTGTATATGACCGCATGCCAGAAAGACGAATACGACGACACCGGGAAATGGGAAACCGCACAATATCTGGATATTTCTTCGGAAGCGGTATCTTCCCCCATGGGGGAATGGTCTGTGGCTGACAGAAATACATTTAGTCTGGCATTCAAACGCATAACTATCCGGAAAGGGGCGGACGGATTTTTGTACCAAGAGGAAAAATCGCCACGGGAACTGAACATATCCCCTGCATTATTTTCTGTTTTCCAAAAAATCATCGACAACACGAACTCTCTTATAAAACAAAAAGCGGAGGAGAGGCTTAAAAACGACATCTCTTTGCTCAAAACACGGGGAGAGTTCGACCACCTCAATAACATAAACTCGGATTGTGTAGCACGAACCATTTCTTTCGCGGCAGGTCATTTCGGTACAGACCTTTCTCACGAAGATCTCAATAAGACATTCGAAGAAAAATACGGAGAAGGCATGGGCGTTCCGGCCAAAAATTTCAAAAAAGAAATAAAACAATACCTTTCAGGCTATGCAGTAAACATAAGTTTCCTCTCGGCTACTTATACGTATTCAAGTTCTGCGACGGAAGTTTATCTCGTCAGCGCGAATATGACAAATTTCGGTGGCCACGCTGCGATTTTGCAGAGAACCGAAGGAAACTGGCTCTTTCTGTACGATCCTCAAAGAAATGAAGAGGTAATGGTCCACAAAGACGAAGTTTTAGAAATATTCAAAGCGACAGGAGTAAGAACCGAGTAATCCGTCTTAAAATCAACGGCTATCATGAACAAACGAATCTTATTTTTCTCGGTTCTGCTTCCCTTGTCGCTTTTCGGACAGCAAACGACACATAGATATTCGTTCGACGCGAACATAAAATATTATGCCGATGCTTTCGACGTGGAACTGGCCGTGCCCGAAGGGATGGTCGATCTGAATGCTTCTGCTGCCATCAGAATCAGAAAAGAATACAGGCTGGCCTTCTGCGGAGGTCCCCTGCTCCAATCCGAGGACAGAGAATGCGTCCTGATGTATAAGAGCAATCCGCTTTTCATTTCGGAAAATCTGCACAAATCAATCGGAGGGATAAACAACGATCAAGCACACCGAAACCTCATATCGAGCGAATTGGGTACGGTTCACGGATACTGCGACGAACTGGGAGGTCTCCTTTCGGGAAAAACGTTTCCGTTCGACGAGTACGTCTCCGCTTTCCCCGAAGAGCAAGCCCGCGAATGGTTCAACGCCGACTCGGTATTCGTCTACGACCTGCCTGTGGACGATCCCTATCAAGGCATATACAACCACTGCACGGGCGTCGTCATCACCAAAAAGGGAAGGACCGGATTCGCCCTCAAACTCTATTTCACCGACGAAGGGAAAAAGAACGAGAAACGATACCTGCAATCCCTCCGAAAAACGATATGGTATCGCGACACCGAATGGAAGTACGACCGGGAGAACGATAAACGGGCGATCCGGAAACATTGGGACGGGGTTTCGGAATAAAACGAGAGGCAAAAAACAGGATGCCGTCCATACGGTTCCGAGCGCAGTTTTCCGGACAAACTTACATTCCGGAAATGCGACCGAATTGGAAACCGTGCCCCGAAACATCCGGTACATGAAAGCGTCCCGCTGTCCTCGGAAAATATCGGTACCGGGCGGCAACGAAGCGACCTATCCGAACAGGGATGAATAAGCACCGGCCCCGGAAACGCATTTCCGGGGCCGGTGTTTTATAGACAAGTCGGACGGCAAACCGCCTGTTCCGCATTTCGGAGCATCACAGCTTCTTTCTCAGGTTCTCCGACCGAGCCCCGATGCCGATGTCCGCGAACCGGCGCCGGGCGGCAGGGCATTCCAGCAATAGGATTCCACGGCCGAAACCGGCGGGCATTCGCGGGCCCTGACGGAGAACGACCGCGCATGTCCGCCGCATCCCGCCCGGAACGCAGGTCCCGGAACGATCCGGGGGATACCGTCTATCCCCCGCCGTGACGCTACTCCTTTACGCAACGGACGGACAGACCATGCGAACGATAGTCCTTAATGGTACGGAGCATATGATCGTCCCACATAACCATCATATACTGGCCATACAACTGAGGGAAAACCGGATCGGTATTCGCCGTACCCGCCGTGCCGATCCACAGGCCGGCATACTCTCCCGTACAATGCAACTGCCCGTTTCCGTTTTCCCGGCTTCCCGCAGCGGGAAACCACTCGCCGTCGCAGAAAAGCCCGCACGCGGATTCGCTCCACGTCGAGCCGTCGTAGGTGATGAAGTCATAGGGAGAGCGCCCCTGCGCATCGCAGACGGGTACTTTCCAGCCCACGGGACAGGGATCGTAAACACTTTTGCCGAACGACACGCCGCCCCAGCGGTCGTCGTCCGATTCCTCGCTCCAGTCGGCGGTGGCATAACGCGTACCGTAGAACGTCATCGGGTTTTCGATGGATAGGTCGAGCCGGCCGTACCCGTCGGCCAGACTGCCCATCGAGGGCAGAGTACGACCTTCGATGTCGTACAGCGGCCGCTCTTTCGGGGTCGTTTCGGAGAACCCGCCCGCAGCGGTGAACGGGTCCTTGCGCCCCCACTGGTATAACAGCCCGAACGCACCGAAATCGCCCGGTTTCGCGCTCGTCGCACCCAAGTTGCGATCCATGAAGGTCCACTGCGCTCCGGCGGCGGGCGCATAGGTGTACATTCCGGCAAAAGGATCGTAGTCCGTCACCCAGATATGCCAACTCCAGAGGATGCGGCCGGTCTCGTCGCGCACGCCGATGGAGGCGTTGCCGCTCTTCGGGGCGGTCGTAAAGAGAATCGTCTGCAAGGTGGAATCGTACTCGACGGTGCGGATCAACCCTTTCTCGTCCTGCCACAGCAGTTCAGCCGTAGCCCAGCGACCGACCTTCTCCGTACGGGAATTGCCCCGGCAGGCCGCTTCGATGAGCTGGGTCGAACCGGGTGCGGCCATATAGCAGTTGGCCGTGCCGGCCGCATCGGGACGATCCGCCTGCGATTTCGTCTGTTCGACGCGCACCGTTTCCGTCCGGGTCCCGTCGTCGGATTTCACCGTCAGCACGGCACGACGATCCGCCGTTCCGACGTAACGGGCCGCCGTCACGGCGATTCTCGCCGAAGACGATCCGCGGTCCACCGAAAGCGAAATCCACGTCGCGTCGCCGGGCGATTCGACCGCCCAACGGCCGTCGGCTTCCAGAACGAGCGTCTGCGTACCGCCCTCGGCCGCGAACGACAGCACCGACGGGGAGAGGCTCAGCCGGGTCCCCGCATCGCCGCCGTCCTCCTTGTCGTCACCGCAACCCTGCCACAGGCCCGACACAGCCAAAAGGATGACGAGCACCGTCCGACGGACGGCACCGGCGCCTGTTTTTCGAATATTCGTTTTCATCGCTGTACAATTTTCGGATAACAAAATACGGCGGAGGGCCGGAGACGGCCTTCTCGCGCCGGAAAGAGCCTATTTCCGCCCTGTCGAGCCGAAACCGCCCTCGCCGCGGTCCGTAGGCGTCAGGCTGTCGGTCGCCTCCCACTCGATGCGCTCGAATCGCGCCACGACCAACTGGGCGATGCGTTCGCCGGGCCGGAGCTCGAAAGGCTCGTTCGAGAGGTTCACGACGATCACCTTGATCTCGCCCCGATAGTCGGGGTCGATCGTGCCGGGCGCATTGACCAGCGAAATGCCGTGCCGTGCGGCCAATCCGCTGCGGGGGCGCACCTGAATTTCATACCCTTCGGGAATTTCGACATACAGTCCCGTCGGGACCAACGCCCGTTCGAGCGGACCGAGCACGAGGCTCTCACGCAGGTCGGCCCGCACGTCGAGTCCGGCGGCCTGCGCCGTTTCGTACTGCGGCAGATCGTAGGCAGAACGGTTGATGACTTTCACTTTCATATCGTTATCGTTTTTTGATGATCGCTCCGAGCATGGCCCGCACATTGATCTTCTCGCGTCGCACGGCGAAACAGCCGAACGAGGCGAGCAACAGCAGATTGACCGCATATTCGGCAACGGGCGGCCACAGCGCCGTCAGGCGGGAAAGCCCGAAAACGACCGCGCCGACGAGAAAATATTCCCCGATGCGCCGCAGGTCGTAAGGCACCGGGCAGAACTTGCGGTTCAGCGCATAGCTCACCGCCACCATGACCGCCTCGCAGACCAGCCGCGCCCACGCCGCACCCACGTAACCGAAGCGGGGCACGAGAGACACGTTGAGCAGCACGGTGACGAGCAGTCCCGTCCCGGTGATCCACAGCGCGTATTGCGTCCGGCCGGTCTGCTTGTACCAGAACGACAGATTGAGCGTGATGCCGATGCAGACATTGGCCAGCAGGATGAGCGGCAGCACGGCGACCCCTTCGCGAAAATCGGGTCCCATGAGCAGCGCGAACCAATCGGAGAACAGCGCGATGAACAGGAAGATGCCGACGGCGGCCAGCACGAAGTACTTCATGGCGGCGGCATTGGCCGCCCGGAAATCGTCTTTCTTGAATCCCGACAGGAAATAGGGTTCGGCCGCATAGCGGTACATCTGCGTGAAGAGCACGAGGATGGCGGCCAGCTTGGCGACGGCGCCGTAGATGCCGAGGGCGTCCATCGCCTCGGAGGGCGGCAGCAGATACTTGATCATCTGCCTGTCGATAAATTCGTTGGCCGTACCGGCGATGCCGCTCAGCAGAATCGGGAACGAATAGAGCATGATGCGTCCCAGCAGCCGGCGGTCAATGCGGGGCGGCGCTTCGCGCCACATGGGCAGAAAACAGGCGGCGACGACCAGACTGGCGACGAGGTTGGCCAGCAGCACGTACCCGGCCCCGTAGGCCGGATCGTAGAGCGCCCCGGCCATGCCGCGGGCGGCGAGCCAAGGCAGCGCCGTGTAGAAAAAGAACGTCAGCGCCAGATTGACCGCGACGGAAAGCAGGCGCAGCGACACGAAACGCAGCGCCCGGCCCTCCTGCCTGAGTCGCGCGAACGGAATGGCCGTTCCGACATCGAGCAGGACGATGCCCGCCACGACGGCGACATAGGACGGATGGGCGGCGTAGCCCATCGCCGAGGCGACCGATGGCATGAACAACAGCACCGCCGCAAAAAAGAGCGCTCCGGCGAGCAGCACGGCCCCCCATGCCGAAGAAAAGACCCTCCGCTTCTCCTCCGCACTTTCGGCCTTGCCGGCGAAACGGAAATAACCGGTTTCGAGCCCCATCGTCAGCACGACGAGCATGAACGGGATCAGCGCGTACATGTCCGTCACCACGCCGTACTCCCCCGGTCCCATCACGCGGGTCAGATAGGGAAAAAGCAGGTAATTGAGGAAGCGGGACACGATGGTACCCAAACCGTACACGGCCGTCTGTCCGGCCAGTCTTTTCAACATATCGAGGCTCGTTTCGTGCAAAAATAGACAAATTAATCGCACGCGCCCCGTCGAGGACAAAAAAAGAGAGCGTCCGACGGAACCCGAACGCTCTTGTCATTACTCCCTGTCCGTCGAAGATCGTTCCGAAAGCAGGCCGACGGGCCGGAACGGTCTTCGAACCGCTTGCGACGTATCGTCGATGCCCCGTGCCGAGCACAGGGTCCCCTGCCGTCCGTCGCATTCCGCGCCGGCGAAACGCATCGTCGGAAGACCGAGACGAAAAAACAGGTCTACCGAGTCCTCTTCCGTTCCGCGAATCCGGAGAGCGTCCGTTGCGGACCGGGGCAGAAAGACAGGCCGGAGACGACCATCCGCCGCGTTTCCATCTTTTCAGTCGCATGAACGGGCAGGCGACGGGCCGCACGGCACGCAAAGGGACCCCAGACACGAGGTCCCCGTCGCGAAAGGTGTCTACTCCTCTTTGCCGATCGCGGCCACGGCTTTCTGCACAGTAGCGATGAAGCGGTCGGCATCGGCCGCACCGACGACCCGGCCCACCTCTTCGCCCTTCTCGTCGAGAATCAGAAAAGTCGGATAGGAACGCACGCCGTATTTGCGGGCGATGGCGATACCCTCGCCTTTTTCCGCATCGAACTTGGCGTTGACGAACGTCTTGTTGAAATAGTCGCCCACTTTCGGCTGAGGGAAAATTTTCGTAGCCATATAGCGGCACGGGCCGCACCACACGGCGTAAACGTCCACGAACAGGTATTTTTCCTGCTTGCCGGCCTGCGCGAGCAGCTCCTTGAGCGTTCCTTGGGTGAAGACCGTCCCTTTGGCGGTCGTATCCTGAGCGAAGGCCGAAACGGCCCACAACAGGGAGAGGCAGGCGATGATCGTTTTTTTCATAAGATGCTATTATTAATCGAACTTCGGTGTTCTGTCCCCTTGTCGATGCAATTGTCGTTCCACGGCCGGAGGAACTATCCTTTCGAGGCCGATGCGGCCGTGCGGGCGGCCTCCGCCTTTTCCCGCTCGCGCGTGGAAAGCAGGCCGCAGGCTGCCTGTATGTCTTCGCCCCGCGAAGCGCGGATCGTCGTGACGATTCCCTTGCGGGAGAGCGTGTCGCGGAAACGGATCATCGTCGGCTCGTCGGCCCCCTGCATCGGAGCGTCGGGAATGGCGTGGAAACGGATGAGGTTGATGCGGCATTTGAGCCCCGCGAGCAACCGGCTCAGGGCCGCCGCATGGGCCGGCGTATCGTTCAGTCCCCGGAACACGATGTACTCGAAGCTGATGCGGCGCTGGTGCGCGAAGTCGTGCCGCTTGAGTTCGGCAACCACCTCCTCGATCGGGTAACGGTTCTGCACGGGCATGATGCCGAGCCTTTCGTCGGGAAAGGGATCGTGCAGGCTGACGGCCAGATGCACCCTCGTCCGGAGCAGGAACTCCCGCATGGCGGGAATCACGCCCACCGTCGACAGCGTGATGCGCGTGGGGCTCCATCCGTAGCCCCAGTCCGAGGTGAGGATTTCGAGCGAGCGCAACACCTCGGCAAGGTTGTCGAGCGGTTCGCCCATGCCCATATAGACGACATTGGTGAGTCTGTCGCGTTCGGGGATCGAGCGGATCTGGTTGAGAATCTCGCCGGCGGAGAGGTTGTGCGCGAAGCCCTGCCGGGCCGTCATGCAGAAACGGCAGCCCATGCGGCAGCCCGACTGGGACGATACGCAGAGCGTGGCCCGCTCCCCGTCGGGAATGTAGGCCGACTCGACGAACCGTCCCTGCAGAGTCGGGAACAGGTATTTTTTCGTGCCGTCCGTCGAGCACTGCACGCCGGCGAACGGAATGACGCCTACGTCGTACTTTTCGGCGAGCGCCGCGCGGTGCCGCAGCGAGAGGTCGGTCATCCGATCGAAAGAGTCCGCACCGCGGAGGTACAGCCAGCGGGCGAGCTGCCCCGCCGCGAACCGCGGCATGCCGAGCGAAGCGGCCACCTGTGCCAGTTCCGGGAGCGTCTTACCGAACAACCATTCTTTTTCCATACGGACAAACGTGCATAGATACCAAAAAAGGCTGCCAGAGACAGCCTTTGGGAGTAATGTGGAGAATACGAGATTCGAACTCGTGACCTCTTGCATGCCATGCAAGCGCTCTAGCCAGCTGAGCTAATCCCCCGGTTACGGGGACAAAAGTAAAAAGATTTCCGCTATTTCCAAAACCCCGCTCCGAAAAAAGATTCCCGCGGCGAAAAAACGCGCTGCGAGGCAAAGAAACGGACGCGAATTTCGTCAATCGGGATTTCTTCGTAAATTTGTGGTATATTGTATGCAGTAGAAACGAACACGAAACGGATGTCCGGCCGGAGGACCGCACCGGCATCCCCGAAAGACCGTATGGGACAAGACGACAAAACGACAAACATACCCCGCAACGCGGTGCTGGTGGCCGTCATCCGCGACAGGCAGGAGGAACGGCAGGCGACCGAATACCTCGACGAACTGGAATTTCTGGCCGAGACGGCCGGCATCGTTTCGGTGAAGCGCTTCACGCAACGGCTCGCCGCACCGTCGGCCAAAACGTTCATCGGCGAAGGGAAACTGGCCGAAATAGCGGCCTACGTGGAGGAAAACGAAATCCGCTACGTCATTTTCGACGACGAGCTCACGCCGTCGCAGCTGCGCAATCTGGACCGGATTTTCAAAAACAAGATATACGACCGCACGAGCCTCATCCTCGATATCTTCGTCCAGCGGGCCACGACGGCCTATGCCAAGGCGCAGGTGGAGCTGGCCCAATGCCAGTATTTGCTGCCCCGGCTGACGGGCATGTGGACCCACCTCGAACGCCAGCGGGGCGGCACCGGCACGCGCGGCGGATCGGGCGAGCGCGAAATCGAAACCGACCGACGCGTCATCCGCGACCGCATCAGCCGCCTCAAGGAGCAACTGCGCAAGATCGACCGGCAGATGGCCGTCCAGCGCGGCAACCGCGGATCGCTGGTCCGCGTCGCTCTGGTCGGCTACACGAACGTCGGCAAATCGACGCTGATGAACCTCATCGCCAAAAGCGAGGTGTTCGCCGAGAACAAGCTTTTCGCCACGCTCGACACGACGGTCCGCAAGGTGGTCTTCGAGAACCTGCCGTTCCTGCTCTCGGACACGGTGGGATTCATCCGCAAGCTGCCCCACCAGCTCGTCGAATCGTTCAAGTCGACGCTCGACGAGGTGCGCGAAGCCGACCTGCTGCTGCATGTGGTGGACATTTCCCACCCCAACTTCGAGGAACAGATCGCCGTGGTGAAGCAGACGTTGCAGGAAATCGGCGCGGGAGACAAACCCGTATTCTTGATATTCAACAAAATAGACGCCTACACCTACGTCCGCAAGGACGAGGACGACCTGACGCCCGCCACACGGGAGAACCTTTCGCTCGACGAGCTGAAAAAGAGCTGGATCGCCAAGGCCAACACGCCCTGCATCTTCCTGTCGGCCCGCGAGCGGATCCACATCGACAAGTTCCGGCGCGACCTCTACGGCATGGTACGCGAAATCCATTCGGGACGCTATCCGTTCAACAACTTTCTGTATTAACACCGCGACGCTATGATCCGAATACTGGACCGGGAAAATACCCTTCTGAACCGATTCGTCGCCCAGATGCGCGACGTGAACGTGCAGGGCGACAGCATGCGCTTCCGCCGCAACCTCGAACGGGCCGGCGAAATCATGGCCTACGAAATCAGCAAAAGCCTGCGTTACGCCCGGCACACGGTGGAAACCCCGCTGGGTGCGGCCGAAGTGTCGCTGCCCGACGAGCCCATCGTCATCGCCACGATCCTCCGGGCCGGACTGCCGTTCCATCAGGGATTCCTGAACTATTTCGACGATGCGCAGAACGCCTTCGTCTCGGCCTACCGACGATACAGCAAGGACGGCAGCTTCAACATCCACGTGGAGTACATCTCGACCTGCGAGCTGTCGGGCAAAACGCTGCTGCTGGTCGATCCGATGCTGGCCACCGGCGCGTCGATCGTACTGACCCACCGGGCGCTCGTCGAAAAGGCAGGCATGCCGCAACGCACGATCATCGCCTCGGTCATCGCCAGCGAGGAAGGACTCGAATACACGAAAAAACATTTCTCGGCCCAGAATACGACGATCTGGTGCGGCACGGTAGACGCCGAGCTGACTGTCAAGTCGTACATCGTTCCGGGCATAGGCGACGCGGGCGATCTGGCCTACGGCGACAAGATGTAATCGTACGCACCGAAGCTCCGACCCTGCGGAACCGGTCTTTTCGAATCCGACCGCCGCAGGCGGCATACGGCCCCGAAGGGACCGGAACACTCACCCGAAAACACGCGCACCGGCCCCGCCGGCGCGCTACGACCACGACTTACGACCTGCGACCCGGCGGTCCGTGCGCGTCTTGCGGAAAGCTCTTCCGGGGAGCGCATCGCCCGGCACGACACCGCCACGGCCGCCCCTTACGAACCCGAACGATGGACAATCCGCAACTCGATCTGGCGCTGCGCTTCATAGAGCAGACCTCGACGAATGTTTTTCTGACCGGCAAGGCGGGAACGGGCAAGACCACGTTCCTGCACGAGCTGTGCGCCCGCTCGCCCAAGCGGATGATCGTCGTGGCGCCGACCGGCGTAGCCGCCCTCAACGCGGGCGGCGTGACGATCCATTCGTTCTTCCAGCTCGCCTTCGCCCCCTACGTGCCCGAATCGGAACGCGGCGGCCCGGCCGGCCGCGAACGCGAGACCTACCGCTTCGGCCGCCAGAAGATCCGCATCATCCGGAGCATCGACCTGCTCGTCATCGACGAAATCAGCATGGTGCGGGCCGACGTGCTCGACGCCGTCAGCGATACGCTGCGGCGCTACCGCGACCGGAGCAAGCCTTTCGGCGGCGTGCAGCTGCTCATGATCGGCGACCTGCGGCAGCTCGCCCCCGTCGTGCGCGACGAAGAGTGGGAGCTGCTGGGCCGGTTCTACGACTCGCCCTATTTCTTCGCTTCGAAAGCCCTGCGGCAAACGCCCTTCGTCACCGTCGAACTGCAACGCGTCTACCGGCAGCAGGACGACCGTTTCATCGGACTGCTGAACCGGGTGCGCGACGGGAGAGTCGACCCGGCGACGCTCGAAGCCCTCAACGAGCGGTATGTTCCGGGCTTCGAACCCTCCGACGGGGAAGGCTACATCACGCTGACCGCGCACAACCGCACGGCCAAGGCGATCAACGAAGCCCGGCTCGAAGCGCTGGAAACTCCGCAGCACGCCTTCGAAGCGCAGATCGAGGGCGTTTTTCCGGAATACCTCGATCCGACGGAGCGCACGCTGAAGCTGCGGCGGGGCGCTCAGGTCATGTTCGTCAAAAACGATCTGTCGCCGCAGAAACGCTACTACAACGGCAAGATCGGCATCGTCACGGCGCTGGCCGGCGACCGCATAGAAGTCACCCCGACGGAGGGAGGCGAACCCGTCGTCGTGGAGCCCGCCGAATGGACCAACGCCAAATACGTCATCGACCCGGAGAGCCGGGCCATATCGGAAGAGATCGAGGGCGTGTTCCGCCAATATCCGCTCCGGACGGCGTGGGCCATTACGATCCACAAAAGCCAAGGCCTCACGTTCGACCGGGCGATCGTCGACGCGGCCGGATCGTTCTCGCACGGGCAGGTCTACGTGGCCCTGAGCCGCTGCCGCAACTTGCAGGGCATCGTGCTGCGGACACCGCTCGACGGCCGCTGCATCATCGGCGACGAAACCGTCCGGACGTTCTGCGACGAGGCGGCGGCCCACCCGCCCGACGAGCAGGCGCTCGCCGAACGGAGCCGGGCCTACTATCGTGAATTGGTGTGCGGACTCTTCGATTTCGTCCCCGTCCGGCGCGAGCTCGACCGGCTCGGACGGCTCGTCGAGGAGCACCTGTCGAGGCTCTACCCCCGCCTGCTCGAACGATGGAAAACGGGCGCGGCGGCTTTCGGACCGCAGATCGCGGACGTGGCGCGGAAATTCGAAGCGCAACTCGAACGGCTCATCGCCGCGAGCGCCGAGTGCCGCACCGACCCGCTGCTCGACGAGCGGATACGGAAAGGCGCGGAATATTTTCTGGCCCGGTGCCGCGAAATCGTCCTCCCGCTGTTGGAGGGCACGGAGGAAACCGACGACAGGGATGCGCAGAAAGCGCTCGAAAACGCCCGGCAGCAGGCCGCCGAGACGATGAAGGTCCGCCTCGCCCTGCTCGAAGCGGCCCGCGACGGTTTCTCGATCCGCCGGCACCTCGAAACGAAAGCACGGATTCTGCTCGAAAACGAGACCGCCGCATCCCCGTCGGCGAAACCCTCCAAGATCGCCGTGACGGACGACGTGCTCCACCCGGCCCTGTTCGAACGGCTGCGCGCATGGCGCCGGGAGGAGGCCGCCGAGCTGAACGTTCCGGCCTACACGGTGATGAGCCAGAAAGCGCTGCTCGGCATAACGAACCTGCTGCCGACCTCCGAAGCGGAGCTGCTGCGCATCAAGGGAATCGGCCAGCGGTTTATAGAAAAATACGCCGGGACGGTCCTGCCTGTCGTCGCAAGGTTCCGCGAAGAAAACGGGCTGAGCCTCTCGCTGACCGACGCGGCCGCCGAAGCCCAGCAGGTCCCGGTGTCCGGTGCCGCACAGAAAGAGAAAAAACCGAAGGAAGACACCCGCCAGACAACGCTCGCCCTGCTGCTCGAAGGCCTTTCGCCCGAAGAGGCGGCCCGCAGCCGGGGACTGAACCTCGTAACGGTCGAAGGACACGTCGCCGAGTTGATCCGCCGCGGAGCGCTCGACGTCGGGCGGTTTGTGCCGGACGACCGGATCGCCGTCATCTCGCGCTATATAGACGCCCATCCGGACGAAAAGCTGTCCGAAATCAAGGAGTACCTCGGAAACGATTTTTCGTATGCGGAAATCCGTTTCGTCCGCAGCGCACGGGAGCGGAACGGGACGGACGGGAAGTGACCTTTTTGTTATCTGTCCGGAGAATGTTACCTTTGCGTCCGTTGTTAACGAACCGAACGACATGGAGCAGAACTATTCCAAACAGGAAAATTTCGACACGGAAACCCTCGAAAAACTCGCCGGGCACTACGCGTCCATTCTGGAACTGCTGGGCGAAGACCCTGCGCGCGAGGGATTGCTCAAAACGCCGGAGCGGGTGGCCAAAGCCATGTGCTTTCTGACCAAGGGATACGACGAGGACCCGCGTGAAATTCTGTTGTCGGCCAAATTCAGGGAAGAGTACCGCCAAATGGTGATCGTCAAGGATATCGAGCTCTATTCGCTCTGCGAGCACCACATGCTGCCCTTCTACGGCAAGGCGCACGTCGCCTACATTCCGAACGGCTACATCACGGGGCTTTCGAAAATAGCCCGCGTCGTGGAAGCTTACGCGCGGCGGTTGCAGGTACAGGAAAGGCTGACCGTCCAGATCCGCGACTGCATCCAAAACGCGCTCGATCCGTTAGGAGTGGCCGTCGTCATCGAAGCCCGCCACATGTGCATGCAGATGCGCGGCGTCGAAAAACAGGACTCCTGCACGACGACTTCGGCCTTCACGGGCGCTTTCCTGACGCAGTTGCAGACGCGCGAGGAATTCATCCACCTGATCCGCTCCTGACGCCGGACTGTCCTGCCCGACGGCAACCGTGCCGCCCCCCGTCCGTATGTCCGGCCACGAAGACGACACGACAAGAATACGCCGGGCATACCGCCGTATCCGACGGAGCCTATCCGGCACGTCTCAGACTCGTGCGGCTCCGACGGCCCGACAGGTTTCGAATACCCTACTCCGGCAACCCGCACAGGAACAACGGAAACGAACGAAAACCGCGCCGCTTTTTCCTCGAAGAAAAAGCGGCGCGGCCGTATGGCGAGGGACCGATTGTCAAAAAGCCCCGGAAGAGCTGTCGGGCTTCCGTAAGAAACCCTTCATCCACCAATGAATAAGAAACATAACAAAATCATATGCACGAAACATACCAAGATAGACCGCTATCTTATTCTCTTCCGGGGTTACCGGCAAGGGTGCAAGTTCCGTGCCGCAACCGGAGCACCCTGAAAAGCGGAAAGAACGCGACGGAATCCGAAGCGGACGACAGCAATACTTTATAAATATCGAAAGGTCCGTACCGGCAGGGGGCTTAAAAAAAAGCGGAGGAATGCGATAAAGCATGGATCGCACAGGGACAACGCTTTATAGACGCTACGTCGAAAGCAGGACAGCGACCGTACCGCAAAAAAGCATCGTTCGGAAAGAATTGCGCGAAGGAACCCGTTACCGCGACTTTTTTCGGATGTCGCTTTCCTCGGTCGGATTTTCCGTTTCCGGCATTCTGTTTCGCCGCGACGAACACCCCTCGATGTATGGATGTATGCAGACGATTCGGCATGACGGCAGGAAGCGCATCTTTTCGACGGGAACAATGTACGGATCGAAAAAATCGGCAAAACGGGGATTTATCGTCGGTTCGAGGGCTCCCGGCACAAGAAACGACCGTCTCCAGAAATCGGGCGGGAAACAAGTCCGGCGAGGTCTCAGGAAACGTTTCCCGTGAAAATTCTCTCATCGGGCGAGGACAACCCTTCTGCGAGAGGGTCGCCGGATCGGCCATTTTCCCATTCGAATCCCGATATGAACCTTTTATCCGGAGTACAGCGGAAATATGTTCCGCGTCCGGATCGAATATTTCCGATTCGGAGTTCCTGTGAATCGTCGGGGCCTGCCGGACAGCAGACAGTCGGGGCGAAACATCGCTTTTTCAAGCCACGGATGCCGGACCCTCCGATCATGGGGCCGAAACCTTCGCATCGGGTCGAAGACACCATAACGACACGAAGTCCGTCGAGGCGAACGGCATGCCGTCCGGGGCCGGACGACGATCCTCCGAACCGACTCCGACAGGCGGCCCGCCGTGACAAGTCTCCTACGCATTTCCCGGACCGAATACGCCCCGAAAGGCTGCGGTCCCGGCGACCCGTCTCCGGAAGCGACCGGCCGAGGAAAATCTGCGGCGGGGCCGAAGCCCCGAAAAGAGAGACCGCACGGGAAGCCCCCGGTCGGGGAACACGGCTCCGGCGATCCGTGTTCCCCGACTCTTTCGCGGTCCGCCGGATCGCGCCTTTCCACGGCAGAGACCGAAGTTCCGTAAAAGCGATTCCGCGGCAGGGTTTCGCCTCCGGCTCCGCCGCCCGCATCCCATCCGTCCGTATCCTTATTCCATTTCGCCGGACAAATGGCGGTGCAGAACGGTCACGGCATCCTCGATCCGTTCCATGCAGGTCCTGCCGCCCATCGCCAGCAGTTCTGCGCAGATGCACGAGCCGTTTTTGTCCGAAAATTCCGAACAACACCGGCGGATTTCCGCATACACGGCCGATTTGTCGGCGACGGAGGCGTAACGCAAACCGCCCAGCACGACGGAGAGCCCGGAAAGAGCGCCGCATATCTGGCGCTGCCCGCCCAAGCCGCCGCCGAATCCGACCGACAATCGGGCGAGATCGCGCTCCGGCAGGCCGAGCAGGTCGCCGAAAGCCATCGTCACGCATTGCGAACAGTTGAAGCCTTCCTTTTTCAGTTTTCGGGCCCGCTCGATCCGAGCGGACAAGTCCGTTTCGTTCATTTCGACAGTTTTTTAGTTCGACGATATGGTCCACGAGCATACACGCCCCGACGTTTTACGGCCACCATCTTCCGCCCTGCCGTGCCACTATTTCCCCATAGAAACAGCGTCCGACGCATTCACTGTTCTCCCGCCACAAAGTCCGGCAAAAGACAGGACCGTCCCCGGCTTCATGCCGAAACGACTCCGCCGGGCGACCCCACGAAACACCGGACGCCCCCCGATGATCCGATTCCCGCTTCGAAAAGATTCCTTTCCGGCAACCGGCGGAAAAGACCGGCGGCAAACAAGAAACGTGAGCGACGGCTTCTTACGGCATCTTCGGCAGAACGTCCGACGGGAACCGTTCTCTGCGCACCGAGCCAAAATACATCGGCGGGGCGCAAGAACCGCGGGGGAGGAACCTTTCCCGGACGTTCTGTCGCCGGAGAATCGGGGGGGAGAACCGTTCCGAAGTTTGCAAAAACGGTCTTCGGTGAGGCGGAACGGACGCAGATGCCGCTTTTCGAACCGCCTCCGGAGCTTCCTTCCCCGAAAAATTCCGGCCCGAAAAGACAGGCCGCACGCACGTACCCTGCAAAGAGTCCGGAGAGGCGCCCTCTCCGGACGAGACGAGCGGAACGCAGGCCGGGACCGCGGAACCGGCACCGTCCTCCTCGTCCGCGAACATCCGTCGCTTCCGCAAGCCGGAAAGCACGGAAGCGGACGGAAATCCCCACACGAAAAACCCCGCCCTTTTTCCGGAGCGGGATTTTTCGAAAGTTCGGGAGACTCCCCCTATACGGTCATGATTTCGGCCTCCTTGGCGGCGAACAGCTCGTCGACTTTCTTGCCGAACTTGTCCGTCAGCTTCTGGGCCGAGTCTTCGCCGTCTTTGGCCACGTCTTCGGGCATGCCGTCCTTCTGCGCCTTCTTGAACGCTTCGACCGCATCGCGGCGAATGCTGCGCAATCCTACACGGGCCGATTCGGCATCGGCCTTGATCTGTTTGACCAGCTCCTTGCGGCGCTCCTCGGTCAAGGGCGGAATGTTCAGCCGGATGTGCTCGCCGTTGTTGGAAGGCGTCAGTCCGATATTGGCCACCAGAATGGCCTTTTCGATCGGAGCGATCATGTTCTTCTCCCACGGCTGAATCAATACCGTCCGCGCATCGGGTACCGTCACGCTGGCCACCTGAGAAACGGGAGTCGGCGCACCGTAATAGTCGACCGAAATGCCGTTGAGCAGGTTGGTGCTGGCTTTGCCGGCACGGACCGCTGCCAACGCTTCGACCAGATGGGCGATCACTTTGTCCATTTTCCCTTGGGCAGCATCCAGAATTTCCTTAGGCTCCATACTATTTCGTTTTATTTCGTTGATTGATTTTTCACTACGGTTCCGATGGGTTCTCCGTCCAGCACCCGCTGCAAATTACCGGCCGTATCCATATCGAACACGACGATGGGCAGATCGTTCTCCTTGCACATCGTGAAAGCCGTCAGGTCCATGACCCGGAGACGACGTTCGTACACTTCGTCGAACGTGATGTCGGAAAACTTGACGGCCGACGGGTCCTTTTCGGGATCGGCCGTATAAATGCCGTCCACCCGCGTCCCCTTGAGCAGCACCTCGGCTTCGAGCTCCACGCCGCGCAGGGCCGAAGCCGTGTCGGTCGTGAAATAGGGGTTCCCGGTACCGCCGGCGACGATGACCACCTCTCCGGCGGAGAGCAGTTCCAGCGCACGCGCCTTCGTATAGAGTTCGCCCACGGGCTCCATGCGCACGGAGGTCAGCACCCGCGCCCGCGTACCGGAGGCTTCGAGCGCGCTCTGCAGGGCGAGCGAATTGATGACGGTGGCCAACATGCCCATCTGGTCGCCCCGGACCCGGTCGAATCCGCGGCCCACACCGCTCAGGCCGCGGAAGATGTTCCCGCCGCCGATGACGATGGCGATCTGCACGCCCTGCGAGGCCGCCGCGCCGATCTGGGCGGCGTACTCGGAAAGCACATCGGTCGAAAGACCGTATTTCTGGGCGCCCATCAGCGATTCTCCGCTGAGTTTCAACAACACCCGTTTGTAAATTGCCATATTTTCGAACGTATTCGTTTTCGCGTCTATTGTTGTTTTTCCATCAGCTGCATCAGCTCGTCGAGCTTGGGCGTGAGGATGATTTCGGTCCGGCGGTTCTTGGCCCGCGCCTCGGCCGTCTTGTCCGGATCGACCGGCAGCGATTCGCCCCGGCCGGCGGCGATGATGCGGCTCGGCGCGATCCCCTTGTTTTCCAACAGCAGGCGCACGACCGTCGTCGCCCGTTTGGCGCTCAGGTCGAGGTTGTCCCTGAGCTGGCCGTTGGAACGGTAGGGCACGTCGTCGGTATGCCCCTCGACCATCACGTTGATGTCGGGATTCTGGGCCAGCACGCCCGCCAGATCGCGCACGGCGCGGGCACCGTTGGGGTCGATATCGAAACTGCCCGAACGGAACAGCAACTTGTCGTCCATCGACACGTATACGTTGCCGTTGCGGATGGAAATGGAAAGGCCCTTGCCTTCGAAGCCGGTCAGTGCATCGGTCACCTTGCGGCGGATGGCGTCGATGGCCTCTTCGCGGCTTTTGAGCATGCCCTCGAGCTCGGCCACGCGGCGCGAACGGTCGTTGAGCGCCATTTCCTTGTCTTCGAGCTCGCGCAGCATGCGCGCCGATTCGGCCGAACCGTCGGCCAACAACTGCTGGTAGCGTTTCTTACCCGCCCGCAGCTCTTCGCCGAGCCGGGTTGTGTCGGAGGCCAGTTTCATCTTTTCGGCCGTCAGCCTGTCGTTGAGCTCGCCCAGATCGTCCAGACGCCCCTTCGAAGCGGCGAGTTCGCCTTCGAGCCGCAGGGCCTCGGCCTTCATCGAATTGAATTTTTTGTTCGACACACAGGACGCCGCCGCCCAAACGACCAACGCCAGAACAACGATTTTTTTCATGCCTTTCTCCCGTTTATGCACTTTCGGTGCGAATCCGTCCCGCCGGATTCCTCCCCGGCGGCGGGCTTCCCGGAGAGGGAAACCCGAATCAGCCACGAAGATACGAAACAATTCGTTACCGCGCAACGAGCCGCGGAATAATCGGGCCGTAAAGGGCAAGAAAACGGTGCGTTGCGGCAGGGGTCTGTTTTTTTTATTACCTTTGTCGATCATTCTCCCGATTCCTATGGCTGCATCGGAATACAAATACCTCGACCGCATCGACTCTCCGGACGATCTGCGGAGGCTCGCGCCGGAGGAACTGCCCCGGTATTGCGACGAGCTGCGGCGTTTCATCGTCTCGCAACTGGCCGCCAATCCCGGACATCTGGGATCGAGCCTCGGCGTCGTGGAACTGACCGCCGCCCTGCACTATGTCTTCGACACGCCCGACGACAAGATCATCTGGGACGTCGGCCATCAAGCCTATGCACACAAGATCATCACCGGCCGCCGCGACCGTTTCTGCACGAACCGCAAGATGGGCGGGCTGAGCGGATTCCCGAAAATGAGCGAGAGCCCCTACGACGCCTTCGGCACGGGACACTCCTCGACGTCGATCTCCGCCGCGCTGGGAATCGCCACGGCCGCAGCCCTGCGCGGAGAGAAACGACAGGTGGTGGCCGTCATCGGCGACGGCGCGCTGACGGGCGGCCTCGCCTTCGAAGGGCTCAACAACGCGGGAGCGGCCAACACCGACCTGCTGGTCATCCTCAACGACAACCGCATGGCCATCGACCCGAACGTCGGGGCGCTGAAGGAATACCTGCTGAGCATATCGACCTCCAAGCGATACAACCTCTTCAAGACCAAGACATGGACCCGCCTCGAAGGAGCTCCGCGCCTGAGACGCCTCATCCAGAAGGTGGGCGGCGCGCTCAAGCAGGGCCTCCTGCAACAGAGCAACCTGTTCGAGAGCCTCCGCTTCCGGTATTTCGGACCGGTGGACGGCCACGACACCGCGCAACTGGTCCGCGTGCTGGGCGACCTCAGGCACATTCCGGGTCCCAAACTGCTCCACGTGCTGACGGTCAAGGGCAAAGGCTACCGGCCGGCCGAGGAGCACCAGCAGATCTGGCATGCGCCCGGAGCGTTCAATCCCGAAACGGGCGAACGGATCGTCCGCCACGACGGGCACCGGCCGCCGCTCTATCAGGACGTATTCGGCGAGACGATCCTCGAACTGGCGCTCGCCGACGAACGCATCGCGGGCATCACGCCGGCCATGCCCACGGGCTGCTCGCTCAACCGGATGATGGAACGCCTGCCCGAACGCTGTTTCGACGTGGGCATCGCCGAAGGGCACGCCGTGACGTTCTCGGCCGGGCTGGCCGCGGCGGGCATGATCCCTTTCTGCAATATCTACTCGTCGTTCATGCAACGGGCCTACGACAACGTCATCCACGACGTGGCGCTGCAAGGTCTCGACGTGGTCATGTGCCTCGACCGGGCCGGGCTGGTGGGCGAAGACGGCCCCACGCACCACGGCGTTTTCGACATCGCCTATATGCGTTCGATCCCCAGCCTGACGGTCAGCTCGCCGATGGACGAGGTCGAACTGCGGAACCTGATGTACACCGCCTCGCTCGGACGGGGCCCCTTCGTCATCCGCTACCCGCGGGGCGCGGGCACGACACCCGACTGGAAGCGGCCCTTCGAGGAGATTCCTCTCGGCAGCAGCCGTCTGCTCTGCGACGGCGAGGACGCGGCGGTGCTGACGTTAGGCCCCGTGGGGGGCTTTGCCGCGGCGGCCGTCGCCAGACTCCGCGCCGAGGGCATATCGGTCGCCCACGTCGACATGCGCTTCGTCAAACCGCTCGACGAGGCCCGGCTGCACGACATCGGCAAACGGTTCGGCCGCATCGTGACCGTCGAAGACGGCACCGTGCGCGGCGGCATGGGATCGGCCGTGCTGGAATTCATGAACCGCCACGGATACGCCGTCCGCATCGACATGCTCGGCATTCCGGACCGGTTCGTCCCGCACGGTACGCAGGCCCAGCTACGCCGGATGTGCGGCATCGACGAGCAAGGCATCTACGAAGCTCTCGCGACATGCAAACGAAACAAACAAGCATAGACCCCTATGGAATACGATTTCAGAGAAATTGAGAAAAAATGGCAGCGGCGCTGGGCCGAAAACAAGACCTACCGGGTGGAGATCGACCCCGACAGGCCCAAATTCTACGTGCTCGACATGTTCCCCTACCCTTCGGGAGCCGGGCTGCACGTGGGGCACCCGCTGGGTTACATCGCCTCGGACATCTATTCGCGCTACAAGCGGCTCCGGGGCTTCAACGTCCTGCATCCGATGGGTTACGACGCGTTCGGACTGCCCGCCGAACAATACGCCATACAGACCGGCCAGCATCCGGCCGTGACGACCGAAAACAACATCGCCCGCTACCGCGAACAGCTCGACAAGATCGGGTTCAGCTTCGACTGGGACCGCGAGATCCGCACCTGCGATCCGGCGTATTACAAATGGACGCAATGGGCGTTTCTCAAAATGTTCGGCAGCTACTACTGCAACGACAACCGGAAGGCACGCCCCATCGAAGAACTGGTCGCCGCGTTCGAAACATCGGGCACGGCCGGCGTAAACGCCGCCTGCACCGCACCGATGGAGTTCACGGCCGAGGAGTGGAAAGCGATGGACGAAGCCGAAAAAGAGAACGTGCTGCAAAACTACCGGCTGGCGTTCCGGGCCGACACGCTCGTGAACTGGTGCGCCGAGTTAGGCACGGTGCTGGCCAACGACGAGGTGAAGGACGGGCTGTCGGTGCGCGGAGGCTATCCGGTCGTTCAGAAAAAGATGAAACAATGGCTGTTGCGCGTCACCGCCTACGCACAACGCATGCTCGACGGCCTCGACGCGCTCGAATGGAGCGACTCGCTCAAGGAAATCCAGCGCAACTGGATCGGGCGCAGTCAGGGCGCGCAGGTCTTCTTCGGCCTCAAAGGACTCGAAGAGAAGCTCGAAGTTTTCACCACGCGGGCCGACACGATCTTCGGCGTGACGTTCATGGTACTGGCTCCGGAGCACGAGGCGGTGGAGAAGATCACGACCGACGAATACCGCCAAGCCGTAGCCGCCTACCTCGACGAGGCGAAAAAGCGCTCCGAACGCGAACGCATGGCCGACACGAAGCGGGTGAGCGGACAGTTCACCGGAGGTTACGCGATCAACCCGTTCAACGGGGCCGAAATTCCGATCTACATCAGCGACTACGTGCTGGCCGGTTACGGCACGGGGGCCATCATGGCCGTCCCGGCGCACGACAGCCGCGACTACGCCTTCGCGCGGCACTTCGACCTGCCGATCGTTCCGGTCGTCGAAGGCGGCGATCTTTCGGAGGCGTCCTACGACGCCAAGCAGGGCCGCATGATCAACTCCGAATTTCTCGACGGCATGGACGTCAAGGAGGCGATTCCGGCCATGATCGACGAAATCGAAAAACGGGGCTTCGGACGGCGCAAGATCAACTACCGGCTGCGGGACGCCATCTTCAGCCGCCAGCGCTACTGGGGCGAACCGTTCCCGGTCTATTACGAGAACGACATCGCCCGTCCAATCGCCGAAAGCGAACTGCCGCTCACGCTGCCGCCCATCGAGAACTTCGGCCCCACGGCCGAGGGCGAACCGCCTCTGGCACGGGTAGAGGAGTGGCACACGGCCGAAGGGTATCCCTACGAACTGAGCACGATGCCCGGATTCGCCGGCTCGTCGGCCTACTACCTCCGCTACATGGACCCGCACAACGACCGGGCGCTCGTATCGAAGGAGGCCGACGAATACTGGCGCAACGTGGACCTCTACGTCGGCGGTATCGAACACGCTACCGGACACCTGATGTACTCCCGCTTCTGGAACATGTTCCTGTACGATCTGGGGTACGTCTGCGAGCCGGAGCCGTTCAAAAAGCTCATCAACCAAGGCATGATCCAAGGCCGCTCGAACTTCGTCTACCGCATCAAGGGCACGAACCGTTTCGTGTCGCTGGGCCTCAAGGACGGCTACGACACGCAGGAAATCCACGTGGACGTGAACATCGTCCGGGGCGACGTGCTCGACACGGAGGCCTTCCGGAAATGGCGGCCCGAATTCGCCGATGCGGAATTCGTGCTCGAAGACGGCAAATATGTCTGCGGATGGGCCGTCGAGAAGATGTCGAAATCGATGTACAACGTCGTCAATCCCGACCATATCGTCCGCGACTACGGCGCCGATACGCTGCGCATGTACGAAATGTTCCTCGGTCCGCTCGAACAGAGCAAACCGTGGGACACCAACGGCATCGACGGCGTGCATAAATTCCTGCGCCGGTTCTGGCGGCTGTTCTTCGACCGCGACGGCAAACTGATCGTCACCGACGAGACGCCCTCGCCCGCCGAGCTCAAGACGCTGCACAAAACGATCCGCAAGGTGACCGAAGACATCGAGAACTTCTCGTTCAACACGTCGGTGAGCGCTTTCATGATATGCCTCAACGAACTCGCGGGGGCCAAGTGCGCCAAACGGGCCGTGCTCGAACCGCTCGTCGTGCTCATCGCTCCGTTCGCGCCCCACATCGCCGAGGAGATATGGGAAAAGCTGGGCCACACGGGCTCGGTCTGCAACGCCCGCTTCCCGGAATTCGACGAACGGCACCTCGCCGAGGCGAGCGTCGAATATCCCGTGTCGTTCAACGGCAAAGTCCGTTTCAAAAAGAACCTGCCGGCCTCGCTGACGCCCAAGGAGGTGGAGGCCGCCGTGCTGGCCGATCCGACGACGGGAAAATACCTCGACGGCAAATCGCCGAGGAAAGTGATCGTCGTGCCCGGCAAGATCGTCAACATCGTCTGCTGATCCCTCCGCGGAGGGGTTGCCGTCGGGGCCGGAAGTCGCACGACTTCCGGCCCCGACCGTTTCGGGCACCCCGTCCGGCAACGTCTTCCGCCCCCGCCTGAGGCAGGAAACATGCGAACGGAAGGCGCAGGAACAACCGACCTTCCCGAAGACGACGGACGCCCGTCCGACGGAGCGCCCGAAACGTCGGACACCGGAAAAACGCCGCATGCCGTTTTCGACCCCGGTCCGAACGCGAAACGGCATGCGGCAGCCGGACAGGAGGGGCGAAAATGTGGAAAAACAGTTTAATTTCACCCCCTCTCTCCCCTGTTTTTCCACGTATCGCGCATCCGTCCGCCCTCCCAAACCGACAGTGACATTTCCGTCGTTCGCTCTGCCCCATGCGTCCCTACGAGCACAAAACGTCCTGACGACGGAGAAAATCGAAATGGGGACCGACGGACGGCAATCAGCCCCCACGGCGCATTCTGGCGGGCATCCGACCCCCTGTCGGCAGAAACGGCCGCTCCGTTTCCCGGCCGCCCTGTCTGCCGCAGCCACCGATAGGCCTGCCGCTACGACGACCGGACACGCCATTCCTCCGACCGCCACCGCAGGCCTTCCGCCGAAACATCCGGGAACGAAAAAGGCCCTTCCGGCCGCCGGACGACCGAAAAGACCGGCGGAGAAAAAAACTTTTTTTTCTTATCTTTGTAAAGAATCCTTTCCGTTCGGGGATTCCCGTCCCGGACGACCGTGCGCGAAAAACTATCGAAACATACCTGAAATGAGAACCGCTCTATTGTTCGTTCTGCTGCTGGGCGCCGCCGGTACGCTCCGTGCGGCCGGGGCCATGGCCGAAGGCATCGTCTACCTCAAAGACGGCACCCGCGTCGAATACACCGGCCGCGACCGCATCGAACTGCCCCGCCAGTGGAAAGACGTGAAGGCTTTCCGAAACGCCTTCTCGAAAAAGAAGGACAAGAAAAAAGCGACCTACCTGCCCTCGGACATCGACTCGATCGTCTGCTGGCACCCGCAGGGGAAAGAATATCCGCGGAAAATATGTTTCGTCCCGCCGATGGGCTGGTGTTGGGTCTATGCCGAAAATCCCCACATCCGGGTTTTGCTGTACGCCAAGAAGGGATATATCCTCTACTCCAGCGGAGGGATGCGGGCGCTGTACAGGCAAAAAACGTTCAATAAGACGGAAATGACGTTCTATCTGCTTAAAAGCGGAGAAAGCGATCCGTATACGATCGGCGGCCTGCTCGGCAATTCGAGCGACGCCTTCCGCAAGCGGATTTGCGCCTACATCGCCGACGACCCGGACCTGTGCGAACGCATCCGGCAGTCGAGCAGCATCCGTTCCAAAACGATGAGCTTGCTCGAAGAGTACGCTCCGCAAGGCCGGTAGACCGAAGCCGGGACGGAGCACGCCGCCCTCACCGAAAAGCGTTCCGGCCAAGTTCCGCCCGACGGTAAGTTCCGAAACGGCCGAAGAACGATTCCAAAGGCCACGCGCCGGAGCCGGCATCCACGAAGAAACGACACCCAATCTTTTAAAACAAACGACTATGAAACCTTTTCTCACCGCAGTCTGCACTGCCCTCGTTCTGTTCGGCATCGTCTCCCGTGCCGATGCCAAGAAACCCGAAGATCAGGAATTCCGTCACGTCATCATCACGCTCAACTCCGGCGAGAAAGTGGACGGATACATCCACCGCAACTGGGAGGTGAACGCCTATTCGATGAAAAAAGCCAACTATTCGCTCAAGATCGTTCCCTCGCCGGACGCCAAGGGCGACGAGGCGACCAAATACACGGCCGACGACATCGACAACATCGTCTTCGTCGAAGCATCGGAAGCCGAACCGGCCGGCATGCGCTGGGAGTCGCACGACCTGATCCAGCCGAACCTCAAGGACCGTTACCACACGACCAAGATGCTGATGATCGTCGAAAAAGAGGGCGACAACGCCACGCTCTACCGTTGGAGAGGCTACGCCTCGGTTCCGCTGCCCAACGGCCGGCAGCGGACCTACATCGCCACGTACCGGGGCGTGCGGTTCCACGATCAGGAGCGCAACAACATCGTGTACTACATCATGAAAGACAAGGCGCTGGAGATGCAAATCCTCAAAGCCCTGTTCAAACGGGACCAGCCGGAACTGGAACAGAAGATCACCGAATATTTCTATAAGGGCAAAGAGAAAAAGGCCCACGCCAAGGAGCTGGTCGAAGACCCCACGCTGTTCCTGCGCGTCTACGACGAGTACCTTTCGGAAAAACAATAACGGAACGCGACGGCGCACGGCACCGCCGGGGAAAGGCCCTCCGCCGCGAAACGGCGGGAAATTCCGCTCCGAACGGGATTCGAGGTCCGAAAACCGTCGGACGCGACGCTTCTCGGACGGGAAAGCCGGAGGACGGAGCACGGTGCATGCCGACGGATCGCTGTCGCCGCCCCGCCCCGAAACGGCGCCTCTGAAGCCGGTGTTCAGTTGGTCGTCCGAGCGCGCCGAACGACCAACCGAACGAGACACACCCCTGCCGCACCGGATCGCGGCGGGGGTGATTTTTTTCAGATTCGGACGGACTCCTCTTCGTTCCGAGGGCCCGATGCGTTCTCCGTTCCCGGAGAGTCCCGTTTCCCGAAAAGACTCGCTACACAGGAAACACACTACGCGTCGTGTTCCGCGGCCTCGAAGGTGTCGCTCCGATACGGGACACAGCCCCCGCCTCGACCTGCCGGATAAAAAACGGCGACCGTTCCGATTCGGCGACGACCGGCCAGCCCTGTTCCGGAGCGGCTGTTCTTCGTGCCGTGTTCGACATCCTATCGTGCCATGCGCGAGAAACGGACGGACCGACCCACCCTCGCCCGGCCGGCGGGCGAACTGCACGACACGAGGTCGTGTCGCCCTTCCTGCGACTTCCGGCCCGGCGCGCCGGTCGGGGAAACGGGAAACGACGGAAAAAAACCGTTCCCGCACGCATGTACGCATATTCCGACAGTCCCTTCTCAGGGTTTGATCCGGGCGACGATCTTCGGGTCGGAAAGTTCACGCAAGGCGTTCCGCCCGGTGCGCGCAGCCGTCCTGTCGGACGATCCGGCCAGCCGGCGGCTCGTATCGAGCGCCGCCGCATGCAGCCGCAGGTTGCGTTTTCCGGTCTGGCGCAGCGCCCAATCGACGGCCTTGCGGACAAAATTGCGCGGATCGGTCGAAGCGGCTTCGATCCAATCGAAAAAGGGCATGAACCGTTCGTCCCCGGCTTTCTTGTCGCCCGTGGCTAACGTCGCCATCAGGGCGAAAGCCGTTCGGCGGACGAACTCCTCGTCCCGCCCGGCATACTCCCGGACCTTGTCGAAGGCGAAGGGCAGGCGGCGGAACAGGTTCATGCAGCAGAGGTCGCACACGTCCCACGAATCGAACTGCTCCGTCCAGCGGTCGGCCAAATCCGGTGTCGTCGCCCGCGGGTCGGCGATCATCGGAGCCAGCAGACGGGCTTCGTGCCATCCCGTGTCCCAGAGCGGCAGCGCCAGATCGTGCCGCGTGCGGCAGGTGCGCGCCAGATCGCGAACAAGCGGCACCGGCACGCCGAAAGCCCGGCCGGCCGCGATGCCGAAACGGGGCAGCTTTTCGAGGTGGGAAGGCACGGCGAGGGCCTTCAGGCGTTCGATGAGTTCGGCTACGGTCGTTTCCATACGCTTCTTATTTCGGGTCGCCTCCGTTCCCGTCCCTCCGTTTGCCGGCGGACAGCCTCGGAAAAAGTTTTCGCAGACGGATCAGCCAAGCGGTCATGCGATCGCCGGCGATGACGCCCGTAACCGCCGCGACGATCGTCGCCAGACCGATCCCTTCACGCAGCGTCAGCGTTTCGCCGAACACGACGATGCCGAAGAACACGGCCGTAACGGGTTCCAGCGCACCCAAAATGGCCGTCGGCGTAGAGCCGATGTACCGGATCGCACCGGTGGTACACAAAAAGGATACGGCCGTGGGGAAGACGGCCAACGCAAGAAGGTTGCCCCAGAGATACCACCGGTCGGGCATCCGCACCCCGTCGCCCGTCCACAGCCGGACGACGAACAGCACGAGACCGAACAGCAGCACGTAGAACGTGACCTTGAGCGTAGCCATATCCCTGAGCGCCGTGCGATTGACGGCGACGATATACACCGCATAGGAAAGCGAGGAGGCGAACACCAGCAGCACCCCGACGAGACTGAGCGTCGTACCGTCGCCGCCGTCGTACAGCAGACCGATGCCCGCCGAGACCGCCCCGATGCACAACCACGTCCGCACCGTCGGCCGCTCCCGGCACACGACGGCCATGATGAGCGCCACCATGACCGGATAGACGAACAGCAGCGTGGAGGCAATGCCCGCATCCATATAGTTGTAGCTCAAAAACAGTCCGAGCGAAGAAAAGGCGACCAGCAGCCCCAGCACAACCAGAACGGGCCATGTCCCGCGCGGCACGCCGAATCCCCGGCCTCTGGCCCGTAGCATGACGCCCAGCAGCGGGATGGCGAACAAATACCGGAAAAAGAGGACGGAGTCGGGGTCCATGCCTGCCCCGTAGAGCGGCAGGGCGAACAGCGGATTCATTCCGTAGGTCGCCGCGGCGACGGCTCCCAGCACGTACCCTTTGGCCTTTGCATTCATAGACGTTATCTTTGAGGCGCAAAGATACGCAAAGCACGATGAAAAAATACGATTGTCTGTTCTTCGACCTCGACCGGACGCTCTGGGACGTGGATCTCAACCAGAAAGAAGCGCTGCGCGTGATGTACGCCCGGTACGGGCTGGAACAATCGGGCGCCGATTTCGAAACCTGCTTTTCGCTCTATGCCGCGAGCAACGCCCGGCTGTGGGACGAATACCGCGACGGGAAAGTCTCCCGCGAGGTGTTGCGCGACACCCGTTTCGAAGAGATGCTCGCAGGGATCGGCATCCGCGACGCGGCGCTGACCCGCGCATTGAGCGACGCCTACGTGCGGCTCGCCCCGACGTTCACGAACTTGATTCCCCATGCCCGGCAAGTAGCCCGCGCGCTCGCCGCACGCTATCCGATGTACATCGTGACCAACGGCTTCGTCGAGGTGCAGCACGTCAAGTTGGCCAACTGCGGCCTGAGCGACTGTTTCCGGGACATCGTGTGCTCCGAAGAGGCCGGAGCCAACAAGCCCTCGCCCATCATCTTCGAACACGCCCTGCGCCGTGCCGGCGTCGGACGCGAGCGAGTGCTCATGATCGGCGACGATTACGAAACCGACATCGCGGGCGCCGTCCGCTCCGGCATCGACTCGGTCTGGTTCAATCCCGCCGGAAAGCCGGCCGGAGCGGAAAAGCCGACGCTCGAAATTCGTTCGTTGGACGAGCTGACGGCTCGGCTGTAATCGTCTCCTCCGTACTTTCCGAAGCACGGAACCGGGAAAATCGGGCCTGCCCCCGTCCGGAAATATTTCCCTGAACGGCCGCAGCGCTTCGGCCCGACAGCGGGAGACGGCACCAAACGAATCCGAAAAAGCGGTCCGTCCTCCGGCAGCCGTCTGTCGCCGCTCCCCCGTTTTTCGGATCGGCCGCAGCGGGTTCCGACGGGACGACCGGCCGAAACCGCAGCGTACAGCCACACAAGACCGGTTACGACAGCCCTGACTTTCCGGCCGCCCATGCGAAAGTTTTCCGAAACCCTGCGCTCAGGCTTCGACCGAGGCGGTATTCCGGAGAGAAAGGCACCGATCCGGGCCTCCGTCCGCGACCACGGACGGTCGGATGCGAAGATCGGGACATCGGTCCTATTTTTTCAGTATTTTCCGCCCAAAGAAGTCGGGAACATACATTCCTTTTCCGACTGCGGACGAACCTTTCGTCCGGAATCCGGAGGCAGCGACCGGCGTCGCTTCCGGTCCACACCGTCGGCGGCCGAATACCCGTCTGACGACAGGAAACCCGCGGCACGCCTACCAGTGCGGCGCCATGACATCGGGGATATACTCCAAGCGACTGCCGCCCCCGGCGTCGTACAGCACGCAGACCAGATCGAACTGCGTGTCCATATCCAAGCCGTAAAGGGCGATATACCGTTCCGCCGCACGGAACAGCGAGCGGAACTTGGCCCGCGTCATCGCCTCTTCGGGCGTCGTCAGCCCGCCGTCGCGGCGGCATTTGACCTCCACGATGTGGAGCACGCCGTCCCGTTCGGCCACGATGTCCAGCTCGTACCGGCCGCTGCGCCAGTTGCGGTGCAGAAGCCGAAACCCTTCCGAGAGCAGGAAACGCGCGGCCGTCTCCTCGGCCCGCAGGCCGGTCGCCATGTTCGACGGAAGCGTCATTCCCGTCGGAATGTTACAGCAGAAAACTCAGATCGTCGCCCGGATTCACCTCGTAGGGTCTTTCGCCGTGACGGAAGATCCGCATGGGGCGGCCGCCCACGAGCGTCAGCACGCCGTCTTCGAACCGGAGCATGCAACCTTCGCGCAGGCCCACGGCATACATATCCGGATTGGCGGCGATATACTCCAGTATCCGCTGCTCGCGCGTCTCGCCGGCATGTCCGTCGGGATGGGCGTCCAGATAATGCGGATTGATCTGGAAAGGCACCAGCCCCGCGGCATTGAACGAGGCAGGTTCGACGATGGGCATGTCGTTCGTCGTGCAGATCGTGGGGCAGGCCACGTTGCTCCCCGCGCTCCATCCCACGTAGGGAACGCCTTCGGGCACCCGTTCGCGGATGACCTGCATGAGTCCCTGTTCCTGCATCGTCTTGACGAGCCGGAACGTATTGCCGCCCCCCACGACGATGGCCCGTGCCCGGCGGAGCGCTCCAGCGGGATTGCTCTCGCGGTGTACCGACCGCACGCCGACGCCGATCTCGGCGAAGCGGGCCTGCACCTTGGCCAGATATTCGTCGAAAGAGAACGTGACGGCCGCATAGGGCACGAACATCGCTTCGTCGACTCCTTCGAGAAACTTCCCGATTTCGTGTTTCGGATATTCCAGATAGGCCTCGCCGGCATTGGTCGAATTACTGATGAGCAGCAGACGCATAAGCATTGTTTTTTAGTAAAATATAATTTTATAGTTTATCGATCTCTTTCTCGATTTCCACGGGGAAATACCTGTATTCCAGCGCGTGGACCTTCCGGGCCACGTCCTCGGCCGTGTCGTCCGCACCGACGGGAACGCTGTAACGGGCCAGCACGTCCCCGCCGTCGTACACCCCGTCGACCCGGTGGACGGTGATGCCCGTCTCGCGGTCGCCCGCCTCGACGACGGCCCGGTGGACGCGGTCGCCGTACATCCCCTTGCCGCCGTGCCGGGGCAACAGCGAGGGATGGACGTTGACGATCCGCCCCCGGTAGGCCCGGAGCAGATTGTCCGGCACGAGCCACAAGAATCCCGCCAAGACCACGTAGTCGATGCCGCGCTCGGCAAGCAGCTCCGGAATCCGGTCGCTATTATAAAAAGTGTCCCGGTCGAACACCGCCGATTCGATACCCAGTCCTCGGGCCCGTCCGAGCACGGCCGCATCGGGCCGGTTGGACAAAATCAACGCCACACGAGCCTTGCTTCCGGAGGCGAAATAGGCGGCGATATTTTCCGCATTCGAGCCCTCTCCGGAGGCAAAAACAGCTATTTTCCTCATACACAATATATTTGCCCCAAAACAAGGTATTAATCCCGTAAAAAAGCGAAACGAATATCAAAAATAATCGAAAAAGTGTTACTTTTGCAAAAATTTGGCTTCGAAAAATAAAGTTATTTTTGAACATAAACGCAGTGTTAAACTTAATTAAACCTTAGTATTATGTCAGACGTTTCATCAAAAGTAGTGGATATCATCGTCGATAAGCTCGGCGTGGATGCCGCAGAAGTCGTACCCGCCGCCAGCTTCACCAACGATCTGGGAGCCGATTCGCTCGACACCGTCGAACTGATCATGGAATTCGAAAAGGAATTCGAAATCTCCATCCCCGACGAAGACGCGGAAAAAATCACCACCGTAGGCGACGCCATCGACTACATTTCTGCCAAGAAATAATTTTTAAACAGCCTTTGTCATCCGGGCAGTTTTGTCCATCAATCGAATATTTATGAAACAGAGAAGAGTTGTAGTAACAGGAATAGGGACCATCAACCCATTGGGTAACAATATCGAAGAATACTTCGCCAACCTCGAAAAAGGAGTCAGCGGAGCCGGTCCCATCACTCATTTCGACGCTTCCAACTTCAAGACAAAATTCGCCTGTGAGCTCAAAGGCTACAACCCGGCCGACTTCTTCGACCGCAAGGAGGTCCGCAAATACGACCTCTACGCACAGTACGCACTCGTCGCCGCCGAACAGGCCGTGAAAGATGCGGGCATCGACCTCGAAAAAATCGATCTCGACGCCGCAGGAGTCATCTGGGGTTCCGGTATAGGTGGACTGGAAACATTCTACCAAGAAGTGAAGAGCTATGTCGAGGGCGGATTCGTACCTCGATATAGCCCTTTCTTCATTCCCAAAATGATCGCCGACATGGCTGCAGGCCACATTTCGATGAAATACGGCTTCCGCGGACCCAACTACTGCACGGTTTCGGCCTGCGCTTCGTCCAACCATGCCATGATCGACGCGATGAACTACATCCGCTGGGGTAAGGCGGACATGATCCTCACCGGGGGATCGGAAGCCGCCGTCAATCCTCCGGGAGTGGGCGGGTTCAACTCGATGCAGGCGCTCTCGACCCGCAACGACGATCCCCAGAAAGCCTCCCGTCCGTTCGATGCGGACCGCGACGGTTTCGTCATCGGCGAAGGCGCCGGTGCGCTGCTGCTCGAAGAATACGAGCACGCCGTAGCGCGAGGAGCCAAAATCTACGCCGAAGTGGCCGGAGGCGGCATGAGTGCCGACGCCTACCACCTCACCGCCCCGCATCCCGAAGGACTCGGAGCGAAGAAAGCCATGCACGACGCCATCGCCGACGCAGGCCTTTCGCTCGAAGACATCGACTATGTCAATACGCACGGCACCTCCACGCCGGTGGGCGACATCGCCGAACTGAACGGTCTGACGGCCACGTTCGGAGAGCATGTCTACAAGATGAACATCAGTTCGACCAAGTCGATGACCGGGCACCTGCTGGGCGCCGCCGGCTCGATCGAAGCACTGGCCTGTATCATGACGCTCACCAGAGGCATCGTACCGCCCACGATCAACGTGGAAAATCTCGATCCGAAAATCGACGCCAAACTCAACCTCACGCTCAACGTAGCCCAGAAACGGGACGTGAAATGCGCGTTGAGCAACACGTTCGGCTTCGGCGGACACAACTCGTCGGTGATTTTCAAAAAAATCTGACCCTATCGTGTTCGACTCGATACGACTCTTTTTCAGGCTGCGTTACAGCCCCGACAAGACGTATTACAGAATCGCGAACGAGTTGTTCGGCATCTGTCCGAATAACATAGAACTCTACAAGCTGGCCTTGATTCACAGGTCAGCTTCTCTGTTTTTGGACGACGGGACGCCCATCAACAACGAACGGCTCGAATTTCTGGGCGACGCGGTCATCGAATCCATCGTGTCGGACTATCTGTTCATCGAGTTTCCGGAAGCGAACGAGGGCTTTCTCACCCAGCTACGGGCACGCCTCGTCAGTCGTTCGGCGCTCAACCGGCTGGCCCAGAAAATCGGACTCGACCGCTACATCATCACGCAGGCCCACAACACCTATTCGCAGAAACACCTGTTCGGCGATGCGCTGGAAGCGATGATGGGCGCCGTCTATCTGGATAAAGGGTACGATTTCGCGAACCGCCTGCTCATCAACCGGCTGTTGAAAAAATACGTCGATCTGGACGGCATGACCGAGCAGGAGACCGACTTCAAGAGCCGGCTCATCGAGTGGAGCCAGAAGAACAAATCGGACCTGCGGTTCGACACGTCTCCGAGCGAACGCTACACGAACCAGTCGCCGCATTTCCGCACGAGGGTGTATATCGACGGACAATGCGCCGGTACAGGCGAAGGACACAGCAAAAAGAGTTCGGAACAGAAAGCGGCGCAGGCCGCCATGACGGAACGCGACAGCGAAACGGACACCGACGACACGGCCCCGGACGACGCGCTCCGGTCGTAAAGACGAGGCCGAGGCGCCGCATCGCGTCCGTTCCGGCAGAAACCGGATCGTCCGACAGGCACGCGGCCCGCAAACGCGAGTCTGCCGACGGATTTTTCCCGCAAAGCGGCGGGGCTCCCGAAGACAGGGATGAGGGCAGGCGGCAGCGGGCAATAACCGCCTTCGACAACCTATTCGGTATACACCCCTCGAAATATGCGACAGCGCATCGACGACCGACGGCCGTCACACAGCCGTACCGACCGACAGCCGCCCCAGCTCCGCCGAACATCGGATGCCGATCCCGCCGGAGCCTCTTTCCGCAGAAACGACCGTCGAAACGACGGGCGATTTCGCGAAACCGAACCGTCCGTGTTTTTTATTTTCCCCGACTTTCGCTATCTTGGCATAGCGTAACCGGTATTACCGTTAAGCACATATATATCCCGTTATCATCGGTCCCGACAATCGATTAATCCGGCTTCGGTCATGGAAGATCTCACCCCTTCGCTCACCGACAGGCAGGTACGCGAAAAACTGGTCCTACACGGCGCCGCCGAACTGACGGACGCCGAATTGTTGAGCATTCTGCTGCGCGACAGTCGCAGCGGCATGTCGGCCACGGAACAGGCGGCAAGGCTGCTGAACCGTTTCCGGGGCAGTCTCGCCCGCATGGGCCGCTGCGATCTGGCGACGTTGCGCACGACGGAAAATCTGGGCATCGCCAGAGCCGCCACGCTCGCCGCGGCCCTCGAACTGGCCCGGCGCCTGCACACGGAAGAGAGCCTCGCCGCCGACACGGTGCATACCGACGCCGATGTGATCGGCATTTTCCGTCCGCTGCTGGCCGATCTGCCCCACGAGGAGTTCTGGGCCCTCTATCTCAACGCGTCGAACCGCGTGCTGGACCGCATCCGCATCAGTCAGGGCGGCGTGTCGGCCACGGTGGTCGACCACCGGTTGATCGTCAAACGGGCCGTCGAAAAGCTCGCGCACGCCATCATCCTCGTCCACAATCATCCCTCCGGTAACGAACAGCCCAGCGAGGAGGACCGGACGATCACCGAAAAGCTGGCCTTGGCCGCGTCGCTCTTCGACATCGAATTGCTCGACCATCTGATCATTACCGGCGGACCCTGTTACAGCTTCCGCAATCAAGGATTTTTCGACGGCAGAGAATAAGTGCAGGCCCGCCCGGCCGGCCGACGCTCTCCCGGAACGCTCCGTTTTTCGGAAACGGCCAGTCGAAAATAAACAGGATCGGGACGAAACGGCCGAACGGGTTTGCGTTTTTTTCATTTACTTTGCAAAGACGAAAACCGTACCGCATGGCTTATATCCTATGTATCGAAGCGGGGACCGACATCGCCTCCGTCGCACTGGCCCGAAACGGCAAGCTGCTTTCGCTCCGCGAGAATTTAGAGGGGAAACAGCACGCCCGCAATTTGGCCGTATACGCCGAAGAGATTCTCAAGGAGAACCACCTCGATGCCGAAGACCTCGACGCGGTGGCCGTAGGCAAGGGTCCCGGCTCCTACACCGGCCTGCGCATCGCCGTATCGCTGGCCAAGGGAATCTGCTACGGCGCCCGCAAGCCGCTCATCGCCGTCAACAGCCTCGAAGCGCTGAGCTACGTGGCTTTGGAGGATTTCGAGGCGGGCATTCTCGATCTGGAAGAGATCGCCGACGCCAAACTGCTGCCCATGATCGACGCCCGGCGCATGGAGGTCTACTGCCAGTTGTTCGACGCGAAGGCACGCCCCCTGACGGAAGTGGACGCGCAGATCATCACGCCGGAAAGTTTCGCCGAAGAACGCACACAAGACAGGTTGGTCGTCTTCGGAAACGGCTCGACCAAATGCAAGGAAGTGTTCACCGAACCGAACGTCCATTTCGCGGAGGTGACGCCCTCGGCCAGAGGGCTCGTCAAACCCGCTTTCGAAGCACTGAAAATCAATAGGTTCGAAGACACGGCGTATTTCGAGCCGTTTTATCTGAAAAATTTTATCGTAAATTCTTCGTCGAAAAAATTTTTTTGATTACATTTGTGCCGTGAGACATTGACCCATGGTGTAATGGTAACACTGCAGATTCTGGTTCTGCCTTTCTTGGTTCGAGTCCAGGTGGGTCAACACAACGAAACCTCCGCTTCAGAGCGGAGGTTTTCTTTTTCGCTGCGGCCGCTGCTTTCCGCGCCTTCGTTCCGCGAGCGGCACCGTTCGGCCGCGGTTGCGGTTCGATCTCCGGGCTTCGTTCTTCCCTAAAGGAAAACCGGTACTGTCCCGACGGGAATCGGAGACACCTCCCGGAGCATCCGATCTATCCTACATCACATCTCGTTCGTTCCGGCCCGTTCCTCCGCCGATTCAGGGAAAAAAGCGACCGTCCGCCGCCAGCGTTCCTCCGCCGCCGGTGGCGACGGCACTGGGACCGCAGCATCCGGCGACGCACTGCCGCAAGCGACAAGAACGAGAACGGCGACTGAAAAGGGAACGAAGCAAAAGACGGCAAGTCCCGGCCCGCGAGGCGAGCGGTTTCCGGCGGCGCGACAGAGGGCGGACACACCTTCCGAAATCCTTCGGTCCGGGACCGACACAGCGCCGCCGTTCGATCCCGAAAGCCCGACAGAACCGCACAATCCCAATTTCGGACTGACCGCGCGGCTTAAAGTCCGAACCGCCTTCGGCGCTGCCCGTCGGCAATGCAGTCAGGGCATTCCCGAACGTCCGGTCCGATTTCCGCCTCGTCGTCCCGGCACTCCGCCCGGCATACCGGCTGCGACGGAACGGCCTGCCGCCCTCTTTCCCGAACGGGAAACGAACCGAAGTCGGGTGCCTTCGCATCCACCGGTTCGCCGGGAAGGCGTTTTTCACAGAAAGACCGGGCGCATCGTTTCCCGTCCGCTCCAGACACGACACCGGGCATCCGGATCGCACGGACGCACCGGGCAGAAAGAACGGACAGAACGGCACGCCCCCCCCGAACGATCCTCTCCCCTGCCCGCCGACAGGCACCGGAATCCGATTTTCCGATGCGTCCCCGGCCATCCGCGGAACAAAGTCGCCGGGGGCGTTGGGAAATCCGGGGGAAAACCGTTATTTTTAACGCTCGAAGAAACCTAAAGCACCCGATGATGAACAAGAAGATTTTGATGCGTCTCTGCGGCTGGCTGCTGCTCCTTCCGGCGGCGACCGCGCACGACGCTTTCGGACAACGTTTTTCGGTCGCGCAAATGCGGTGCGACCGGCAGGCGGACCCCATCGGCGTGGAAACGCCCGCACCCCGTTTCGGCTGGCAGCTCCACGCCCTCGACAGAAACATGCGCCAGAGCGCCTACCGGATTCTCGTCGCCGACAGCCCCGAAGCCCTCGAACGCGGCGACGGCAACATGTGGGACAGCAAGAAGGTCGCCTCCTCCCGATCGCTGCAAATCCCCTATGCGGGCCGGAAGCTGGAGGCGGGGAAAACCTACTACTGGAAAGTACAGGTCTGGGACGCCGCCAAAAAGGCTTCCGCATGGAGCCGGCCGGGCCGGTTCTCGATGGGCCTGCTCGACCGGGCCGACTGGTCCGACGCCCGGTGGATCGCTTTGGAGAACGACATCGACAGCCTGACAGTCACCGACGGGATGGCGCCCAAAAACAAGAAATCGGGGTACTACAAACTGCCCCTGCTGCGCCGGGAGTTCCGCATCGACCGCCCCGTCCGGCAGGCGACGGCTTACATCTGCGGATTGGGTCAGTTCGAGCTCTTCCTCAACGGCGAGAAGACGGGCGACCACTTCCTCGACCCGGCATGGACCAAATTCGACCGGAGCGTCCAGTACGTGACCTTCGACGTGACGGACCGGCTCCGCGAGGGCGGCAACGCCGTGGGCGTCATGCTGGGCAACGGCTTTTTCAACATCCCCAACGAGCGGTACACCAAATTCGTCGGCTCCTACGGCGCGCCGAAGATGATCTTCAAGCTGCAGATCGAATACGGCGACGGCAGCACCGAAACCCTCGTCTCGGACGCCGCGTGGAAAGCGACGCCGGGCCCCGTCACGTTCTCCAGCATCTACGGCGGCGAAGACTACGACGCGAACCTCGAACAGAAAGGCTGGAACGAAGCCGGATTCGACGACAGCGGCTGGAGCGACGTCGTGCCCGCGTCGTTCGACTCGCCGCTCGTTTCGCAACGGACCACACCGCTCGAAATCCGGCAGGCGATCCCGACCTTCCGCAAATACCGCAACGGCCGGGGCAACTACCTCTACGATCTGGGGCAGAACGCGTCGGGCATCGTCCGCCTGAAGATCAAGGCCGACGGGCGCCATACCGTGCGCATGTTCCCCTCCGAATTGCAGGGCGCCGACAGCACGGCCGACCAGCGTTCGTCGGGCGGGCCCTACATCCTCTCCTACACGACGCGGGGCGACGGGACGCAGGAGTGCTGGCAGCCCCGGTTCACCTACTACGGATTCCGGTACGTGGAAGTCGAAGGAGCGGTTCCGGCCGGCGAACCGAACCCGGACGGACTGCCGGAAATCACGGAGCTGACGGGACTCCACACGACCAACTCGGCCGAAGCCGTCGGCTCATTCGAATGTTCGAACCCGCTGTTCAACCGCATCTACACGTTGATCGACTGGGCTATCCGGAGCAACTTTTCGAGCGTGTTCACCGACTGCCCCCACCGCGAGAAGTTGGGATGGCTGGAGCAGGCCCACCTGATCGGTCCGTCGATGCAGTACGGCTACGACATTTCGCGGGCCTTCCCGAAAATCGTCCGCGACATGGCCGAGGCCCAGCACCCGGACGGCATGATACCGACCATCGCGCCGCAGTACACGATCTTCGCGGAAGGTTTCCTCGACACGCCGGAATGGGGCAGCGCGTTCGTCCTCATCCCGTGGTACCTCTACCGGTGGTACGGCGACACGGAGCCGATGACGGAGAACTACGACCGGATGGCGGCCTACGTCGACTATTTAGGCTCGAAAGCCGAGGGCCATATCGTCGCCTACGGGCTGGGCGACTGGTGCGACCTCGGTCCGGGCGAACCGGCCCACGCCCAGCTCACATCGAACGCACTGAGCGCCACGGCTATATACTACCATGACATCTGCATCATGCGGCAGGCGGCCCAAGTGCTCGGCAAAACGGAGGACGCCGACCGCTACGAAAAGCTCGCCGCCGAAGTCAAAAAGGCGTTCAACGCGCGCTTCTTCGACGAGAAGACGCTCCGCTACGACCGCAACAGTCAGGCCGCCAATGCGATGGTGCTCTACATGGGCCTCTGCGAGCCGCAGCACGAAGAGACGGTGCTCCGGAACCTCGTCGACGACATCCGCAGCCGGGGCAACGCGCTCACGGCCGGCGACGTGGGCTACCGCTACGTCGTGCAGGCGCTCAGCGACCACGGCGCCTCGGACGTGCTGTTCGACATGAACAGCCGCTACGACGTGCCGGGCTACGGCTACCAATTGGTCAGCGGCGAAACGTCTCTGGCCGAATCGTGGCAGAGCAAGGATTACCTCTCGCACAACCACTGCATGCTCGGCCACCTCTACTCGTGGCTCTTCAGCAGCATCGGCGGCATTTCGCAGACGCCCTCGTCGGTGGCTTACCGCGAAATCGTGATCGACCCGCAGGTCGTGGGCGACATCCGCGAAGCCCGCACGTCGTTCCGCTCGCCCTACGGCCTCGTTCGCAGCGAGTGGCGGAGCGGCAGGGACGAGTATCGCCAGAGCGTGGAAATCCCGGCCAACACGACGGCACTGGTCTGCCTGCCGACGGACGATCCGTCCGCCGTGTTCGAAAGCGGCCTGCCTCTCGGCGAGCGGAAAGAGATCGCCGTGGAAAAACGGGAGAAGGGACGCCTCGTGCTGCGCGTCGGATCGGGAAGCTACGACTTCCGGGTGAAACGCTGACACCGAGTCGGAACACGTTCCGCGACAGAGGGACGCAGGACGTCTCGTCCTTACATACGATGGAACGGGAACGGTTCGTTCTTCGTCCTGCCTATCGCAGCCGCCCCGAACGGGACGGCTGCGATGTTTCGTGCCCGCAGGGCGCAGAGGACAGGGCGTGGGGTCTTTCGGTTCGACATTCCGTCTTGCCCGCCGGCTTTTATTTTGGGAGGACGATTGACTGGCGCAAAGAACTGCCGAAGGTGAGTTTATATATCGTTTATGCGAAAGGGACGTCGGTTCGACCGGGAATTGGCTATAACAAAACAGCGGAAAGAGGTTCTTTCCGCTGCATACACGCCATGACCGAATTAAAAGTCAACGACCGATATTTTTACGGTCTTACCTCGTCATTTATTTTTTACAGGCATCCGTTCCACCGTTTTTCCTGTTTTGGGCGGATAATCCATCGACATAAAAAACTCGGCAAGCGAAATATCGTAAAATTCGCAGATTTTCCGCAGCGACATCAAGGTCGGTATTCTATCGCAAATTTCGTAACGGTTAATATCTAAATGAACTTTTTCGATTAAAAATTCTTGCGTATGACCATACTCATCTCGAAGTTCTTTAATGCGTTGAGCAACTTTTTTAGCTAAGTCTATGTCAATAAATTTCTTATGTGTCTTCCTCATGGACGCAAAAGAAATTACCAACCTGACTATTTTAAGCGTGTCAAATGACACGTTTTAATTATTTTTATTTATATTTGCGTATTAATTTTAACAAACGCAATAAATTATGCTACCTTCGCATTCGCACTTGAATAGTTCGGCATAGACCGACAGACATAACATATATAAAGGGTAAACAACTCTTTATACCTGCTTGTAAACTTGGGACCCTCCTCGGAGGTTGTTTAATCTGGGTATAACGGTTGTCAGTCCATGTTATGTCCTGCTCGTTTCTACGGGCAGGACTGACTTGGGCGCAGGACAGCTTCCAGATTTAGGTTCCCAAGACCGACAAGCAGGGGCTGACACCGCGCCCCTTTTTTATTTCTTTTGACGGGCGCAAGTTTCAACTGCTCATCCCTACGAGTATGAAGTCCGGCGCGTCCTATATTTCCAAACACATATTGTCTCTTTCCGTCATCCGTTCGGGTGACGGCAGGAAAGCGCACGCCTTTATCATTCAAGGAACGGTCCTCTTTCTAAGGCCGGATCATTTACAGCCGAATCGGATAGGTTCTGGAACGATGCATCACTGCAAACGAGTGAGTGAACGTTCGCGGAGGGCATCCGCCCACTACGCAACCCGGATGTTTTTCCTTTCACAGGAAAGGAGCCTCCGGGTCCG
>CAJTYA010000021.1:0-30795 GCA_910583985.1 uncultured Alistipes sp.
CGAGAACATCAATCAGAAGTTCGGTTCCGTATTTCCGTTTATGAAATTTATATAGCGGTATTTGTTTCATTATAAATCGGTTTCGGGTGCAAAGATACCGAAAATGCGGCATATCTGGTTTTCTGATTCCGGAAATATGCCGCATGATAGAAAAATTGGGATGAACCTTTTCATGGAAAACAGGCGAGTTATACGCTCTCCCTAACTGCCGTAGTGGGCCTTCATATACATTGAATTTTTCTCATCCAATTTGTGTTCACCTATTAGTTTACTTTGTTTTTTTCCTATACGTACCCGGATTAAAGTAAACCTAAATCTGCGTTCGTAATTCGCCTATATGCAGATATGAAAACAGCCTCATTTTATACCACTCAACAATGCTACGATTTACATCGGACTAATCGAACAATCCGTTTACCAAATTGACAGCATCGTCCTTTTTCTGATTGATGATTTTGGCGTACACCTGCGTCATTTTCACATCGGCATGACCGAGCAACTTCGAGGTGGTATATAGATCCGCACCGAGTGTCAGCATCATCGTCGCGAAAGTGTGCCTGGCCGTGTGAAAGGTAAATCGCTTGTCGATTCCCGCAGCTTTCGCCCAAGGCTTGATGAGTATATTCATCATCGACGGACTCGGCAAATCGAACACATGGTCATCCGCCGTTCTGTCTCCCCGTTCCGGCATCCACTTCAACGCTTCCGGAGAAAGAGGCAGGTAAATCGGCTCTTTGGTCTTTTGCATGGACACAGCCAAGCGGTATTGTCCTCTATCGACGAAGACGTCTTTCCACTTCAATCCCACAATATCGCTCACGCGCAATCCGCAGAAGCAGGAGAACAAATAAGCGGACTTCACTGCCTCGTTATTCATCGGAGTGGCAATCAACGACCGGACTTCCTCGATGGTCATATACGACCGCTTGCTCTCCGGCAGGCGAATCTTATCCGAATTATTGATTTTGGTAAACGGATTGACTTTGATAATCTCCGCACGAACGGCAGCGTTCAAAGCTCCGTTCAGGATACGGTAGTAGGTGTGGAGCGTAAAGTTCGACACCCGCTTTCCTTTGGGACGGTATTCCGTCATCAGATAATCGAGGTAGTCCTGACAGAATGCCTTGTCGATTCGATCCATCGTCATCCGTTCTCCTGCATAATCTTTCAGGATGCGAATGGTAACTGCGATTTGGTTTCCGTCCTTTTTGCCTCGCTTTGCCTGATTCTCTTTATATGTATTCATCCAATCGAGCAAGAATACCTTTTCTCTGTTCTCGATGCCCGCTTCCCCATTCGTCAATTCGATGATGCGTTTCGACTTGATTGCATTGGCCGCATCCATCGTGGCTTGATTCCGTTTCCGGGCATTATTGTCCGTTTCCGGGATGATATACATTTTGAGGTACTCGTATGTCCGCTTTCCGTCGCGGTAGATATCCAGATACAAACTCTTGCTTCCGTCGCTCAACGGCTTCATCCGAAGACGGATCGGTTCTTTGACTTTCGTCGGCTTCTTTACTCGTGGCATATTCAATTCCTTTACTTGTTATTTCTGTTGCAAAGGTAGGAATAATAATCCGAATTGAGGAACAAACAAGAAACAAAAATGTACCGAATAAGAGCCAATCAACTGAAAACAATGAAAGCAACCGAAAAGAAATATATGCACTTAAATACCTATAAAACAGCGTATTTATTTTCACTTGTTTGGTTCTTGTTTTCTTTTTGTAGGTCTATTCTATAAATCTGAGAAATTTAAGACGAGTATACAAGGGTCGGCATAGTGGTTCTCACGCTATGGCGTGGGCTGCTATTACTACATCTGTATACTTCGGGTTTTCTCAGGACCTTCGACTAAGACGTGGCATGGCAGTTCCACGCTTCCGTGTTTAATGAATGTTCTTGTGGTAGCTGGAGAATGCAAAAGGAATAAAAATGGGAAAGATTTTTTGTGTATTGTTTTTAGAATTATCCGCTGTATCCCTTTCTTCTGCCCAAGTGAAAACGGATACGTTGTATTATGATAAAGATTGGAAAGGTGTCGAATCCGGTGTTTTCGCTACTTACTATCGGGTGATCGCATGTCCGGACAGCACGCATGCTCCCCGGCAGTTCAGAAATTATTACATGACCGGGGAGCTGCAGGTAGAAGGCAGGTATATCCGTATCGATCGGGACGACGATTTGCGGTCTGTTTTCGACGGAGAATGGACCCATTATTACAAATCCGGTAAAGTTGAACAGAAAGGGACTCGCGTGAACGGTAAACAGGAAGGCGAGTATGTCCGATACGATGAAAACGGACTCGTTTTGCTGCATACATATTTCAGGAACGACGAATTACATGGCGTTTGTACGAGATTTACGGAAGACGGGCTATGTATTCAGACAGAATACGCGGACGGGAAGCCGGTGCATGATTACTGCGTTGTTTCGAACAAAGACGGTCTTTGCAGCAAAGTCGGGCTGAAAGATAAGCAACCGGTGTATGAAACTCCCTCGCAGGATGAATTGCAGACGGAATATAAGAACGGCGAAACATGGCACTACTACGATAAAAACGGTATCATGATCGGAATGACTAATAACCGGGTGCGCGATTATGGAAAATACTTTCGGATACCGATCGTCGTTGCGAATAACTCGATGTTTCCCGTCGATTTCGATCCTGAAAAAATAAAGGCTTCGCTTGTCGATCCGGAAGGGAATGGACGAATGCTTCGGGTGTATTCCGCCGAAGAATATATGAGGAAGGTGCGTCGACAACAGAACTGGGCGATGGCTCTCAATAGCCTTGCCGAAGGAATGGCCGCTTCGAATGCCGGTTATTCTTCTTCGACGACGAATTCGTCGTATTTCGGAGGTTCTTCGAATTATGGAAGTATCTCGGCTTACGGTAGCGGAGGATATGTGGCCGGAAGGTATTCGGGCGGTTCATCGTATTTTGGAAATTCCTCTTCGGTGACAACATCGTATGACGGCGCGGCGGCGTATCAAGCCCAAATCATTGCGAGCAATAGAATCGCCGCATACGACAATGCGCTTTTGTCGGAAAGAGCGGCCAAAGACGAAGGTTATCTGAAACGAACGACGATATATCCCGGCGAAACGATAACCGGCTATATTCATATCGAACGTAAAAAGGGAACAGAAATGAAGATCGAATTGAATGTCAACGATGTCTGGTATATTTTCCCGGAGAATATCGATGAAAAGTGAAAGTTGAGACATCATGTCGGTTGAGGCGAAGCGTCGCTGAGTAGATGCGGGACCGGATAGCTTTGCTTCGAAAACGAAAACGCAACGGGCCGAATAGGCTCGTTGCATTTTTATATGCAAAATCGATACGAGTATGTTTCGGACTCGGTTCGGGAGTTGCGGCATTTCGTCCAACGACGAAACAGTCCGTTCGGCGGAAAGAAGCCGGTGCTCTGTCGATGCGTATGCGGGCCTGCGGATAAAGGGCTAGGACTCGTGTCCGTGCGAACGAAAATCGCGAGGCGGCGGGGTCTGCCTTACACCGGCTCCGCCCCGATGCCCGGACGGTTGTCGAGCGCGATGCGGCCGTCGACGATTTTCATGCCGTCGAAGCGGTCGTTCGAGATCAGCAGGTTGCCGTCCAGATCGGCCCAGTCGGCCATGGGAGAGAGCTGGGCGGCGGCCGAGATCGCGCAGGAGGTCTCGGTCATGCACCCGATCATCACCTTCATGCCCAATGCGCGCGCGAGCGTGGCCATGCGGTGGGCTTCGCGCAGGCCGGTGCTTTTCATCAGCTTGATGTTGATGCCGTCGTAGACGCCTTGGGCCCGCAGCACGTCGGGGAGCCGTTGCAGGAACTCGTCGGCGATGATGGGCAGCGGGCTGCGTTCGCGCAGCCATGCCGTTTCGTCGATCATTTCCTTGGGCATCGGCTGTTCGACGAACAGCGTGCCCCGCTCGGCGAGCCAGTGGATCGTTTCGAGCGCCTTTTCCTTGTCCGTCCAGCCTTGGTTGGCGTCGACGCAGAGCGGTTTATCGGTTATCGAGCGTATCGTTTCGACCGTTTCCCGGTCGTTGTCGAGCCCCATCTTCACTTTCAGGATGTTGTAGGGTGCCGCCTCTTGGGTTTTCCGGCGGACGATCTCGGTCGTGTCGATGCCGATCGTGAACGAGGTGGAGGGAGCCTTTTCGGGCGACAGGCCCCAGATCCGGTGCCACGGCTGTCCCATGAGTTTGCCCGTCAGGTCGTGCAGGGCGATGTCCACCGACGCCTTGGCGGCCCGGTTGTCGGGTGCGGCGGCATCGACGTATTCGAGGATTTCGTCCATGCGGAACGGGTCGGAGAACTGTCCGAGGTCGAGCGAACCGAGAAAGCGGCAGACCGATTCCTGCGTTTCGCCTAAATAGGGCGGCATCGAGGCTTCGCCGTAGCCGGTCACGCCGTCGTATTCCAACTGTACCAGTACGTCCGGCGTGTGGGTGCGCGAGTGGACCGCTACGGTGAACGGGTGGATGAGTTGCAGGTCGTAGGGCTCGAAGGTCAGTTTCAGCGTGCCGCTTCGGGGCTGAGGCTTCTCTCTCCGGCAGGCCGAAAGGAGCGGGCCGGCCGTACCTGCCGCAGCGAGACCCCATGCCGTCGTTTTCAGAAATTCTCGTCTGTTCATGTCGTTGTCGGTTTATCGGTCGAAATACCAAGGATGTTCCGCCGCGCGCACGATGCCCAGCGTGCCGGGACGGGTCAGGATGCGGCGGATGGCCATGCAGTCGTAGCCCACGTAGTCCTCCTCCGCGGGGTCGAGGCTGTTCACGCGGACCCGGCCCGACGAGTGGATGAACCGTCCTCCGGACAGATACATGCCCACGTGTGTGACGCGCCCCGTGGCAGCGTTACCGAAAAACAGCAGGTCGCCCTTGCGGCAGGTGCGCCATGCTTCGGGGGCGATGCTCTCGCCGGTGAGCGCCTGCTGCGAGGCGTCGCGGGCGATGATCGTGCCGTTGGCCCAGTAGGCCGTCTTGACCATGCCCGAACAGTCCACGCCCTTGACCGACGTCCCGCCCCATAGGTACGGCACGCCCGTCATGCTGCGGGCCGTACGTTCCAGTCTGTCGGGCGTCGTTTCGAGGGCGGCCCATTCGTCCAACGGGCGGACCTCCGTCTTCCGGACGTAGCCTCGGCGTCCGTCGGGCAGCCGCACGGCGACGTACTTCCGTCCGGGTTTCTGTTCGGGTCGGGCGTCGGCCTCGACGATCGAGCCGAGCACGATGTCCGACAGGACGGCGCTCCGCTCGGTAGGCGCCGTGCGGACGAAACCGAGGTAGGCCGTGTAGATGTAGCGTGCGCTTTTCCGCCATCGTCCCATCTGCTCTTCGCTTCGGAGCGCGATGGCCGGGCCGTCCACCCAGCAGATGTAGCGGTCGGGCGTCTGCACGCGGAACCAGCTCCCCTCGCGTTCGAGCACCCGGAGCGGCGTGCCGAGAACGGCTTGCGTTCCCATTTCGGCGGCATGGGCCGGGGTCGTGCGCAGATTGACCGACGAGAGCGTCACCAAGGCGCGGACGTGTTCGCCCAGCGCCTCGTCGGGCAGCGTGCGGATACGGTTGCAGAAGGCGATGCCTTCCTGCTCCAGCCGTCGGGTCAGCGCCCGCACGGCCGCGGTGTCGTCGCATTTTCCCCGGAGGGTGTACATCCGTCCGTCCGGACCCTCCGCGGTGTCGCTCGCCGCGATTTCGAACACGGCCACCCGTTTGTCGGGGGCGTATTCGCTGCGGATGTTTTCGATAAGGGCCCGTATGCGTCCGCCGTCGGGTTCGCAGGGGGCTTGTGCGCCGAGCGGGCCGGGGCGAAGCCACAGGCCGAGGAGCAGCGTGAGGAAAATTCCGTGTTTCATCGTTCGTCGGTTTGTCGGGGTTCGTCGTATCGTACTTCCATCGAATAGCTCCATTCGTCGAAATAGAGGTTGCGCCGCGAGGTTTCCGCTTCGCCCCGCTGGAAGTCGACCGGTTCGCTGCGCATGTGGCGTTTGGCCGGATAGAAAGCCCGTCCGTAGTCGGAGTTGACCGGCAGACGGTGGTTCTCCAACCCCGTCCGGTAGAAGGTGCGGACGGCTTCGGTTTCGCCGGTCGCGATCGTGCCGTAGGACATGTCGACGGGAATCCATCCCACGCCTTCGTAATAGACCTTGCCCCAGTCGTGCAGGCCTGCGCGGCCGTTCTCGACGATCCATCCGCTTTCCCATCCGGCAGGGATGCCCACGCTGCGCAGCATGGCGATCAGCAGCAGCGTCACCTGTCCGCAGTCGCCGTGCCCGGCATCGAGCACGTATTCCGGTATGCAGGGCAGCACGCCGTATTCGATGGCGCCGGCCCACGGGAACTCGGCCTCGATCCAGTCGTAAATGCGGGCCGTTATGCGCAGCGGGTCGATTTCGTCGCCGGCCAGTTCGCGGGCCTTGTTCGCGAGGCGGGGACTGAAGACGATGTGCGGCGGGCGTTGGGCCGTGTAGGTTTTATAAAGGTCCGAAGCGGTGTCGTAGGGCCGCAGGCTGTCCGACAGGCGTTGCGGATCGAAATATTGCGACATGGTCGTCAGACGGTACGACACAGTGAAGACGGTGGCGCTGTCCCGCGCGGCCGTCCGTTCCATGTAGACGCTGCTGTGCGGAGCGTCGGCCGGAGCGACGATATGCTCCGAGGGCGACGTGCCGAGCAGTTCGACGTCCCGCACGCGCGCGATGTCTCGCCGGGGATAGGGCAGCCAGCAGCGGACGGTGTCGCCTTCGGGTACGGCGTTCGGCTCGACGCGCAGCGTGTAGCGGATCGTCATGCCGAGCGGGTCGCAGCAGGCGCCCATGCCGTCGGAAAGGGCGATGGCGCGTGCAGCGTCGCTCCTTTTCATCCGCTCTTCGGCGCTGTCCGAGGGTCGCAGCGCCTTCAGTTCTTCGGAGAGTCGGGGCAGATTGCTCATCGCGCGGACGAAGTACCGTTCCTCGCCGTCGATGATCCGTCTTTCGAGCTCGCCGCTGCGGCTCCAGCGTTCGATCCGTTCGTCCGAAATGGTGTCGAAAAACACCTTGCGGATCGTCCGGGCGACCTGCGGGCGGTCGTAGGGAAATTCGAGGCGGATGCGCCGCATGATTTCGCGCAGCGAATCGGCCGTCTGGGCGGGTATTTCCCGTGCGGCGGATGCGTCGGCGTCCATTTTCGCTTCGGCCTCGGCGAACCGGCCGGCCTCTACGAGCGCTTCGACTTCGGCCAGCCTGTCGCCTGTGGGGCTGCATCCGGCCGAAGCCAGAGCGAAGGCGACGCAGAGCGGAACGAGAAAACGTTTCATCGGATTCGGGTTTGAGCGGGGCATCCCGCCGGATGTGTTCCGCAAAATTAGCGATTTCATCCGGTCCCGGCAAGGCGATGGACGGTTTCCGGTCGTGATTTTCCGTCGGTTCGAGCCCGAAGGGGCGTCGCCGAGGGTCTCAGCCGGCCGTTCGGGGTGGGCGTGCCGGTCGCGGAGGATATGCGCCGAGAGCGTTCGGAAGAGAAAATTTCCCCGTCGGCGGAACGTGTGGTTTGCTTTTTGCAATAGAATCCCGTACCGGGCGGGACCGAACGGACGGTACGCGGCCGGAGAATCTATTTGTCGAATTTTTAAAATTTTCAGATTATGAAAGGTCAATGCTTTTTTTCGTTTCTCGGCGGTGCCGTCGTAGGTGCAGTGGTAGCTCTTTTGCTGGCTCCCGATTCGGGCGAAAACACCCGTCACAAAATCGCCGACAAGATCAAGGCCGGCGAGAAAAAGGTCAAAGGCGTCATCCGTGACGAACTGATGCAGAACGACAACCGTTAGCCGAAAGCCCGAAAGTCATGGAAAACGACAAAAACAAAGCCGGACGGATCGAACGGACGATGAAAGATGCCCGTGCGTATGCCACGCTTCTCACCGAGAAGGTGTGTCTGAGCTTGATTGAGAATCTTTCTCTGCTGTCCAACTCGCTGTTCGTTGTCGCGCTGTTGGTGGTTTTGCTCAGCATTGCGGCCATATTTTTCGCCGTTGCCTTGACTTGGGCGTTGGGCATTGCCATCGGTTCCGTGTTCTATGCCGTGCTTCTGATGGGAGGACTCTTCGCGCTGTCGGCTCTCGTGGTGTATATGCTGCGACGCCGACTGCTCGTGGGTCCTGCCGTGCGGATGTTCAGCCGGATCATGTACGATATGTTTCATAAATATTCGGATGATGAGTAGAGTGTTTTATCGTAAAGTCCGGACAATGGCCGAATTGCAGGAGCGGCGCAGGCGGATCGACAGAGAGCTCGATGCCCGTGCCCGGCGACTCGGCGACGACTGGCGGGACATCTCCCGCATGTTCACGGTCGGATATGCCGTCCAGCAGATCACGACGAGGGCCGGACAGTTTTGGGGTTTCGTCCGGATGGGAATGACCGGGTACCGCTACATGCGTTCGATCTTCGGAAAATCCGGAAACGGAGACAGACGACGCAGGCGCTGAACCGCAATCCCGTTGCAGGCTTCTTATCGGTCGGCGGGATCGTACCTCCGGGTTTTCTTCGGAAGACCGGACGGTGCGGTCCCGTTCGCCTTTCGGGGCGGGGGCTTTTCCCCCGGTGCTTTTTCCCGAAGCGGACGTGCGCAGAGGACGCAAGGAGTGTGCGGCGAACGGTTTTCGCGGTGCGGGAAGAAGCCGGTGCGGATGCGCCCGGTTTTCGGACGACTTCTCCGGGAAATGCGGCGAGTTCCCGCGACCGAGGATAACTCGCTCTTGTAGAAAACTTAAATTAAAAAGGAAGGGCGTGCGTCGAAATTCAAATTTCGGCACACGCCCTTCCTGGCGTGTAAGAATTTGCCCGATGCAAGACGTTGAGGGTAAGGGCGACAGGAGTTCGCTCATTGCAAATGACCGAGCCCGAATCCCGCGAATGACGCAGCGGTAGGCAATGATGACACACCGCTTTTCTGTTCCCGAAGAGGCGGGAAAATGCTCTTCCGGTACGAGCGTGCCGCAGACGGCCGTGCTATTCCGTTACGTTTCTCACCGACGAGGCGGAAGAGGTGGAGAGCGATGCTCCCGAAGAGGGATTTCCCCGGTAGACGATTTTCGAAGCCCCGCTTCCGCGTACCGTCAGTTCGGTGTCGACCCTGCCGAAATCGACGTTCGAGGCCGAGGATGCTTCGATGCTCGCCTTCTCGACGGCGAGTCCGGAGGCCGACAGATCCGAGGAACCCGAAACCCGGACCGTCGCATCGTCGGCTTCGCCGGCGATTTTCAGATCGGAGGCTCCCGAAAGTTCGCAGTTCAGCGGGCTGCCGCAGGCGACGATTTCCGCATCGGAGGAGCCGCTCAGCACGATTTTCATGCCCCGGTGACGGATCGTCGCGTCGTCCATGTCCGAGGACCCGCTGCAGCCGATGTCCACGCTTCCCGTGCAGGAGAGCTCCAGCCCGTCGAGGTCCGACGATCCGCTCAGCCGGATCGTCGTCCCGGCGCTTTCGAATTTTCCGCTGCACGATATGTCCGAGGCGCCCGACGCCTCGATGTACCGCAGGTCGCTGAGTCGGATGCGGGCCCGCAGCGTCGGGTGGGACGTGCGCACGCTGGGGCGTAGGCCGAACTTCACGACGCCTCGTGCGTCGAGGCTGAAAACGAGGTCTTTTTCGAGTTCGGCATCGATTTCCACCACGGCCGAGGTGCTCTCGGAACGGATCAGCTCCACGTCGAACGAAGCCGAGGCCGAAACGCCCGTGATGGCTTTCCCTTCGAAGCGGGTCAGGCGTACCATGCGGGTCTGCCCCGCGAGCGTTCCGACGAGCAGCGCCAGAACGGACGACAAAACGATTTTTCTCATGCGATGGGGATCGGTTTTTCGGTACAACGCCGCACGGGGGCAAAAGTTACAGCCTTCCCCGCTGTTTATTTACGATAAGATTTTATATCTTTGCATATTGTATCCCGGTGTGCCGTGCCTTGAAGTGCGGAGAGGCGGGATGCCGGAAACGAAAAAGAGAGACAGAAACGATGAGCGAACCGAAAATACGCATCGGCATCACGCACGGAGATTTCAACGGCATCGGCTACGAGGTGATCCTCAAGGCTCTGAGCGATCCCCGCATGTGCGAGCTGTGCACGCCCGTCCTGTACGGGTCCGCCAAAGTCGCGGCTTATTACAAAAAACAGATCGAGGGCGCCGAAAACTTCGGCTTCAACGCCATACGCACGGCTTCGGAGGCCAATCCCAAGCGCGTGAATCTGATCGACTGCACGACGGGCGATCTGCGCATCGAGCCCGGAGCGATGACCGCCGCCGCGGGACAGAGCTCGGTCGCGGCGCTCCGGATGGCCGCCGCCGACCTGAAGGCCGGGGCGATCGACGCCGTGGTGACGGCTCCCATCTGCAAGGAAAACGTGCAGGGCGAGAGCTTCCCGTTTACGGGACATACCGAATTTTTCGCGGCCGAGTTCGGCGGCGAACCGCTCATGACGATGTGCAGCGACGTGCTCAAAGTGGGGCTCGTGACGATCCATATTCCGCTCTCGGAAGTGGCCCCCTCGATCACCGGGGCCGCTATTGTCGCCAAGCTACGGGCGTTGCAGCAGTCGCTGGTCCGCGATTTTTCGATCCGCGGTCCGAAAATCGCCGTGCTGAGCCTCAATCCGCACGCCGGCGACGGGGGCCTCATCGGCCGCGAGGAGGCCGAAATCATCGTGCCTGCCGTACAGGCCGCCTCGCGCGAGGGCATTCTGGCTTTCGGTCCGTTCGCCGCCGACGGATTTTTCGCTTCGGGCGCCTATACGCGCTACGATGCCGTGCTGGCCATGTACCACGATCAGGGGCTGGCTCCGTTCAAGGCGCTCAGTGCCGGCGGCGTCAATTTCACGGCCGGTCTTCCGGTGGTGCGCACCAGTCCGGCCCACGGCGTGGGATTCGACATCGCGGGACAGGGCAAGGCCGACGAGAGCGCCATGCGCGAGGCCATCTACACGGCCGTCGACATTTGCCGCAGCCGTCGCCTCTGGGCCGAAATCAGCGCCAATCCGCTCCGCAAGTTCAAACGCGAAACGGGCGCCGACGTCTCGGCCTCGGACCTGCCCGAAGAACCCGTCAAGGATTGAGGCGCGAAGTAAATAAAGAGAGGTACAGCTCGTATTGTACCGTAACATTCCATATTATGATGATAAAAGTGACTTTTCCCGACGGCGGCATCCGTGAGTACGCCAAGGGAACGACCGCGATGCAGATCGCGGAGAGCATCAGCCCGCGGCTGGCGCAGGAAGTGTTGTCGGCGACGGTGAACGGCGCGGTGACGGACCTGAACATGCCCATCGAGGCCGATGCGCAGATCAAACTGCACAAATGGGAAGACCCCGAAGGCCGGAAAGCCTTCTGGCACTCGTCGTCCCACCTGCTGGCCGAGGCGCTCGAATCGCTCTATCCGGGCATCAAGTTCGGCATCGGCCCCAGCATCGAGAACGGCTTCTACTACGACGTGGATTCGCCGGTGCCCATCACCGAGGGCGACCTCGCGAAGATCGAGAAGAAAATGGAGGAGCTGGCCCGCACCAAGGAGGCGATCACTCGCAGCGAGGTGAGCAAGGCCGATGCGCTGAAAACCTATACCGAAAAGGGAGACCCGTACAAGGTGGAGCTCATCGAGGGCCTCGATGACGGCACGATCAGCTTCTACCGTAACGGTGCCTTCACCGACCTGTGCCGCGGTCCGCACCTGCCGCACATGGGATATATCAAGGCCATCAAGCTGACCTCGGTGGCCGGAGCCTACTGGCGCGGCAACGAGAAGAACAAGATGCTCACGCGCATCTACGGCATCACGTTCCCGAAAAAGTCGCTGCTCGACGAATACCTCGCCGCGATGGAAGAGGCCAAGAAACGCGACCACCGCAAGTTGGGTAAGGAGCTGGAACTGTTCTGCTTCTCGCCCCGCGTGGGCGCCGGTCTTCCGCTGTGGCTGCCCAAGGGCGCCGCGCTGCGCGACAGACTGGAACACTTCTTGCGCAACGTGCAGAAGAAATACGGCTACTTGCAGGTCATCACGCCGCATATCGGCATGAAGGACCTGTACGTGACTTCGGGCCACTACGCCAAATACGGGAAGGACTCCTTCCAGCCGATCCATACGCCGGACGAAGGCGAGGAGTTCCTGCTCAAGCCGATGAACTGCCCGCACCACTGCGAGATATACAAGTTCAAGCCGCGTTCTTACAAAGACCTGCCGCTGCGTTTCGCCGAGTTCGGAACCGTGTACCGCTACGAACAGAGCGGCGAGCTGCACGGGCTGACGCGCGTGAGGGGATTCACGCAGGACGATGCGCACATCTTCTGTCGCCCCGACCAGCTCAAGGACGAGTTCATGAAGGTGATCGACATCGTGCTCTATATCTTCAAGACGCTGAGCTTCGACAAGTTCACGGCACAGGTATCGCTGCGCGACCCGAACAACAAGGAGAAGTACATCGGCTCGGACGAAAACTGGGCCAAGGCCGAGCAGGCCATCATCGAAGCCGCCGCCGAAAAGGGACTCCAGACGACGGTGGAACTCGGCGAGGCCGCCTTCTACGGTCCGAAGCTCGACTTCATGGTGCGCGACGCCATCGGCCGCCAGTGGCAGTTGGGAACGATTCAGGTCGATTACAACCTGCCCGAACGTTTCGATCTGACCTACAAGGGTTCGGACGACAAGGAGCACCGCCCCATCATGATCCACCGCGCTCCGTTCGGCTCGATGGAGCGTTTCGTGGCCGTGCTGCTCGAACACACCGGCGGAAAATTCCCGCTGTGGCTCTCGCCCGATCAGGTCGTCGTGTTGCCCATCAGCGAAAAATTCAACGAATACGCCCGAAAAGTTTCGGAATGTCTGAATAATTCCGATATTCGTGCGCAGGTGGACGACCGCAACGAGAAGATCGGCCGGAAGATCCGCGACAACGAGCTCAAACGCATCCCCTTCCTGCTCGTCGTAGGCGAGAAGGAGGAACAGAACGGGCAGGTCTCCGTCCGTATTCAGGGTGAAGGCGACAAGGGCTCGATGGGCTGCGACGAATTCATCGCGCTGGTCAAGGACAAGGTGGCCGCCGAGATCGAGACGCTCAACGCCCGATAACGAAGAACCGACGAGGCGTCCGGACGACGGGTCCGGACGCCCTTCGAAATACTCGCAAGATTGTTTAACTAACGTAGGAGGACAGAACCATAATTACCAAACCTCAGACAAGACCCCGCTTCCGGGGCAGATTGCCGGAAAAAGAAGCCGCGCACAGAATCAACAACAAGATCACGGCCCCTCAGGTGAGGGTCGTAGGGGACAACATCGAACAGCCGGCCGTGCTTTCGTTGCGCGAGGCCCTGCGCATGGCCGACGAAATGGGGCTGGATTTGGTGGAGATTTCGCCTAAGGCCGATCCCCCCGTGTGCCGCATCGTCGATTATTCGAAATTCCTCTACCAGCAGAAAAAGAAGGCCAAGGAGATCAAGTCCAAGATCGTGAAGGTCGTCGTCAAGGAGATCCGCTTCGGTCCCAACACCGACGACCACGACTACAACTTCAAGCTCAAGCACGCCGAAAACTTCCTCAAGGAAGGGGCGAAGGTCAAGGCCTACGTCTTCTTCCGGGGACGCCAGATCGTGTTCAAGGATCAGGGCGAAATTCTGCTGCTGCGTTTCGCTTCGGACCTCGAAGAGTGGGCCAAGGTGGAACAGATGCCGCGGCTGGAGGGTAAACGGATGATCCTGATTCTGGCTCCGAAACCCAAGAAGTAGGCGCGGAAGAGTTAGCCGAACGAAGAACGGATGCGAAACCGGGGGAAGCGGACGATTTCTCCCGGCGTGTTCGTTTCATTGTATAGGGTCGTACCTTCCGGTCTGTCCATTGCCGGGCCAGCGTATGGCTGCGGACGGGGCGCTCCGATCTTTCGAGGGAGAGCGATTCGCCGAGAAGGGAAGGCGGGCGGGCTTCTGCCGGCTTCCGTTCGGTGCGTTATACTACGGGTGGGCGGTCGGAATCGTGCGGGCGTTTAAAGGGTGGCATCGCTTTCGCCCTCGCCGCCGTCGGGACCCGTTTCTTTTCCGAAGAAGTGCGCCGCGTCTTTTCGCGGTGCGACACCGGTTGCGGACGATTCGGTGTAAGATACGGAGGAATGCGAAGCGGGAACGGAGACGGGTTCGATGTCCGCCATTCGCGATGCTCCGTCGCGGCTGTCGTCCGTTCGGGGGCCGTCGGGTGGATGCGGGGGGCTTGCGGATATATGCTCGGTTCCGGACCTTTCCGCAGCAGACCGTGCGATGCGGCCGGCACGGCCGTTGTCGGAGGTCTGCCGAAGGGTAAGCGGCACGAGAGCCGGCTGCCGGGAGAGCGGAAAATGGAGCGGAGACGGGCTCGATGCCTGCCGTTCGCGATGTTCCGTTGCGGCTGTCGGGCGTTCTGGGGCCGCCGGGCGGATTCGGGGAGGCTTGCGGATATATGCTCGGCCCCGGACCTTTCCGCAGCAGACCGTGCGATGCGGCCGGCACGGCCGTTGTCGGAGATCCGCCGGAGGGCAAGCGGTGCGGGAGCCGACGGCCGGGAAAGCGACGAACGGCAATGACGGAACGATTTCGACCCCCGTAGGGAAATGGATGCTGTGAAGTCTTCGAAAGGAATGAAAACCGTCGCGATGCGGCTGTCGGCCGCTTCGCTGACTTCCTGCGGTGCACGGCGTTGTGCGGTCGATCCGTCGGGCGACTGACGGGCGGCATCTGTTCGTATCGGAACGGCGCCGAGGGGTTGGATTTCCATTTCGGCTCCTGTCGGACACAATACGGTTTTGTCGGCATCGACCGGCATGCCCGCCGCATCTTGCGGAAGACGGAGGGCGATCCTGCGCGGGACACGATTCTTTTTTCCGGATGCCGGTTTTTCTACATCGGTCGGCGCTCCGAGCCTTCTTGCCTGCGGGAGAAGAAAGACTGTCCGCTGAGTCCTTTCGGCCGTCGGAATCGCGTCTCGCTGCCCGTGCCGGAGATGCGCGATCTGCATCGCAGCGGGCTCGCATCCGAAGAAGCGTTCCTCCGCAAGGAGGACCGGGGCCGGAACGATCTGCCGCGTTCCGTGCGCGAGTTGCTGCGATCGACGCACATGCCGCGGAAAACGAAAGTCTTCCCTCGCCGGAAAACCGTACTGACGGAATACCGCATCCCGTGGCGGGACCGTCGTATTTCGATGATCTTCGTCGGGCACGAGTATAACGGGAAAGACGGACTGCACTCGTGGAAAGGCGGCGTTTTCCGCAATCCGGCCGCCTCCGACAACCTCGGATACCGGGGCGCGGGATGGCGGTTCGATTTGCGCATGACGTGCGAGAATGCGATGCGGCTGTCGTGTCCCGGCGGGAGCGACCGGGCGAAAAGGGCGACGGAAACGGACGATGCGCGTCGGCATGCGGAGGATAAGGAGGCGCCCTCCCTCTGAAAACCGGGGCCGCGAGGCAGTGCAATGCGAATGTCGCTGCGGTTTTGCCAGCGTTCGTTCCGCGACCGACGAACGGTCGGGCCGCAGAGTACGGGGCGGAAAACATAGCTCGGTCGGAGCGCCCTCCGACTTGTACGACGGACGGCCGTGGGGCCGTCCGGAAAGACGAACCATAACAACCTAACCGAAACGAATATGAAAAACGAAACGATTTTCCGACTTGCGGCGACGCTGTGGTTCGCCGCTGCGAGTCTCGTCGGCTGCGCTGCGGCGGATGAAAAGAGCTCGTCTGCCGAGAGCGGACCGCAGGGGCCCGTGGCTCCGTCCGAGCGCGAAGTGGGCATCGCCTACGGCCTGTGGGCCGACCGCGACCTGTGGAACGGCAAAACGTGGGACAAGCCCGCGCAAGGCGAGTACGACTCGCGCGACAGGCGCGTCATTCGCCGCCATGCCGAACAGCTCGCCGAGGCGGGCGTCGATTTCATCTGGCTCGACTGGTCGAACAACGTCACCTACGACCCCGACGAATTGTGGGTGGGTGGCAAGCAGGATTTGATCGAAGACGCCACGGCCATCCTCTTCGACGAGTACCGGAAGATGGGGAAACGGGGCATGGCTCATCCCAAAATCAGCATCTTCATCGGCGTGACCGGCGCTCCGGAAGCCGTCTCGGACGGCCGTCTTCAGAAAAAGGCCGACCAAGTGTGGCGGATGTACGCCGGCCATCCGCTCTATAAAGACATGATGCAGCTCTATCTGGGCAAGCCGCTGCTGGTCGTCTATGTCGATACGCCCTCGCCGTGGCAGCAGGGGCTCCCGCAGTGGGACGACGATCGCTTCACGGTGCGCTGGATGACGGGTTTCGTCACGGAGCAGCCTCCGCTCCGGACCCCGGAGGGCGTGAGCCGTTACGGCTACTGGTCGTGGGAGGACAGGGGCGAACAGACCTATCCCCTCCATGAGGGCCGTCCCGAAACGATGGTCGTCTGTGCCGCGACGCGGCCGCAGGGCGAACCCGGCGACGAAGGCTATATTCCGGCCCAAGGACGGCGCGACGGCGAAACGTTCCGCGAACAGTTCGCGCGTGCCCGGAAGATCGGGACCCGCTTCGCGATGGTCGTTTCGTGGAACGAGTGGACCACAGCCGAGCAGCCCAGCCTCGAAGTGAGCAAGGACATCGAACCGTCGCAGCAGTTGGGCGATGCCTATCTGAAACTGCTCGCGGAGGAAATCCGTCTGTTCAAAACCGAATAACCGGGGCCCGGATGCCGTGCGGGAGGCGAGTCCTTCGTTATCGTCGGGAGGGCATCGCCGTGCGTTTTTACGGATTTTCTCGGCGCGGACGGTCCGCGGCGGTGTTCGGCCTCTGTCGTTTCCCGTCTGCCCGCCGTTGCCTCCGTGCCGATGGTGTCCGCTCCCGATCCGGCGGGGCTGGGTTCGCGCTTCGTCCGGCGCTTGTCCGGGCGGCCGTCGGGGCAGGGACTCGTATCCGTCGTTTTACCGGTCGGAAAAAACCGGATGCCCCGTCGGTCTGTCCGCGGGGAACGGTTCGGAGCGCTGCCGGGAGAGCGACGAAAAGGAAGCCCTCCGGCGGGGTAGCGGATAAGGATCGCCGGTGCGCCCGCCGATGGCCGCGCCTCCCGGAAACGAGCATGATCGACAAACCGAAAATTTACGATAAATGAAGAAAATGGTACGAAAAGGCATCCTCGCGCTGGCGTTCTCCGGCGCGTTGTTCGGATGCGAATCGAAGAACGAATCCGCGCTGCGTCCCGCCGGTTTCGAAAACGTGCGCGTCGGCGGCGAACTCGCCGAGCGGGTGAATCGCAATTTCGACCGGATGGAGAGCGAGCTGTACCGTCCGGAAAACGTGTACTGGACCGAAGAACAGTCCAACGGATGGCCGGCCGACAAGGAGGGCCGGACGATTCTGGCCCTCGTGCTCGATGCCCGCGCGTCGGGACGCCAGCCCGTCTATCTCGATGAGTTGATCGCGCTGTTGCCCGAACATCTCAACGAAAGGGGGTACATGGGTACGATCCACGAGGGAGTGGACGAACAGCAGCTCTCCGGTCACGGCTGGCTGCTGCGCGGGCTCTGCGAGTATTACGAATGGACCGGCGACCGGCGCATGCTCGACATCGGACGGGGCATCGCCGAGAATCTGTTCCTTCCCGTACTGCCCTACGTGGCGGACTATCCCGTCGAGCCCGACTCCCGCATCGCTGGGGCCGGCGACATGAGCGGCACGACGCAGAACACGGTCGACGGCTGGCGGCTTTCGTCGGACGTAGGCTGCGTGTTTATCGGCATGGAGGGATTGATCCACTATTACAAGCACGATCGCGATCCCCGGATACGGGCGTTGATCGACGAGTTGATCGGGCTCTATCTGCGCATCGACCTCAAGGGCATCCGTGCCCAGACCCACGCTTCGCTGACGGCTCTCCGCGGATTGCTCCGCTATGCCGACATCGTGCAGGATGCGACGCTGCTTCCCGAAGTCGAGAAGCGCTGGACGCTGTACAAGCAGTACGGCATGACCGAAAATTTCGAGAACTACAACTGGTTCGAACGCTACGATACGTGGACGGAACCCTGTGCGATCGTCGATTCCTATCTGGTCGCCGTGCAATTGTGGATGAAGACCCGCCGGCCGGAATATCTCTCCGATGCCGAACGGATCTATTTCAACGGCATCGCCTGCACGCAGCGGGCCAACGGAGGTTTCGGCTGTGACAAGCCCGTGGGCGTCGCGTTCGACGCGCTCTCGATCCATGCTGACGAGGCGCACTGGTGCTGCACGATGCGCGGGGGCGAGGGGTTGGGCCGGGCGGCCGAGTATGCCTATTTCGTGGCCGCCGACACGCTTTTCGTACCTTTCTATCGGGAGAATGCCCTGCGGCTCGCGGACCGGTCTCTGGCCGTGGAGCAGCATACCGACTATCCGTTCGGTTCGCAGGTCGAACTGACGGTCGGCCAAAGCCCCGACACGCCCTTGACGATCGCCCTTTCGGCGCCCGACTATCTGCATGTCGAAAGCCTGTGCGTGAACGACGAGCCGGTATCGACCGCCGTACAGGACGGATTCATGACCCTTACCCGCCGTTTCGCTCCGGGCGACCGCATTGTGCTGACGTACCGGTTCGATGCGGCATGGACCGGTCCCGACAACCGGGACATCGGCGACTCGGCCGTGCGGAAGGCCGTGTACGGTCCGCTCGTGCTCGGCGCTCCGAACGGCCGGCCTATAGGGACGAATGCCGACGCCCCGTTGCGCAAAACCTCGGACGGCTGCTGTTTCGTTATCGAAGGGACGCAGGACACGCTGACCCCGCTCTACCATCTGCTTGATCCGGGCGTCTCGTCCGCTGCGGGATTCCGCCGCGAAGTGCTGGTCCGCAGGCTGTAAGCCGCGGAGCCGTGCTGTGCGGAACGAATGGACACCCGTTCCGCCTGCGACATGACGGGAAAACGGCCGAGGTGCTTCCTCGGCCGTTTTCGTAGGTCGTATTCAGGGAGAGACGGGATCGGACGGGAGCGAAAGGCCGTTTTCCCTCGCCTCGTCCGTTCGCTGTCCTTTCGTATTCTCCGACATGGAAAACGGACGGTCCCGGCAGGCAGTCCGTTCGCCGGCGCAGCCATCGGTTTTTCCCCGATTCCGTTTCGTCCGAACGGCATCGGAAAGGGGGGGGGCAGCGCCCTGTTCCCGTTCGACGGCTGGTCGATGCCCGTTCGATGCTCCGGTCGGCCATTGTCTCCTTATGCGACGCACCGACGTTCCGGGTGGCCGTTCCCGAACCCTGCCTCCGTCCTCAGCGACCACGGACCGCGTATGTCGGCGCTCCTCTCCCTGTTCCTGCGCAGTCGTCGGTGTCGTCCGGAAGGCGCGGCGGTACGGCTTCTTTTTATACTTCGGAATAAGTCGTCGCCCTTCGGGTGGTCGTTTCCGAACGCTATTTCCGTCCTCGCGACCACGGACCGCGTATGTCAGTGCTCCTCTCCCTGTTCCTGCGCAGTCGTCGGTGTCGTCCGAAAAGCGCGGCGGCACGGCTTCTTTTTATACTTCGGAATAAGTCGTCGCCCTTCGGTCGTCCGTTTTTCGAGGCCGGAAATCCGAAAGCCCGAAAACGGTTTCGACCTGAGGGCGACTCTCCGCGGAGGGTCGCTCTCAGGCCGAATCGTTTTTCCGGAAGAAACTATCCGCAGGCAGGAAAACCGGCGGGACTTTCTCCGGTCCGGAAAGTCCGGATTATTTTTTCAGGTTCATCAACTCCGCGATCTTTTTGGGCAGGTCGGTGTTGTCCATCACGCCGTTGATTCCTTCGGCTCCGGTGCCGTACAGATAGACCGGTACGAGCGTACCCGAATGACCCGTCGTGCCGAACTGGTATCCGATGCCGCTTTCCGAGAGCATGAAATCGGTCTTGTTGCTCGTAATCGAGAGTCCGCCGGTCTCGTGGTCGGCCGTTACGACGACCAGCGTGCCGGGATGCGTGTCGGCGAAATCCATCGCCGCGCCGATGGCCCGGTCGAAGTCGCGGGTTTCGGCCAGCGCGCCGGCCGAATTGTTGGCATGGCATTCGGAGTCGATCTGCGAGCCTTCGACCATCAGCACGAAACCTTTCTTGGATTTGGATGCCGCAGCGTTGTTCGACAGGATTTCCAGCGCTTTCTTCGTCGCTTCGCACAGGTAGTTTTCATCGCGGCCGTTGAGCACCGTGGGCATGTATTCGTCGGCGAAAAGTCCTACGACCTTGCCGCCGTCGATGCCTCGGAGCTCATCCATGCCGTACACTACCGTGTAGTCGCGGGCGCGGAGGTCGTCGATGAGCGTGCCGCCCTTGCCGTTGTCGGCTTCGAGAAATTTCTTGCCGCCCCCGAAGGCCACGTCCACGTCGCTGTCGACGAACTGTCTCGAAATCGCATCCAGTTCGCCCCGGCTCGCCACATGGGCGTAGAAGGCGCCGGGCGTGGCGTGTTGCAGGTATACCGTCACGACGAGCCCTGTGGCGTATCCTTCCTCTTTGGCGCGGGCCATGATCGACTCGCAGTTCGCGCCGTCGGGCGTCATGCCCAGCATGCCGTTGTTCGTCTTGTGTCCCGTGGCCAAAGCCGTGCCGGCAGCGGCCGAATCGGTCACGCGGTTGTTGGCCGAGTAGGTCGAGATGAGCGCCACGTTCTGCGCCCGGTCGAACGCCGTCGGCACGAATCCGCCTTCAATCATCGCCATCGACACCTGCGAGAGACCCATGCCGTCGCCGATGAGATAGATCACGTTTTTGATTTCCCCTTTCCCCTTGGCCTCCGACAGGGCGGGCGAGAGCGTCGCGACCGTGACGGCCAGCAGGCCTAAAAACATCTTTTTCATGTTCGAAACGTTATTTTGGTTAGTTATTCGAATGTTCCCGAACGATAGGCTAAAGATAACGTTTTTCCGCCGAACGGCGATACGGTTTTTTCGTCCGGACACTTTTTTCTCGGAAAAACAGCGGTAATAATTTGCGGGGAAAGAAATATTTGCTACTTTTGCACTCGCAAACGCAAACGATGGCGCGATAGCTCAGCTGGTTAGAGCGCAGGATTCATAATCCTGAGGTCGAGAGTTCAAGTCTCTCTCGCGCTACGAAATGCATCGGGCGCCTGTGATTATATCGCAGGCGCTTTTTTCGTAGGCGCTCCCTGCGTTTCTCTCGGGAAAACCGATTCCGGAGCGCATGTCTTCTTTTCCGCGCGAATATCCTCCAAGGCGTGTCGCTATTGAGAACGGAGTCCGGATCTGTTGCCCGTGTCACGGGAAGGACCGGGCGAAACGTCGTGTCGTCCGTGATGCATGAGATGGCGCCGGCCGGTGTCCCGTCGGCGGGATCGGATCGGCCGTTCCGCGTTCGTGTCCGAGGGGAAGACGTCCTGCGCGATCGGATGCGGGTCGGTGCGAACCGTCCGGGGCGGGATGCCGCGGATGTGCGCCGGTCCGGACGGCGGGATTGCGGCGGCGTGTCGTTCCGCGGGGCGACGATGGGCTCGGGCGGTATTTTTTGTGCCGCGGAACGTTTTTTTCGTTTTTTTGCAGAAATTCGTGTCCGTTTTTCGGTTCGGGTAAGACCTTTGCATAGGTTCGACCGAATGTCGAATCCGTAAAAAAAGACGCAACGATGAAAAAAAGTATGATTCTTCTCGCCGGCCTGTTCCTGTTGGGAGCGACGGCCGTGTATGCGGGCGATGGTCGCCCCGTCTCTTCCGCACAGCTTCCGCAGCAGGCGCAACAGTTCATCCGGCAGCATTTCCCCAAGTCGAAGATCGCGCTGACCAAAGTGGATCGCGGCCTGCTGGATACCGAGTACGAGGTGGTTTTCGCCGACGGCTCGAAAGCGGAATTCGCCAAGGACGGCGAATGGAAAGAGGTCGTGTGCCGAAAATCGGTTGTGCCCGCCGGCATTCTTCCCGCCAAGATCGCCCGAAAGATCGCCGAACTCTATCCGAACGGCCGGGTGGTCGAGATCGACCGCGACAGCCGCGAGTACGAAGTGAAACTCTCGGACGGTACGGAACTGACCTTCGACAGCGCGTTCGAGCTCGTCGACATCGACGACTGAGCGGCGGAAGCCGGCGTTTCCTCCTCGTGCGGATAGGCGGACGTCCTCTCCGTGCAGAAGAAACGTCGCCCGTTCGCGGTGCCGGTCCGCTTCGGGCGGACGATACAGAGACAGGCCGCCTCGATCCGTCGGGCGGCCTTTTTCCGTTGAGGCTTTCTCAGGAATATTTCCGGGGGTAGCGCAGCAGAACGGCGGCCAGTGCGAATCCGCCCATCGCCATGGGGTAGTAGAGGTAGCGCACGATTTCGAACGGCGAGACGCCGGCGAGCCCGGCGGCCATCATTAACTGGGCGCCGTAGGGGATGAGCCCCTGCACTAAACAGGAGAACGTGTCGAGAAGGCTCGCGCTCTTGCGCGGGTCCAGCCCGAACCGGGCCGCGATGTCCCGTGCGATGGGGCCCACGGTCAGGATGGCGACCGTGTTGTTGGCCGTACAGAGGTTCGCGGCGCTCACTAACGCGGCGATGCTCAGTTCCGCCGAACGCTTGCCGCTCAGACGGCGGGTCATCTTCCCGACGAGCCAGTCGATGCCTCCTCCGCGGCGGATCATTTCGAGAATGCCGCCGGAGAGCAGCGTGACGACGATCAGTTCGCCCATGCCCGCGATGCCTTCGCCGGTGGCCGCCAGCCATCCCGGACCGTCCTGCATGCCGGTCATCCATCCGGTCAGTCCCGTTACGGCGATGCCGGCCGTCAGCACGACCGTCACGTGGACGCCCGCGAGCGCCAGCGCTAAAACGACGGCGTAGGGGACGATGCCGGGCCATCGGACCTCGGTGGGAGGCATCGCCGCGTCCGCCGGCAGGTCCACGAGGAGATAGGCCGCCGCCACGAGCAGTGCCGCGGGCGTGACGATGAGGGCGTTGACCCGGAACTTGTCGCGCATGTCGCATCCCATGATGCGTGTGGAGGCGATCGTCGTATCGGAAATGAAGGAGAGGTTGTCGCCGAAAAATGCGCCGCCGACTACGACGGCCGCCATGAAGGGCGTTTCCAGTCCCGTCTTGTCCGCCAGTCCGACGGCCACCGGTGTCAGCGCGACGATGGTGCCCACCGACGTGCCGACGGAGAGCGAGACGAGACAGGTCGCCAGAAAGAGCCCCGGCAACAACCACCCGCCGGGCAGCAGGCGCATCGTCAGGTCGACTGTGGCTTCCACGGCACCCATTGCCTCGGCCGAACGGGCAAAAGCGCCCGAAAGGACGAAAATCCAGATCATCAGCAGGATGTTTCTTTGGGAGGCTCCCTGCGAGAAACGGGCGATGCGTTCTTCGAGCGGTATGCCCCGCGCGATGAGAATCGAATAGACGGCCGCGATGAGGAACGCCACGGCGACCGGCATCTTATAGAAGTCGCCCGTCAGCAGCGATACGGAAAGGTAGAGGCACAGGAAAACGGCTGCCGGACTCAATGCTATCCAGCCGTGTTTCGGCGGTCGGGTGTCGGATGCGTTCATCGGAAAGGGATCGTTCGAGAGCGCAAATATAGGGACTCCTCGCGACAATTCCCTGCAAACTTTTTTGCCGGGGGGCCGAACGCTCGTCCGGGCGGATTTCGGACCGGAGCGATCCTGTCGCGCGATTGCCTCCGAATCGTGGCTTGGGTGCGGTTCGGCGCTCCGTCGTGCGGCCGGAACGCTGTTGCCGGCGTTCGGTCGTTTGAAAGGAAATCCCGTATGCACGCATCGGGAGGGTTCGGAGGAGGAAGTTCCCGGCGGGAAAAACGAAATTTTCGTCCGGAGGCAAGGGGGCGGTGTCCGACGGCCGGCTTTTCGGTCGGGCCGGTGCAGGGCATCTCGTCGGTTGTACCGTCGGGCGGTCCGGTGCCATTCCTGCCGAGGGGCGTCTTGGCTTGTGTTCGGAGGGATGGCGCTTCCGTTGCGAAAGTTCTGAAAATCGGGTCCGCTCGGTCCCGGTCGTGTGGACGGAGCGGCGAGCCGGGTCGGGGCCGCTTCCGTTTCCCGTCTTTTTGTGCAGCTCAGAGGAAGCGGGGACGATGATGCTCCGGGGCTGTACGGTCGGCGGGTTCGGCCGACGGCCCTCCGCATGACAGCTCGGCGGTCTTTCCGGCCGTGACCGTCGGCCTGCTCGTTCGGAAAAGACGGGATAGGGCCTTCCTGCGGTCCGAAACCGCACGGTGGTCCGACCGAAGACACGATGGGCAGGCTCCGCGAAGCGCAGGATCGTCCGTAGCCCGGCTGTCGTCTCCGGGGAGAACTGCTGCGGGGAAGAAAGGCGACGGAAACAGGTACGCCCGTCCGGCGAATGTCCGACCGGTGCACGTCTCTTTCCGGGAAACGCTTGCGGTGCGGTCGGTCCTTTTTTCGGGAAACCGTTATTCGGGCAGGCGCAGATGCAGGATCGGGAACGGCGCGCCCTCCGAATCGAGCGGACTGCGACCCGCGACGCGGAAGCCCATGTGTCGATAGAACCCTGCGGCCTGCGGGTTCTGTTCGTTGACGTCCACCGACCGTGCGCCGCACCGTTCGACGGCGAAAAGGAGAAGCTGTCGTCCCAGACCCCGACCCATGCGGTCGGGCCGGACGAACAGCATTTCGATGTGCCGTTCGCAGAGGCCGATGAAGGCCGCGATGCGCTGTGCCTCGTCGCGGATGCAGAACAGGCGGACGGCGGGCAGGTAGCGTTCCCGGACGAGCGGGGCGAGCCGTTCGATGTCGCTTTCGGGGAGAAAGTCGTGCGTCGCGCGCACCGAGGCTTCCCACACCCGTGCGATTTCGTCGTAGTCTTTTTCTCCGACCGGTTCGATGCGGTCTTGCTGTCGGGTCATGTCCGTCTGTTTTTAAGGTCGTTTTTATCGTTATGGATAGCGCACAAATGCGAATGCCCGTTTCGGGGATGGGCGTTCCCGCAGGATGCGAAGCGGTCCTTCCCCGGAAGACGTCGTTCGCAAAGCGTCGGACGGTTGCATGCCGTTCGGTCCTTGCATCTTTCGTCCCGGCCGTTTCCGTCGTCCGGCCGAAAGGACGGCGTTCCCTGTGCGAATGCGTCGCGTGTCCGCATGCCGTGCCGGCGAAATAAAGTACGCCTTTACGCAGAGGGAGCGTTTCCCGGTCCGCCGCTTCGCCGTTTCGCTTGCGGGAAAACGCGGCGGTCCGATGCCGCCCCGGCGTTTCCCGGATCGTTCGGTCCTGCCGCGAAGTCGTCTCGTGTCTGCGAGGTCCCCGGCCGTTTCCGGCGGCGTTATTTTTTCCCTCGTTCGAGCAGTCCCCGGTACATCAGATCGTACACCGGTGTCGGGACGCCGAGCCTGCGGCCTTCCCGGACGACGTACCCGGTCAGCGATTCGACCTCGGTGGAACGGCCCGCCCGGAAATCCCGCTGCATGGAGGTCGTCGTGTCGGCGGGAATGCGTTCCATCTGCGCGACGACGCGCGAGGCGATGTCCTCCGAGAGCGCGATTCCGCGTGCTTGGGCGACGGCCTGAAACTCGTCGAGCAGGGCCGTGAAATCGGCCCGGTTCCGCGCATCGTTCAGTACGCCGCCGTAGGTCTCGTCGGTGTAGGACGTGGCCGTGGCGACCGTCGAGATGAAGGCGAACTTGTCCCACACCCGCCGCACGATGTCCGCTTCGAGCCGGGCGCGGATGTCGGCTTCGGCGAAGATGCGTTGCAGGATCTCCAACCGGTCGGGCGAACCGGAGGGCGAGCCGAACAGATAGCGGTAGCCGTTGGTCCGTTCGACGATGTGTCCCGGCTCGACGATGTAGGCTACCACGTAGACGCATCCGTCCCACACTTCGTTGTCGGGCAGCATGCGCTTGATTTTCTCGGCGCTGTCTACGCCGTTGAGGAACGGCAGGATCACCGTGCGGGGACCGATGCAGGGCCGGATGCCGGCGATGCCGCCCTCGACGTCGTAGGCTTTGGTGCAGTAGAGCACGTAGTCCATCGTGCCGATTTCGGCCGCCGAGTCGGTGGCTGCCGTCGGGCGGGCCGTGAAAGCTCCCTGCTGGGCATCGACGCGGAGCCCGTCGCGACGGATGTTCGCGAGCGCCTCTCCGCGCGATATGAAATGGATTTCCACCTCGGAGGAACCCTCGTAGTGCCGGGCCAGCAGACCGCCCAGAAAACCGCCCACGCCGCCGGTGCCGACGATCGCTATCTTCGTTTTCATCGCTCGAAACGTGTTTTTATACCGGAGGCGAAGGTACGAAAAAATTCTGAGCCGCCTCTCCCGTCCGTCGCCGTGCCCGTGTGCGGCGGATGTTTTCCGTCCGTGCGGAGCCAGCGCTTCGGGAAAATATCTGCCTCCGCTTCGGAAAGACGCGGCGCGATGCCTCGCGCCCGCCGGGGCCGTTGGGGAGAAATCCCGGTCGTGTCCGGCGCGTTAGGCATCGTATATTTTACCGATGGTTCGGCGGACGGAAGCGACGGTTTTCGTTACCTTTATACCATAAACATACCAATCGACTAAATAGATGAAATCATTCAAAATCGGCGACCTTACGATCAAACTGCCTATCGTTCAGGGTGGAATGGGAGTAGGAGTGTCGCTTTCGGGTCTGGCGTCGGCCGTGGCCGACGAAGGGGGCGTGGGAGTCATTTCCTGCGCCGGCATGGGCCTGTTGTATCCCAAATTTTCCAAAGACTACCTGACCAACAGCATAATGGGACTCAAGGAGGAAATCCGCAAGGCGAGGGCCAAGACCCGCGGCGTGATCGGCGTGAACGTCATGGTGGCGCTGACCGATTTTTCGGATATGGTCCGCACGGCCATCGCCGAGAAGGTCGACATCATCTTTTCGGGAGCCGGCCTGCCGCTCGACCTGCCGTCCTATCTGCAAAAGGGCAGCCGCACCAAGCTCGTGCCCATCGTCTCGTCGGCCCGCGCCGCCAAGCTCATCTGCGAAAAGTGGAAGTCGGGCTACGATTACCTGCCCGACGCCGTCGTCGTCGAAGGGCCCAAGGCGGGCGGACACCTCGGCTACAAGAACGACCAGATCGACGACGCGAACTATTCGCTGGAACATATCGTGCCCGAAGTGGTCTCGACGGTCGGCCGTTACGAGGAGCTTTGCGGACGTCGGATTCCCGTCATCGCGGCCGGAGGACTCTACACGGGCGAAGACATTTACCGCATCATGCAACTGGGCGCCGACGGCGTGCAGCTCGGCACCAAGTTCGTGACCACCGAGGAGTGCGACGCCTCGCCGGCATTCAAGCAGGCCTACATCGACTCCCGCAAAGAGGACATCGAGATCATCGCCAGCCCGGTAGGGATGCCCGGACGGGCCATTGCCGGAGAATTCATCCGTAAGGTGAAGGAGGGACTCACCCGGCCCCGCAAGTGTGCGTTCCATTGCATCAAGACCTGCGACTACACCAAGAGCCCCTATTGCATCGTCATGGCGCTCTATCAGGCTGCCAAGGGCAACCTCTCGCGCGGATACGCTTTCGCCGGGGCCAACGCCTATCTGTCGAAAAAGATCACCAGCGTCAGGGAAACCGTCGAATCGCTCAAGGCCGAGTTCAATGCGGCCGCCGAACGTTTCGGGAACAGACCCTGCGCCGAATAGGCTTTCGCCTTGGGGCATCCGTCGCGGAAAAACGACGCCCGGAGATAATTTTGCATTATCTTTGGGTGTCGTTTTTTTGTCCGGGCCGTAACGGCCCGTCGTAAAGAATACGCTTATGGGAAAAATCGTCCGGAAGGAATATCCTGTGCTCGATATGAGCTGCGCCGTCTGTGCGGCGACCGTCGAGCAGACGGTCGCCCGGTTGGAGGGAGTTCGGGAGGCCGCCGTGAATTTCGCTTCGAACCGCCTCCTTGTCGCTTTCGACGAGGGCGTCGTGACACCCGGCCGCATCCGCGATGTCGTGCGTGCGGCCGGTTACGATCTGATCGTCGAGGAGGAGGGGGCCGAGGAGAAACAACGGCTCGCCGAGCGCGACCGCCTGAAACGGTTGGGCCGCGATACGCTCGGCGCGTGGATTTTCGCGCTGCCGGTGATGGCGATCTCGATGGTGTTCATGCACCTGCCTTACGGCGACTGGATCATGCTGGCGCTTACGCTGCCCGTGCTGGCGCTCTTCGGGCGCTCGTTTTTCGTCAACGCATGGAAACAGACGATGCACCGCACGGCCAATATGGATACGCTGGTGGCGCTCAGCACGTCGATCGCCTTTCTGTTCAGCCTTTTCAATACGCTCTGGCCCGAATTCTGGTACGCGCGGGGGCTCGAACCGCATGTCTATTACGAGGCCTCGTGCATGATCGTGGCGTTCGTGCTGACGGGCAAGCTGCTCGAAGAGCGGGCCAAGGGGAGCACGTCGTCCGCGATCAGGAACCTGATGGGGCTGCAACCCGTCACGGCCCGCATCGTCCGGGAGGGACGGGAGGAGGAGGTGCCCATCGCGTCGCTCCGTGCGGGCGACAGCGTGTCGGTGCGGCCCGGCGAGAAGATTCCGGTGGACGGTCTCGTGCTTTCGGGCAGCTCGTTCGTCGACGAAAGCATGATTACCGGCGAGCCGCTTCCCGTGGAGAAAAAGGCGGGCGACAGCGTCGTGGCCGGTACGATCAACGGCCGGGGGGCGTTCGTGCTCGAAACGACGGGTGCCGGGAGCGATACGCTGCTGGCCCGCATCATCGAGACGGTCCGGCAGGCACAGGGCAGCAAGGCGCCCGTGCAGCGCGTGGCCGACCGCATCGCGGCGGTGTTCGTGCCGACGGTCATCGGCATCGCCGTGCTGACGTTCGTGCTGTGGATGGTCATCGGCGGACCGGCCTATTTCTCGCATGCGCTGCTTTCGGCCGTTTCGGTGCTGGTGATCGCCTGCCCGTGCGCGTTGGGACTCGCTACGCCCACGGCGCTCATGGTCGGCATCGGGCGCGGGGCCGAGAACGGGATTCTCATCAAGGACGCCGCGGCGCTGGAGGGGATGTGCCGCGTCGATACGGTCGTGATGGACAAGACCGGAACGCTGACCGAGGGGCGCCCCTCGGTGACGGAGTGGATATGGACCGCCTCGGAGGAATCCTCCTACGGCGACATCGTCTATTCGGCCGAAATGAAATCCGAGCATCCGTTGGCCGAGGCCGTGACGGCCTACCTCGCCGCGAAGGGAGCGAAGCCCTGCGAAGTGACCGCGTTCGAGAGCTTGACGGGACAGGGCGTCGAATTCCGCTCCGGCGGCCGGCCGTACTGGATCGGCAGCCGGAACCTGCTCGAAAGTCGCGGAGCGGTGTTGCCGGCCGACCTCGACGCCCGTGTCGGTGCGCTGTCGGACGAAGGGCGGAGCCTCGTCTTTTTCGGAAGCGGGGACCGTCTGCTCTGTGCCATTGCCGTGAGCGACCCGCTCAAGGAGACTACGCCGGGGGCTTTGGACGAGCTGCGGCGACTGCATATCGGACTGGCCATGCTCACGGGCGACAACCGCCGCACGGCCGCCGCATTGGCCGCACGGCTCGGCATCGGGACGTTCCGGGCCGAGGCGATGCCCGACGACAAGGACCGTTTCGTGCGCGAATTGCAGGCCGCGGGCCGGCACGTGGCGATGGTCGGCGACGGCATCAACGATTCGCAGGCTTTGGCCCGCGCCGACGTCAGCATCGCCATGGGGCGCGGGACCGACGTGGCGATGGATGTGGCGATGGTCACGCTGATGAACTCCGACCTGTCGCTGCTGCCCAAGGCCTACCGCCTTTCGCGCGATACGGTGCGGCTCATCCGGCAGAACCTCTTCTGGGCGTTCATCTACAACCTCGTCGGCATTCCCGTCGCCGCCGGCGTGCTCTATCCTCTGTGGGGCGTGACGATGAGTCCCATGCTGGCCGGTGCGGCAATGGCATTCAGTTCCGTGTCCGTCGTCACGAACAGCCTGCGGCTGAAATGGAAAAAACTCTGAAACCGTCGGGCGCATCGCCTGTGCCGAAACTCCGGGACCCTCTTTCGGTTCCGACGGTCGCCGCTGGGGGAGGACTTTCTTCGCGGCTTCCTTTCTACTTCACGGACAAACCGTTCGGAGGCCGGAATCGTCGGTGTTGACCGGAAACGGGATATGGTGTCGCGAAACGATAAGATAAAACGAAAACGATATGAAAAAAAGTTTCAAAACCAACGCCAAGTGCGGCGGCTGCGTGGCGAAGATCGCCGAGCGGCTCAACGAAATCGTGCCGGCCGAGGCATGGTCGATCGACCTGACCTCGGCAGACCGGCTGCTGACGGTCGAAACCGATCTGCCGGACGAAGAGATCGTCCGTGCCGTGACCTCGGCCGGATTCCGCGCCGAGCCGGTGCGGTAGTGCGGCTTCGTTCCTGTATGGCCGTGCGGTGCCGCATGGCGTCTTGCCGCTTCGGCGACAGAGGGAGGCGGATGGCGTCCGGCGGAGTGCGACGCCCGGCCGTCCCTTCGATGGAGGGGCTCTCGGAGCGGATCTTTCGGTTCGTCACCGCACGTAGCCCGAAATTCGAAACGCCGGCCGGGAAACCTCCTCCGGCCAGAGATTCGTATAAGTCGAAAGAGACGGCGCTCTGCGAGACCGGGTACTTCTTTTTCGAAAACACCGGCCCGTCGGAGCGGTCCGGGGCGTGTTCTCATCGGGTGGAAAGGCTTGCCGTCCGTCAGTTCGTCGGAATCGTGTCGGGCCATTGTTATGCTCGGACGCCCCTTGTCCGGAATCGGAAGCGTCGGGGAGAGAATCTTCTTCGGCCGGAGAGACGGAGATTCGTATAAGCCGAAAGAGACGGCGCTCTGCGAGACCGGGTACTTCTTTTTCGAAAACACCGGCCC
>CAJTYA010000021.1:30895-44964 GCA_910583985.1 uncultured Alistipes sp.
CGAAAGAGACGGCGCTCTGCGAGACCGGGTACTTCTTTTTCGAAAACACCGGCCCGTCGGAGCGGTCCGCTCTTATTCTCTCAGGGATAGGGGGGCTTGCTCGTTGGATTCGGGTACGCGTCTTTTTTGTACACGACCGTCCGCCGTTTCGGGTCGGGGCGCCGTTCGGATGTCCCGGTCGACGGGGGACGCGGGGCGATGAATTGAAGCCGGTCGGGAAAGCCGTGCGGTCGTTTCTTTTTTGGGGATCGTCCGCCGGGACGTATTCTCGTTCGGAGGAGAATGTGGTCGGCCGTATTTTTATTCGGCGGAGGAGAGGGCTCGTTTTCTTCGTTTGCGCGGAACCGAGTTTCCTGCTCGGAAAATCGGGGGAACGGGGATGCGTGTCGTGTGTAAGTGCGCTGCGAACTGCCGTTCGCGTGACGGGCCTCACAGGCGCCATTCGGTACCGTCCTGTCGGAGGGGGGAGTGCAGGATGGCGTTTGCCGCTCGTTTACGACCTGTCGCATTCGCTGCCGGAAAAGAGGGGAAAGATCCTTGTTTTCTGTGGTCCGGACGGAGGCGGACGCATCGGGCGGACGGCAGGTAGCGCGATGGAGTCGAAGACGGTTTGCGACGACATGCGCTCGCTTTTTTTCGGGATCGTCTGCCGAAGCGGTCCGGAGCGCTCCCGTTCGGCGGAGAAGATCATCGTCCGGCCGCTCGCCGGGGTCGTGTCGTTCATTGTGTGCGACCGCACCGGGGCTGGAATCGGAAGAGCGGCCGACAGTCGCTCGCTCGGCTGACAGGACTAAATGGAACGACCGGACCCGTTTCGGCATCCGTCCGCCCTTTGCTCGCCGGCTCCGGACGGCGGGGCTCCGACGGTTCTGCCGCTCGAAGCACACCTGCCGATCATCGCGCGGGATGGCTCATTTTTCCTTCCTCTGTTCGTCCGTCGTTCCCGTTCACCCCCGGCACCGCACCGTCCGGATTTTGCCGGAGATTGTTTCCGTCTCTCCGTTCTGTCTTTCATCCGGAAGTCGTTTCTATACGGACCGATAGCGAACAGCGTAACGGCGGCTGCTTTGCAGTTCGGGAAATACCGTTCGCTCATCCGGATACAAGATGCTGATCCCTTTCTCAGTTCGTCCGTCGTTCCCGTTTGCCCCCGGCACCGCACCGTCCGGATTTTGCAGGAGGTTGCTTCCATCTTTCCGTTATGTCTTTTCATCCGGATTCTGTACGGACCGATAGCGACGGCTATTCCGTTACCTCGATGCGCCCCAGCCGGTAGCGGCGTTTGCCGTCGTCGCCTTCGTAGGGCAGGGCATAGACGGGCGTCCCGTCGCGCCGTCCCGCCGAGACGTACAGATCGTAAACGCCCGGACGGCAAGTCCTGAAGAACGTGCCTGTCCGGTCCTCGTAGCGCGGGGCGATGCGGAACGTCGATTCGAGTACGTGCTGCGGCGCCTCGTCGGGCGGGCCGACGTGCAGGTCTTTCAGGTCGAAGTCGTCGGCGACGAGCACCGATACGATTCCTCCCTTGTCGTCCTTGAGCGTGAAGCAGGGATGGCCGCCCACGTAGCACGGCGCCACGCCGGCATTGCTCCACACGCTGCGGATAACGAAGCTCTCGCCCCGGTTCACGCTGCGGGGCCAAAGGGCCGAGTCCATCCGCAGCCGGTATCCCATCCGGCGGTTGATGCGTTCGATCGTCGGGCGGTTTTCTTCGAGCAGCACGCGCGGCTCCCAGTGGATCGACATGAACGAGGCGTGATAATCCTCGACCGCCTTTTCGAGCAGTTCTCCGCTCCACGCGCCCCGGTCTTTCGATCCTCCGTAGTGTTCGTGTTCGAGGATCACGGGCAGCGCGGGCCAGAAAAGCTGCGCCATCCCGCTGTGGTACCACGAGCGGGGCGGCGGCTGCACCAGTATGCTGTCGTCGCGGATCGTGACGCCCTGCGAGAAGGCGTAGTCGGTAATCGGGAAGCGGTCGCCGGGGCGGTCGTGACCGGCGAAATCGTCCGATATGCACAGTTGCGTGTGCCCGAAATGCTTGCAGTACAGATCGATGATCCTCTTCTGCGTCTCGATTCCCCATTCGCGGCCGTGTTCGGGTGTGGACATGATCGTGTGCCCTTCGCCCCACATGCCGAAGTGGCCCACGTCGACGAAAGCCACGTGCGGATTGCGGTCGTAGCGTTCGGCCATCGCCCGGAGGAAGTTTCCCGTCTTTTCGAGAAACACGGGGTCGTCGTACTCCGGTTCCATGAACTTCCCGTTCACGTCGTACCCGCGGGCTCCCGCGTCGAAAACCCATTCCGGCGTGGCATGATACAGCCAGCTTTCGGTGGCCGTGACCCGGAAAGCCACCTGACATCCCCGGTCGATCCATCGTTGCGCGGGCGTGTCGAGCAGTTCCCAAACAAAACGTCCCTCTTCGGGTTCGAGGAACGCCCACGGCACGCGAAGATAGACAGCTCCCAGACCCGGAAAGTCCTCCACCGTGTCGGAGGGCTCCAGTCCGGAGCCGTAGTTGGCCAGTATGTTGGAGTAGAAGTGCATCGTCCATCCCATGCCGGGATTGAGCATCGCCCGGCCGTGGTCGCGGGGTTCGATCCAGTACCGGTCCGTTCCTTCCGGCTGCGCTTCGCCTGCCGCTGCGGGGACGTCGCCGGATTCTGCGTTCATGGACGTCGTGGCCGCGACGAGCCGGGGACAGGCTCCCGCCGCCAGCCCGGCGGAGAGAATGCCCGCCCGGCGCAAAAAGGTTCTTCGGTCTATTTTTTTCATCGGTTCTCGTATGGGTCGTTTCCTACGAAGATACGAAAACGGTAGGAATCCGCAAGGGGTGCGGTGCCTCTCTGTCCGTTTTCGGGACCGGGGGCCTGACCGTTCGCAGGCGGCTCGTCCGACGGAAAAAGTACGCGGGCACTTGCCGCCGGGGCCGTGGAGACGTTCGGTCCGTCGTCGTGCGCGAGGCGAGGCGGTCTGTCCGCGCTTTCGTGCCGTCGTGTTTTTCGATCACGCCCGCGCGGCCGTGAAATTCGCAAGAATTTTTCGGGGCGCGACGGGCGATGCGGCGGAAACGATCCTCCGGGGCATGCCGTCGCCTTTCCCGTTCGCCGGTCCGTTCGCTGCCGGGGCACCTTTCGCCGGCTTCGTGCCGTGCGTTCGGCAGAGGTGCCGCCGGGCTGTTTTCCGGAAGTGCAGGGCGCTTGTCGCAGGATATTTCCCGGTCGTGTTCCGTTCGGCGGAGGAATCTGTCTCCGGTACGGCGACTCGTTTCCGGAGGAAAGGCGGCGGTTCGTGCGGCAATGCGTCCCTGCATCGGGTGTTTCGGGACGCGGAATGGCCTTCCGATTCCTGTTCCGGCACGTTCGGGGGGGGGCTTTCGGCCGAATTTGCCATCGTGCGGCGGCTTATCGGCCGAACTTTATTACTTTTGCAGGGAAACGGCCTCCGGTCTCGGCTTCCCGAAGGGAGCGGCCGGAGCCATCGACGCGAAGAAAATGAAACGGTTCGGAACGCTTGTTTGCTGGGCGGTCGTCGGCCTGTCCGCTTGCGGAACGGCCGCACGGGCGCAAACCTATGTCAAGTTGAATGCGCTGTACGCTTTGGCGGGCATCGTCAATCCTGCGGTCGAGTTCCGTCTTTCGTCCCGATCCACCTTCCAGAGCGAAATCGTCTATTCGCCTTGGCAGAGCATCCGCGATCACGGGGTTTCGAAACCGATGCACTTCGGGATTCTGATGAACGAATACCGCCGCTATTTCAAGGAGCACAACCGGGGATGGTACCTCGGAGCCAACATGGGCATGATGGCGTTCAAGATGTCGAAGCCCGAAATCCAGGGCGGCCGCCTGCGTCTCGAAGACCGGTACAGCAAAGGGTACGGTCTGATGATCGGTCTGTGCGGCGGGTACGAGCATATTTTCAGGGAACGGTGGATTCTCGACGTCTATCTGGGTTGGGCCTATATGGCCAGTTGGTACAACGGCTATGCGCTCGACGGCACGATCGACATGTATCCCCATCGCCCCGTACCGCCCGCTACGCCCGATCCGTTCAACGGCTCGGCCGAGTGGTATCCCAACAAGGTCGGTCTCTCGATCGGCTTGCTTATTTTCAAGGGAAAAAACTGACCGGCCGGTCGCACTCGCCGCCCGATCTCCGCGGCCGGGTCCGGGTTCGTCGGACGGTCGCCGGGGGCGGCCGCATCGCTCCTGCATCGCGCGGTCCCGGAAGGGAAGCGGAGTGCGGATGGATCGTGAGCCTGTTTTTTGTAAACCGTACTTCTGGCTTGGCTTCGCCCCGGCTGCCGACGACGGAGAGGGCAGGGGAAAGAAGAATCCGCCCGGAAATCCCGTGTAGCTCCGTAACCGCCCGGAAATCGTGCGTCGGACAATCATGCAACGAAAAACCGTCCGGAATCCCCGGACGGTTTTTCGTTTGACGGACCGCCTGCAGTCCCGGTATGCGCTGCTGCCGGTCGTTCCGATACGTCCGGCAGCAGTCGCGATACTTATCGGCCGGCTGTTCCGGTGCGTGGCGACGGTGGACAAACGGCGCGACGAACGGAGAAATGTCCGCCGCGGAGGGCTGCTGCCCTTACTTTTTCCACTCGCTGCGGAAACGGTAGTCGCCCGATCCCACTTCGTAGACGGCCCAGTCGCCGTCCTGTCCGAGCGAACGGATTGTTTCCGACTTTCCGATCCTCCGGCCGCTTTCGGTCACGCTGCCCGGCCGGGTCGAGGGCACGTATACGGTGGCGACGCTGCCCGCCGGTATCGAGACGTCGAGGGCGAGGCTTCCCTTTTCCTTGCGCCACGCGCTGCGGATCGGGCCTTTGATCGAGCGGAATTCTCCTTCGGCGAACCTCAGGTCGCCGACGATGTAGGGTCGGATCGCGAATCGTTCGAATCCGGGATGGGCGACGTCGGGAACGATGCCCAAGAGGTACTTGTAGAACCACGAGTCGACCGATCCCATCATCGGATGGTTGTGCGAGTTCATCGCGTCTCCCGTCGCGTATTCCCATCGCTCCCACAGCGTCGTGGCTCCGTTTTCGAGCATGTAGCCCCAGCTCGGATAGGTCTTTTGCGTCGCTATCCTGTAAGCAGTTTCCGCGTGACCGTAGCGGGTGAGCATTTCCATCAGGTATTTCGTGCAGAGGTTGCCCGTGGTCAGGTGGTAGTCGTGCGCGGCCACGTCGTCGGCGAGGTTTCCCACGACGCGGTCGATCCTATCCTCGCCGACCAGACCGAGAAAGAGCGCGAACGAGTTGGCCGCTTGGTTGTTGGCGGCATATCCTCCCGTCTCTTCGTTCCAATATGCGCGGTCGAAGGCTTCGGCCGTGCGTTCGGCCAGCTCGCGATAACGCGCGCGGTCTTCGTCCCGGCCCGTCAGGGCGGCCATCTCGGAGAGGATCGAGGCGCAATAGTACAGATAGCCGGTGGACATCATCCGTCCCGGCGTGTCCCGCGAGACGGCCGAGGTCGGATCGACGGCGAAGGCGGTCGGGGGCGACCAGTCGCCGTAGTAGCTGTAATCGACGATGCCGTCCTCGGTGCGCGAGGCGAGGTAGTCCACCCATGCCTTCATGCCGTCGTAGTGTGCTTCGATCACGCTGGCGTTGCCGTAAAATTCGTAGGTTTTCCATGCCAGCAGCAGGTAGCTGGCCGAAACGGGATCGGCCGGCCGGGCCCCGAACCGGTAGGGCGCCACGCAGGTGATCGTACCCGCTTCGTCCTGCGTGTCCGATACGTCGGCGATGAATTTGGGATAGAAGCGCGACAGGTCGAAGTTGTAGAGCGCCTGCTCGATGCGCACCGTCATGTCGTTGAGCCACCCCATGCGCTCGTCGCGCTGCGGGCAGTCGGTCGGGACGCTGTGCAGGTTGCTCGCTTCGGTGGCCTTGACCATCTCGTGGATGCGGTTCAGCAGCTCGTCGCTGCAACGGAACGAACCGGTCTCGGCCACGGCGTTGCGGACGATGCGTACCCGGATGTCGCCCTCGGCGGGCGCTTCGGGCAGCCCCTCGACCTGAATGTAGCGGAAGCCGTGGTAGGTGAACTTCGGTTCCCACGTTTCGACGCCCTCGCCCTTGCAGATGTAGGTGTCGGTCGCTTTGGCATTGCGCAGATTCTCTTGGTTGACCAGTCCGTTCTCGTAGAGCGATTCGGCGAATTTCATCGTGACGGTCCGTCCGCTCTCGCCCCGGACGCGCAGCGCGGCCCATCCGGCGAGGTTCTGCTTCGTGTCGAAGACGTACACGCCCGGCGCGGGTTCGCCGAGCAGTTGCGGGACGAGCGAGTCCACCACCTCGATCGCTTCCATCTTCTGGGCGGTCATCTTTCCGCCCGGCGCGTCCGCGATGTGGGCCAGACTCCACTCCTTGTTCATCAGTCCGGAGGGGACGTAGGGCGCCCGGAGGTCGGGCACGTCCAGCCGGGCGTCGTACAGCTCGCCGTCGAAAATCGTCGAGTGAACGGTGGGGCCCGTCGTCACGGCCCGCATGTGTCCGGCCGTCAGGATCGTCTGCTGCCCGTCGGGATGCGTGATTTCCAATTGCATGCGGAGCTTGGGCATGCCGTACCAGCCCGGCGCGACGGCCACGAGCAGCACGTTTTCCGTGGCCAGATATTCCTTGACGTCGTAGGTCGAATAATAGACGCGCCGGTTGTAGGTGCTTTGCGCCGGGTCGAGCACGTGATTTCCCACCTTGCGGCCGTTGATCGACATTTCGTAGAAGCCTAACCCCGCGATGTACAGCCGGGCCTTGGCCACCGGACGGGCATCGACGTGCGTCGCCTTGAAATAGAGAACGCGGCCGGGGCTGCCGGGCGCATAGGCGATCCAGTCCGAGAGCCAGTCGCTTTCGTCCATCAATCCCGTTTCGAAGCAGGCGGCGTCCGACCATTCGGTCTGCCGTCCGTCGGCGCACCGCACTTGCACTTTCCAGAAATACGGCGTGCGGCTTTCGAGCGCGGGGCCTTCGTATCGGATGCCCGACGAGCGGGACGAGGGCTGGAAGCCGCTGTCCCAGATGCCTTTGTCCTGAGCCAGATCGTCTTCCGACGTGGCGACGACGATCCGGTAAGCCGACTGGAGCACGCCCCGTCCGTCGGCCTCCATCCGCCAGCTCAGTTGGGGCGAGCGGACGTCTAAGCCGATCGGGTCGGTGGCGTATTCGCATTTGAGATCGATGATTTTCGGGCTGCCCGCTCCGTCCGCATCGACGGATGCAGCACGGGCGCGGAGCGTGAGGGCTACCGCCGCACAGGACAGCAAAACAATGAGTATACGGTTCATAGGTCGTTCGGGTTCGTTGTGTCCGTCGTTCGGAGCGGTCCCGCTTCGGTCCGTCGGCGGGGCCGCCCGCTCCGGGAAGGACTATTCGTAGATTTCGGGTATGTCGATCAGCGTGCGGGCGTACATGCGAGCCGAACCTTCGACGTTCGGGTGATGGTAGACCGCTCTTTCGCCGAGGTCCTCGTACCACATCGTGTTCTTGTCCACCTTCCCGCCGCCGTAATCGACCGACGTGGGCAGGTCGAATCGGCATCCTTTGATGCCGTATTTGGCGCGTATTTTTTCGATCATCGCGTTCACGGGAATGTGCGTGTCGCTTTCGTTGGCGGGGATGTTGTTCAGAATGGGGATGGACCCTTGGGCGAGGATGTATTCGACTAACTCGCTCAGGTTGGCCTCGGTGTTGCCGCCGTTGGTCCCGATGGTGACCATGACGTACTTGGCCTTGAGGTAGGGAAGCTCGTTCTTGATGCGTTCGAGCAGGTGGTCGATCGTCGTGCCTCCCCGGCCGCTGGACATGGCTTTCCCCTTCACGTTGCGCATGATGAGCTGCACCCACGATTGCGGGTAGTCTTTCGTCGGGAAATATCCGTCGGGCTCGGTGATCGAGTCGCCGTAGAGTAGCAGCGTCAGATCGCACGTGGGCGAGAGCACGACGATCTGACGGACCGTCATTTCCGACCCTTTCGCCAGTCCGAAGCAGTAATAGTCGTACTGACGGCCCACGACCGTTTCGCTGCATACGGCTCCGGCTCCGCAGCCGCCCTGTCCGCAGATCGTGGCTTCGATTTCGTCCGTCTGTCCGGTGTACAGGTCGATGAGGCGGAATATGGCCCGCTGGTAGTCGCGGCTGATGTCGACGATGTATTCGTGTGCGGGGTCGATGAAGTCGATTTTCTTGTACACGGCCGGACTGCCTTCCATCGAGATCGTCCGGGCGGGCATGTCGAGGTAGGCTTTGAATTCGCCCTTGTCGCCTTGGAACAGGGCTACGGCGTCTTCGGCGAGCCGGACGTGGTAGCGCACCGTCCGTTGCCCCAACGCATAGTATTTGTGCAGCCGCACGACGTTTTCGTGGCCCGTGATGCGGAGTCCTTCGGGCGTGTACTGCGCGGCGACGTCGCCGAGCACGATTTCCGGATAGGTTTCCCGGTCGCCGAGCACCCGGTCGTAGAGTACGGTCGTCGGTTTCGAGGGGGTGTCGCCGGTCTGTCCGAACGCCCGGCCCGTCACAGCGAGCAGGTTCGTCGCACACCCCAGCAAAAAAAACAGGAAAGGTTTGATCTTCATGGTTATGTTCGGGTTGGTATCATCGATCGTTCGACGCCTCGTCTCGCGGAGCGGGTCCGGAAAACGTTCGGACGTCGGAAGTAAAATTAAATATTTTACGAAAAAAATCCAAGCGTCTGTGCCCCGTTTCTCCGATTTCCGTCCTTCTTCGCGACGGAGTTCCCGCCTTGGCATGCGGGCCGCCGGGCGTGCTGGGGGGGCGCCGGCATTCGTTCCCTTTCCGAAGGAGCGTTCCACCGGTCCGCCCGTCCTTCGACGAACCCTTCGCTCCGGAAGGGCGCGGAGGCGGGAAAGAGTCGGTTCGGTGCGCATCGAATTGATAGGTAGTGCTTTAAATATTGGAATCGGTTCCGGATGAAAAAATATCGGCAGAAAAAGCATCGAATTGTTTGCAGAATAAATTATTTGCCATATATTTGCACTCGCAAAACGACGGAAGACCGGCGCTCGGTCGGCAAGTTGCGAAGCATACCATTCCTCAATAGCTCAGTTGGTTAGAGCACCTGACTGTTAATCAGGGGGTCCTAGGTTCAAGTCCTAGTTGAGGAGCCCGGAAATCAAGAGGTTACGATGAAGATCGTGACCTCTCTTCTTTTGTGTGCATACAATTTGCATACGACTTGCCATGTCCCGGCCTTGAGCGAAAGAGTAAAATCGTATAAAAATCTACCGTCCGTTTCGGACTTCACGCGACATGCGTTCGCATTGCAGATCGATGCAATGCCTGTTTATGTTTATTTTGCATACCCACGCATTCGATTACACGACAAATTCATTCAACTCTTCTTTCAATTGTTTCCAATTAGGGAAATAGCGATTCAGCAAAGCCGTATACTCTTCGTTGTGCAATCGCACTTTGATATGCAGCAATTCATGGACGACGATATATTCAATACAATGCAAGGGCTTCTTGATAAGTTCCAGATTGAAAATGATGTTTCGTGTTCGGTGGTTGCAACTTCCCCACAAGGTCTTCATTTGTTTGACCTCCCACTTATTTACCTTAACTCCCAATACGCTTTCCCATTTGGCGATTAAGGCCGGTAACAGGGTTTTCAACTCCATGCGATACCACTCTCTAAGTATCTCGACCCTGCGCTCCAACGAGCTGTTTTCGCGAACATGCAAAACAAGATATTCATTCCCTTGCACTTCGACTTTTGCAGGGATATGGTCATAAATGACCTTCAACCGATAACGCTGCCCCCTGTAGTAGTGATTTTCTCCCGAAACATATTCACGAGGCGTCTGGCGATTCTGTTCTAAAATTTGTAACACGCGTTGCCGGATCCAAGGCAGTTTGGTTATGAGGAATAATCTGACTGCATCTTCGGTCATTGCGAGCGGTGCGGATACATGTATCCGTGCATCGGGCGGATATATTGTCAGGTGCACGTTCTTGATCGCTTTCCATTCGACCTCGGCGGATATGTCGGGTAGGGTGATAATAGTCATCAATACTCTTTTTGCGCGATGATGATCTGCATGATATCGTCGATCTTATCTTCCGTAGCATAGGACAGGACATCGCGGACCGCTTTCCGCAATGCCTTCATTTTCAGTCCGCCGCCGCTTACATCCCTGAAGCCGTAGCGAGCGTTCGCTTTGACTGCTTCATGTACGAGAATGGCGAGTTCTTCGTCTTGATCCAGATTATCGTACAACGCCTGTTTCCCTTTCGTGTTGAGCGATGCCGGATACTTCGTCCGAGTCTCGGAACGAACTTCCTTGAGCTTTTCGATAAGTCGTTCGATCAACTCTTTATACTGCAATTTCCCGTCATGCTGTTCCTGCAACAACTGATGCAGCAAATCGGACATTCTGTCGAAATAGGCAGGATTGTTCGGACGTTCGCTGATTATCATTTTACGCATGTTGGCCGCCAATACTTCGGCAACGGAACGTTCGTTCTGTCGGATCTTCTTAGGAAGAGCGTCGATGGCCTCGTTCCCGTCGAGATCGAGCAGATCGAGAAAAGACGTATCCGCCAAGTCCACCAGTTTTTCACAATCTTCCGCCCGTACATAATTGTCGATCAGTTGACGCATGGACGGGTCGTAGAGTTTCAAATCGAGCGCATCGCCGCTTTTGAGCTTTATTTCATCTTTCAGGTCATTGAAATAATCCACTTGTCGTTTGATATGCTCCGCCTCCTCTTTCGTGTATCCCGCCGCCGTCATTTCGTTGGCGATATCGATATATCGACGAACGAGAACGGACACCAGCTTATAGAATGTTTCACGCTTAGCGGCATTCGCTTCGCATTCGGCCTGCTGCGCTTCGATCGGTGTCGTTTCCGAATAGACGAAATAAGCGAAATATCCGGGCTGTGTTTGCGGGTTCACGGCTTCGCACATGGTATATACCGCTTGCAATGCCTCTTCCAGACTCTTACGACCTGCGGTCAGACGGTTGGTCAACAAGCCTTGAATGTCCGAGGCATCGTATCGGTCGAATGCTCCGCTCGTATAATCCTCGATTGCGTTTTTGATCGCACCGAACAGATCCTGATAATCGATGATATATCCGAAATCCTTCTCGTCGTCGTCGACTCGATTCACGCGACAAATCGCCTGAAACAGATTATGGTCGCGCATTTTTTTGTCGATGTACAGGTAAGTTGCCGACGGAGCGTCGAATCCGGTCAGCAATTTATCCACGACGATGAGCAGTTTCATATCGGCCGGATGTTCCACGAACTCCTTTTTTGCCCATGCCTCGAACTGTTCCGGAGTGCGGTTGCCGATCATTCTTTTGTAGATCTCGTATTTGGTAAAATCCTCCGTTTCCCCTTCGCCGACATATTCATCCTTGACCGATGAACTGTTTGCGTCGTAGCTCGTCACGACAGCACAATGCCTTTTCAATTCCGTAGATTGGAACACCTCCCAATAACGGCAGGCCTGATAAATACTGTCGGCTATGAGCATCGCATTGCCGTATCCTCCGGATAAAGCACGTTTAGTGTCCATATCCTGACAAATATCCGCTACGATGCGGTGGATACGATCTTTGCTGCTAAACAGTTTCTCCATTTTCGCCCAACGCTTTTTCAGTATCGAACGAGCGGTTTTGCTCAAACCGGCCGTTTTGGAATCGAACCACTCGTCGATCTTTTCGCGTTTGCCGAGAAACTGTTCCACGTGGCGGGCTTCGTAACGCAAGTCGAGAATGACTTTATCTCGAACGGCTTCGTGGAACTTATAGCTGTGAATGTATGAGCCGAATGTCTCGATGGATTTCTTCTTGTCCGTATGCAATAGCGGCGTTCCTGTAAAACCGATCAGCATGACATGCTCGCCCATAATACGCTTCATCGCTTCGTGCAACATACCGCTTTGCGTGCGGTGGCATTCGTCGATAAAGACGTAGATATTGCCTTTTGCTCGGAACCCTTGCGGAAGATTTTTCGCAACTTCTTCCAGATAAAGATCGAGCGATTTTACCGCTTTCTTTCCGCCGACCGATATGCCCTTATGATCGTTTTTGTTGCCGAATTTATGAATGAGCGTGCAGATAAGCCAAGGTTCGGCCTCGTTGAGCATCGAAACCAATTGCCCGCCGGTTCGGGCGCGTCGGATTTTCTCGCCCGCATCTTTGAATCCGCTTTCGATCTGTTTGTCCAACTCGTCGCGGTCGGTGATAACGACTACACGGGCATCGGTCGCGTTTTCGCGAATCCATTGTGCTAACCACACCATCGTGAGGCTTTTGCCTGCTCCCTGCGAATGCCAGATGATGCCGCTCTCTTTGTTCTGCACGCGCGGTTGCGCCGCTTTGATGGCAAAATACTGATTCGGGCGCGCGGTCTTTTTGCGACCGCCGTCGAAGATGATGAAGTCATGAATGAATTCCAACAACCGATGCGGCTCGAAGAATTGCAGGACACTGCGATCCAATTCATTCGAATAACGTTCCGGCGTAAACTTCGAGGGTTCGCACGGTTCGCCGCAAGGCTCTTTCCAGCGAAGCCAGAACTTTTCGGACGTTTGGATTACTCCGTAATGCAATCCTTCGGTGTCGTTGCCCGCAAACAACAATTGCACTGTCGTGAAAAATCGGGGAATATATTCCTCATCCTGATTGCGGATATTCTGGCGAATGCCTTCGTGAACGGATACCTTGCTGCGTTTGAGCTCGATGACAGCCATGGCGATGCCGTTGACATAAACGACCAGATCGGGGCGGCGGTCGCTTTTACCCTGTACGGTTACCTCCTCGGCGATTTGAAAATCGTTCTCCATCGGGTATTTCCAGTCGATGAGGTGTACCATTTTTTTGTGTTCTGACACCTCCGTTTGGACATTTATGCCGTAACGCAGCAGCGTATAAACCTCCCGGTTGGCATTGTATAGGCCTATGCCGATATTCGTTGCTGTCTGTTTGAGTTTCGTTATGGCCTTGTCGATCTCCTTATCGGCATATCCCCGCTTAGTCAAATAGCGACGCAGCAATGCCTCCTCGACATTGCCGTTGCCCTCGCGATATGCCCAATTACCGAGATAGTCGTACTCCAACACGTTTCGAAACAGCCCGATGAGCCGTTTCTGCGTTACCCGTTCTTTTGCCCCGATGTTCGCGTCCATAATCTATATGTTCATTTTTTGAGTTAGGTGAGTAACTATTTGATTAATTTGTTCTTCCATATTATCTTTAGTTACATCAATAGTTTCATACCCTTTGTTGTAAAGTGTATCCATAGGGGACGGTGTAAAATCATTAAATAAACACATAGCGGAATTGCAAATTTGAGCAAAGCGTAGCGAATTAGCTGAAAGAGCGTTCGTTACGCTTTGTTTTTCTATTGGGCAGAGCCAACGGAATGCCACCTCGAAGCCAAATGGTGCAGAAGTTCAGTTACCACCTCATTACCCCCGTAACGGGTGAAGATTTCTTGCTAAATGGTTCTTTTTCTGCGATTTGCGTAATTCTACATAGCTGTCGGTAACTCACTATAAACTAATTTTGTAACCAAAAAAAGGAGTGAGTTATGCGAAGTACATTCAAGGTCTTATTTTACGTGAAGAAAGGCAGCGAGAAGCCTAACGGCAACCTGCCTTTGATGTGCCGCCTCACGGTGGACGGAGAGATTAAACAGTTCAGTTGCAAGATGGACGTTCCCCTGCGGTTGTGGGACGTGAAGAACAACCGTGCTTCGGGCAAGAGCGTCGAAGCGCAGAGAATCAACCTCGCGGTGGATAAAATCCGAGTGGAGGTAAACCGCCGCTACCAAGAACTGATGCAGACGGACGGGTATGTTACCGCCGCCAAGCTCAAAGACGCCTATCTCGGTATCGGCGTCAAGCAGGAAACCTTGCTGAAACTCTTCGAGCAGCACAACGCCGAGTTCGCCAAGAAAGTCGGGCACAGCAGGGCGCAGGGGACATTCACCCGTTATCGGACGGTCTGCAACCACATTAGGGAGTTTCTGCCCCATACCTACAAGCGTGAGGATATTCCGTTAAAGGAACTCAACCTCACAT
>CAJTYA010000022.1 GCA_910583985.1 uncultured Alistipes sp.
ACGATCACGCTGTTCTGCACCGTCTCGTCCGAGGCGATGCGCGTGATGAATGCGACGGCAGCACGCGCCGCCAGCCATCCCAGTATCGCGCCGCCGGCCACGACCTTGACGAAATCGGGCAGAGGCGACATGCCGTCGCCCGATCCGGAGGCGGTATACGCCCCGAAAAAGAGCATGAAACAGATGATGCCCGAACCGTCGTTGAGCAGCGATTCGGCGTCGACCAAGGTCGAGAAGCGCTTGCTCGTCTTGAGCTCCTGCAACAAAGCGACGACGGCCACCGGGTCGGTGGCGCTGATGAGCGCACCGAACATCAGCGCGAAAGACCAGTTCCACTGCTCGTACCCTGGAACGACCGCCCCGATGCCGACCAGCAGGAGACCCGTGAGTCCCATGCACAGGACCAGTCCCGGCACGGCCAGCAGCGTCGCGTTGGCCAGCGTCTTGCGGAAGACGTGCATGTCCATCTCGTAAGCGGCGTTGAAAATCAGAACGGGCAGAAACACGTACAGAATAAAATCGGGGTTCGTGTCCGCCACGCCTCCGACGGCCTCTCCGACCGACGGCCACGCAGCGAGCAGGCCCGTGCGGTCGCATAGTCCGACCGCGAGCCCCAGAATGAAAAGCGCCACCGTATAGGGAAACTGGCTGCGCCGGAGCACCGCTTTCAAAACCGCTCCCGCCAGCAGTCCGGCAATGGCTAATAACAGGGGAGCCAACAAAGAGAAGTCTTCCATCGTCCGATCCGAATAATGTTTCGATTCACGGGACCGGGGGCCTTTTCTCCGCCGTACTTCTCCGGCGGACCGCTGTTCGCCGCTTGCCTCGAAGCGCGTCCGGCTTCGAAACCGGCGAATGCCGCGCGGCGTTTCGTCCGCCCGTCCCGGTAAACGACCTATCAAAAGCGGTTCCATAATTTTCGCGGCCTTTAGCAACCGGATGGCAGGTCTTCGGAAGAGAGGCCCGCAGGTCCGCCGGCGGGACGCTTGGCGGAGCTTTTTCGTCGCGACCGACCGCATATTCTCCCCCGACAGGCGCCATTGCGGTTCCCCGTTCCGACAAATCCGGCCCGTCCTCGCACCGGATCGCCCGGCATCCCATTGGCTTACCTCCCCTCCCCCCCACGCGAACATCGTACCGCCGAAAGGACGATCCGGCGACGGCAGTCGGTCGCTCCCGTTCCGCTTTTTGAAAAAATTCCTTCGACCGGCCGGGACCCGGATCGTGCGAATCGGATATTAAAATGCAAGATTTCAATAAAGCATATTTCTTTTAACAAATTTTAATTTATCTTTATCGGAAATTGTTTCTCTCGTCGGCATTTCGGTGCACCGTATCGGAAAAGAGAGGCGGCAGGGTACATGGAACATGAATTTTCCGGTCGAAGCAAGAGGGACAAGACCCCGAAATTTCCGGAATCCGAAGCGGGAGGAACTGTCCGATACGGGGACTCGTCGCACGGCTCCGTGCGGAGGAATATCAGGACCATTGCGACGGCGGGACGGATCCCGGACCGTCGGGTTTCGCCCTCCGGCGGCAAGGACCGTTTCGGGGAAAATGCTAAAAATTCTTATGATGAAAAAATCGTCGGTGGATCGTCTCTTTTCGTGTCTCGCGGCCGTTCTCGTGCTTTGCGGTTGCGGGGACGGGGAGCAGCTGAAAATGGAGCGGGCCTTGGCTGCCGCGGGGGCGAACAGAGCGGAAATGGAGGCCGTGCTCGACCATTACGGGAACGAGCCGGAAAAACTCCGGGCCGCCCGGTTCCTCATAGCGAACATGCCGGGCAAGATGACGCTGGACACGACGCTGACCGATCCCCTCCAGCGCGAATATTATTCCGCCCTGATCGGCTACATCGACACCCGTGCCGTTTACGAGTCGAAATCGTACGAAATCTGCGACAGCATCCTGCGACTGGCCGGGGGGCGGACCGGCTGTCCGGGCTTGCGCTACCTGAGCGACCCGGAGATTCTTCCGTCGGATTTTCTGATCGACCACATCGACCGGGCTTTCGTCGCATGGAAAAGTTCGGCATGGAAAGAGAAGGTGGATTTCGACATGTTCTGCCGCCATATCCTTCCCTACAAAACCGGAATCGACGGATTCTGGTCGGGAGCCGTCCCCCATTACCGACGCAAGTACGCTCCGGCAGCGGATTCGCTCAAAAACGAACCCGTCGACACGCTGGTCCGGTACATCAAAAACGATATTAAATCCACGTTCACGGAAGACGGGGTGTTCGCCGGCCGGTATTCCTTTTTGTTTCCCACGAGCTATTACAACATCTTCAGGGCGAGGATCGGCACCTGCAACGAGGCTTACGGGCTGATCGTCTCGGCCTTGAGGAGCGTGGGGATTCCCGCCACATGGGCACTCATCCCCCTTTGGGGCAATTCCAATGCGAGCCACACGCTGTTGGAAATCCCCGTCACACGTCCCGTGCGGCGATACGACAACCGGCAGACTCCCTACACCGACGACGAAGGGGAAATCGTCGGCGAAATGTTCTGGTTCAAACACCGTTTCGAAAATCTGGAGCAAACCGCTCCCGGTATCGACATCCGATTCACCCGAACGGTCCCCAAAATCTATCGGGCCGACTACGAAACGACCTCCGCCGGAGAATCGGACGAAGCCTCGCCGGTCTTCCCGTTCGCGGAAAACTATTCGGACATTACGAGTAAATACGTCGAGTGCGCCGACGTCGATGTGAAGGTACGGGAAAAGATCGAGGGCGAATCCGGTCCTTACCTGTGCTGCTATGTCCCGGAGACGACTTCGTGGAGTCCTGTCGCTCGGGCTCGGCTCTCGCGCAACGGAAAAGCGACATTCGCCGACATGGGCGTGAACATCGTCTATCTGCCTGCCTACTGTGACGAGGGCCGCATCGTTCCCGCCGCAACGCCTTTCCTGCTTCGAAACGACGGGACGACCGAAAGTTTCGATGCCGACACGGCTGTCACGACGACGGCCGGACTGAAATCCAAGGTACCCTACCGGGCGCACATTCTCTATTATGCGAGCGATATGCTCGGAGGCTCTTTCCGTCTGGCCAACCGGAGGGACCTGTCCGACACGACGACCGTTCATACGGTCGAGAAGATCCCGTATTATTTCCAGCAGACGCCCGTCGGGCGGAGCGCTCCCGCCCGGTATGTCGTCTATCATTTCGGCGATTCTCCCTACGGCTTTCTGGCCGAAATGGTCGTCTGGGGCATCGACGAATCCGGAAAGGAAGTCCGGCTGAACGGAACTCCCATCGGCAATCCGGGACAATACGGATTCGAAAAGGAAAAAATGGCGGACGGAGACAGGGTCTCCTACTTCTTCACCGATACGCGATACCCCGATCTGGACTATGTCGGTCTCGACCTGGGAAAACCTTACCGGATCACCCGGATCGGCTATCTGCCCCGTAACGACGACAACGCGGTCGTTCCGGGCGTCCGGTACGAGCTTTTTTACTGGAAAGACGGCTGGCGGTCGCTGGGCGTCCGGACCGGAAACGACGATGGGACGGTAGTCTACGACAACATTCCCGACCGTGTCTTGCTCCGGCTGCACAATACCGAAGAAGGCATCGAAAACCGGATTTTCATCCTCCGCGACGGGCAGCCCGTTTTCTATTGAACGGGCTCCGGAAATCCGGGGTGCGACGTATCGCCTGTTTTTCCCGGCGGACGGGACGGTGCAGAGTCCGAGCAGCAGGCATGCCCCGGCGAGAAACGTTCGGATACGCTGCCGTCCCGACGCATTCCCTGCGACAGCGGGGTGCCTGCGCGATCGGATTCAGGGCCATCCGGTTTGTGGACGCCCCGAGGAGCGGCGGGGATGTGCGCAGGAGGGCGGATTTGTTCGGAACGGGAAAGTTCGCTATCTTCGTGGTAAAGAGGCGGAGAACGAGTCCGGTTTCCGTCGCGTATCGAGGAATCGTATGGAAGTGAGAATGGAAGAAAGCTGGAGGCGGCGCCTCCAGAAGGAGTTCGACAAACCCTATTTCGAAAAACTGACGGCATTCGTCAAAAGCGAATACGCCCGGACGCACGTACTGCCGCCGCCCCGGCAGATTTTCCGCATTTTCGACAGTTGTCCGTTCGAGAAGGTCCGGGTCGTGATTCTCGGACAGGACCCCTACCCGACTCCGGGACAGTATTACGGCATATGTTTTTCCGTCCCGCAGGGCGTGGCCGTGCCGGCTTCGCTGGCCAATATTTTCCGGGAAATCCATTCGGATCTGGGTAAACCCGTTCCCGCTTCGGGCAATCTGGACCGTTGGGTGGATCAGGGCGTTTTTCCGATGAACTCGGTCTTCACGGTACGGGCCCACGAGAGCGGTTCGCACCGGAACATGGGATGGGAAACCTTCAGCGACGCGGTGATACGCACGCTGAGCGACGAGCGGGAAAACCTCGTTTTCATGCTCTGGGGAGCCTATGCCCGCGAGAAGGCGGCACTTATCGACCCAAAAAAACACCTCGTGCTGACGGCCGCCCACCCTTCGCCCCGCTCCGCCGACCGGGGATTTTTCGGTTGCCGGCATTTCAGCCGGACCAACGCTTTTCTGCGAAGCCGCGGACTCGGCGAAATCGACTGGTAGGAAGCGCCGACGCGACGGTCGCAGGCGAGCCTATACGGGAAACGAAAGAAGGTCGCGCGGCGGGGACGGATCGAAAGAGAGGCGACCGGATTGGCCGATGCGGCCGCGAAGAAACGACAGATCGGTCGGATTTCTCTATACACGGGCTCCGGCGGCGGCCGAACGGAAACGGGAACGACGGCCCGAAGAAAAAGTCGTGCGAAAAACGAAAAACTCGAAAATATGAAAACTGCGAACGCACTGGCCTCCGCGGCCGGTCTTTTGGGAATAGTTGCTGTGCTGACATGTTGCGGCGTGCGGCACGGAAACGGGAAAAAGGTCTCGGACGGACCTCCGACGGCGGGCATCGAAGTGCTCGGCGATCCCGCTTTCGTCCGGGGCATGGCCGTATCGCCCCTGTGGCCCGAAATCGTCCAGCGCAACGGCGGATTCGAGAAGACGAACACGGACACGATCCGTTTTACCCGCCGCAAGGACGCCCCCGTGTGGCAGATGGCCCAATGGGCCAGCCGGTACGATCTGGCGGGAACCGTCTCCCGGAGGGATTCCGCCGGCGGGGTCGTGTTCGCCAACGCGGGGAAGACGGTCGCCCGGTCGGCCGACGGCACGCTGACGCTCGACATCGTCACCTCCGCCGAGTACGACGCGCCGCGCAAGGACGGCGAACCGTGGCCGCATCTGCTCATTCAGCAGGATTTCGTCCGGCGACCCAATATCGGCCGCATCGAACGGCTCGATTTTTCGATGGAGCTGCGGATCGTCCGCTGCGAGAACCGGATGACGGAGCGGCAGTACGACGAGTCGCTGCATACGGCCCAGTCTCCGTTCTATTTCTATATGCGCAACGTCAATCCCGAATCGCCCGACTACGGGCTTTCGCTCTGGGTCGGCATTCCGTCGTTCGACTTCCGCTACCCGCAGCTGACCGAGCAGGAGACCGTCCAGTGGGACACGGGCACTTCGACGTACATCTATTCGATTCCGCCGCGGGCCGTATGGGGCGACGTCTCTTTCCACGACTTCCGATGGCACGCCACGCACCTCGACCTGCTGCCGCTCATTCTGCGCGGCGGAGAGGCCATGCGCGAAAAGGGGCGGTTCGTCGATACGCGGCTCGACGATCTGGAGCTGACGGGAATGAATTTCGGATGGGAAGTGCCCGGCACGTTCGATGCGGGCCTGATGGTCCGTAACCTGAGCGTAAGGATGGAATAGACCTTGGGCGGACGAGGCTCCGCTCCTCTGTCCGATCGGTCGGCCATTCGTCGAACAGGCAGACTCTCGATCCGGCAGCACGTCCGGCGGGAAATCTTCGCTCTTTCGTTCGGGGTATATTCCGGCGTGGAGGGAGGCGTCCCGCCTCCGGTCTTCATGCGGCGACGCCGTGTCCGTCCGTGCTTTTCCCGGTTTCTTTCGGACGGCAGCGTTTCGACCTGTCGTCCGTCGCAGAGGACGGATGTCGGCACGGTCGCGGTTTTCTCCTGCGGGTGCGAAAGTCGCTGCCGCCGTAAAACGCTTTCGGAGGATCACTCGGCGGCGAAACAGTCCGGCAGCGTCCCGATAAGCATGAAGGGCGCCTTGTCGGGAGCGAGCCAGCGAAGCACTTCGACGGTTTCGGGTTCGGTGACGGTGATGCAGCCCGCGCTGCCGCGGTCGAAACCGCTTTCGATGTGGAAGAAGATCGCGCTGCCCATGTATTTTTCCACCGGGTGCATGTTGTATTCCACCACCGCAGCATACTTATAGGCATCGTCGTCACGGCGCAGGTATTCGAAATCGTCGGTCGAGGGACGCTCGGTCGTCATGCGGTTGTAGGCGTCGTCTTCCGGGTCGCTGATCCAGTAATGGTTTTTGGTCACCGTGATGAACGGCCATGCCATGACGATGTCGTGCACGTATCCGAAAGCGAATCCCATGGGATAGGCGCCCGACGGCGTACGGCCGTCGCCCTCGCGTTTCTCGCGGTACGGGGCGATGCCGTTGCGGCCCACGTTGGCACGCACGGGCGCGGCGGCTTCCCTCCATCGGTTCTGCTGCTTTTCGTAGCGGCGGAAGACGCAGGAGACGCGTTCCGGCCGGTCGTTGTAGACGAGAATCAACTGCCGGCAACTGTCCGGCAGACAGATGCTGTCGTTGAAAAAACGTGCGATGAAGGCTCCGGGGTCGATCTGCGCGCACTCTTCGGCCAGCCGTGTCGCCGTCGCGGCCCGCGAAGCCATCGACGAGACGGCATAGCAGCGTGCCGCTTCGCGCAGCGCGGACGTGTCGCCGGTCACCCGACCGACGCTTTCACAGAGAATCCCCATCGCGGCGGCGGAGCGCCTGTGTCCGACGGCGCTTTCCCGGCGGGCGAAACCAGACAGGGAGACCTGCTGCCTCCGTGCCGCCTCGTAGAGCCGCAGCCGGTTGATCTTTTCCATGTAATCGTCGGCGGGATGGCTCTCGTAGCTTTCCAGCAGCACGACCACCGAATCGGACGCCGCGCAGAGCACTTTTGCCAGAGGGCCGTCCGCCGAACGCAGTCCGTGGGGCGCGGACGTACCGAAGAAAAGCATCTGACCGTCGCCCCGGCGGACCGTGAAGCGAAGCGTCGTGTCCCGCTCGACCGGCGCGAGATCGACCGTCAGGTCGCTCGTCCGTCCGCCGAACCGCCGGAGCCGTCGCACGGTCCGCTGCACCCATCCGGGCGAAGCGTCGATGCGCAACCGGCCCGTCGTGCTCTCCGGAGCCCACTCTTCGGCCAGCCTATCTTCGGGTATGCCGCAGCGGACGGCCAAACGGCGCACCTTCCGGGCGACGCTGTCCTGCAGCGCGTCGGTCGCAAGGCTCAGATGGCGGGCGACCTCCCGCCTGTCGATGCCGACGCTGGACGGCCCTGCAAGGCTGTCGGGACGGACATAGACCACGCACGGACTGAGAAACGTATAGCGGGAAAGAACGATCCCGGCGGCGACGACCGCCAGAACGCAGATCGTTCGGAGGACCTTCCTGCCGGAAAATGCGGAGCGGAACAAACGAGTCATCATACGGAAAGAGGATTTAGACGGACGGCGCCTGCCCGGCGGTTTCCCCGCGGCTCACGACGCAGGCGGCCATCGCGTCGCCCGAAACGTTGACGGCGGTGATGAGCATGTCGAGCGGGCGGTCCATGGCGATAATCATGGCGATGCCTTCGGCCGGAATGCCGACCGACACCAGCACGAGCGTCAGAATGGCCATGCCCCCGCTCGGTATGCCGGGCGTGCCGATCGACGAGACGGTCGTCAGCAGCACGATCGAGAGCATCTGGGCGAGGCTCAGCTCGATGCCCATGACCTGCGCGACGAACACGGTGGCTATGGCATGGTAACAGCTCGTGCCGTTCATATTGATGGTGATGCCCGTGGGCAGGACGAACGAGACGACGTTCTGCGGAAGGCCCAGTGCACGCATCCGTTCGATGTTGAGCGGCAGACAGGCCGCGCTCGAACAGGAGGTGAAAGCCAGCATCTGAACGGGCAGCACGGCCCTCAGGTAGTCCGCCAGACGGACGCGGGTCATGAAACGGACGATCAACGGATAGCCGATCAGCAGGATGATGCACAGGCCCGCGACGACGGTGAGGGCATAGGAGCCCAAAGCCAGCAGCAGGTCGGCATCGCCCGCGAACCCCGTGACCAAATCGGCCATCAGGGCCATGACGCCTATCGGAGCCAGCTTCATCACATAGCCGATGATCTTGAGAATGACGGCATTCAGCGACTCGACGACGCTTTTGAGCGGAGCGGCCTTTTCGCGTCCCACGGCCACCATGGCCATGCCGAAGACGATGGAGAGCAGAATGATCTGCAACATGGCCGAATTGTCGCCGGCCGCATGGACGACATTTTCGGGGACGGCATCCACCAGAAACTGCAACGGGCCGCTTTCGTCCATGACCTGCGCGGCCTGCGTCTTTTCGTCGACGGCCTGTTCGTAGCGCAGACGGAACTCCTCGGCCTTCTCGCGGGGGAAGACGTAGCCCGGCCGGATCGTGCAGACCGTGGCGAGCCCGATGAGGATGGCCAGCACGGTCGTGGTCAGGTACACGCCCAGCGTCTTGATGCCGAGGCGCGAGAGGTGACGCATGTCGCTCAGGTTGGAAATGCCGCTCACGAGCGACACGATGACCAGCGGAACGGCCACGAGCCTCAGCGACCGGATAAAAACCGTTCCCCACGGCCGGACCCAGTCCGCGATGAAACGCTCCCAGCCCGCCGCCGCAGCAACGAAGCCCAGACCGATGCCCGCGGCCATGCCTAACAGAATGGTAATATAAAGCGGCAGTTTTTTCATACTCGTCCGGCCCACGGACTTTTCCGAAGGCTCGTTTGCGGAATTTTCGCAAGAAAATCGGTAATACAAATATGAAACAAAAATCAGATTCGGGCAATAATTGATAAAAATAAAACAAAACGACCGGAAATATTCCGGATCATAACACATCCTCGTTCGCGGACCGATGTTCCGGCGGGGCACCCCGTCGGTTCGGGGCCGGTTTTTCCCTTGTCTTACCGAAAATCGGAATCCGGCCTGCCGGTCCGGTTTCCGTAGCGTTCCGAACAGAGCCCCATGCGTTCCGCAGCCCGACGACCTTCGGATCGCGGAGCCTGCCCGAAGGTCCGCCGGTCGTAGGAACATAACTGCCACAGGCTGCCGACCTTCCCGAATATCGGCATTTTATCCCTGTTACAAGTAACGCGAAACCTTACGCAGCCGACCGGTGACAGCAAATTCGGGCGCTTTGGCAGTTCGGCCGGTTTTTCTTCTTGGGCGGTGGCGGCAACTTTGTCGGATGTATCCGTTTCGGCGACCTCCGGTTTCGATATAAGTCTTCATCGCTTTTGCCGTCGCTATGGTCCGTCCGTTTCATAACGGCTGGCCCCTCTGCCGAAATGAATATATGCCGGCAGCAAGGTGCGGCAAGAGAGGCGATGCTCTTTCATTCCGAGCATTCCTTTTAAATTATGAATCTCGTAAGTGCGTCAGCGCCCCTTTATTTTCTTAAGGTGTCGTTCTTTTTGACATCACCGAAACCGGCAGGGGTCGGAGCTCGCAAAAAGACGGAAAGCGCGAAACCGGCGGAGGACGGAAATTCCGGCGTTTTGTTCCGCATCCGGGGCTTCCGAGGGGACGCTTCCGCAACGGCCCCCGACGGAAGGCATCCCGTATCGGCGAAACCGGAACCGCCGCGAGCGAACCGAGCGGAAAGTCCGGCCGCGTTTCTCTGTCGCCTCCCTCCGGCGACAGGTTCGCATCGTCGACGTGCAGGACGACAAAACCGTTCCTGACGACGGATTTGGCGATAAATTTGCAGATTCGTTCCCCGTACACCAAACCGGATGAGCATGAGCCTCAAAGCGCAATATTGGAGATATTCCCTGATCGTCATCGTTCTGGGACTGGGCATTACCGTATTCGTCGAAATCATTCCTTTTCTCGGCGGCATTCTCGGTGCATTCACCATCTATATTCTGGTCCGCAAGCAGATGCGGTACCTGACCGAAGTCAGGAAAATGAAACGCGGACCGGCCGCCCTGCTCGTGCTCGTCGAGTCCATCCTCTGCTTCCTCGCGCCGATTTCGCTGGTCGTGTGGATGATCGTCAACAAGTTGCAGCACATCAACCTCGACCCGCAGGCCATCATGGAGCCCATCCGCCACGTGAGCGCCCTCGTCGAGCAAAAGACGGGTTACAACCTCTTCGACAGCGATAACCTGACGCCGCTACTCTCTTACCTGCCCAAACTCGGACAGGTGCTCATGGAGTGGATCGGCAGTTTCGCGCTCAACCTGCTCGTGCTGGTCGTCGTGCTCTATTTCATGCTGATCGGAGGGCCCAAGATGGAGGCCTACTTCTCCGACATCCTGCCTTTCAGCCGCAGGAACACGAAAGACGTGCTGCACGAAATCAAGATGATCGTGCGTTCGAACGCCATCGGCATCCCGCTGCTGGCGCTCATTCAGGGGTTCATCGCATGGATCGGCTACCTGATTTTCGGCGTACCCGACGCGTTGCTGTTCGGGGTGATTACCTGCGTGGCCACGATCATTCCCATCGTGGGCACGGCCATCGTCTGGTTCCCGCTGGCGGCCTATCTGGCGCTCAACGGACAATGGGGACACGCCATCGGGCTGTTCGTCTACTCGTCGGTGCTCATTACGCAGTCGGACAACCTTATCCGGTTCATGTTGCAGAAGAAAATGGCGGACATCCATCCGCTCATCACCATTTTCGGCGTGGTCATCGGGCTGTCGCTCTTCGGTTTCATGGGCATCATCTTCGGGCCGCTGCTGCTGTCGATGTTCGTTCTGTGCGTGTCGATCTTCAAAAGGGAATATCTGGACGACGCTCCGCACCGCCGCACAGCGAAGGCCCTTCCCGTGCCGACGGCGACCGCTGCGGCCGACGATCCGGTGCAGAAACGCCGATAGCGGACAGTTCCCGCCGGTTCCGGGACGGCGACAAGATGCCGTACCGGCCTGTCGCCGCTTTCGCTCCACGAAAATACCCGGACAGGGACGGACGTTGCGGCGAAGCGCGGCGGAACATCCGAGAGGGAAAACGGAGCGCCTTCATCGGGCGCATTGTCGGGAATCGGGCACGAAAGAGGGCATCTGCCGAAGCGGACGCCCTCTTTCGTTTCTCCTTCGAACAGGCTGATCGGTCCACGACTCCGGAAAAACGACCGGACGTCCGCCCCGCCTCTCAGGGCGGCCCCGTGCGGACGAACCGGCTTTCCGTCTTTCTACGGCCCGCGGAACGGCTCCGTCCTTTTCCGGAACGACGACAGGCGAAGGTCATCCCTTCGTCCCCTGCGCCGCGACGGCCTCCATCCGCTCCCGGATCCGCTGCGGATCGCCCAGAAAATAATCCCGGCTCAGGCGGAAGTCGTCGTCGAACTCGAAAACGTAAGGAACGGCCGTCGGCAGGTTGAGCCGGACGATCTCGTCGTCGGGGATGTGTTTGAGGTGCTTGATGATCCCGCGCAGGCTGTTTCCGTGCGCCACGACCAGCAGGCTGTCGGCCGTCTCCAAATTGGGGAAAATGACCCGCTGCCAGTACGGCATGATCCGGTTGATCGTGTCCCGGAGCGATTCGGTCAGCGGAAGTTCCCGGTTGGGCACCCTGTCGTACCGGACGTCGAAACGGGGATTCCGCGGATCGTCCTCGTCGAGCGGTGCGGGCGCCGTGTCGTAACTCCGCCTCCAGAGGAGCACTTGTTCTTCGCCGTAGCGCCGGGCCGTCTCGCGCTTGTCGAGCCCTTGCAGGGCGCCGTAATGCTTTTCGTTGAGCCGCCAGTTCTTCTCGACGGGAATCCAGTCCTCGTCGAGCCGGTCCAGCACGCAATTGAGCGTCTTGACGGCCCGTTTGAGATAGGAGGTGTAGGCTTTCTCGAACACGAAACCCTCTGCGGCGAGCGTGTCCCCCGCGGCCAGCGCTTCGGCCACTCCCTTTTCCGTCAGATCGACGTCCGTCCATCCCGTAAAGCGGTTTTCGCGATTCCACGTGCTCTCCCCGTGGCGGAGCAAAACGATTCTTTTCATATCCGTTCGGTTTAAAATTGATCGAGCTGCGATGCCGGCCGGACATGCTCGTCGGGCCGGGCGACATGAAAAGAGTGCAAAATACGTGCAGGTATTCTCCGCTGCGCGAAAACGGGTGCCGAATCCACGGCGCAGGTCCGGCCGGCGATCGCCGGCGACGGCAGAGTCGGAAAGGGCGTTCCGGAACCGACTCTGCGAAAAGGCTCCCGCTCCGATCCGCGACGCGGGTTCCGCTGCCGGTCGGCATCGTCCCGGACCCGGCGCGGCAGACGCTATTCCGCCGGACGGACGACGCTCAGAAACGGGCGACCTTGATCGGTTCCTTGTCGATGTAGCGGGGAAAACGGAATTCGGGCATGCCGAGCGCCATGCCGGCATGGATTTTTCCGCGGATGCCGAACAAGGCGCCCAGCCCCGCCTTGCGGTCCTGCCCCACGGCCGAGCAGACGAATCCCGTATAGAACTGGCTGACGCCGAGGCTTTCGGCCATCAACGACGCGTTCTGATAAGCGAGGTTGGCGTCCTGACATCCGAAACGGCTCGCCGCCGGCGTGTGGATCAGAAGGAGTGCCGTGGCACCCCGCAGAATGAGATCCTCGCCCCGGCCGTAGGCATCGAGGAGACGATGGAAATTCGGCAGATAACGATAGGCGTCGGGAAGCAGGCGTCTGAGCAGCGGACGCAGCACGGGATTTTCGAGCTTGCGCACGACGGAGCCGAACACCCCGATCGTATAGTCGGACACCCGACGCAGCTTGTCGGGATCGGTGACCAGCGTGAACGCCACCTGCTGGAGATTGCTGGCCGTAGGCGCACGATGGGCGGCTTCGAGAATCGCATCGAGCGCCTGTGCGGGAACGGGCTCGGAAGAGAACGCGCGGTTCGACCGGCGGGAGCGGCACAACAGCATCACCTGTTCGGGCGAAGGCATCCGCGTGCGGTCGACGGGATGCACCTTTTCGTCGGGAAACAGGGAATGGACGACCGCGGCCGTGGGGCACGCCGCCACGCAATGTCCGCACGCGATGCAGCTCTCCTTGCGTTCCATACGGATGTCGGCGCCCTTTTCGGGCTGCACGAAGATTTTCGAGGGACACACCCTCGCACAGCGGCCGCAACGGATGCAGCGCGAAAGATCGATGTCGAGTTCCATTTCCATGATTCTGTTTTTCGGGACAAAGACAAAGATAGCGATTTATTCCGGAAACCGCCGTGCGCACCGACGCCCGGAAAGTCGTTTTCGCAACGGTTCGACACGTACCGTCGGCCGCCCCGCAGCGACGAGACCCGACACGGCGGCACGACGGGATTTTGACGAATCGGAAAATAATGAGTAGCTTTGGAAAACGACCGGCCCAGCCGCAGAGCCCCGGAAGGCCGGGCCGTCGGACAGGAACGCAAAAACGCAAGGAATGATATACAGAAGCAAAGCGCCGCTGCGCATCGGATTCGCCGGCGGAGGAACGGACGTAAGCCCCTACTCGGACATTTACGGCGGAGCCGTGCTCAACGCCACCGTCTCGCTCTACGCGCGGGCGAGCATCGAACCGCTGCCGGGAGACAAAACGGTCTTTCAGGCATTGGACAGGGGCCTCTCGTGCGAATACGTCCCCGGAGGGGAACGACCCTCCGACGGCAAGCTCGCCCTGCACAGGGCCGTCTACGAACACATCGCCGCGCGGTACGGCAAGCCGGAGGGCGGATTCCGGCTCAGTACCTACGTCGATGCTCCCGCCGGGTCGGGATTGGGCTCCTCCTCCACGCTCGTCGTGGCCATCATCGGCGTTTTCGCCGAGTGGCTCGACCTGCCGCTGGGCAACTACGACATCGCCCACATGGCCTACCGCATCGAACGCGAGGAACTGGGCATGGCCGGCGGCAAACAGGACCAGTACGCGGCAACGTTCGGCGGGTTCAACTTCATGGAATTTCCGGACCGCGACAAGGCGGTCGTCAATCCGCTGCGCGTCCGCAAAGCCTATATCGACGAGTTGGAAAACAACCTGCTGCTGTACTACACTTCGCACAGCCGGCTTTCGGCCGCGATCATCGAAGAACAGCAGCGCAACGTGCGGCGAAGCGACGAGAGCTCCATCGCGGCGATGCACGAAGTCAAGCGGCAGGCCCTCGAAATGAAGGACGCGCTGCTGACCGGACGGATGGACCGCGTGGGCGAACTGCTCCACGAAGGTTTCGAGGCCAAGAAAAAGATGGCCCGGTCGATCTCGAATCCGTTCATCGAGGAGATTTACCGCACGGCGCTGGAGGCCGGCGCGCTGGGCGGGAAAGTGCTCGGCGCCGGAGGAGGCGGATTCATGGCGTTCTACTGTCCCGACATCCGGCGGTACCGCGTGATGCGGTCGCTCGAAAAATTCGCGGGCTCGTTCCGGGCCTACCAGTTCGTGCCCGAAGGGCTGTCCACGTGGAGAATCGGATAAGCGAACTTCCCGAAGAAACGGCAACCGGGGACCGGTCCCCGGAAAAGACACAGACGATGGAAAAGGAATGTATCGTATTGGCCGGCGGTCTGGGGACCCGGCTCCGAGGCACGGTGGACGACGTGCCCAAATGTATGGCGCCCGTGGCGGGAAGGCCCTTTCTGCACTATCTGTTCGACTATCTGGAGCGGAGCGGGTTTTCGCGCGTCGTCCTTTCGCTGGGCTATCTGCACGAGACGGTGGAACGGTGGGCGGCCTCGCAGGTCCGGCCTTTCCGGATCGCGGCCTCGGTCGAACCGACGCCGCTGGGAACGGGCGGGGCCATCGCTCTGGCGGCCGAAAAAACGACCGGCAGACAGGTGTACGTCATGAACGGCGATACGTTTTTCGATGCGGACACCGACGCGATGCGCAGGGTGCACGAACATATGGGCGCGGCGGCGACGCTGGCGCTCAAACCGATGAACGACTTCTCGCGCTACGGGACGGTGGAAACTGACGACGGAGGACGGATCCGGACATTCCGCGAAAAACGACATTGCCGGCACGGACTCATCAACGGAGGCATCTACCTGCTGGACCTCGAAAGCGGGCTGTTCGACGGACTCGGCGGGCGGTTTTCGTTTGAAACGGACGTGTTGCAGGCACGGGTGAGCGGGACCGTATTGGGCGGATATGTCTCGGCAGGCTATTTCATCGACATCGGCGTTCCGGAAGACTACCGACAGGCGAACGCCGATTTCGAAGCGATGTTCGCACACGACGAAAAGCACTGAATGATGGAACATTTCGACACGTTGTTTCTGGACCGCGACGGGGTCATCAACCGTCTCCTGCCGGGCGACTATGTCAAGCGCTGGGACGAGTTCCGTTTTCTGGACGGTGCCTTGGAGGCCTTTCCGCTGCTCGGCCGCTGTTTCCGGCGCATCGTCGTGGTGACCAACCAGCGGGGCGTAGGCCGGGGAGTGATGAGCCGCAGCGATCTGGACGACATCCACGGCAGGATGCTGCGCAGCATAACGGAATGCGGCGGACGCATCGACCGCATATACAGTTGCACGGATACGGACGAGGAGAGCCCCCGGCGCAAACCCCGTCCGGGCATGGCTTTCGAGGCGCGGGAGGATTTTCCCGACATCGTCTTCGCGCGGAGCGTCATGGCGGGCGACAGCCCCTCGGACATGCTCTTCGGCGAAAACATCGGGGCGGCGACGGTGCGCATCGGCGACGATCCGCAGGCCGACTTCGCCTCGCTGTACGACTTGGCCCGGTGGTGCCTCGCCCATCCGGAGGCCACTTCTTTCGAGAAAAAATAGGCATCGCCGGAAGGCGGCGCATTCCTTTCCCCGGCCTGCTGCGAAGCGTCCGGGCTGGCCCGGTTCTTGCTCTTTTTCAGCCGCAGGAAACCGCTCCGGGCCCGGAAAACGTTTCCGCACAAAACGACGTATATGGAAAAATCGGACATCGGAATGATCGGCCTCGGCGTGATGGGCGCGGCGCTGGCCGAGAACATGGAAAGCAAGGGGTACCGCGTATCGGTCTACGACCGGATCGTACCGGGCGAAACGCCCGCCTCGGACAGGTTCATGCGCGAGCGGGGCGCGGGACGGAATTTCGAAGGATTCCACGAACTGGAACGCTTCGTGGCTTCGGTGCGAAGGCCCCGCCGGATCATGTTGATGATCCGGGCCGGCGCTCCGGTGGACGAGACGATAGCCCGCCTGCTGCCGCTGCTCGACAGCGGCGATACGATCGTCGACGGCGGCAATTCCGATTTCCGAGACACCGAATGCCGGATGCGCGAAGCCGAAGCGGCGGGCATCCTGTATGTGGGAGCCGGCGTTTCGGGCGGCGAACAGGGAGCTCTGCACGGCCCTTCGATCATGCCCGGCGGCTCGGCCGGGGCATGGCCGCTGGTGCAAGACATGCTGTGCCGCATCGCGGCGCGGGCGGACGACGGAACGCCCTGCTGCGCATGGATGGGACCGGGCGGTGCCGGGCATTTCGTCAAGACGGTGCACAACGGCATCGAGTACGGCGACATGCAGCTCATCGCCGAGACTTACGCGCTGCTCAAGCACGGACCGGGCATGGACGACGACGCGATAGCCGACGTATTCGAATCGTGGAACGAGGGTGCGCTGAAAAGTTTCCTGCTCGAAATCACCGTCCGCATCCTCCGGTTCCGGGACCGCGAGGGGCGTCCGCTGCTCGACGGCATTCTCGATGCGGCGGGACAGAAAGGAACGGGCAAATGGAGCGTGGAGGCAGCCCTCGAACAGGGCGCTCCGCTCTCCGCGATCGCCGAAGCGGTCTATGCCCGGATGCTTTCGGCCCTCGTCGACGAACGGAGGACGGCCGCTGCGCTCTACCCCGATCCCCTGCGGTCGGAAGCGCCTTTCCCCATACGCATCGAAGATGCGAAAGGAGCCCTCTATGCGGCCCGCATGATTACCTACGCTCAGGGATTCGCCCTGATAGGCCGGGCATCGGAGCGGTACGGCTGGGAACTCGACGGGGCATCGGTCGCGAGGATCTGGCGCAACGGCTGCATCATCCGTTCGGCTTTTCTGGAAACCGTGGCGGAAGCCTACGACAGGGACGCTCTCCTGAAGAATCTGCTATTCGAGTGTTTTTTCCGTGAAAAGATCGCCGAAACGCTGCCCTCGTTACGACGGACCGTGGCCCACGGAGCGCTCACGGGCATCGCTCTGCCCTGCATGAGCGCAGCCCTGAGCTATTTCGACGGGCTGCGGACGCTGCGTTCGCCGGCCAATCTGTTACAGGCCCAACGGGATTATTTCGGGGCGCACGGTTACGAACGGACCGATGCTCCGAGAGGCCGCTTTTTCCACACCGACTGGACCGGAAGCGGAGAGGACACCGAATCGCAAAGCTATAACGCATAAAAGACGATGAAAAAAGCCGAAGACCAATTGCTGGTGATTTTCGGAGCTTCGGGCGACCTGACGGGCCGCAAGCTGCTGCCGGCGCTCGCCGAACTCCGCACCCAAGGGCTGCTTCCCGACCGGTTCGCCGTACTGGGAGCCGCCCGGACGGCCTACGACGACGAGTCGTTCAGGCAGTTCCGGCGAGAAGATTCCGGGAGCCCGCTGCCGGACGACTTTCTGCGACAGGTCCGTTACCAGCCCTTCGATCCGAACGATCCCGCCTCATATGCCGCGCTGCGCGGACGCATCGAATCGTTGCGGGAGGAGCTGTCGCTGCCGGACCGGATCGTCTTCTATTTAGCCACGCCGCCCGACCTCTACGGCATCGTCCCGTCGGGTCTGCGGGAAGCGGGCCTCGACACCGCGACGGAACCCGGAGGCTGGAGGCGCATCGTCGTCGAAAAGCCTTTCGGGCGCGACCTCGAATCGGCCCGCGAGCTGAACGGACTGCTGCGCGATATTTTCGCCGAGCGGGACATTTACCGCATCGACCACTATCTGGGCAAGGAAACGGTGCAGAACATTCTCGTGCTGCGCTTCTCGAACGGCATCTTCGAGCCACTGTGGAACCGCAACTACATCGACCGCATCGAGATCAGCGCGACCGAAACGCTGGGCGTGGAAAACCGGGGCGGCTATTACGACCGCGCCGGAGCGATGCGGGACATGGTGCAGAATCACCTGATGCACCTGATGGCCTTCGTGGCGATGGAGGCCCCCTCGTCGTTCGAGCCCGAACCGCTGCGCGACGAGATCGTCAAGGTCTTCCGCTCGCTGCGCTCCTACTCGGCCGAGGCGATGGAAACGGACGTCGTCCGCGGACAGTACGAAGGATACCGGACGGAGAAGGGCGTCGCTCCCGATTCGACGACCGAAACCTGCGTGGCCATGCGCTTTTATATCGATAACTGGCGCTGGGCAGGCGTGCCGTTCTGTCTGTTCACCGGCAAGAAGCTGCGGCACAAGGAATCGCTCATCACGATCCACTTCAAATCGACGCCGCAGCGCTTCTTCGCGGGCCAGTGCTCCGGCCGCTCGTGCAACAAGCTGACGGTCCGCATCCAGCCCGACGAGAGCATCGCGCTGAACTTCGGGCTCAAAACGCCCGGAGCGGGGTTCCGCGTCCGGCAGGTGAGCATGGACTTCCGGTACGACTCGCTGCCGGGCAGCGACCTGCCCGGAGCCTACGAACGCCTGCTGCTCGATGCGATGACGGGCGACTCGACGCTCTATGCCCGCAGCGATGCGCTCGAAGAGAGCTGGAAATTCGTCGAGCCCGTGCTACGGCACTGGCAGCGGCAGGGCGACCGGGGATTGTATCGCTACCGCGCCGGGTCGGACGGTCCGGCGGAGGCCGCCCGCCTTTTCGACGACGGGGCCCCGGAACGATGTACGAAAGAAGATTAAAAGCGAAGCCTATGCAGATACAGTCCTACGTTTCCCCCGGCGAAGCCCTCGGCGCGCTCTCCTGCCGGTTGTCGATGATGGTCCGGCAAAAAAAACGGCTCCCGTTCCATCTGGCCCTGTCGGGCGGCGGCACGGCCCGGTTGCTGTTCGCCCATTGGACCGCTTCGTTCCGCCGCCGGATCGACTGGCGGAACATTCGTTTCTACTGGGTGGACGAGCGTTGCGTACCGCCCTTCGATCCGCAGAGCAATTACGGAGAAGCCCGGCGGCTGTTGCTCGACCCGCTGGGCATTCCGCCCGAACATTGTCTGCGCATCGCGGGCGAAGCCGATCCGCAAAAGGAAGCCGAACGCTGCTCGGAAGCGGTGTACAGTCTTCTGTCGCCGGACGGCGGACCGCCCCGTTTCGACTGCGCGATTCTCGGCGTGGGGACCGACCTGCATACGGCCTCGATCTTTCCCCACGCATCCGGACTGCTCGACTCGGAAGCGTGTTATGCCGTATCGAGGCATCCCGCGACGGGACAGCAGCGCATCACACTGACCGGCCCCGCGATCCTGAACTGTGCCGCGCTGCTGGTCGGCATAATCGGCAAGGAGAAGACCGAGGTCGTGCGGTCGCTCCGCGAAGGACCGTGGGACGAAAGCCGTCCCGCCTCCTACCTGCTGGGCCGGGCCCGGAATGCCGTCGTTTTCTCCGACGTGTTCTGAACGGCTTCCCGCACGGAAAGCCTACCGCATAAAGAATCCCTATACCAGATCCAACAGTTCCGCCGGCACGTCGACGATGTGGCGCGCCCCGTTGTCTTCGAGCTCCTTTCTGGGCCGGAATCCCCACGTCACGCCTACGGAGCGCAGGCCGGCATTCGCGGCCGTCCGCATGTCGACACCCGAATCGCCCACATACAGCGTCTTTTCGGGCGGGATGCCCGTTCGGGAAAGAATGTCGTATACGATGGTGGGATCGGGTTTCGGGGCGATCCCCTCCCGCTGGCCCAGCACGACGCGGAACGTCCCCTCGCCGAAGTAGTGCGTCACTAATTTGCGGGTCGCCTCCAGATATTTGTTCGAGGCCACGGCCATGTCGATCCCCCTTCGCGCAAGTTCGGCGACGAGTTCCCCGATACCCGGATAAGGCACCGTCAGGTCGGTGTTGTGCTCGGTATAGTGGGCGACGAAATCCTGTCGGAGGCGCTGCACGTTCTCGTCCGTCCTCGCGCTTTCGGGCATGGCCCGTTCGATGAGCTTGTAGACGCCATTGCCGACGAAAAAGGGATATTCGGCCAGCTCGTGTTCGGGATAACCGTTCTTGCGGAGCGCATGGTTGACGCTCGTCGCCAGATCGTCGATCGTGTCGAGCAGCGTCCCGTCCAGATCGAAAATAATGAGTCTCGTCATTTCGGTTCTCTTTTGTCGATGCCGCAAAGGTATCGTTTTTCCGCAGAAAATCCGCTCGCCGGAGCCGGTGCGTCAGAACGGGTACCCGATGGCCAGATGCAGGGCCAGTCCGTCCTTGAAGTGCGATATGTTGTAATAGCCGTGCTTTTCGGGGTTGGGATAAGGCGTGTGCAGGGCGATACCCAGATCGAGCCGCAGGACCAGAAACTTCAGGTCGTAGCGCAGACCGAAGCCCGTGCCCAGCGCGATGTCTTCCCAGAACCCCTTGGCATCGAGCACGCCGCCCGGACGCGCGGGGTCGTCGCGCAGCAGCCAGATGTTGCCCGCATCGACGAACACGGCCCCTTGCAGCGCGCCCATCAGCGGGAAGCGCAGCTCCGCATTGGCCTCCAGCTTGAAATCGCCCGTCTGGTCGAGGTAGCTGTTGCGGTCCTCGGACGAGGGATGGAAACTGCCGGGCCCTATCGACCGGATCGTGAAGGCGCGGATGCTGTTGGCCCCGCCGATGTAGAACTGCTCACTGTAAGGCATGACCGTCGAATTGCCGTAGGCGTATCCGGCTCCGATCAGAAAGCGCGTGGCCAGCGTGCTCTTTCCGATGCGACGGTAGTATTTGACCTCGGCCACCCCCTTGACGAACTGCGAGATGCGATTGCCGAACAGATGCTTTTCGCCCCGCTGGCCCAACAGCGATGCGATGCCCGAAAACAGATTGCCCGCCGAGGTGAAGGTGGTCTGGACGACGAGCCGGTTCCGCTGGCCGGGCCCGAACGGCCGGTCGAGCGTGTAGGTATAGCCGAGCGAGGGGATGAGCTGGTCTTCGAAGCTCATGGCGATGGCGGGGTTCTGTGCCATCGTCTCGTCGAACGCTTCGGTCGTCCGGAGCAGATGGTTATAGACGAGCCGGACCGGCGTGAGCGAATGGAAGCTCTGGGAAGAGGTCTGGAAGTCGTACCCTACGGACCCGTTGAACGAAATCATCCGGAAGAATTTCGGCCGGTTCATCAGATCGGCCCCCAACTGGAACGAGGTGCGGGCCGGATAGCGGCTGCCCTTCGAGATGAAAGAGGGAACCAGCAGCCGCTTGACATCGAGCGTGGCATGGAGCCCCAGTTCGTAGGAGTTGATCGCCGAGGATTCGCCGTCGCCCCTTTTGCGGTTGCCCGTCTGCCATTCGTAGGCGCCGTTGAGCCGGAGCGAGAGCACCTCTCCGCCCCGGAACAGGTTGTTGTTGCTCACGCGGAACGCCACGCCGGGCCCCAGAAAGCTGTTCGACTTGGAGGTCACGTCCACTTCGAGCTCCGCTTCGAGCGGATAGTCGAACGCCGCATCGACCGTCACGTCGAGCGAGTCGGCTCCCCGCAGCGAATCCAGCGAAGAGACGCCCATGTTGACATAACGGAAAATGCCGAGCTTGTTGAGCGCCGTCTGCGTCGCGTTCTGGGCATCGACCGTGAAGAGGTCGCCCGGAGCGAGCGCCATGCTGCGGGCCAGTATTTTGGGCCGCAGGCGCAGCGGTTTGTCGTACACGACCAGCGTGCGCCCCATCCGCAGCGAATCGACCTCGCCCGGAAGGATGTTGTGCAGGCGGACGGTGACCTCGCCCGCCCGATAGGGCTTCATCGCCGCGGGCGGAACGCCTCCCTTGAGCTGCATGCGCAGATCAACCGTGTAGGCCTCGCGCGTCGTATCGGCTTGGTAGCCGAGGTATTCGGGCCGGAAGTAATAATACCCCCGGTTGCGCAGGGCCGCGACCATCCGGTTCCGTTCGGCCTTCATCGTGTCGAAGTCGTACCGGGCGCCCGAACGGAGCAGCGAGTTTCGCGAGAGGCTGTCGAAGATTCCGCCTAACGCTCCCTCGGCGCGGGGATAGGCGATCTGGCCGTAGTACGAGGGCGATCCGGTGCGGACACGGTAGACGATCTTGGCCTTTTTCGGATTTTTCTTCCGGTGCAGTTCGTAATCGGTGTGCGAATCGAAATAACCGTAATCGTCGAGCCGGTCGTCCACGAGTTTGACACGGAGTTCGGGCTGGACGGACGACACAAGCACCGGTTCCTTGGCGAGCTTCTCGTAGAGCCAGTGGCGGAACCCGCTCTTTTTGTCGGTATACAGGTAGTTGTACGCCCACAGGCCGATGGGCAGCGGCGTCCGCAGATAGGGACTGTACAACGGGTTGTTGGGCGGCACGGAGAGGGCGCTCCGCACGGCGGCTTCCGCCGCGGAGGGAACCTTCGCGCCGGAATCGGCCTCGATGTCGATTTTCTTGACGCCGGTGTAAAGCGTTTCGCCTTCGGCCAGCCGTCGGGTCGTGGAACAGGAGGCCACGAGCACGGCGAGCGGGCACGCGACCAGAATACGGAGGAAGAGTCTATTCATGGCGATCGTCTGACGGGTTTTGGGTTCGGGGAGCGGCATTTTTCTGCCGGTTGCGCACGAGGCGGAAAAGGTCCGTGATCTTCAACATCTTTTTGCGGATGACGAATCCCACTCCGGTTTCGGTCACTTCCCCTTCGAGTATGCTTTCGTATCCGGTGTGCCGGAACAGTTTGAGGAACATGTTGTCGCGCTTGGTCAGCCGGTATTCCAGCGAAATGTCGTCGATGAGGTTTTCCTTGAGGTTCTCGTCGGGATCGGCCTCGGAGCTGACCTTGCCGCCGATGACGGCTTTGACCCGGTCGCCGAACAGGCTTTTCGAGAGCCGGTAGGAATAGTCGGTGCGGCTTCCCTTCGCCCCGGCGGACGCATCGTCGTAGGTGTCGATGCCGAAACTCAGGTCCACCCCCTTGAGGTTGTTCTGCGCCCACTGGTTGAGCTCTTTCTGGATGAACGAGTTGAGCGCGTTGGACGAATTGGCCTTGGCCGTCGTGCCCGGACCGGTGTAGGTGTTGTAGATGAGCAGCGACATGGCCTGCGAGGCCCGCTGTTCGGCCGTCATCGACGAAAGCTGGTTTTGCAGGGCGAGGTCTTCGGGCGCGGCCAGATCGAACGTGACCGAAAGGCTTTCGAGCGTATTTCGGATGCGGACGATGATGTCGAAATCGACGCTGCGGCTCGCCTGATCCTCAGTGGACACCGTCGTGCGGAGCGTCTCGACGGCCGTGATGTTGAACGCCGGATCGGCCAGATCGCCGACCCACTCCACGTAGCTGCCCTGACGGATGCGGAACGTCTTGCCCGAAATGACGGGCGGATGATAGCGGACCGTTCCGTCGGAGATGACGTATTTCCCCGAAAAGCGGGTATCGCCCAGCCGGTTCATCGTATAGGTGAGGTTGCCCCCTCCGGTCAGGTCGATGCGGTTCTGTCCGTCGTCCGAAAGGTTCACAGCCAGCCGGGCTTCGTCGCTCACGCGGACGTTCGCCAGCAGGTCCATGCCGCCGATGCGGAGGGTGCGGACCGAATCCGGCTCGTCGTCGAGCGAGGTCGTGTCGCTGAACGAGACGAACTCGACCATGTTCTGCGTCCGGCTTTTGACCTCCAACGGAGAATCCTTCATCACGTAGGTGATCTGCGTTCCGCCCAACAGTTCGACGTTCCCGCGCACGGTCAGCTCGTCCACCGCGCCGCGGACCGACGCGTCGATGTCCAAAAAGGCCTTGCCGTACACGAGCGAATGGCGGTTGCGGTCGACGTCGACGACCTGAAAATCTTCGGCGTGCATGCGCAGGTCGGTCACGATGCGCGAGAAATCGCCCAGCGAGACGGTGCCGTCCACGGTAAGAGGCTGCCGGTTGGGAGCGGTGAGCGCATAGCGGTCGAAGCGGACGACGTTGTCGCGGATGGCGATGGAATCGGAGGAGAGCCCGAAGGCCGTTCCGATCATGGACACCTGCACGCGCGTCCCGACCAGTTGCAGCGCCCCGTTCATCTTCGGCCGGGACGAAGTGCCGCTCAGGGCGATTTCGCCTTGCAGCGATCCCGACAGCTCGGCCGTGCCGGAGGGCAGGAAAGCGTTGGCCGCGGCGAGCGGCAGGCCGGGGAGCGAAACGGTGAAATCGAGCGGGCTGAGCGTGTCGGCTCCGTAGACGCCCTCGACGGTCAGCGCTTTCTGCCCGTCGACGGTGAGTTCCGCACCGGCCTGCTGTCCCCCTTCGCGGTCCGGGCGGTAGCGCACCGAAAGCGCGAGGTCCCCCACCCTGTTCTTGTCGTACCGGAACTCGTCGACCGACACGTTCCCCTCCACGACGGTCGCATCGCCGAAGTTCACGAACAGGTTCGCGCCCAGTATACCCTCCAGTGCCGGCGCGGCGGGGAAGAGTGCGAGCGTCTGCCCGATGTCGATTCCGCCCATGTCGAGCTCCACCTTGCGTCCGGGACCGTCGTGCGGAACGGTTTCCAGCCGGATGTGCTGCTGTTGCCGGGTCAGGATGAAGTCGGCGTCGACCTGCTTGGTGAACAGATAGGTGACATGGTTGTCCGGAGCGATGTTCCACGTGTCGAAGCCCAGCGTGGGATGTTCGGGGAACATGCTCACGCGGACGGCGCTGTCGGAACGGACCGCGTCGAGCCCGAAGCGGAACCCGGTTCTTCCGTCCCGCGTCTTCTGTTCGCACTCCAGCACGGCCCGGTTCCCGGCGATATGGCCGAAAAGGGCCACCAGCGCCACGTTATCCATGTTGCCGGGGCTGTTGGCCAGCCGCAGCAGGTAGACCAGCCGTTCGTCCTGCTGCCGGAACGCGACGTTCAGCGTGTCGAGCAGCAGGCTGCCCGACGAGAGCTTGTCGATGGTGAGCCCTGCGGCGAAGGGATGTCCGTCCCGGACCGAGGAGCGGAGCGCGAGCCTTTTGAACCGGGCGCCCTTTTGTTCGAGAAAACGGTTGAGCGGATTGTTCCTGCCGGCGGTAAGGTCCAGCCGGTAAAGGGGCATGCCTCCCCGGAGGGAATCCATGTCGAGGCTGCCGCGACGGAGCTGTCCGGCCACGGCAGCCGCCGTGCGGGAGAATGCGGCCGCGAGCGAATCGGTCCCCTGCGGCGAGCGGAACGTCAGTTTCATGTCGCCCGAAGCCATCGAGGCCCCGACGCTGTCGACCCCGGCATGGACGCGGGCCGAGAGGGGCTGAAGCGACTTCCTGTCGGGCCCGTAGCGCAGTTCGATGTCGTCGGTTTCCAAAGCGAGCGTATAAGTCTTCTCGCGGGAGGCCGAGGCGGCGAGGTCGAGTTTGAGCGAGAAAGCGAACCGCTCCTGCAACAGATGCAGGGCGTAGAGGTCGCAACTGTCGACCGTTCCGGCGATGCGGACCGACTGCGTCTGCTCCCGAAGTTCGCCCGTTATGCCGAGCTCCGAGCGCAAGGCCGCGTTCCGGACCGAAAGAGCGCCTTCGAGTGCATGCTCGCGCAGGCCGGCCCGCAGCCCGATGCCCCCGCAGTCGGCTCCGCAATAGTCGAAACGGTCCACGAGCAGCTCCCCGTCGAACGTCGTCGTCGCGGCGAAGGGGTCGAATCCCGCCCCTTGGGCATTCAGGCTCAGGCTCGCCGCACCCAACGAATCCGCCGGCAGCCAGCGGCCCAAGGGGAGGCTGTCACAACGCAGATCGACCCGGTAGCGCTCGCTGCGCAGGTTCATCTCGCCGCCGAGGGCGATACGGCCCGAATCGGCTTCCAGACGGATGTCGGGATAGAACGTGCCCCGCTGCGCCCGCACGTCGGCCCTCAGGGCGATGTGCCGGGGCATGCGCAGGCGTCTTTGCAACGCCGTATCGGGCAGCAGCGGCCGCAGGAAGTCCAACTGCGCGAACGTCGCGTCCACATGCACGTTTCCGCCGACCGAGGGGAGGTCCGTCAGCGAAACGAGCGTTCCGCGCGCGTTCAGACGGATATGGTCCGGCATGTCGATCCGGAGGCGCTCGACGCGCAGGTCGTCGAGCGTCCCGTCCGCCTCGGCGTCGAGCGTCAGCGTCTTGCCGGAGAGCGTTTTCCGCATCTGTTCCGACGCCGGGACGAACAGGGCGATCTCTTCCGGATCGACGCTCGCCGAGAGCACGGCCTTCACCGGCGTGGCGGCGGACATGCCCGAAGGGAGCCGTCCGGCCGAGAGCGTGGCCGCGATCTCGGAGCGCAGCGTTTCGAGCCGGAAACCGTCCAACCGGACGTAGGCGCTGTCCATCGAAAAGGCGCCCCGCATCGAACGCACCTGCAACCCGCACCGCTCGCGGAGGGACAGTTCCCCGATCACGGCCCGCACGTCCCCGCCCCGGTTGTATATCGAATCGGCACGGAGCGACAGGCCGGTCACGACGATATGGCGGGGATCGAATCCCTCGCTCGGCTCGCCCTGCAACGCTCCGTATTCGACGGCGTTGTCTTCCAGCGCGATGTGCCCGACGGCCACGCTCCATAGGGCCGTATCCGAATCGGGCGTCTCTTCCGCATGGGGAGCCTCCCCGACCGGCGCCGCAGCCGTCGTGTCGGACCGTACGCTGTAACGCCCGCCCGTCAGCGCGACGCTCCGCACGGCCACCCGGCGCTCGTCCATATCCACCTCGCCGTCCTCGATGCGGCCCGACGACAGGAAAGCGCCGATGCGGGTCGTCTGCGGCGTGTCGCTCATCGTGAAATCGACGTTCGCGACCCGGAGCGACCGGGAGCGTATTCTCCATCCGGGCGAAACGGAGTCGGCCTCGGCGGCCGTCGTATCGTCGGGAAGCTGCCGCGTGAGCAGCACGATCTTCCCGCTGTCGAGTTCGATGTCCGACAGCGCAGCCATGCGCCCCTTCAGGTCGATCGTGTCGGTCCGCAGCAGGAACCGCCCGATGTCGGCCCGCAGGTCCGTGCGGCCCAACGAATCCCGGTACCGGGCCTTCACACGATCTAAAGAAAATCTCCTGAGCACGACCTCCTTGCGCAACAGCGGCCACAGGGCGACGTCGGCTTCGAGCGTTCCGCAATGCAGCAGCGTGTCGCGGTCGGGTTGCAGCACGAGCGCGTCGTTCACGGAGAGCTTCAGCGGAAACGCAAGCCGGACGCGTTCGATGGCCAGCGTCATCCCCGTTTTCCGCGCGACGGTGGTTTCCAACTTGTTCTTGAGGAAGTGCTGCACCGGAGGCAGATAGAGCGAAACGGAGAGCAGCAGAAACAGCGCGAGTATGCCCAGAACGAATCCGAGCAGGTATTTGAAAACTTTCTTCATCCTTCGGTCGATAGCGGTACGCAAGCGTAACCTATCCAATTTCAGGCCAGAATGCCGCATTTTTCCTGTCAGGGACTCGATTCTAATATAAATGCGGCGAAACGGACGCTCCGCCGAAGACCCGGTCGCCGTCCCCGTGGCGCACAGTTGCATAACGGCCGAATTTTCGTACCTTTGCGCCGTAAAACCGAACCCGGAGAGGATGAAAGAGGAGGCCCAACTGTTGCTGCATTGTCCGGACAAACCCGGCATTCTGGCCGAAGTGACGGATTTCATCACCGTCAACAAAGGCAATATCGTCTATTTGGATCAATACGTGGATCGTGTCGAGAACGTGTTTTTCATGCGCATCGCATGGGAGTTGTCCGACTTCCTGATTCCGCGCGAAAAGATCGAGGACTACTTCCGCACGCTGTACGCCGTCAAGTACGGCATGAATTTCAGGCTCTATTTTTCGGACGCCAAGCCGCGCATGGCCGTGTTCGTCTCGAAAATGTCGCACTGCCTGTACGACATGCTGGCCCGTTACACGGCCGGCGAGTGGAACGTCGATATTCCGCTGATCGTCAGCAACCACCCCGATCTGGAGCACATCGCCCGGCGGTTCGACATCCCGTTCCGCTGCTTCCCCGTCTCACCCGACAACAAGGCCCGGCAGGAGCAGGCCGAGATGGAGCTTCTGGCCGAACACAAGGTCAATTTCATCGTGCTGGCCCGCTACATGCAGATCGTCTCCGAGAAGATGATCGCCGCCTACCCCAACCGCATCATCAACATCCACCATTCGTTCCTGCCCGCATTCATCGGCGCCCGCCCCTACCATGCCGCCTTCGAGCGAGGCGTGAAGATCATCGGCGCGACGAGTCACTACGTGACCACGGAGCTCGACGCGGGGCCGATCATCGAACAGGACATCGTCCGCATCACGCACAAGGACACCGTCTCCGATCTGGTCAACAAGGGGAAAGACCTCGAAAAAATCGTCCTCTCCCGCGCCGTGCAGAAGCACATCGAACGCAAGGTACTGGTCTACAAGAATAAGACCGTCATTTTCAACTGATCGCCGGCTCGTCCCTCCGCAGGCGCAGCGGAAGAATCATCGACCGACGTAAGCCGCGGCTTCGACGAAAAGGGAGACCGCCATACTGTCTCTGTACCAATGTCCCTGCACATGGTCTTTGGTGATTACCCCGCGCCGGGCAGGAACGGCAATAGGCATTTCGAGTCCTTTCCGGGCTTCGTCGGCTCCGGAATATTCCAACAGGGTCAGCGTTACGGCGAATTTTCCGGGTTTCAGGCGAATGTCCGCGGCGTTCAAATCGAGTCCGATCCATCCGTCGCGCCGGTCGTTTATTTCGAACCGGATGTCTTTGTCCGTGACGGGCACGGCCGGGCGGTCGTCTTCGACCGTGTAGAACGTCAGGCGGAACAGGGCATGCTCGAATCCGTTGCGACCGATGTAGAAATTCAGACGGGATACCCTGCAATCGTATTTGCTTTCGAGCAACATGCCGCATTCTTTTCCCACGGGATCGGGACCGTCGAAAAAGTTCGTACCGAACACGGTGTTCACTTTGCTCCGCCCCATTCTGACACGTCGGGTCTTGCCCGGCAAGACGACCGTTTCGGCGATTCCGTAATTTTTTCGCTGCAATCCTACGACCAGAGTGTCCGAACCGAATGACTCGGCGATTCTCCGTTTCGCAGGTTCGTATCCGACCAAAGAAAACGTCAGGCTGTCATCGAGGGAAACCGTATCCGAAAGCGGGAAAGCGAAATTTCCGCTGCTGTCCGTAAGGACTCCGACTCTCTTTCCCTCGATTCCCACGGCCGCATAGGAAAGTGCCGAACTGTCCGTCGAATCGAATATCCGGCCCCGCAAGATAGGCTGGGCGCGGCCCGTTTTCGCGCGGCCTCCCCTCCGGCGAAGCGCGGGAAAAGTCCTTCGCATCTTCGGGCACATGCCGAATGCGGGGAGCCGGACGACTTTCATGTCCGACGGCGCGGGCGCATTGTGTCCGTACTCTCGACGGTTTACCGGAGCCCTTAACGAAGTATAAGTGCGACGCCCGCACCGGATCTTTCCGGCAGGGGACCCTCTCTCCGCATCGCTTTGCTTTCCGACAGATCAGGGCCTTTCGAGAACCGAAATATTACAGCATCTTCATAAAGGAATGCGGCTCGGTCCGAAAGCGGTTCGGACTCGGACTCATAGGGCGGCCGGTTTTCAGGAGCTTTCACTGCTTACAGATCGCGACGCCCGCACCGGACTTTCCGGCAGGGGGGCCGTTCTCCCCGCGCCGTCCGCTCTGCCTTGGCGGAGCGGGAAAGGACCGGAAACGGGCTCCCCGTCCGTTCGGCGACGGAAGAATCCGGGGCGAAATCCGTCGGTTTTTCCTTTCGAGAGGGTGGAAACCACCCGATTGCAATAAAAAACATATAAATTCCGCAGCGGGATATTGCATATTTACAAAATGTAGCTACCTTTGGAACGAACGATTCGCCGGAAACGGCGGGTTTGTCGGCTTTGCTAAACGAAAATTCTGGAAAAATTTTGCAGCGAGCAAAGCACAAGTAGCCCTCACATTTTTGGCTCATGCCGAATGCGAGGAAATTGGTTGGGACTCCATGCTTTCGGCGTGGGCCTCTTGTGCTTATATCGCAACGGTTTTCCAGAGCCTTCGTTTGTATAAGTACAATGCCCGCGCCGCTTCGTTTTCCGGCGAATCCAAAACTTTCAAAAGACGAAAAGTTATGGTATCTTCGCGGAAAAGAATACGGCCACGGCCGTAACATATTTATTTAAAGGTTAAGACAACCTTTATACCTTCTGACAAACTTGCGACTGTTATAGCGTTATAACAGGTTTATAGATCGGTATAAACTTTGTCTGAAACCCTTGCTATGCCTGCGGCCTTGTGCCGTGGGCGGCTTGGGCGTAAGGACAGTTACCGATCCAAAGGCTCGCAAGGCCGGTCAGAAGGGACTGTACCTGCGCCCTCGCCTTTTATTGTCTGTCTCGCCGGGAGCTGCGCAGGACGAACCGATGCCCGATTCCTTCACTCGTCATTCTCCCGATAGTATGTTACGGCCTCCGTCCCGATTTACCGATTCTTCCGCTCCGGCGGAAACCCAAACAGCCGCCTCCGGATGGTGCGGTCGGCGTGTAGTCGTTGCCGCACGGGCTCTTGCCCGGTCATGTTTCGGCAGCTCCCGGCTTTTCCGGCAGCAGGGGTGGTGTTCCCTTACGGTCGATCCGTCCGGTACAGGGTTCCCGTTCACCTCGTTAGTTTCCCTATCGGCAACATCCGCAAGGAACGAACAGGAACGGGGCTCCGAGCCTGTCCGTTTAGGAAATGACGGTTCGCGTCGCCGTCGGTTCCTCATTCTTTTCGTCGTACCATTCCGCACGGCGTTCCCGTCTTTCCCGATCTATCTGTTTGTTAGGCCAGTCGCAGAGTGGCGGGAACGGGACGCCGTGCTTTTTCATTTCGGTCGGTTCGGGTTGCTCTACCGGTCGTCCTTCCGACTGTTATCCGACACAGGGTTCCCGTTCGCCTCGTTAGTTTCCCTATCGGCAACATCCGCAAGGAACGAGCTGAAAAGGGGCTTCGTGCCTATCCGTTTCGGAAGTGGTAGCTCGCATCGCGGCCGGTTCTGTCTTCTTTTCATTGCATCATCCTGCACGGTGTTCCCATTCTTCTCGCCGTATACCACACCTGCGATCACAGGGGGCGAACCGGGACGGGAAGCCGTGCTTTTCTTGTTCCGAAAGTACGGTTCCCGTTTCAGGGGATCGCACTGTAAGTCGGGAAAGTGCGCGGCGCTCGCCGGTTTCCGTGAGGGCGGCCGGAAGGGCAAGCCCATGCCGCCGCTTTCCCTTTTTTCCAGCTATACGTCTTCGGGCCGAAAAGGCCGAGACGAAAAACGATATATACAGTTTAAAAGCCGCCCTTCCGACCGGCGG
>CAJTYA010000023.1 GCA_910583985.1 uncultured Alistipes sp.
ACCTGTTCGCTCTCTCGGACGGCTGCGCCGAACCGCAGGGGGCGCTGCTCAATGTGGTTGAGGAAATCGATAGGAAAGAGCAGAAGCCCAATAAAAAATGACAGTGTTCAGAGAAATAAAAAGAAAAAATAAGGGCTTGAATTACCAAGCCCTTATTTCGTTAATTCATGTCCACAGGTGTGGTTACTGTCTTTCGAACCGTTTCGAGGTGTTTCGGCCGAATATTGATCAGATAGATCGTCAGACTGTCGTTGGTGATAATCATGTTTTCACGGTTCCTTTTTCTTCGTAAATACGGTTCGATTTTAAGTTTTTCATCGTAATAAATAATTTCCGGTATACGATCCCGAATCGAATCGTAAGGGATAATACGACAGACCGTTTTCGTCGTGTCTGTTATGCGGAGAATAGTCTTCCTCGTACTGTCGTATGGAACGAATGGGGTTTGTATTCCGATCGTTCCCTCTTTTAACGAATATAAAAAAGTCCAATGATAAGACGTGTCATATCTGTGAGAATTACGACCATAGATATTATGGAATATACTATGTATTGGTAATTCGTATCCAGCCGGAATCGTTTCTTTACCATCGCCGACGTATCTCAATTTAGGAGTATAACGAATCAAAGGCCAATACTCTATGGAATGATTTTGAGCCCCACACGATCCATAGAGAAAAACCAACAGAACGTTAAGTAACAATATCTTTTTCATCGGTTATTAATTATCGTAACGGCACTTTCAAATGTCGAAAATCTGAAAGACTTGAACGGATAGTTTTGTTTGTTACAAAACGCTATGTCTCATATATTCTTTGGATGAATCGACCGGTTAAGCGTCTATATCCTCAGCACCACGACAGACGGAGCAAACGTCCCGCAAACCGGGCGTCCTCTGCACGACATCCGGACGTGAGCCCAAACGCCGCAGTCCGGTCCCCGTCGCGGAACACCGACTTCGAACGAGGGACCGGTCCGCGAATCCGTGAGGAGCGTCGGATTCCGGCGAAAAGTTCCGGAATCAGCGCACCGACATATTCAAAGTCAGTTCGCCCTTTTCGTCGGGAACGAAGCAGATACAGTCCGGATGCGAAGCGTCGAGAGTGCCCTGCGTACACTCCACGCCATAGTCGAAATCCCGGAACCGGGCCCGGATGCGGCGTTCGCCGACCTCGACGAACGGCAACGTCTTATCCGGAGCGACGCTCAGCGCGAAGCGGAGGTCCGAACCTTCCGGCAAGGCGATCCGGACGGCATCTTCCGTGAACACGATCCGGCAACGGCCGCCGGAAAGCACGGGCGTCGATACGGTCAGCTCCCCGGCCGCCGTTTCCGAGACTTCGGGGTCGCCCGTCGGCACGGGGACGATCCGTCCCTGCGCATCGGCAGCGGCCAGATACAATCCCGCCGTGTCGGTCGCCGTACTCCAGTCGAAGCCGTCCACCAGCGGCAAAGTCGTATAGAAACACTGCGTCGACGTGCCCGGACGCCTCAGATAGTCCGATTCGAACCGTTCGTCGAACAGATGGATATCGCGGAAACCGAACCGCCCGCCGTTCCAAAGCAGGTTGGCCCGATAAAAACGGCTGTCGAACCATACGCTCTTGCGACCGGCGGCCTTCGGGTCTTCCAAAGCCGTCACGGCCGTAGCCGGCGTAACGGGGAAACGTTCCTTGAACCAACGCCCCGACTCGGCCAACGTCTGCACCGTCGCCTTTCCCGCTTTCGCGAGCGAATCGACCGCATGGACCTGATATTTCAGACCCGGTCCGATCCGCGGCCACGCGAAGGAGTTTTCCTGTCCGACCTGCACGTACTGGAAAGCCAGACAGGGACCGTCGGTAATCGTCCTGAAATGGACGTCGACCCACCGGGGACTGCCTCCGCCCGCCGTATACACGGGTTCGAGCGTCTCGACGCCCTGCACCGGCGAACCCAGTCCGCTGTCGTACTGGTTGATCGGATCGCTGCCCAGCATGCGGAACACGGGCACGTCGATCTGCTCCCCTGCGTTCTGGGCCGGCATATAGGCATTGCGGCGGCTGGGATAGTAGGCTTGGTTCCAGTAACCGCCCCAGAGCGTATACCCGTCCGTGCCGATCTGGTCGCGGCAATTGCACGAAGCGACGATGCCGTACCGGTCGGCCATGTAGGCGAGCGTGTGCGCGTCGATGAACCACGAACCCACCGAAGAGGGATAATACCCGAAAATTTCCTTGAATTTCGCCATATAGGCGTCGACGAGCTTTTCGCGCTCTTCGGGCGTATACCCCGAAGAGAATCCGACGTCGGCATGCCAATCCCACGGATAGATGCCGCGCCACTCGATGCCGGCCGCCTCGACGTGCGGCTGCGTGATTTCCCACCACGCGCCGATTTCGGAACCTTCGCTCAGGCCCTCCTTCATCAGTCGTTGATAACGCGGGTCGATCATCGCATCGTACTGCAAAAGGAAAGTGCCCGGCAGACCGTAACGCTTCAGCAGCTCGGCCTCCTGAAGGGTCGCCTCATAGAGGTCGTCCGAGGAAATGCCGACCGGGCGGGGCTCGATGTCCCGGACGAAATTGACGATGTTGACGATCCGGGGCGCGGGTTCCGCCTCCGGGCGCGTTCCCGAATCGCAGCCCGTCCACAGGGACAGGCCGGCCGCCAGCCCGACGGCGGCAGAAATACGGATAAGTTTTCGTATCATGGTCGTAAATTTTAGGTTGTGTCGTTTCCAAACCCGGCTCCGACGCTTCTCCGGGCACGTTTCTCTCAGGGCCGGTCGATCGGCACCTCGGTCCACCGGCCGGCGCGCAGTTCCGCCACCGTGCGGATTCCGGCATCGTACAGCGCGGCCAGCGCCTCGCTCCGTCCCTCGTCGATCCGCTCCGGACGGTGGGCATCCGAATTGACCGTCACAGGAATGCGCAGTTCGCGCAGCCAGCCGAAAAGATCGCGATGCGGGAAGAACACGCCGCACGATCCGTATTTCTTCGTATTGATTTCGACCATCCGTCCGCAGGCGGCGATGCGCTCGAAATAAGCCCTCAGCTTATCCCTGAACCACGTCCTCTCCCGGAGGCCCTTCTCGCAAAACGACGCGTTGTAGGACATCTTGTCGGCATGGCCCACGAAGTCGAACCCACCTGTCTCGACCATGCGGATCAGCTTGTCGAAATAGGCCTCGACCAGATGGCGCAGATCGCCGCCGAAATGCGCCTCAAGGTTCCGGGCGAACGGCTCCTCCGCCGTGTCGATGTCGACGATGCTCCCGTCGGGCGCGCGCAGCAGGTGTACCGACCCGATGCGGTAATCGAGCGGCAACTGTTGAAAATACGGCGAGGCGGGGTTCCACGTCTCGTCGAGGTAGTCGATCTCCATACCGGCATAGAGCTCGATGCGGCCGGCGTACAGGTCCTGCAGCCGGGCGATTTCGGCGAGGTATTCCCCCACCCTCTCCCTGTCGAGCGTCCACGGCGCGGAGAACGGCAGCGGCGCATGCGAAGAGACGCCGTAGGAGGTAAATCCCCGGCGCACGGCCTCGGCCACGAAGTCCCCGATGGGCGCCTTGCCGTCGCAAAACGAGCAATGGCTGTGGTAATTCGTTCGGTTGGCGACAGTCATGGCGATTATTCGGGACGGCAGCAGGCGCTCCGTTTTTTGCCGAACATTTTCCGCTGGCCGAGGTTGACCGAGAAGAGCACCTTCTGCTGCCAGCCCCATTTCTTTCCGTCGTAATGATGCACGGAAGCCACGCGGAGCTTCATCTGTTCGTTATGGACGGGCTGCCAGTAGATTTCGAGACGGTCGTAGACATCGCTCGTCGTCCGGTACCAAGGCTCGCCCCAATAGAGGCCGGGCCCGTAGTCCAGATCGGGATCGCCGACGAAATAGGGCATCAGGTTCTTGCCGGCATACAGCGTATTGAAGATGCCGAACTTCCACATCTGCGCCTTGACTTCGAGCTGGAAACCTCCCGGCGTCACGTATTCGCCCACGTATTTCCTGTCGTTCTGAAAGGCCTGAAGCCACCCTCCCTGCACCGAAAGGACCTCCATACCGGCCACGCGGGCGAGATCGAGCCCCACGTGGGGATGCAGCAACACGTTATCCACGACCCCGTCCTCCTCGTTGTTGCGTCCGGCATGGTGGTACATGGAAAGATGATAGCCCGCATAGAAAAGTCCCTTATTGATCCGACCGGACGAAAACAACAGGAACTTCTCGCGCCTGTCGTCGGTAATCATGCTGTTCCAGTCGCATCCGAATTCGACATACCCCCGCCCGCCGACGTATTGCAGCAGGAGCCCGGTCAGATTGGGATCGTAATAGCGGACCGAGTCGCTGAAAAAGGCGCTCGGATAATCGCCTATCGTCCTGTTGCGCGGAATGACGCCGGCCCATGCCCGGAAGCGGGGCGAAGCGTACTGGTAATAACCGAAAAGTTCGTTGTCGGTCTGGAACGGCTTGGCTCCGAAATTGGCCAACATGCTGTAACCCATCATCAACGTATGGCGGCCGTCGTCCCAACTAACACCCAATTCGGGTGCGATGCGGGCGCCGAAAAGCGTCTGGGGCCAGTTGATCGCACTTTTGTATTCCCTGTTATCGAAAAAGAAATCGAAAGAGGCTCCCCATACGACTTCCTGTGCGGAAGCCCGTGGCGCGGAAAGCCACACGACGGCCGCTACGGCCGGCAACAATCGCAATAGACGTTTCATTCTGTGGTTCGGGTTTAGTATCCGGATCGGACCGGAGCACAAAGATACACTTTTAATCCCCGAAAATAAAGCGCATCGAACGCATTTCGTCCGGCGGGCAAAACATACGAGGGAACGAAATGCGGCGTCAGGACGGTTCCCCGGAAGGGACGGCGGGACGCGAGGCGGTTTTCGACAGACCGGAAAGAGCCTCCGCCTGCGGCTCCGCGATTCGGGACGACAGGATCGGGCATATCCGCCCCGCAGCGTCTCGTTCCGATCTCTTTTTTCGAAAAGATGCTTCCGGAGGCAGGGCCGACGGTCCGGACACCGCACGCACGCCGTCCCGGAAGACACGAACGAGCGAAGGCAAAAAGCGAGTTTGCTCGCTTTTTTTGCCGGACGAAAGCACGAGTCCAAAATACGAAAAAGGAGGGCGCCTTGTCAAACAAGACGCCCTCCTGTTGCGTTCACGAAACCGGCATCAGAGCAAATGGTAGGACACGGTGAGTCCCGCCACGACGATCGAGACCATGCTCATGAGTTTGATGAGGATATTGAGCGAAGGGCCGGACGTATCCTTGAACGGATCGCCCACCGTGTCGCCCACGACGGTCGCCTTGTGGTTATCCGATCCTTTGCCGCCGAAATTGCCCTCTTCGATGTATTTCTTGGCATTGTCCCACGCTCCGCCCGAATTGGCCATGAAAACGGCCAGCACGAATCCGGCGCTCAGGCTGCCGATGAGCAGCCCCATGACTCCGGCCACGCCGAAAACGAATCCGACGACGACCGGCACGACGATGGCCAGAATGGACGGGAAGAGCATCTCGCGCTGCGCACCCTTTGTCGAAATCTCCACGCAGCGGGCATAGTCGGGCGTCGCCTTGCCTTCGAGGATGCCCTTGATTTCACGGAACTGCCGGCGCACTTCGGAGACCATGCTCTGTGCGGCGCGTCCCACGGCGTTCATCGTCAGTCCGCAGAACAGGAACGCCATCATCGCTCCGACGAAAACGCCGATGAGCACGTTGGGATTCATCAGCGTGATCTGGAAATGATCCATCAGATCGAGGATGTTGCACTCGGTGAGCGCCTTGCTCGTTCCGTCGGCCAGCTCGACGGCCTGACGGCCGACATGCTGCATGCCGATTTTCACCTCCTCGATATACGAGGCCAGCAGCGCCAGCGCCGTCAGCGCGGCCGAACCGATGGCGAAGCCCTTGCCGGTGGCGGCCGTCGTATTGCCCAGCGCGTCGAGGGCATCGGTCCGCTTGCGCACTTCGGGATCGAGACCGCTCATTTCGGCGTTGCCGCCGGCATTGTCGGCGATGGGTCCGTAGGCATCGGTAGCCAGCGTGATGCCGAGCGTCGAGAGCATGCCCACGGCGGCGATGCCGATTCCGTAGAGGCCCTTGCCGATGTTTCCGGCGCTGATCATATGCTGAATGTCGAAATTCGTCGCGCACAGGTAAGCCAGCACGATGGCCAGCGCGATCGTCACGACGGGGATGGCCGTCGAAATCATTCCCATGCCGATGCCCGAAATGATGACCGTGGCGGGTCCCGTCTCGGCACTCTTGGCAATTTTACGCGTCGGTTTGTAGGAGTGCGAGGTATAGTATTCGGTGGATTGTCCGATAATGACGCCCGCCACCAGTCCCACGATCACCGAGCAGGAAATACCCACCCAGTTTTCGATCTGCAACATATACAGGATGCCGAACGTGCAGGCGGCAATCAGCACGGAGCTGGTATTGACGCCCGTTCCCAGCGCACCGAGCAGCTGCTTCATCGAGGCGCCCTCCTTGGTGCGGACCAAGAAGATACCCAGCACGGAGAGCACGATGCCCACAGCGGCGATCAACATCGGCGCCAGCACGGCCTGCATCTGCATGTCGCCGGCGAACGCGGCCGCTCCGAGCGCTGCCGTGGCCAGAATCGAACCGCAATAGCTTTCGTAGAGGTCGGCCCCCATACCGGCCACGTCGCCCACGTTGTCGCCCACGTTGTCGGCGATGGTGGCCGGGTTGCGCGGATCGTCTTCGGGAATGCCCGCCTCGACCTTACCCACCAGATCGGCGCCCACGTCGGCGGCTTTCGTGTAGATTCCGCCGCCCACACGGGCGAACAACGCCTGCGTGGAGGCTCCCATGCCGAAGGTCAGCATCGTCGTGGTGATAATCATGAGCTTCTGGGCACCCGTCGCTTCGACGAAGTGATTGAGCACGACATACCAGATCGAAATATCCAGCAGACCGAGCCCCACGACGACGAGTCCCATCACGGCCCCGCTGCGGAACGCGATGCGGAGACCGCTGTCGAGCGACCGGCTCGCGGCATGGGCCGTCCGTGCCGAAGCATAGGTCGCCGTGCGCATGCCGATATAGCCGGCCAGTCCGGAGAAGAGCCCGCCGGTCAGGAACGCGAACGGCACCCAGCCGTTCTGTACGCCCAACCCGTAGGCCAGAAAGGCGAAAAACAACGCGAGCACGAGAAAGACGACGACGACGACACGGTACTGTTGCCGAAGATAGGCCATCGCGCCCTGACGGACGTGCGAAGCGATTTCCTGCATGCGCGAAGTGCCTTCGCTCGCCCGCATCATCGTGCGGAAAAAGTACCATGCGAATCCCAGCGCGATCAGCGAGGCTGCCGGTACGATCCAAAAAATAGGTGGAGTTTCACTCATAACGGTTGAAAGGTTTTAGGTATAGAGTTCGTTGTCGTTCGTGTCCGTATGTGCCGCACGGCGCTCCCCTTTCTTCTTCTGCCCCCCCTTCCGCCGAAAAAACGAAAACAGTCAAAGTTAATAAAAATAATTTTTATTGAAAATACCTCGTCCCAGAAAACCTACATTCCCCCATGCGCTTCGAACTTCTTTTTTCTTCCGTCAGCCATCGCAAGAAACCGGAGCGCATCCCGACATTTCCACGAAAAGCAAGAACGATTCCGCATACGCCGTTCATGCTACGCCCCAACGCGAAGACCGATCCGCCTATGCGGACACGCAGACTCGGCCTGTCGTGTCGATCCGACGCGCTTCCACGACCGCACGAACGGGGAAACGGATGCGGAACCGTCGCCGGACGACTTCGGGCGAAAGGGAGGCCGGCCCCGTCGTCAGGAACAGGACCCCCGTACCGAAGATCGGCTTGGGACCGGAGACGGTGCAAGGCACATCGTTTTCGAAGGTACGACCGCCGCTTCGGCCCGACGCAGGACGAGCCGTCGCCAGCCATTCGGGAATCGAGCGACGTGCACTCGCAGCTATCGCATGGCTACGCTTCCTCCCGAAACGAACCGCCGCCGTGCGGCCGCGGCACCCGACGGGTTCAAAGTGCCTTCGCCGAGCGGCACACCGTCCCGTGCGGATAGACGGGAAAGGCATGCAGCTCGGCGCCTTGGCCTCTCACTCCCGAACACCATCCACTCCTCCGGCACCCCGCGGCCCTGCGGAAAACCGTGACCCGCGGGAGGTACCGTATTTCCGGACAGATTTTTCGACGTACACGCGAAAAGACGACGGCATTATCGTCCCGCCGCAAGCCGCTGCGACCGAACAGGAAACGCACTCTTCGGACGAAGGGACCGCAGAAACCAACCGCCGGCCCGAAAAAATCGCCAAACAGCCCCGAAAAGCGCAGATACAAAAAAGGACATCCGCCCGAAAGCGGATGCCCTTTTTCCCGAACCGGACCGGGTTCGACGTCAACGCACACTCACCTGCAACGGACGGGCGATGCGTTCGGCCTTGGCCCGGACGAAATCGAACCATGCGGCGGCATCGGCGAAACCCGCCTTGCTCCATCCCGCACCCGCATAGTAGGTGCACGGCACGCCGGCCTCGACCGTGGCAGGCGTCAGCAGGTGGCCGCAGTTTTCGTGTCCGACAGCTCCGCCGGGCACGATGACGGCCACGGCCGTATGCCCGTTGTCGCTCTGCTGCGGTTCCCAATAGGCCGTCAGCCCTTCTTCCTGCAACACCTCTCCCTCGCCGTGCAGCACGATACCGGCCACCGCGTCGAACGAGCGGTCGTACAGCTCGGTGATCCGGTTGAACGCATCGCCCGCATCGAGCGAAACGATCCGCTTCTCGTTCACCGTCACTCCGCCCGCCTCATAGGGTGCGTAGGCAAGCTCGAAAGCGATGCGCAGCGGTCCTCGGTCCAGTATGCGGTAGGAGACGTAGTTGTTGCCCAGCACGACCGTGTCGTGCACATAGGGTGCCATCGCACCGGCCCCCAACGTGCGGCCCACCTTGTAGCAGTCGAGCCCTTTGCCGTGGTCGGTGTGATAGTCGCCGTCCCGGTACCACTGGTCTACGACCATCTCTTCGGTGCGTTTGAGCCAGATGTCGATGCCGTTGCTGATCTCGCCGGTCGCTTCGAGCGCCGGACCGTACATCCGAAAGCCGATCCGGTCGTTCTCCCACGCGAAATCGTCCAAGCGTTCCGGCACGTAACGGCCGTAGGCGCGGGGCGGAAATTCGGGCGCGGCGCCGGTCACGATCCGGTAATCCGACGTTCCGGAGGCTTCGACCGTCGCCGGGAAGATGAGTTCCACGGGCGTCTCCCCGCCGTCGAAAATCACCTGCGAAGGCAGCGTATCGCCCGCGGCCGAGAGCACGATCACGTTCTGCGGATCCGCTTCTGTGTGTCCGGCGCCGATTTCGACCCAAGGTACGGCCACGATTTCGTTTTCCCGGAACTGCTCCGTCGGATTCGCGACGGACACGAGCGTTCCCCGGTCGCCGCACGCGACCAGTCCGGCCACGCAGGCCGCCCAAACCATAACGTTCTTCTTCATTTTTTCCTTCGATTAATATTCGTTGGCGGCCCGCCCTAACGATGCCAGAATACCGCCGTCCACGTACAGGATATGACCGTTCACGAAATCGGAGGCGCGGGAAGCCAGAAAGACGGCCGTTCCGCCCAGATCCTCCGGATCGCCCCAGCGCGAGGCCGGCGTCCGGCCGACGATGAAATCGTTGAACGGATGGCCGTCGACCCGGATGGGAGCCGTCTGCTCGGTGGCGAAATAACCCGGACCGATGCCGTTGACCTGAATGTTGTGCGAAGCCCACTCGGTGGCGAGGTTCTTCGTCAGCATCTTCAGGCCGCCTTTGGCCGCCGCATAGGCCGTCACGCTGTTGCGTCCCACCTCGCTCATCATCGAACACATGTTGACGATCTTGCCGCGGCCGCGCCGGATCATGCCGGCAGCCACGGCCCGCGACATCAGAAAAGGCGCCGTGAGGTCCGTCGCGATCACGTCGTTCCACTCCGGCAGCGTCATCTCCAGTGCCGGAATGCGTTTGATGATGCCCGCATTGTTGACCAGAATGCCGACGGGCCCCACCTCGTTTTCTATCCGCGCGACCGACTCGGCCACCTGCCTTTCGTCGGTCACGTCGAACAGGTAACCTTTCGCGTCGATACCCTTGTCCCTGTAAATTTTCAGCGCTTTTTCGAGTCGGTCGGCCGAATGCCCGTTAATCACCAACGTCGCTCCCGCCTCGGCCAGCGCCGTAGCCACGGCCATGCCGAGGCCGTGCGTTCCGCCCGTCACCAAGGCCACTTCGCCTTCGAGCGAAAAAAGATCGAGTACACTCATCGTTTTCAATTTTCTTATATTTTACAGATCGCACACCGCCCCTTTTCAGCGGTCTTCCCCGCTGGTCTCACAGAGACGGGAAGGAACCCGGCTCGAAAATTCGCCCGACCCGCCGGACGACTCTCCTCGGATCGAAGAGCCGTACCACCGGAGCGACGGTGTACGCATATCGCCTTATTTCAAATCGGTCGCGGCACAGGTATCCATATCCCCGTAGTCGAGGTTTTCGCCGGCCATGCCCCAGATAAACGTATAATTGTGCGTCGCACAGGCCGAATGGATCGACCACGCGGGCGAAATGACGGCCTGACGGTTTTTCATCCAGATGTGCCGCGTCTGGTCGGGCCGGCCCATGAAATGGCAGACCGCATCGCCTTCGGGCACTTCGAAATAGAAATAGGCCTCCATCCGGCGGTTGTGCGTGTGGGCGGGCATCGTGTTCCACACGCTGCCCGTGTGCAGTTCGGTCATGCCCATCTGCAACTGACAGGTCGGCAGCACCTGAGACACGATCAGCTTATTGATCGTCCGATCATTGGAATTTTCCAACGACCCTAAACGGGCCACCACGGCATCACTCTTGGTCACCTTGCGGTCAGGATAGGCCGTGTGGGCCGGAGCCGAGTTCAGATAGAACAGGGCCGGAGCGGCTGCATCGTCAGATTCGAACACGACCGGACGGTCGCCCTTGCCGACGTAGAGCGCCTCCTTGTAGTCCAGTACGAAAGTTTCGTCCCCGACACGGACGGTTCCCCGGCCGCCGACGTTGATGATGCCCAACTCGCGCCGGTGCAGAAAGAAAGGCGCTTTGAGCGGGTCGATGGGAGTCAGCTCCAGCGGCCGGCTCTGCGGCATGGCTCCGCCGACGATCAGGCGGTCGTAACCGGTATAGACCAGACGGATATCGTCCGGCACGAACAGATTTTCAATCAGGTGCTCCCTGCGGAGCCGCTCGGTGTCGTACCCCTTCACGTCGTCGGGGTGCGCGGCATAACGTTCTTCGTATTGCATGTGCTATCGCTTAAAAAGTTATCGTTTTTTCAGAGAAGATTCCCGCACGATGAGCCGGGGCGGAATCACGATGTCGGCATAGGGCGCTCCGCCGAGCCTGTCGAGCAGCATCTTCGCGGCAAGGCCTCCCATTTCGTAGCCGGACTGGTCGACCGACGTGAAGCGCGGCGCGATCAGATCGCAGAACGGCTCGTTGGCGAATCCGGCCAACGCCATGTCGTCGGGTACCCGCAGGCCGTGTTTCCGGAGCACCTTATACGCCCCCAGTGCCGCAAAGTCGCCGGCGAAAAAAATCGCTTCGGGCAGATCGTCCGCCGCGATCAACCGTTCCATGGCCTCGGCCCCGCCCTCCTCGGTCGTCTGTCCGCCGACGATCCACTGCGGATGCACCTCGATGCCGTGGGCCCGCATGGCCTCCTCGTACCCCTGCCGGCGGTTCCGCCAGATGCTCGTCTGCTGCGAGCCGGCATAATGATAGATGCGCCGGAATCCTTGCCCGATGAGATGTTCGACCGTTTCGAACGCTCCGAGGCGGTCGTCGAGCAGCACCGTGCCGGACGCGAGGCCTTCGACATGGCGGTCGAACAGCACCAGCGGCATACCGTACGGCTCCAGCGCCCGGTAACAGGCATAGTCGCCGCCGCAGGAAGCCACCGAGGCGATCACGCCGTCGGCCCTGCCCCGTTGCAGGTCGTTCAGAATACGGGCTTCCCGCTCCGCATCGTTCTTGGACTGGTAGATCAATACGTCGTAGCCGGCCTCCGAGGCAACCTGCTCGATGCCGTCTATGGCCATCGAGAAAAAGTTGCGGCTCACCATCGGCACGACGACGCCGATGGTCCGTGTACTGCCCCGTTGCAGGTTAACGGCGAACATATTGGGCTGGTAGCCCATTTCGCGGGCCGTTTTCCGCACCCGGTCGCGCACCTCAGCGCTGATGGCCGGATTGTCCTGCAACGCCCGCGAAACGGTCGAAGTCGAAACGCCCAGCACGCGGGCGATGTCGTAAATGGAGGTCTTTTTCGTTTTCATAGCTTCCGTCGCCCGGACCCGAAGTCCGTGCAACCGATTGCAAATATAATAAAAGCATTCTAAACGACCCGCATTTTCGCCCGCCCGCAGACAATAAATTAGAGGTTTCGAGCGAACAGCACATCGTCGCGCCTTCCGCCCCCGCTAAGACAGAACCCGCACGCCGCGACACAGCCGACTTTTTTCCGGAATCCCGCCCGGTCGTCCCGCCGTCCGCATCCGAGTCTACGACGATGCCTGCCAGAAACACCGACACCGGCACATCGAGTCCCTCCCGAAGCCGAACGGACGAAAAACGCCCCTTCCGGAAAGGCGAGCGAACACCGGACGAAAACGGGCCTGTCGCAGCCCTTTCCCGCCGCAAGACTTATCGCACCCGCATACCGGAACGAGCACGATAACGACAGGACGGAACCGGCATTCATTCCGGCGGCCGGCCGGGCCCGTCCCCTCGACCGAACGAAAAGGGGACGGCCGCACATTTCGGGAAAGAACCTTTCCTCGGCAGTACAGTACCGACATGCCGACAAAAAGCGCACGCATCCGTGCCACCCGATGACGAACGCAACCCGCTGCCGAGAGAAGCCCGGTCCGAACGCGCAAGCCCGTGACCGCAGAAACGACGGGCGTATCGGCCCGTCGCAGCCCGGCACAGGAGCACGCCGGAGAATACGACCGCCGAATTTCCCGCCCTATCACCGGAAAAGTCTCCCTCGAAATCGGAGTTGTGGAAAAAATAAAAAGAGTCGGGCCGGAGTTACTCCGGCCCGACTTCTTTCTATCGGAAATCGCTCTCGCGATCCGCTTATTTCACGGGCAGCACCCACGCGCCTTTGGAGGTCACGTAGCCGATCCACAGGTCGGCGTCGGCAATCGAACCGTCCATGCCTGCGAAATAGTCGACATACGTGATACCTTCGTTCAGACCGCCGGGGATCAGGCCGTCCACATCGCCGAACGCTTCGGTACCCGTAGCCGAGAAGACCTTGTACACGACGCCGTTCTGAGCATAGATCATTTCGAACCGCGATTTGGCCGTATTGTAGGCGACCGAAACATTGGACACGCCTTCGGGCACTTCGAGGACGATGCCTTTTTCGGCGAACTTGCCGCCATCGCCTTTCGTAGCCACGTATACGTCGCCGTCCTTGATGTAATAGATGTAATGCGTACCGCCTCTGACGATGTACGAGCAGGGCTTGTCGCCGAACACTTCTTCGTCCGATGCGAGCGTCCAGTCGTCGTCGGACGTACCCTCTGCGAGCACGATGCCGGTCTTGGCTCCGGACAGCGCAGCGTAATATTTACCGTTCGCATAAGCCACGGAAACGTTCGTCAACCGCGCGAGGTCGGCGATATCCAGCTTGGCCTTGTTCAGCGAGAAGATCGCCTTGGGAGCGCTCCACGTCTTACCGCCGTCGGTCGAACGGGCACGGACGATGTTGGTGTAATCGATTGCCACAAAGTCGCCGAAGCCGACGTTGGGGTTCTCGTACTTACCGTTGTACGACAGCGAAATGAACTTGTTGGAAGACTGTCCGTTCACGAAACCTTCGGCCAAAACGGCTTTCTCTTCGACGGTATACCATACACCAGCCCCGGCATCTCCGGTCACGACGAACAGGTATTCGCCGGCAGGCAGCACGGTGTTGCCGTCGGTAGCGTAAAACCAACCACCGGCAGAGGGGCATTCAGTCGAGAAGATCGGAGTCTTGGCAATCGACGTCTTATAGTCGGTGTCCCAAGGATAGAGAGCCACCTGACTCTTGGGACCGAAACCGCGATAGCAGAGTTCCGTGAAAGCGATGGTCGCTTCGAAGTGCATACCGATAGGGCCTTCGCTGAAATCATACTGTTCGCTACCGAAATGTCTGTCGTTCGTATTGTCGAGAATGGCGTACCACCAACCCGTGCCGTTGTACATGTGTTTTTCGCTCTGGATCTGCTTGGGCGTCGGTTTGACGAACCATGCGTCGATGGAGTTGTCGGCGTTTTTCATGTACGATACGTTGCCGAGCACCGAACCTTCGAACAACGCGTACTGTTCTTCGATGGGTTCGACGGGGAACGCATCCTGACGGATCGTCACTTCGACGCTACCCTCGCCGGGGTTGGGCGTGAAGGTGATGATACCCGAACGGGGAACGGGCAGCGTGTTGCGCGCGATGGCGAAACGGACTTCCGTATCGGTCGTAGCCTTGGCTTCCGGAGCCTCTTCCACCGGAGTGATCCAGTTTTTGGCCGACGCGGAGATTTCGTACACGAAGTTCGTGTTGGCCGAAACGGTGATGGCCAGCGTCGTATCGCCGTGCGTCACCGTATAGCGGGACGTTTCGATCGTGAGGCCTTCGAGGCTGTTCTGCGTCACGGCGAGGGTTTTGGCCTGCCCTGCGCAGAGCACTTTCACCACGGCGGTCCGTTCGGTCATGTTGGTATTTTTGCTCGCGGTGAGCGCCAGCACATAATGACCGGGCTTGCCTTCGGTGTAATTCGAGGTCAGCCAGCCCTGCCCTCCCCCTTGTCCGTACTCGAACTCGACGGTCCAGTCGGCGGGAGTTTCCAGAATGAAGTCCTTGGTGGTTTGCGCCGAGAAAACGGTCCATGCCGTCGCATCGGACATGTCGCCGTTGACCAAGCGGAAAGCGTAGCCGGGAGCGTCGTCGTCCTTTTCGCACGACCACAGTCCGACGGACAACGCAGCCAGCAGACTCAGTAAGAAGATTCTTTTCATAATCAGACTTTTAGGTTAATAATTTGGTTCTAAGTTGTCGATTCAGTCGGAAAACGAATACAAAAATATGTTTTTTTCGCACTTATTCAAGCCGCCTCGGAACTTTTTTTGAGCAATATTTCGCATCCGCCGTCCTGCGATGCGGGATTTACCGTTCGGAAAGGATGAAAGTGGCCAACAATCCCTTATGGTCGCTCGGCCAGCGGCCGCCGAAGGGCTCGATCACCTCGTCGAGATGTTCCTCCGTGACGCGCTCGCTGCGCGCGATGCCGCCCGCAGGTCCCACGATGCAGATGCTCTGCAAGGTCAGTCCTTCAGAGGGATAATAGTAGATGAAATCGATGCGGTCCCTTTCGTCGGCCTCGGCCGCCCACGCCAGAGCACTCACGGCCACGTCCTTATTGTCGCAGGGCCATGTCAGCCCCGGATATTTCCGGGCATCGGGATAGACGACCCGGTAGGCGTCCAGCCATCCTTCGCTCTCCAAATATTTCGAAGTCTGCCACTCGACGACGCATCCGTTGTGGTCCCACAGGTCTTTGGTATCCTCGCCCCAGTCCAGATGGGAGGGCTCGTTGAGGTCGCCGGCGAAAAAGACGAGGGCTCCGTCGGCGATCTCCTTCTTCGCGTCGGCCATCATCTGCCGGGCCGATTCGGGACGTCCCGAAAGCTCGTTGCGCCGCAGAATCGTCTCCACATCGGTGTTGGGGCCTCCGGGCATCTTGCTCCAGTCGTCGTTGTCGCCGCCGTCGTTGTACCCGCGCGGGTAATAGCAGGAATAATAGATGTACTGCGAGTGCGACGGGTAGATCGCGATGCGGCGTCCGTCGACGTTGCAGACGCCCTTGAACATCCACGCGTTGATGCGCTTGCTCTCGACAATGGGATATTTCGAAAGCAGCGCACGGCCCTCGACGGTCGTCTGGTAGTAGGTCAGCCCTTTTCGGGCCAACGCCGTGACGAGCTGCGGCATGATGGCCTCGCTGCCGCCCTTATACAGTTCGCAGAACGTGCCGAAATCGGGCTGGAGCGCCACGATCTGATCGACCAGCGCATCGAACGCTCCCGGCACCTGCGTGCACTCTTTCCACAGGTTCAACTGAAAAATCGAGAAACGGGGCATGCCGGCCTGATTGACCGTGATGTCGACGCGCTTGCCCTTTTCGGGAACGATGCTGACGGCACCCGAACGCGACCGGTTGGTCTCGTTGGCCAGAATCCGGAAGCGGATCGACGAATCGCGCAGCGCGGATTTCGATTCGGGTCCGACGGCTTCGATCCATTCGGTCGCCGACGGACTGATCTGACACGTATAGGCCATGTTGGCCGACACTTCGACCGTCACAGTCGTATCGGCATAGCCGACTTCGTAGAGCGTCTGTTTCACGGAAAGACTCGCCGCAACCTCCTGCGTCACGTCCACGGTCTTGATTTCCTCGCCGCATTTCACCGTCACCACGGCCTCCCGCGCATGCTCCGCAGAGGAATTGGCCGCAGCCACCAGTTTCAGCGTCTTCTTGCCGGCCTTGCCCGAAACGGGATCGACGGCCAGCCAGTTGTCCTTGCTTTCCGTATAACGCACCGAAACGTTCCAGTCGGCCGGCGCTTCGAGTTCGAGGTTTTTCGACCCGCCCGAAGCGGCGACCGTCCAGCTCGAAGCCGACAATTTGAAAACGTTTCCCCCCGGAGTCGGAGCGGCTTCGCCGTCGTCGTCCTTACCGCATTGCCCGAACAACACCATCATCGCGGGCAGTCCCAAACAGAACAAAAGATGCTTCATTGATTTCACTTTATCGAAATTTTCGTCAAAATTAATAAAAATCCTTTCTCATTCCACTCTTTCCTGCAACGAAATGCAAGCAGGGCAGTCTCCGAACCGATCCGCCCCGTCGCCGCCGTTCCTCCGGACGACAAGGACCGGAGCATGCGACCCTCCGGGCCGGCATCGCGACACGAAGCGTTACCCGGACGACGCACCCGTCGTGCAAACGGTTGCGCAAATATACCTCTTTATTTTTCAGAACAAGAATCGGGAGCCGGGAAAATTCCGGACAGGAAAAGAAAGAGAAACGAAGAAAACCACCGGCCGCAACGGAAACGGTCCTCGCCGGACGGACAGACAAAACGGCTCGTTCACGGACTCACCGGACAAGGAACGGCGACGGATCTGCCTTCGGCCGCGCGGCTTCTTCGACCGACACGACCAGAGCACCCTATTTACAGGAAAGGTCGCAGCCCCGGTCGTCCGCTCCGGACACCGCAACTAAAGATTGACAGGACAAGAGGGCGCCCGACGACTTTCCGACAACCGCGTTTCGGGAGGGCCACGGACACGAGGACTGGACCGTCAGGAACGAAGGCATCGCCCCGAAACTCCGCCGCGTCGTCCGTTCGTCGCACCCCGTCCGGCCTCCGAAACTCCGCCGGGCTCCCCCCCGCAACGGGAGAACGGCCGAACAATCGCACGACGCCGAGCCGTCCGAACCGCCGGCACAAGACGATTGAGGACCTTTTCCGGACCAGCAACGACAGCGGCATACGGCACAATCCGATTCCGCTCCGCGACGCCACGCCTCCGGACTCCGCCGCCGCACCTATCCAACCCGGACACCGGAAACCGGATGCAACGGCTCTCACCCAGCCGCCGGCATCCCGATTCGGGGGAACCGTCCGTCGTCTACGGTGCGGCGAGAACAAAGGGGTCCCTTTCCGACATACGCCCTAAGACACACGGTTCCGGGCCGGCGGGCCTTTCACTCCTCGATCCGAGCCAGCACGAGCGCCGCACGGCTCAGGTTGTAAATCCGGATGGAAGGACGGGTTTCGCCCCCGTCGATCGTTTCGGGAAAACTGAACGCCTCGACGGCGGGGTCGATTCTCCCCTGCCCCCCGAATTCCCGCGCATCGGTGCTCAGCACGACGCGGTAACGGCCGGGCCGGGGAACCGGGACCGGATAGTCGGGCAGCGAAAGGGAAGGATGCCAGTTGAATACGAAAACGACGTCGCCGTGCGAAAAGACGATCGTCTTGTTTTCCGGGTCCATTTTCCAGTTGTAGGCATATCCGTCGCTCAGGATGCCGTAGCGCGAGACGAGAGAAAGCATCGCCTTGTCGAAGGCCGCCAGAAGACCGTACCGCAAAAACCCGTTCTCCGCGAGGCTCCACATCCGCCGGGCATGCCGGTAGCTCCAGCCGTTGCCCTCGCGCGGAAAGTCGATCCATTCGGGATGCCCGAACTCGTTGCCCATGAAGGCGAGGTAGGCCTGCCCGGCCAGCGAAATCGTAAAGAGACGGATCATCTTATGCAGGGCCATGCCCCGTTCGACGACGAGGCTTTCCGTCGCCCGATCCATATCGGTATACATCCGGCGATCCATCAGCCTGAAAGCGATTGTCTTGTCGCCGACCAAGGCCTGATCGTGCGACTCGCAATAGGCCACCGTCCGGACATCGGGCAGGCGGTCGGTCATCGTGCGCCACATCTCCCCGATGTCCCACTCCTCGTCGGGCACCTCTTCGAGCAGCCGAATCCAGAAGTCGGGCACGGCCATGCCGAGCCGGTAATCGAAGCCGACGCCCCCTTCGGCGAGGGACACGCACATGCCCGGCATGCCGCTGACATCCTCGGCCACGGTCACCGCATGCGGTCTCAGGTCGTGGACGAGACGATTGGCCAGCGTCAGGTAGGCCAGCGCGTCGCCGTTCACGTCGGAGAAGTATTTTTCGCGGTCGTCAAACTCCGTATAGCCGTGGTGGCGATAGATCATCGACGTCACGCCGTCGAAACGGAAGCCGTCGAAACGGAACTCCTCCATCCAGTACTTGATGTTCGAAAGCAAGAAATGACGCACGCGCTCCTTGCCGTAGTCGAACACCTTGGAGTCCCAGTAGGGCTGGTCGCCGGAGGGGCCCGGCGGCGAGTAGAGGTGATCGGAGCCGTCGAGCTCGTTGAGCCCTTCGCGAAGGTTTCGCACGTAGTGGGAATGGACGAGGTCCATGATGACGGCCAGCCCCATTTCGTGCGCCGTGCGGACGAGCTCCTTGAGTTCCTCCGGCGTGCCGAAGCGCGAGGAGGGCGCGAAAAAATTGCTCACGTGGTAACCGAAACTGCCGTAATAGGGATGCTCGGCCACGGCCATCAACTGCACGGCATTGTACCCGGCCTCGCGGATGTAGGGCAGGACGAGGCGGGTAAATTCGGCATAGCTTCCGACGCCCTCGCTCTCCTGTGCCATACCGACGTGGCATTCGTAAATCAACAGACTGCCCACCGAAGCGATGTCGAACGCATCGCCCCGCCAGTCGAACGGCACCGGAGGCGCCCAGAACTGTCCGCAGAAATCTTTCGTCCGCTCGTCCTGCACGACGCGACGGATGTAGGAGGGAATGCGCTCCAGCCATCCGTTGGCTCCGTGGACCAGCATCTTGACCCGCGAACCGTGGACCAGCCTGTCGCCGAACGTCTCGTCGGGCAGGAAAATCGACCACACGCCGTCCGCACCCTTCCGGAGCGGAAGTTCGGTACGCCGCCAGCCGTTGAAATCGCCGAACAGGTACACGTCCTCGGCTTCGGGCAACCACTCGCGGAACCACCGCCCCCGCGACAGAGGGTCGTACTGGAATCCGAAATAGAGGTAGCCGTTGGCGTAATCGACGATCGACCCGCTGTTTTCCTCGATCTCCGAAAGCAGGGCCCGGTAATACCGGTAACGGGCCATCAACGGTTCGCGGCACGGTTCGAGCCACGGGTCCCGCTCCACGAACGGCAGGACGTCCAACGCTTTTTCTCTCATTTTCAACCTCCGTATTATCGGCAATGAAAGGTACCGAATTTCCCGAAACCGACAAAATAAACGGGGAAATATTCCTCGGTCGTCCCAAAGAACCGGCTTTGCCGCCGCGAACCGGGCTTTTGCCCGCATCCGCTATTCTTTTCGACGAATATATTCCCTATATTTGTCCTCCGGAAACGCATTCAACCTCAAACTTAATTTATAAATCATGTTCAAAAACCACCCCAAGGGATTGCTGCCCGCCGCTCTGGCCAACATGGGAGAGAGATTCGGATTCTACACGATGATGGCGATCCTGACCCTGTTCCTGATGTCCAAGTTCGGACTGGACAAGACCCATGCGGGCATCATCTATTCGGTGTTCTACTTCTCGATCTACATTCTGGCCTTCGTCGGCGGCCTGATCGCCGACAAGACCCGCAACTACAAAGGCACGATCCTTACGGGGCTGATCGTCATGGCCGCCGGCTATCTGCTGATCGCCATTCCGACCCCCACGCCGGTGAGCAACCTGCCCCTCTTCCTGACCGTCACCTGTCTGGGCCTGCTCACCATCGCGTTCGGCAACGGCCTCTTCAAAGGCAACCTGCAGGCGTTGGTAGGCCAGATGTACGACAACGAGAAATTCGGCAAGATGCGCGATTCGGGCTTCTCGCTGTTTTACATGTTCATCAATGTCGGTGCCATTTTCGCCCCGATGGCCGCCATCGGCGTGCGCAACTGGTGGCTTTCGACCAAAGGCTTCCTCTACAACCCCGACCTTCCGGAGCTCTGCCACGGCTTTTTGGGCGGAACGCTTTCGCCGGACGCCGCGGCCCGTTTCGAGGGACTGGCCGCCGAAGTGAGTAAAAACGGCATCCCGACCGACATGACGGCTTTCGCCGCGGAATACCTGAACGCATTCGCCACGGGCTTCCACTATGCTTTCGCCGTAGCCATCGTGGCGATGGCCATCTCGCTGGTCATCTTCATCGTCAACCGCAAGAACCTGCCCGATCCCCGCAACGCGGCCGCCGCGAGCGACGGCAAGCCCGGTGCGGCAGAGGTACAGATGGCGGCCAAAGAGGTGCGTCAACGCATCTGGGCGCTGGCGGCCGTCTGCGCCGTGGTCATCTTCTTCTGGTTCTCGTTCCACCAGAACGGGCTGACGCTGACGTTCTTCGCCAAAGACTACACGCTGCTCAAAATAGGTTCGTTCGACCTCTCGGCCGAAATCTTCCAGTCGATGAACCCGTTCTTCGTCGTTTTCCTCACGCCGCTGGTACTGGCCTTCTTCGGCTTCATGCGGGCCAAAGGCAAAGAGCCCTCCACGCCGGCCAAGATCGCCATCGGCATGGGAATCGCGGCTTTCGCCTACGTCGTGATGATGCTCGGTTCGCTCAACGTCCCCACCGCCGCCGAAGTGACGGAAATGGGCGGTCTTGCGGACGCCCAGCGCGTAACGCCGTTCCTGCTCATCGGCACGTACCTGATTCTTACCGTCGCCGAACTGTTCATCAGCCCGCTGGGCATTTCGTTCGTATCGAAAGTAGCGCCGCCCCAGTACCAAGGCATCATGCAGGGTGCGTGGCTGGGCGCGACGGCCGTCGGCAACCAACTGCTGTTCATCGGTGCCATTCTCTACGACACGATTCCCATCTGGCTTACATGGGGTACGTTCGTGGTGGTCTGCCTGATCTCGATGACCGTCATGTTCTCGATGCTCAAATGGCTGAACCGGATCACGAAATAGTTTTCCTCCGGACAAGAGAAACCGCAAACAACGAAAAAGAGGGCGTCTATTCCGATAGACACCCTCTTTCGTTTTATCTTATATCGTCCGTCCACCAACGCTGCGGGCGAAGACAACGACACCCCGATCCGTCTACAAGCGTTCCCCCGACCGCAAAAACGGCCACGCCCCCGAAACGGGACCGCACAGCTTCGGTTTCGGGAGCTGCGTGCCTTCCGCCGCAAAGGAGAGCACACGCGAAATCGGTCCGACCGTTCCCGCGACGGTAAAAACGGCTTCCGCATGTAGGAAGCGATACGCATCCCTTCCGACCGCGACGGTTTCCCGCGGCACGAGCGACAGGCTTCGGAGAAAGACGCCCCTTTCGGGCAACCTTTTTCCCGACGGCACCTTACTCATACGGCACAACCGCATACCGGACTCCGGAGCCCATCGGCAGGCATCGTTCCCGCACAGGCCGTACCCGACGACCGTTCTCCTCCCCCAAGGCACGACTTCATCGGAACCGGAGGCGATCGCCGTCTTCCGGGTCTTCGTTGCGGAATGCAGGTCCTCGCACGGGCCGACGGTACCGCACCCTCCATCTCGGACGGACGGCGCCCCGTCATCGGGAAATCGGATAAAAGAGCGAATAGGGTCGTTGCGCCGCTTCGTACCGCATCGTAAAAAACATCGGTGCGGGAGCGCATGCGATACGACCTACGCGACGGGCCTGCGCCTATTCTTCTTCGCGCAGCCGGTTCAGATAGGCCTTCATGGCCCGGCGGGAATTTTCCTCGCCCTCGCCGGACTGGATATGTCCCATGGACAAGCGGAGGATGTGCTTCTCGCACGGCAGGCGGTTGTACATCGAATAGACCGTCGTGGGCGGGCATACCGAATCGATCATGCCCACCGTGACATAAGTCGGAGCTTTCACATGCCGGGCGAAATTCACCACATCGTAATAACGGGCCGCCTCCAACTGCCGGGCATCGGGTTCGCCGTCGGGACACTGCACCCAATGGGGCCAACTGCTCGTGCGGTCGACCGTCATCCCCGTATGGTCGCACATGGCGGGAATTTCGGCGCACACCAGATCGACGCGCGAATCGAGGCATCCGGCCATGATCGCCTGCGCCCCGCCCTGACTGCATCCCTGGACGAAGAGCGTCCGTCCGTCCCACTGCGGCATGGATGTAATCACGTCGAGCGCCCGGAGCAGCCGCATCACCATGTCGTGGAAAAACATCGCGTCCCGGTCGTCGCGCCCTGCCAGATAATAGTTGTGCAGCTCGCCGTTCTCCAGATCGCGGTAATAGCTTTCGGGCTCGTTGTTCGGCAGTCCGTGCACGTTGAAATCGAGCACGCACAGCCCGTCGTGGGCCCAATGGACCGTCCAGTCCGTGCGGGAGCTTTTGACTCCGGCGCCGTTGAGCGTGACGAGGGCGGGCAGACTCCCCTTCTCCGCGCCTTTGGGATAGGCATAACTGGCGGAAAACGCACCGGGCAGGCAATCGGCCTGCACGTCGAACACGGCGACCGTCGTATCGGCCGGATAATCCAGCGGCGTGACTCGGACGTTCAGCGGGATCCGGGCCTGTTTCTTCTTTTCCCGCATCCAGTAGGCGAGAAAATCCTTCGGTTCGGGCATACTCGCCTCGATCCGTTCCGGATCGACGGCGGCTCCGGCCATCGCCTCGACCGCCTCGCCGGCCGGCGTCGTATAGCGGACGGCGCATTGCAGGAAGCCGGGATCGGCGATCGACCCTCCGGCGAGAAGGGCCCGGCCCTCCCTCAGCGAGAGCGTGCCCTCTTTTTTCGGCGTCCACGTATCTTTGGTCACGCGCCACTCGATTTCGGCCTCCCAGACGGGCGCTCCGTCCTGCGACAACGTCACGACGAAACGGACCTCCTCGCCGCAGGCATACGGCACGGAGTCCCGTTCGGAGGCGACGCTCAGGCGATAACCGTCCGCTTCGCTGCGGGGCCACTGCCCCCACGCGAGAGTTCCCGGACACAACAAAGCCAGCCACAGGGCCGACACGACGGATCGGAGTTTCATAACGATACAGTTTCGGTTCGCACTCGGATTCGATGCGCCGCAGGGGCGCCGCACGCGCCTTCCCTTCCGGAGGAAGGCGGTTCCGCGATACAAGATCGCAATTATCCGCCACAAAAACAAGTCCCCGGCCGATAACCGCTCCGCCGCACGCCTCCCCCCCGACGAAAAACACGGGGCGGCCGGCGGATTCGGCGGTCTCCTTTATTTTTCGTACCTTCGGCACCGAAAACGGGAATACGACATGAGACTGACTTTTCTGGGCACGGGTACCTCGCAGGGCGTCCCGGTCATTTCGTGCCGGTGCAGGGTATGCCTCTCGCCGGACGAAAAGGACAAGAGACTGCGCACGTCGGCCCTCGTCGAAACGCACGGCACGACGATCCTCATCGACGCGGGACCGGACTTCCGCCAACAGATGCTCCGGGCCGACGTCCGGAGGCTCGACGGCATCCTGCTCACGCACGAGCACAAGGACCACATCAGCGGACTGGACGACGTGCGGGCATTCAATTACACGACCGGCCGGCCGGTCGATCTGTACGCCGAGCCGAGGGTACAGCAGCGCGTCCGGCAGGATTTCGACTACGCCTTCGCGGAACATCCCTATCCGGGCGTACCCGAAATCGAACTGCACGCCATTTCGCCCGACACGCCGTTTCGCGTGGGCGATGTCGTCGTCGAACCCGTCCGGGGCCTGCACTACAAACTGCCCGTTTTCGGATTCCGGATCGGACCGCTGGCCTACCTGACCGACATGAACAGCATCGAACAGAAAGAGCTCGACAAGCTCGCCGGCGTGGACACGCTCGTCGTCAACGCGCTGCGCAAAGAGCCCCACCTTTCGCACTTCACGCTGGAAGAGGCGCTGCGAATCTGCCGCCGGGTATCGCCCCGTATCGCCTACTTCACGCACGTCTCGCACCAGATGGGACGCCACGCCGAGGAAGAGGCCGCCCTGCCCGAAAACGTCCGCTTCGCCTACGACGGATTAAGCATCGAAATACCCGAACGACCATGACCGACCTGCTGCTCGTCACTCCCCCCTTCGTCCAACCCAACTGTCCCTACCCGGCCACAGCCTATCTGAAGGGCTATCTCGGAGGCAAGGGCTTCGCCGTCGCACAGGCCGATCTGTCCGTCGAACTGATAGGAGCCGTATTCTCGGAGGCGTTTCTTTGCCGGATCTTCGACCGTTACGCCGAAAGCGAAGACGCGAACATCCGGCGCATCCATGCCTTGCGCGAGAGGTACTGCACGACGGTGGACGCCGTGACGGATTTCCTGCGGCACGGCGACGACACGCTGGCCCACCTGATCTGCAACGGCGACTACCTCCCGCAAGCGGGACGTTTCGCCGCGACGGAGGGTCTCGGCGACTTCTTCGGCACGCTGGGCACGACCGAATGCGCCAAATACCTCTGCACGCTCTACCTGCAGGACCTCAGCGACTTCATCCGGGCGACCGTCACCGACAAATTCGAAATCGTGCGCTACGGCGAACGAATCGCGCTGGCCATCGACTCGTTCGACCGGCTCGAAGAGGAGCTCTCCTCGGCGCCGAACCCGATCGAAGAGCGGATGTTCGGACTGCTCGAAGCACACCTCGACGCGACGCAGCCCGCCTGCGTAGGCTTTACCGTACCTTTTCCCGGCTGCCTGCTCTCGGCGCTGCGCTGTGCGCAGTACATCCGGCAACACCGGCCCGGCATCCGCATCGTCATGGGCGGCGGCTATCCTTCCACGGAGCTGCGCAGCATGAGCGACAAGGGAATCTTCCGCTACATCGACTATCTGGTGCTCGACGACGGCGAGCTTCCGCTGGAACGGATTCTCACCGGAGGGCCGCTCGTACACACATATACCGCCGACGGATACCACGAGGGCGAAGGCACGGTCACGCACCTCGAACGGGGATGCCCCGATTTCGAGGGCCTTCCCCACCGCGCCTATCTGTCACTGATGGAAGTGACCAACCCCATGCACCGCCTCTGGAGCGACGGGCGCTGGAACAAGATGACCCTCGCCCACGGATGCTATTGGGCCAAGTGCGCCTTCTGCGACACGTCGCTCGACTATATCTGCCGCTACGAGAGCGTCCCGGCCGCCCGCTTCGTCGACTGGATGGAACGCGTCATGGCCCAGACGGGCAGCCGGGGATTCCACTTCACGGACGAAGCGGCGCCGCCCAAGCTGCTCAAGGAGATTTCGATAGAGATTCTGCGCCGCGGACTCAGCGTCGTCTGGTGGACCAACATCCGCTTCGAGAGCGGTTATACGGGCGACCTGTGCCAGTTGATGGCTTCGGCCGGCTGCATCGCCGTATCGGGAGGGCTCGAAACGGCTTCGAACAGGCTGCTCGAACGCATGAACAAGGGCGTAACGGTCGAACAGGCCGCTCTGGCCATGCGCAACCTCTGCTATGCGGGCATCATGGTACACACCTACCTGATGTACGGATTTCCGACCCAGACGCTGCAAGAAACCGTCGACTCGCTCGAAGTCGTGCGGCAGTTGTTCCGGGCCGAACTGGTCCATTCGGCCTTCTGGCACCGCTACGCGATGACGGTGCACAGTCCGAGCGGCGCGGCCCCGGAACGATACGGCGTAAGGCGGCGCAACGACCGCGTCGCCCCGTTCGCCAACAACGAGGTGCCGTTCGTCGAAAACAGGGGGTACGACATCCGCCTCGCCGGCGAAGCGCTGCGCGAGGCGCTGGCCCACTACATGTACGGCAACGGCCTCGACCGGCCCGCGCACAAATGGTTCGCAGGGAAAGCCCCGGCCACGACCGTCGATGCCGCCCTCGTCGCCGACCAGCTCATCCGGCCCGACGCCGCCCGGCTCTATGACGAGAAGGCCCGGCTCGTCTGGACGGGCATCGCCGAGCGCCATGCGGAAGAAGGACTCGTGCTCTACGGTGCATCGGGATCGAAACACCTGAAATTCAAACCGCACGAAACGGAATTCCTGCTGCGCATCCTGCCCGCGGCCGCCGACCTCGACCGTCGTTTCACGTTCGCGGAGGCCGCCGAAATTTTCCGAAAATATTCCGACGACAGTTTCGTCGCCTTCTACCTCTCGAAAAAATGGGACGTCATGCGCTCCTACGGATTGCTCCAGATATGATACGACCTTCCGAAGGACCCGCTCCCGGAAGACGCACGGAAAAAGATAAAGACACGCAACGAACCCGACCGGTCGGACAATCCGCCGAAGAGTTCCCCGACACGTAAAAAAGCGAAAACAACATGATGAATTTCAAAGGAAAAACAGTCGTCATCACCGGAGCCTCATCGGGCATCGGTTACGCATTGGCATACGAATTCGGATCGCTGGGAGCCGATGTCGTCATGGGCGCCCGCTCGGCCGACAAATTAGCGATGATGGCCGACGACTTGCAGGCCAAAGGCATACGGTCGGCCTACTGCGCCACGGACGTCACGCGCGAGGCCGACTGCAAAAAACTCATCGACACGGCCGTCGAACGTTTCGGCCGGATCGACGTATTGATCTGCAATGCGGGTATCTCGATGCGAGCGCTGTTCGACGACGTGAACCTCGAAGTGCTGCGACGGCTCATGGACGTCAACTTCTGGGGAACGGTCTACTGCACGAAATACGCCCTGCCGCACATACAGGCCTCGCGGGGCTCCATCGTCGGCGTGTCGTCGGTCGCTGGGCTGCACGGACTGCCCGGACGCACCGGCTATTCGGCTTCGAAATTCGCCATGACCGGATTTTTAGAAACCGTCCGGATCGAAAACCTGAAAAAAGGCGTGCACGTGATGATCGCCTCGCCCGGATTCACGGCCTCGAACGTCCGCTTCTCGGCCCTCACGGCCGACGGATCGGCCCAAGGCGAGTCGCCGCGCAAAGAGGAGAAAATGATGAGCGCGGCCGAAGTGGCCCACCGCATCGCCCGCGGAATCGCCCGCCGCAAACGACTGCTGCTAATGGAATTCAACGGCCGTGCGACCGTCCTCATCAAGAAATTCTTCCCGGCTCTGCTGGACCGTCTCTACTACAACCACATGGCCAAAGAACCGGACTCCCCGTTCCAATAGCGCACCGTCAGGCGGAGACGGCTGTGGGAACGAAAGAGCCGAACCTCACCCCTTCGGACACGAAACGAGAAAAGCGCAAGGAACCTTCCGGCGATTGTACCGATCGCATTTTCCGAAAGGAAAAGGGTATCGAACCGGCCATCGGTATGGCAGCCGTAGACGAAATCCGACAAAGAGGAGTGTCCGGGACAAACGGCGACGGATATTGCCGTCGCCGTTTTTCCCGGACACGGTTTTATCGGTCCGTATGTCGTCGGTCGGATTCTCCGCCCCCCAAGAGCACACCGCCCGATACTTCCGACTTATCCACATACAGCGTGCGGACGCTCCGTAAAAATCCGTCGTCCGGCACAATGGATCGAAACATTTATAAACCAACTATTTACACCCAACCACAACCCGCATCCGAGGAAAAACGCGAATCTCTCGAACACGTTATCGAACGGTTATCGACGCGTTTTCAACAATAAATAAACAACGACACCCGTCGCGCTCAGACCTCGCAAGAAAGCGGAATCGCTCCGAGGCCCGGCATTCCGAGCTCGATTCTGTGGATTCCCGACAGAATCCGGTCTGTCGGCAGGCTTCCGTCCGTTCGCATCCGCCGGCCACCGCCCTCGTCCGCAATCTCCTCGGAGAGGCATCGGCATGGAAGAATGCGTTTGTATTCCGACTATATTATTTTAACTTTGTATTGGACGACAATTCGTCTTACTCTACATCGAACAGCGTGCTATATGGTAAAGAAATACTATCGTTCCAAAGTAGATTGGTGGGTGTATGCCACAGCGGTATTCACCGTAGCGAGTTGTATGCTCGTACCGATTCTGAGCAAAGAAGACTATCGGCACGCTATCATCCTGAGCACCGTCTTTGTCGGATTCGAAATATTCGTCTTCGCTTCCATCCGATATGCTATTCGGGGAAACGAACTCGGAGTAAGAATGTTTTACAAATGGCAGTGGTTTCCGATAGACAAAATAGCTGAAATAAAGAAAGTAACGAGTTTTTTAAGTACGGCAGCGTTATCGGCGCACCGAGTATCGATCAAATTTTCGGATCGGAAAATATTGAAAAGTGTGTCCCCGATGGAAATATCTCCGAAAGACAGAGACAAATTCATCGACGATCTTCTAACGATCAATCCTAAGATCACTTTAATAAAATAATCGACTATTCGCATTTATTCTATGCGCCCCGGCTCACCGAGGATTTTTTCGCTCGCTTCTGCAAAACGTGATTTTGTCCGACCTCCGCGCCGCTCCGACAGGACAAAATCAAAACAACGCCCCGCTCCGCAGACTCCTTTTTTCGCAAAAAACAGCTTTCCCCGACGGGCCCGTCGCCCGTCTCTCGTCCGTTCCCGCAGCAAGACCGCACCCCGAACGACACGACAGCGCCGCTCGACCTCCGGAGAGGGTTCAAGAACGGACAGCGGAGCGTTCGCACACGAGACAGGAGAAATATAAATCGTATGGGAACAACGCCTTATAGAATGGCTCAGAAAGAAGAACAGCAGATATACCGCATAAAAAGCATCGTTCGGAAAGAGAGTTACGTTTCTGCGTCGGAAAATGAACGGCAGTTAAAGATAGGCAACTATAAGTATAGATAAGTATTAAGGCGTTCAGTTTGAGCGCCTTTTCTTGTGTCCGGCTGTCGGCAGTTTAATCGGTAGAACTCGTTTCTACCTGTTTTTTACTCCATTTTTGAACCACATTTGTTGCCCGTCTGCTATCCGAGTCAAGTCGCTCTGCTCGGTAGTGGATGATGTACACACATGTCAACACATGTTTACATGTGTACAAACTATAGGCGAAATGAGTGGCGAAATAAATGATTAAGAAATGGCAACATCAAACATCAGAATCAAGAAAATGTGCGAATGGTGTGGGAACGAGTTTGAAGCTCAAAAATGCTCTACTCGTTACTGCTCTAAACGTTGTGCCGAACATGCTTACAAAGAAAGGAAACGGCAAGAGAAAAAGAAACGAGTAGAAAATCATGAAATTGAAAGAGTCGCTGCTGAAGGTGAGGATAAACTAAAAGACAGTCAGTACTTAACAGTAGCTGAAGCAGCTAAGATACTCAAAAGAACCCGATTTGGCATATACAAGCTCATATATAGAGGCGTACTAAAGGCCTATAGAATCACTGGCCAATGGACAGTGATCAAACGTGCGGACATAGATGTAATGATTGAGGCTCGACCTTATGAGAGGAAGCCGAAACATGCGGCAATCGTCAACAGTGAAAACGGCGAAGCAATCTCGGAGTTTTACACCACGAAGGAAATCATCGAGAAGTTCGGGGTGAGCAATTCATGTGTGTTTGCTCAGGGTAAGGCTCACAATATTCCGAAGGTCTACCACCGGGGGAAGACGCTTTGGAGCAAGGCGCACTGCGATTGGGTGTTTGCAGCGAGGCCCGAACCGCCGAAAGAGGATGACTGGATTTCATACTCCAATGTGCGGGCTGAGTACAATCTGACCCATGATCAGCTTCACAACTATGTGAAGTACCATGGCCTGCGCCGTAAGAAAGTCGGCAAGTATACCTATATATTGAAGTCGGAAATCGATGCGATTCTCCGTCCTCCAACGCTGAAATGAAGCAGGTTATCGGTTATCCTCAGGTTAACAGTCTAATAACTTTATAGCCAGGAGATAACCTATGAACTTTGCCGAAACAAATCATTCAAAAACAAAACTCGTATGGATATATGCACTAA
>CAJTYA010000024.1 GCA_910583985.1 uncultured Alistipes sp.
GAACAATCGATTTTTCTGTGGTTTCGTGACAAACGGTTTCCAATGAAGAAGCGAGAGGCTTCTCGTCTCGATATACGTGGATCAATTCATAGGCAGAAGTCTTTTGGTCCATACTAAGATATTAAAACCGGTGTTTGCGGCTAAGGCTTTATATAACGGTATGTCTCAAATATAAAAAATTATTTTGATTATCGCAATACGGCGGGAGTTTTAAAATTAGTTCGTCGATTCGTGGGATCGGTTGTTCGATTGCATCGGCATGTCGGGATCTTGTTTTTAAATCCATCCGTCGGCGATCGTCAATCGGGTCTGTTCGGGCTGCAACGGCATCGTCAGCCGTATGCCTTCGAAAGATACGTCGTTGCGGTACGTGCTCGATCTTTCGAAATAGCGGGGATCGTAGTCCGCGTTGAGCTTGTCGTATTTTGCGAGGAACGTGTCGTAGCCGCTGTGCCCGTCCGAGTCTATACGTCTTCCGATAATTGATCAGCGCATCAATCGACTGCCTGCGTGTCGGGCTCCTTAAGCGTAAAGAACAGCAGTACAGGATCGTCGTCTTCGTTCAGATCCGTTGCAATCTCTTTGGCTAAATCCAGATATGTCTGATTTACATATTCTTCTACCTTGCTTAACCGATAGGCCGATACAACCTTGATGAACTGATCTCCGTATGCGAACGTGACCGTTCTGACATAACCTCCGAGCACAGTAAAGGACCGGTTGCTCAGATAGTAATTCTTACCCGATTTTTTTGAATGCAAAATGGTCGGCTCGGATCCCAGAATTCTGAAGAAAGCGAACCGATCGTTCTCTAAAAATTCTCCGCCGAATTTCGTTTGTTCCTGCATCGACATCAGTTTTTCCTTGGTCAGCCCATGCCAGAAATTCGCCACACCTCCTACCGGACTCAGGTCGATCCAATACCGAGCGATCAAACCTTCGGGAGTGACCTGATAGACCGTGTCCGAATAGACGTGGGTCGCGTAGACTCGGCCATCGTCGAATTGTTTTATATTCGGAGAACACCACGAACTGAGTTCTTCGCTGAATTGATTGGGCATAAAACTCTTTCGGATCTGCATGGTTGTATCCATACAATAGAGCAGATCCTTGTTGTGTGCATAAGACGCCAATCCCGGATCTTTCTCTTCCAATCCATAGGTGGTCAAGAGTATATTTTCCTCATCGAGGTATCTCATATGCAAAGGATAGAACGGAAGTTCTTTACGGAACAGAAAGTTCCCTGCCAGATCGTAGTACAATATTTTTTTGCCATGATTGTCCAGAACGGCCACACGTTGCCGGTCCGGAGTCAGCACGACGTCGAATATGGACAGATATTCTTGGGGACCGCGCCCCTGTCGGCTGATCGTGGCTTGTAATCGTCCCAGACGGTCGAATATGAAAATGGATTTCGACAGGTTGTAGTCTGCCACGACGATATTGTCCGGCGTGATCCATAGCGCATCGACTTCCCCGACCGGATTGTTTTCCGTGCTGCGGAGCTTTACATAGTCGATTTTTTCTATGATGGATTCCAGCGGAGTATCGTATTCAGGGGCACATGCGATCGTGTCTATTTGGGTGACATCGGGGTGTGTGGTATTCGACGGTTCTGTATTTCGATTGCACGAAAACAGCAGGCCGATGAGGATCAAAGAAAAATATTTCATAATGCGGTTTTTATAACTGTCGGATGAAAAAATAGGAGAAAGAAAAATATTTTCCTTCTCCCAATTTATAATCTATGATTTAAAAGGAACTAACTGCGGTACAATCTTGTATTGAACATGTCGTAGCTGCTGTGCCCGGAGGACATCCCTTTATCAAGTATACGTGTACCATTTTTTCATATCTATTCACTACCTTTCCGTTCAAATCTTTTTCAACTACGGTTACCTCACATACTACTTCACGAGAATCGGGGTCGTACTGTCCTTCTTGCTGTCCCGATTCCGGGTTTTCTCCTCCTGTTTCCTCTCCGGTTCCACCTCCGTCTCCGGATTCGCCTCCTTCTCCGTTTGCGAGGGCTTCGATTTGGGACATCAAAAGGGTCGTTTGTGTAAAGGATAGAGTCAGTGTATAGGCGGCCACGCCGACGATTACGATGGCCGCAGCAATCAAATATTTGAATCGCATAAATTATTCGGGTTAGAATGATTGAACAATCGATTTTTCTGTGGTTTCGTGACAAACGGTTTCCAATGAAGAAGCGAGTGGCTTCTCGTCTCGATATACGTGGATCAATTCATAGGCAGAATATGATATTAAACCGGTGTTTGCGGCTATCGGATGGGACGGATGTATAGGCTTTATATAACGCTATGTATCAAATATAAAAAATTATTTTGATTATCGCCATACGGCGGGGGTAAAATTAGTTTGTCGATTCGACGAATCGGTTGTTCGATTGCATCGGCATGTCGGGATCTTGTTTTTAAATTCATCCGTCGGCGATCGCCGTTCGGGTCTGTATCGTGTCTTTAGGTCCTTTCCTTCGTGCAAAAGGGGCAACTCAGAAAAATAGGAGCGGGATGTCGGATCATAAGCGGACCTTCTGCCGGGCGGCGGAAGGTCCGCAGAGGGTCATTTCCCGTCCGGGTGCTTCTTTTTCTCGATGGAGATATGCGTTCCGTCGTCGGCGATCGTCATGCGGGTTTCGCCGGGTTGCAACGGCATCGTCAGCCGTATGCCTTCGAAGGACACGTCGTTGCGGTACGTGTGCGGCCTTTCGAAATAGCGGGGATCGTAATCCGCGTTGAGCTTGTCGTATTTTGCGAGGAACGTGTCGTAGGCCCGGTGCATTTTTTTCTGGTACCGTCTTTTCCGCTCTTTGGCTTGCCCGGCGGCCGTCGGCTGAATGGGGAAGTGCGGACTGATCTGAATGAAGATCGACTGGGGCGTGGGATCGCTGCCGCGAATTGCGTTCGGATATTCCTCGTAGCTTTTGAGAAGCAGGTCGTAGGCCATGCGCATGTTTTTTGCGGTCGAGCGATAAAGTTCGGGCGTCACGCCGTAACATTCCTCGGCTTGTTCGGGAGACAGCGAGAAGCGCAGCGAATCTCCCGATCCGTACAGCCAGTAACTGCTCAGCCACAATTGGCCGTGTTCGGACAAGGCGGCATCTTTGCAATCCTGTGTAACGGTCCAGTCCGCTTTGCGGAAAGTCCGGGACAGGCGGTTGGTCATGCGGCAGAATTTTTTGGCGTACCGGTAAAATTCGGCCGGCATGCCTTGTGCGGCGGCCTCCCTCGCGGAACAGTTCAGCGAAACGATTCCGTTTTCGACTTTCGGCCGCAGGATCTTCAGGTACCTGTACTGCCGGACCTGTTGTTCGTGCGGATTCCCTCCGACGGTCATGCGGAAGTCGGTCCGGGGACCGATGTATTCCGCATCGCCGAACAGCGTGGGCGGCGTAAACAGTTCGTCCGAGATTTGCGCCCGGCAATGCCCTCCCAGCCACAGGGCCGGAAGCAGACTCCATAAAAATAATCGGGATTTCATGATTTTGGGATTTTATTAAGGGTGGATATATCGGTCTATCGGTGTCTGCGGAGCCGGGGCGAATGTTCCTTGCGGGGAAGCGTCTGTCGCCGTGTTCTTCGGAAACGGGAAAGCCGGGCCTTTTTCGCATCGGCCGGTTGTCGCGTTTCGAAAGGATTGTTTCCAAGTTAACACTTTTTGTTCGAATAGGCAAGAACCTCCGGGGAATTTTGTCGTATGATCTGTTTCGGCGTTTTCGTGCGTGGCGTTCTTGCATGTCGTTTTTCGGGGCAGGAGGCCGAAGCCGGGATGACGGCGCAGCAAGAAGGTAGCCCGCTGCGTCGTCGGACGGTAAAAAAGGTGAGGGTTGCCGGAGCGGATTTTTGCCATGATCGTACTGTCGCGAGCGTTTGATGACGGACTCGATCGTAAATCGATTATCTTTGCCGATGATTATCGAACCACTTGCTTATGGAACCGAACGAGTCCGTTGTCATCAGGGAATACAGGCCGACGGATAAAGACGCCCTCATGCGGTTGATCGCGTTGAATACGCCCCGTTTTTTCGCGGAAGAGGAGGCGGAGGAATTCAGCCGGTATCTGGACGAGGAAACGGAACTTTATTACGTCCTGCTCGTCGGATGCGAAATCGTCGGATGCGGGGGGATTAACTTGGCGGAGAACGGGACGACGGGGAAAATAAGTTGGGATATGATCCATCCCGCTTTTCACGGCAAATCGTTAGGAACGAAGTTGTTGAGGTATCGGATCGAAGCGATGGAATCCATGCCGGACATCGAAAAGATAACGGTTCGGACTTCGCAGGTGGCCTATAAATTTTACGAGAAGCAAGGCTTCGTTCTGAACGGCATCGAAAGAAATTATTGGGCGCAGGGATTCGATATGTACAGTATGGAGTACAGGAGAGGGTGAAAAACGCATGGAGGGTATCTGCGTTTACATAAACGGATTTCCGAAAACGCGGGGGCGTTTCACGCTGGTTATGGAGGACTTTGTCGCATTGCCCTGTTTTTTAGGTACTCTGCAAGAGGCCGGAGCTTTACCCGTATCGCTCGGTTTGCCTTTCCTGACGGTGCAGAACTTCGAAAGCGCTTCTTGCCATCGTTCCGAATCTTTTAAGAGGAGGGTTGTCCGTTGCGGGAGAAGCAAGGGGGAATCATGGACGCCGCGATGGTTTCGGTAGCGTCATTCTTCCCGAAAGATGCCTTTTTGGGCGGAATAACCGCAGCCTGCCTTCCCGCAATCTGCAAACGCTATTCTTGTGCGCTCAATACTTCATCGCATCTGGGGTACTGCGAGCTAAAATCCCTTTTTTACGATATGGTGTAAACTCGTCTGCGGCTGCCTTTTATCGGGTATCGGGCGAGCCTTGTCTTGCGGAATTTTGCGGGATCTTCCGGAAGTCGATAGGGGAAGAAGAGGAGGGGAAAAGCCGGGGCGGATCGCGATGTCCGTCTCGATGCCGGAATACGTGCCCGTGGGAGTGTGGCCCGAAAAAAGGAGGAGGACAGGGGGAGGAACGACAAGTCCGTTCGATCCGTATGCCGGTCTTTCGGAGGGCGGAAAGAGTTTCCGGGGGCAGGCGGGCTGTCGGAAGGTCGGGGAAACTCTGGTTCGGTACGGATCGCTGATCGGCGGAAACGCCGGGATTATCCGTTGCCGTGGGAGGAGCGCAGGAGCCGGCGAACGAATGGGCACTGCCGATGCGCTGTAAAAAGAGGCGTTGCCGGACGGTCACACCGTCCGGCAACGCCTCTGGTACCCTCGCCGGGAATCGAACCCGGATTACCGGTTTAGGAAACCGATGTTCTATCCATTGAACTACAAGGGCTTATGTTCTTTGTCTTCGCCTCGGTCCTCTATCGCCCGTTTGCCTTGGGGCAATCGGAACATCGGGAGGATGCCTTTCTGCGAATGTCCGCTGCCGCACTGCGCGACGGACCGGTCCGCTTTCGTTCGACTGTCGACCGGAAAGACGAAACGTGCCGCTCGCCGTTTTTCGATACTGCACGCGACCCCCGCCACGGAACTGTACGGCCGCTATATCGAAAAAAGACGGTCCGTCCGTGCCGTTTTTCGGGCCGCTGCGAAAATTTCCCCTTTCGGGTCGGGCGGATCATATGTCCCGGCTGCCGAGTACGGGAGAAAGAAAGACATTCCCGAAGGCATGAGATTCCGTCCTGTCGCTCGGTAAAACCGCTCCGGTACACCGGACGGTTCGTTTCCGGGCTTCCGCTATTTCGAAAAGTCGCCTCCGTCGTAGGCCCACTTGACGAAAATGGACCCCCACGTGTAGCCTCCTCCGAATGCGGCGAGAATCAGGTTGTCGCCTTTTTTCAGTCTCGACTCGTAATCCCACATACAGAGCGGAATCGTCGCGGCCGTCGTGTTGCCGAACTTGTCGATGTTGATCATACATTTTTCCTTCGGCAGTCCCATTCGGTGGGCCGTGGCGTCGATGATCCGCAGGTTGGCCTGATGCGGCACCAAATAGGTGACGTCGTCGGCCGTCAGCTTGTTACGCTGCATGATTTCGACCGCCGTGTCGGCCATGTTCGATACGGCGGCTTTGAATACGGCCTGACCCTCCTGGTAGACGTAGTGCCAGTTGTTTTCCACCGTTTCGTGCGTGGCGGGATAGGCCGATCCGCCCGCTTTCATGTAGAGGTGCTGTCCGCCGCCGCCGTCCGAATGCAGGATGGCATCCAGCACGCCCAGCCCTTCCGTCGACGGTTCGAGCAGCACGGCCGCCGCTCCGTCGCCGAAGATCGGGCAGGTGTTGCGGTCGTTGTAGTTGATGATCGACGACATCTTGTCGGCTCCGATCACGACGATCTTTTTGAACGTACCCGTTTCGATGTATTTCGACGCGGTGGTCAGCGCGAACAGAAAGCCGCTGCATGCTGCGGAAAGGTCGAACCCGAACGCCTTCTTCATGCCCGTCTTGTGGCAGACCAGATTGGCCGTCGAGGGGAAGAACATATCCGGCGTGACGGTCGCGCAGACTACCATGTCGACGTCCATCGGGTCGGTATTGGTCTTTTCGAGCAGGTCTCTGACGGCTTTTTCGGCCATGTAAGAGGTGCCCAGACCTTCGCCCTTGAGAATATGTCTGGTCTTGATTCCGATGCGCGACATGATCCACTCGTCGGAAGTGTCCACCATGCGGCTCAGTTCGATGTTGTCCAGAATATAGTCGGGCAGATACGCGCCGACACCGGTGATTGCTGCGGTTGTCTTTTTTGCCATTAGCTGAATCTTTCTCGGAGTTTGGCGTCCAGACGGGCTTCGATCGTCCTTTCGGTTTGCAGAACCATGTTCTTGATGGCTTCCGCGCTCGAACATCCGTGCCCGATGAGCACCGGTGCGTTGATACCCAGTACCGGAGTCCCTCCGACCGTTTCGTAGTTGAGCAGGTTGAAATAGGTATTTTCCAATCCCTGTTGCATCGCCATCGAATAGACGCCTTCCACCTGTTTAATAATCGTGTTTCCTGCGAATCCGTCGCATACCACCACGTCGGCGATCTTTCCGGAGAAGAGATGCTTGGCTTCGATGTTTCCGACGAAATTGAAGTCCCGGCTGCCGTCCATCAGTTCGTAGGCGGCTTTGGTCTGCAGGTTCCCTTTTTCTTTTTCTTCGCCGATGTTGAGCAGGGCCACACGCGGATTCTCCTTGCCGAGCACCCCTTTGGCGTAGAGATTGCCGATCACGGCGTACTGGTAGAGCACTTCCGGCTTGCAGTCCACGTTGAGTCCCACGTCCAGCAACATGACCTCGCCTCCGTCGATCGTCGGGATGACGGACGATATGGCGGGCCGGATGATGCCTTCGATCTGCTTGACGGTGTACATGCAGCCGACCATCATGGCTCCGGTGCTTCCGGCGCTGGCGAATCCGTCGATTTTCCCTTCGGTCAGGTAGCGGAATCCCACGGCGATGCTCGAATCGGGTTTTTGACGAAAGGTCTGCGCGGGGTTGTCGCCCATTTCGATCACTTCGGTCGTGTGTACGATGTCGAATGTGTCGGCCGGGCAATTTTCGCGGGCGAGGATCTCTTCGATCCGGGGCTTGTCCCCGAACAGCACGATCCTGCTTTGCGGCCCGACGAGGCGGGAAGCCAGAATCGCTCCCGAAACCACCGCTTGCGGAGCGTAGTCTCCGCCCATCGCGTCAATTCCTATTCTCGTCATGCGTTTATGACTTTAAGGAGAAGCTATTCCGCCTTCTTTTCGATGGCGATGCGGCCTCTGTAATATCCGCATTCGGGGCATACCCGGTGGTAGAGTACGGCCGCACCGCAGTTCGAGCAGGTCGAAACGGTGGGTACTTCGGCTTTGTAGTGCGTTCTTCTCTTGTCTCTTCTCGTGCTGGAGACTTTATGTTTAGGATGTGCCATTTTGAAAAATGTTTATTACTGTTAATTCGTTCTTGTTATCTGTTCCGGCTGCCGTCCCGTCCGCAAAATCCGTTCGGGGCTCATTCTCCGGTTTTTATCTCTTTGAGTTTGTCCCACGGCGAGGCGCCGCGGTCCGCGGAGGCGGCCATGCCGTCGAACTCCTCTTCGCTCACGATCCGGAAACGGCCCAGCATGTCCGGATCGCAGGTGCTCCTGCCGTGTTCGTCGTCGGGATGCACCCTCTGGCAGGGCAGGCTCAGGCAGATGCTTTCGTAGATGTACTGCGCCAACGGAATTTCGGTCTCCCCCGGCCCGATCCACATCACCTCGCCGTCGCTTTCGCTCTCCGTCTCTCCGTAGCGGACGCAGAGCGTGCCGTCGTACTCGACCGGAAGCGTCAGTTCGTCCAGACACCGGTCGCATTCGACGGTCGCTTCGCCCCGGATACCGATGCGCAGCGAGAGTCTGTCGCTCTGTTTGTCCATCTCGACGGTCGCCTTGGCGGAGCCTTTGCGGATTTCGGAGCCTTCGAACGCTTCGAAAAAACGGTCGTCCACCTCGAACTCGAAGCGGTGAGCGCCCATGCCCAGCCCTTTATGGGCGATGGAATATTTCTTCAAAACGTCCATCCGATACCACAAATAGAGCACAAAGGTATATAATTTTACTATAAAAGCAAAACCTCTGCGAATAGGTAATCGTATACTTTTTGTCGCTCCGGGGTGCAGGCGTGCCGTTTCCCGTCCGGCCGCGTCGCTCCGGGACCTCGTCGGCGGGGCGGGCTCGGCGCATCGGCCCTTCCTGTGCGGGCATGCGTAGTCGTCGCCGAACGGCCGTAAGCGTCGCGGTCGGAATCGAAAACGGACGGTCGCAGAGGACCGTCCGTCGTTCGTTTTTTTCGCGGGAGGAGCCTACCGGTGCTGGCTGCGGGCGATCAGCGCGAGGTCGCCCAGGGCGATGGCCACGGCCGCCTCTATGACGACGACGGCCCGCAGTGCGATGCAGGCGTCGTGCCGGCCCTTGACGACGAGTTCTTCGGGCTCGCCCGACTCGGTGTTCAGCGTGATCTGGGGGCGGGAAATGCTCGCGGTGGGTTTGACGGCGGCCCGCACGACGATCGGGTTGCCGTTGGTGATGCCGCCGACGATGCCGCCCGCGTTGTTGGTCGCCGTCCGTCCGTCGGGCGAGAGGATCGGGTCGTTGTGTTCGCTGCCGCGCATGCGCGCCGCCTCGAAACCCGCGCCGAATTCGACGCCTTTGACGGCCGGGACCGAGAAGAGCAGATGGGCAATCGTGCTTTCGGCCGAGTCGAAGAACGGCTCGCCGAGCGAGTGGGGTACGCCCGTGACGGTGCATTCGACGATGCCGCCCACGGAATCCTGCGCCCTGAGCGCCTCTTCGACGATCTTCGGGAAGTCGTCGGGGTTGTTGCAGCCGTCGATTTCGGCGAGTCGGGCGTCGAATCGGATTTTCGATCCGAGGATTTTTTTCGCCACGACGCCTGCTGTCACGATTCCGAGCGTCAGCCGGCCCGAAAAGTGGCCGCCGCCGCGGTAATCGGCCGCTCCGCCGTATTTTTTCATCGCCACCCAGTCGGCGTGCGACGGGCGCGGATGCGTCACGAGGTTTTTGTAGTCGCCCGAAAGCGTGTTTTCGTTGTCGAAGAGCACGGTCAGCGGGGCGCCCGTCGTGCGGCCTTCGAACAGGCCCGACACGATGCGGGGCGTGTCGCTTTCCTTGCGGGGCGTGGTCCCGCGCTTGCCGCTTCTGCGGCGGTCGAGGTCTTTCTTGAATGCTTCTTCGCCGAGTTCGATGCCGGCGGGGATGCCGTCTATCGTCACGCCGACCGCCGGGCCGTGCGATTCGCCGAAGATGGACACTCGGAACAGTCTGCCGAAAGAGTTCATGGTCGTGTGGTTTTATCGTTTTTCCGTCGTCAGGCGTCGCAGGTCGTCCCAGAATCCGGGGTAGGATTTGTTGACGGCTTCGGCCCGGCGGACGACGACGCTGTCGTCGCTGTTGAGGGCGGCCGTGGCCGCTGCCATGGCGATCCGGTGGTCGTTGTGGCTCTCTACCGTCGCGCTGCGGATCGGGCCTCCGGTGATGCGCATGAGGTTTTCGGTCGAGAGGTCGATGTCGATTCCCATGCGGGAGAAGACGTCGGCGATCGTGCGGGCGCGGTCGCTCTCCTTGTGGACGAGCCGACGGGTGCCCCGCAGCACGGACGTGCCGCGGCAGCCGGCCGCCAGCGCCGCCAGCGCGGGGAACAGGTCGGGGCAGTGCGTGGCGTCGAACTCGAAGGCCCGCAGCTCGTTGCGGCGGACGGTGACCGAGTCGCGCGTGGTGGTGATTTCCGCCCCTGCGCGCGTCAGCGCGTCGATGATGGCCGTGTCGGCCTGCAGCGACAGCGGGTTGAGGTTGCGCACCGTGGCTTCGCCGGCCGTGGCGCCCGCCACCAGCAGGCACGAAGCGCCGCTCCAGTCGCCCTCGATGTTGTAGTGCGCGGGCGTGTAGCGCTGGCCTCCCTCGATGAAGAACTGTTTGTAGTCGTTATGCTTGATCTCGATGCCGAAGGCTTCGAGCAGGCCGATGGTCATGTCGATGTAGGGCCTGCTCTTGAGGTCGGCCACGTTCATCGTCGTGTCGCGCTCGGCCAGCGGCAGGCTCATGAGCAGCCCGGTGATGAACTGCGAGCTGAGCGACCCGTCCACGGAGACCTGTCCGCCCTGCACGGGGCCCTTGACCCGGATGGGCAGGTAACCTTCGCGGGAAGATATTTCGGCGCCGAGCTCCCTGAGCGGCGCTTCCATCATGGAGACCGGCCGGCCGAGCAGCGAGCCCTCGCCGGTGAGGACGATTTCCTCGTCGCAGAGGGCCGTGACGGGCGTGAACAGGCGCGTGGCCAGTCCCGACTCGCCGACGTTGAGCTCGCGCCCGCTGGGACGGAGCCCGCCCCGGATCGTGCAGGTGTCTTCCGTGCAGAGGACTTCGGCGCCCAGATCGCGGGCCACTTGCAGGGCCGCCCGCGTGTCGTTGCAGTAGACCATGTTCGTCAGCACGGTCTCGCCCCGGCAGAGCAGGGCGGCGGCTATGGCGCGCTGGGCATAGCTTTTCGAAGGGGGCGCCGTGACGCTTCCCTTCGTGCGGCCTCTGTATATCGTTTTGTCCATAAGCGGTTTTATCGGAGTTTGAAGTCTTGCCCCAGATAGACCTTGCGGACCATTTCGTCGTTGGCCAGATCCTCGGCCGAGCCGGCCTTGAGGATGCGTCCCTCGAAGAGCAGGTAGGTGCGGTCGGTGATCGAGAGCGTCTCGTGGACGTTGTGGTCGGTGATGATGACGCCAATGTTCTTGTTCTTGAGCGTGGCGACGATGCTCTGGATGTCCTCCACGGCGATGGGGTCGACTCCGGCGAAAGGTTCGTCGAGCAGGATGAACTTGGGGTTGATGGCCACCGCGCGGGCGATTTCGGTCCGTCGGCGCTCGCCGCCCGAAAGCTGGATGCCCATGCTCTTGCGCACTTTGGTGAGCCGGAACTCCTCGATGAGGTTTTCGAGCCGCTCCCGCTGGTACTCCTTCGAGAAGTCGGTCATTTGCAGTACGGCCCGGATGTTGTCCTCCACCGACAGGCGCCGGAACACGGAGGCCTCCTGCGCCAGATAGCCCACGCCCTGCTGGGCCCGCTTGTACACCGGCTCCTTGGTCAGTTCGCGGTCTTCGAGGAAGATGCCGCCCTCGTTGGGCTTGATCAGGCCCACGATCATGTAGAACGTCGTGGTCTTGCCCGCGCCGTTGGGGCCGAGCAGTCCGACGATTTCCCCCTGATTCACTTCGATGGAGACGTGATCCACCACCGTGCGGGTTTTGTACCGCTTGACTAAGTCTTTCGTGTATAGTCTCATAGAAGGCTGGTTGGGCAAAGAAGGAAAAAAATTTTCACAAAGTTAGAAAAATTCGGAAATTATCACTATCTTTCAAAGTATTTGTAAAGTGGATAATAAGGTAATATCGACTGTAAATGTCTGTAAGTAATAATTTTGAGCTGGGGAAAAGCCTGAAGGAGTATTTCGGGTTCGATAGTTTCAAAGGCAATCAGGAGGCCGTCATCCGCAACGTGCTCGACGGCAAGGATACGTTCGTGCTGATGCCTACCGGCGGCGGCAAGTCGCTGTGCTATCAGTTGCCCGCGCTGGTGATGGACGGCGTGGCCATCGTCATTTCGCCGCTCATCGCGCTGATGAAGAACCAAGTGGACGCGATGCGCACGTTCAGCATGGAGGAGGGCGTGGCCCATTTCCTCAATTCGTCGCTCAACAAGGCGGCGGTGAACAAGGTCAAGAGCGACGTGCTGGAGGGCAAAACCAAGCTGCTGTATTTCGCGCCCGAATCGCTCACGAAGGAAGACAACGTCAACTTCCTGCGGAAAATCAAGATATCGTTCTACGCCATCGACGAGGCGCACTGCATTTCGGAGTGGGGCCACGACTTCCGCCCGGAGTACCGGCGCATCCGTCCGATCATCAACGAAATCGGTCAGGCGCCGCTCATCGCCCTGACGGCCACGGCCACGCCGAAGGTGCAGATGGACATCCAGAAGAATCTCGGCATGCTGGACGCCACGGTGTTCAAGTCGTCGTTCAACCGGCCGAACCTCTTCTACGAAATCCGCTCGAAGAACAACGCCACGCGCGAGATCATCCGCTACATCAAGAACAACGGCGGCAAGTCGGGCATCATCTATTGCCTGAGCCGCAAGAAAGTGGAGGAGCTCGCCGAGCTGCTGGCGGCTAACGACATCAAGGTGGCTCCCTACCATGCCGGCATGGACGCCGCCACGCGCGCGGCCAATCAGGACCGCTTTCTGCACGAGGACGTGGACGTGATCGTGGCCACGATCGCCTTCGGCATGGGCATCGACAAGCCCGACGTGCGCTACGTCATCCATTACGACATCCCCAAGAGCCTCGAAGGCTATTATCAGGAAACGGGCCGGGCCGGACGCGACGGCGGCGGCGGACACTGCATCGCCTTTTACAGCTACAAGGACATCCAGAAGCTCGAAAAGTTCATGCAGGGCAAGCCGCTGGCCGAGCAGGAGATCGGCAAACTGCTGTTGCAGGAGACGGTTTCCTATGCCGAAAGTTCGGTGTGCCGCCGCAAGACGCTGCTCCACTATTTCGGCGAAGAGTTCGGTGAGGAGAACTGCGGCTGCTGCGACAACTGCCTCCATCCCAAGCCCCGCTTCGAGGGCCGCGAACACATCAGGCTGCTGCTCGAAGTGCTGGCCGCCATCGGCGACAAATTCAAGGCCGACTACCTCGTCAATATGCTCATCGGGCGGAACAACGCGCTCATCAAGTCCTACAACCACCACAAGAGCGAATGGTTCGGGGCCGGAGACGACCGCACCGACCGCTTCTGGGGCGCCGTGCTGCGGCAGGCGCTCATTCTGGGACTGGTGGACAAAAACATCGAGAACTACGGCCTGCTGTCGATCAACGCGGCCGGGGAGGAGTTCGTCCGCCATCCCTATTCCGTGCAGATGACCGCCGACCACGAGTACGACGAGAGCGACGACAGCGAGACGGTGGCGCCTCCCGCCGGCAAGGGCGGCGTGGCCGACGACGAACTGTTCGCCATGCTCAAGGACCTGCGCAAGAAGGTGGCGCGGCAGATGGAGCTGCCTCCGTTCGTCGTCTTTCAGGACCCCTCGCTCGAAGACATGTCGATCCAGTATCCCGTCACGCTCGACGAGATGCAGAACATCACGGGCGTGGGCGCGGGCAAGGCCAAGAAGTTCGGCAAGCCGTTCGTGGAGCTCATCCGCAAGTACGTCGAGGAAAAGGACATCGTCCGTCCGCAGGACATGGTCGTCAAGAGCGTCGTCAACAAGAGCGGCAACAAGGTGTTCATCATCCAGAGCATCGACCGGCAGATGGATTTCGAGGACATCGCCCGTGCGCGGGACATGGATTTCGACGAACTGCTGACAGAGATCGAAGCCATCGTCCATTCGGGGACCAAGCTCAACGTGGGCTATTACATCGATCAGGTGATCGACGAGGACAAGGCCGAGGAGATTTACCTCTATTTCAAGGAAGACGCCGAAACCGATTCGCTCGAAGAGGCGGTGCGGGAGCTGGGCAGCGATTTCACCGAGGAGGAGATCCGTCTGGTCCGCGTGCGGTTCATGAGCGAAATGGGCAACTGACGGCGCGCGTCGGCGGTGTCCGCACGGCGTGTGCGGACCTCTGCGGTGCGTGCCGGCGGAAACGAAGGCCGGGCGATGTCCGGCGCTCGATTCGTTCGCGGGGGGGGATGCCCGCGAACGTGTTTTTTGAAAAGACGAAGAACCGATGAAAGTAAGACCCAAGAAATATCTGGGACAGCATTTCCTGACCGATCTGTCCATTGCCCGCCGCATCGCTTCGGCGTTGCAGGCCGACCGTTGCCGCGACGTGCTCGAAGTGGGGTGCGGCACAGGGGTGCTCACGCAGTTCCTGCTCGGACGGAACGATATGACGCTCTACGGAGCCGAGGTGGACGACGAGAGCGTGGCCTATCTGCACGAACATTTTCCCGATTTCGCGTCCCGGCTCGTCGGGGGCGACTTTCTGCGGATGGACCTCGCGGAGATGTTTCCCTCCGGCGTGAATGTGATCGGGAATTTTCCTTACAACATATCGTCGCAGATATTTTTCAGAATACTCGAATTCCGCGACCTTGTCCCCGAAGCGGTGGGAATGGTGCAGCGGGAGGTCGCCGTGCGCATCGCCGAGAAACCGGGATCGAGGGATTACGGCATCCTGAGCGTCTTCTTGCAGGCGTACTACGACATCGAGTATCTGTTTACGGTGAACGAAAACGTGTTCAACCCTCCGCCCAAGGTCAAGAGCGCCGTGATCCGCCTCACGCGCAACGGCGTCCGGAAGCTCGACTGCGACGAGGCGCTGTTCGCCCGCGTCGTCAAGGCGACGTTCAACCAGCGGCGCAAGACGATCCGCAATTCGCTGCGCGCCGTCTTCGGCGATCTGGGCGGCGAGGAGCACGAGTGCTATCCGCTCCGTCCCGAAACGCTGGGCGTCGGAGAGTTCGTCGGACTGACGAACTGGGTGGCCGCACGGCTCGCAAGAGAAGATCAACCTACACAACCCGATACGATATGAAACGCTTGATGCTGATCGCCCTGCTGTGTCTCTGGGGCGCCGATTTCCGTGCGGCGGAGGTGCGAAACCTGCGCTGCGAATACCTCGACAATCCGTTGGGCATCGACGTGCCGCAGCCTCGCCTGAGCTGGCAGGTCGTCTCCCCGGTCCGGGGCGAAAGACAGTCCGCCTACCGCATTCTGGTCGCCTCGTCGCCCGTGCTGCTGAAGAAAAACACGGGCGACGTGTGGGACAGCGGCAAGGTGCCCTCCGACGAGTCGGTACAGATCGCCTATGCGGGCCGTCCGCTGGCGGGGCTCGGCAAATATTATTGGAAAGTACAGGTTTGGGACGCCGAAGGGCGGCCTTCGCGCTGGAGCGAGCCCGCTCGCTGGAGCATGGGTCCGCTCTGCGAAAAGGACTGGAAAGGAGCCCGGTGGATCGCCGCGCGCGACGAAGAGAAGTGGCGGACCGAGTGGGACGCCCACAAGGCCGAGGACGTGCGGAATAGAGAGGAGGGCACGTGGCCGTGGTTCGTGGGGACGGGCCGGACGATCTGGGACCTTTACGAGATGCCCTCGCCCCGTTACGATCCTTCGCCGCTGTTCCGCAAGGAGTTCGACGTGGACCGCAAGGTGGTTTCGGCCGACCTGTACGTCTGCGGACTGGGCTACTACGAAGCCTATCTGAACGGCGAGCGGATCGGCGATCACGTGCTCGATCCGGCATGGACCAACTATCACCTGCGCTCGTTCTATGTGACCTACGACGTGACCGACGAGGTCCGCCGGGGCGCCAATGCGCTCGGCCTCATGGTGGGGCGGGGGCAGTACAATCCGCTCTGCACCGACATCTGGGGATTGTACCGTTCGCGCTGGGTGGGGCAGCCCAAGGCCATCGCGCTGTTGAGGATCGCCTATGCCGACGGAACGACGTCCGAAGTCGTCACCGACGCGAGTTGGCGCACGGCCGGAGGCCCCGTCGTGTACGACGACACGCGGCACGGCGAGATTTACGACGCCCGTCTGGAACGCGGGGGATGGAACGAGCCCGGTTTCGCGGACGCGGGATGGACCGCCGTCCGCACGGTGCCGGAGGCCGGTCCGCTGCGGGCGCAGATGATGCCGCCCGTGCGGTGTTTCGCTCCCGTCGCGCCGGTGAAGACGTTCGAGCGGGGCGAAGGACGCCGCGTGTACGACATCGGCGTCAATATCGCCGGATGGGCCCGTGTGCGGGTCAGCGGTCCGGAGGGCGCCCGCGTGCTGGTCGAATATTGCGAGATGCCCGGCGACCGCGAGTTGGTGCCGGACATCCATCCCTCCAAGCTCGATTTCGACCTTGCGGATGCCGATTACGCCTCGTTCTACGACAAGACGATCAACATCCGCCAGCAGAACGGCTACATCCTCAAGGGCGCGGGGGCCGAGACGTTCGAATGCCGCTTTTCCTATAAAGGGTTCCGATTCGTCCGCGTGACGGCCGATCCGGGCGTCCGCATCGAGCGGGTGGAGGGCATTCCCGTGCACAGCGACGTGGCGAGCGCCGGTTCGTTCCGCTGTTCCGACGAGACGGTCAACCGCCTGCAGGAAATGTCCCGCCGCACGCTGCTCAACAATTTCCACAGCATACCCACCGACTGCCCGCACCGCGAGAAACAGGGATGGACGGCCGACACGTACATGACTTCCGCAGCGGCGATCTACAATTTCGACATGGCGGCTTTCTATGCCAAGTGGGTGGCCGATCTGGCCGGCACGCAGGACGAGACGGGCGGATTGTGCACCGTGGCTCCGTCGACCGGGTACGACCAAAGCCTGTCGACCGTGTGGCCCGCCGCCATGCTGTTCGTGCCGTGGGACCTGCTGGGCTATTACGGCGACCGCCGCGTACTGGCCGAACATTACCGGACGATGGAGCGTTTCGTGCGCAGCAGCCTGAACCGGGAGAAGGAGGGCAAGCCCGAAATCATCGGCGAAGTGCTCGGCGACTGGGTCGCTCCGTACATGGAGCTCACGCCGTCGCTCAAATCCTACGACATGGCTCCGCCCGAAGGTCTCTCGCTCTACGGCACGGCTTCGCATTTCCGGGCCGTGAAATACCTTTCGCAGATCAGCCGCGTGCTGGGCCGCGACGACCGGGCCGCCGAGCTCGATGCATGGGCCGGGCGCATCGCCGAGCGCTTCAATCGGGAATTTTTCGATCCCGCATCGCAGACCTACCACGGAGAGAACCCGACGCCCTACCGGCAGGCGGCCAACGTCGTGCCGCTCGAATACGGCCTGACGCCCGATTCGCAGCGCGAGGCCGTGTTGGAGAACCTGTATGCCGACCTCGATGCGAAGCGGGACCGTATCGGTACCGGATTCGTCGGAACGATGGCGATGATGGACCTGCTCCCGCAGCTCGACCCGGAGAGGGCCTACCGCTTGGTCACGCAGCCCGACTATCCGGGCTGGGGGTACATGGCCCGCAGCGGTTCGAGCACGATGTGGGAGACGTGGGACGGCTCCTGCTCGCTCAATCATCCGCCATTCTGTTTGGTGAGCGCCTATTTCTATAAGTATCTGGCCGGAATACGCTGCGACTGGGAACGGCCGGGCTTCCGTCATTTCACCGTCGATCCCTCCGTGGTGGGCGATCTGACGTTCGTGGACGCCTGCCACGAATCGATGTACGGCCCTATCGTGAGCCGTTGGGAAAGAAGGGACGGTTCGCTTGAGCTGGAAGTGACCGTGCCCGTCAACACGACGGCGACGATCTGCGTGCCGACGGCCGATCCCGCCCGCGTGACCGAGTCGGGCAAGAGCGCGGCACAGGCCGCCGGACTGACCTTTGCGGGATGCTCCGGCGGGAAAGCGGTCTACGAGGCGGCTTCGGGCACCTACCGTTTCCGGGCTCCCCTCTGATCGGAGTGCGGCGGAAGCGTTTTCCGGAGGGGATCGAAAAGGACGAAAACAAAACTAAAAAAGCGAAATAAAATAGTCTTCATAGACGAATACGAATGTAAGGGTGGCTATTGTATTCGGCGGTCGTTCCGCCGAGCATGAAGTTTCGCTGAAATCGGCGAGCAATGTTTTCAATTCGATGGACAAAACCCGGTTCTCTCCCGTCCTGTTGGGGGTGGACAAATCGAACGAATGGTTTTATCATGCCGATTACCCTGCCGACGAAGTAAACCTGACGGACGATGATTATTTCGCCGGAGCGACCGGGGTCTATTTGTCCGCAGCGGGGAATTCCGTGCGGGTCGTCGGCAAAAACGACAATAAGACACTGACGAGTTTCGAGGTGGCTTTTCCCGTCATACACGGGACATTCGGCGAGGACGGGACATTGCAGGGCATCTTGAAATCCCTGAACATCCCTTTTGTCGGTCCCGATGTCTTGGGTTCTTCCATCGCTATGGATAAAGAGGTGACCAAACGTCTTTTGAAAGCGGCCGGCATACCTGTGGCGAAGTCCTGTGCGTTGTACAAACATCTTCCGGACGGATGCTCGTTCGGGCGGATCGTGTCCGATTTGGGGCTTCCCTTGTTCGTAAAACCGGCCAATGCCGGTTCGTCCGTGGGCGTAAGCAAGGTGACGAATGAAAAAGAATACGAGCAGGCCCTGTCGACGGCTTTCCGGTTCGACAATAAGATATTGGTAGAGGAGGCTGTCATCGGAAAGGAACTCGAATGCGGCGTGTTGGGAAACGAAAACCTGCGGGCCTCCGTTGTGGGCGAGATCGTGGCGACCGGAGATTTTTATTCTTACGATGCGAAATACGTCGATTCGGACGGAGCGGCATGGCGGATTCCTGCAAGGATCGCTCCCGACCTGTCCGACGAAATCCGGAAGCTGGCGGTCGAAGCCTGCAAGGCGATTTGCTGCGAGGGGATGGCTCGTGTCGATTTCCTCCTTTCCGATGAAAATAGACTGGTGTTGAACGAAATCAATACATTGCCCGGATTTACCGACATCAGCATGTACCCCAAAGTCTGGGAACACACGGGATTGACCGAAAAGGAGTTGATAACGGAACTCGTTTCTTCGGCCGTTCGACGGCATGGACGCGACTCTGCCCTGTCGATACGAATAGCGGAATAATCGGACTTCGAACGCTTGCTACGGGTATTCGGATCGTTTCGGGACCGGCCGGGCGGAGCGGCGCAGGTCTTTCGTCGGGTGCATTCGCACGACGCTTCCTGTGGGGGGCGAAGGTCGGGACGTAAGGTTCCGTATCGTCGTCCGAATGACGGGGCCCTGTACGGGGATGGGATCGTGGACGGGGTGCGTCGGCCGCAGGCTTGTTTTTCTCGAAACGTCCGGATGCGGGGCGTCTTGCGGCGGGATCGGCTTTTGTGAATCTGCCGGTACGGGCTTATCGGACCGGAATACAAGTGTGGCGACGGATGGATGCTCTCCTTCCGTCGCCTTCTTTTTGCCTGTTTTTTCACCTTTTTTTCGGTGAAATCCTTACCTTTGGTGCATCGGCCGCGAGGGGCGCCTCTTTGCGTCTTTCCGTTCGGACCCGGATGGCCGTCGCAGATGGAGGCGGGCCGGAGAACGGTCCGGAAGAAGCCTCCGCATGCGGTCGCCCGATGAGGAAATCACATCAAACGGAACATATGGAACAAGAAACTACCCGACCCGATTCATTGCCCGAAAACGCTTACCGCGAACTCGCTCCGGGCGAAGAGTACAAGCCCGTGATGCCGGCTTCGAGCCGTCCGAAAGAGGCGACCGTCTATTCGGTCGTGTTCGGGATCGTCATGGCCATCGTTTTTTCGGCTGCGGCCGCCTACCTCGGCCTCCGGGTGGGACAGGTCTTCGAAGCGGCCATCCCCATCGCCATCATCGCCGTGGGCGCGGGCAATCTCTCCGGACGGAAGAACATGCTCGGACAGAACGTCATCATCCAGTCCATCGGCTCCTCGTCGGGCGTGATCGTCGCCGGGGCGATCTTTACGTTGCCGGCACTCTACATTCTGGGGCTCGAAGCCCGTTTCTACCAGATTTTCCTCTCCTCGCTGTTCGGCGGGCTGTTGGGCATTCTGCTGCTGATCCCGTTCCGGAAATACTTCGTCAAGGACATGCACGGTAAATATCCTTTCCCCGAAGCGACGGCCACGACCGAAGTGCTCGTCTCCGGCGAGAAAAAGGGCAATCAGGCCAAACTGCTGGCCGTGAGCGGACTGGTCGGCGGCCTGTACGATTTCGTCGTGGGAACGTTCGGCTGGTGGACCGAGGAGATTTCGACGCGCGTCGCAGCGTGGGGCACGCTCTTGGCCGATAAGACGAAACTGGTCTTCAAGATCAACACCGGCGCGGCCGTGTTGGGATTGGGATACATCGTGGGCCTCAAGTACGCAGCGTTCATCTGCGCCGGTTCGTTCACCGTGTGGTTCGTGCTCATTCCTTTCATCAGCCATTTCGCCGACGGGCAGACGATTGCCGTGGGCGAGGGCGTGACGACGCTGCTGCGCGACATGACGCCGGAGGAGATATTCCGTCACTATGCCCGGCATATCGGAATCGGCGGCATCGCGATGGCCGGCATCGTGGGCATCATCCGCTCGTCGAAAATCATCCGTCAGGCGCTAGGGCTGGCCGTTACGGAGCTCCGAGGGCGCAAGACGGGCGAGGAGACGGCCGAACGCACGCAGCGCGATATTTCGATGAAGACGATCCTCTCGCTGTTGATCGCCACGTTGGCCACGACTTTCTTTTTCTTCCAGTTCGGCGTGCTGGGCAACTGGTTCCATTCGGTGATCGCCATTCTGATCGTCTTCGTCATCTCGTTCCTGTTCACGACCGTGGCGGCCAACGCCATCGC
>CAJTYA010000025.1 GCA_910583985.1 uncultured Alistipes sp.
GGCTGTGACGCGCGGCGACGGCGAAGCGGGCGACGACGTGACGGCCAACGTCCGGACGATCCGGACCGTGCCGCTGCGGCTCAAGGGCGAGGGCTTTCCTCCGCAGTTCGAAATCCGGGGCGAAATCTTCATGCCGCTGAGTTCGTTCGAGCGGCTCAACCGGGAGCGCGAGGACATCGGCGAGGCGCCGTTCGCCAATCCGCGCAATGCGGCGGCCGGGTCGCTCAAGCTGCAAAGCTCGGCCGAGGCCGCCCGGCGGGAGCTGGACTGTACGCTCTATTCGATGGTCGGCGAGGACCTGCCTTTTTCGACGCACCTCGAAAGTCTGGAAACGGCCCGGACATGGGGCTTCAAGATTTCGGACGCGATAGCCCTGTGTCGCGACATGGAGGAGATCGACGCCTTTATCCGTCATTGGGATACGGCCCGCAAGGCGCTGCCTTTCGCCACGGACGGCGTTGTGATCAAGGTGAACGACTTCGCGCTGCGCAACCGGCTCGGCTTCACGGCCAAGGCGCCGCGCTGGGCCGTGGCTTACAAGTTCAAGGCCGAGCGGGCCCTTACACGCCTGCTGTCCGTGGACTTTCAGGTGGGACGGACCGGAGCCGTCACGCCGGTGGCCAACCTCGAACCGGTCCTGCTGGCGGGCACCGTCGTCAAGCGCGCTTCGCTGCACAATGCCGAACAGATCGCCCTGCTCGACATTCGTCTCGGCGACGGGGTGTATGTCGAAAAGGGCGGCGAAATCATTCCGAAAATCACCGGCGTGGACCTCGGTTCGCGACCGGAGGGGAGCCGCCCGTTCGAGTTCGTCGCGCGTTGTCCCGAATGCGGCACCGAACTGGTCAAATACGAGGGCGAGGCCCGTCATTACTGTCCCAATCAGGGGCATTGTCCGCCCCAGATCGTGGGAAGGATCGTCCATTTCATTTCGCGCAAGGCGATGAACATCGACGGTCTGGGCGACGAGACCGTGCAGTTGCTCTACGATTCGGGACTGGTCGCCGATGCGGCCGATCTGTACGACCTGCGCCGGGAACAGCTCGCCGTGCTGCCCCGGCTGGGCGAGAAGTCGGCGGACAACATCATAAACAGCATCGAGAAGTCGAAACAGGTGCCTTTCGCCCGCGTGCTGTTCGCCATCGGCATCCGTTTCGTGGGCGAGGCCACGGCCCGGAATCTGGCCGCCCAGTTCCGCAGCATCGACGAGTTGATGGCCGCCACGACCGAAGAACTGGTCGCAGCCGAAGAGGTGGGCGAGAAGATCGCCGTGAGCATCGCCGACTTTTTCCGCGACGAGACGGCCCGGAAGCTCGTCGCCCGTCTGCGGGAGAAAGGGCTCCGTTTCGAAGCGGAAGAGAAGGCGCTCTCCTCCGATGCGCTCGACGGACTCCGTTTCGTGATTTCCGGCACGTTCGCCCGCCATTCCCGCGACCGGCTCAAGGAACTCATCGAACAGCACGGCGGCCGTCATACGGGCAGCGTATCGGCCCAAACCGACTTCCTGCTGGCCGGGGACAACATCGGGCCGGCGAAGCTCACCAAAGCCCGCAAGCTGGATGTCCGTATCATCGACGAAGCCGAATTCGAGAGTATGATCGCGGGCGGCACCGCCGTTGCGGAAACGCCTTCCCGATCCGCATCCTCGCCGGTTTCGGCCGAAAAGCCGCAAAAAAACGAAGCGGCCGAAGAAATAAAACCCGTTCAGACCTCTTTGTTTGAATAAAAAATATTACTTTTGCTGTAAAATTAACATTTAGCAATGAAAATCAACATGAGAGGGGTGGGCGTAGCGTTGGTCACACCGTTCGCCGCTTCGGGAGCGGTGGATTTCGCGGCGCTCGAAAATCTGACGCATCGGGTCGCCGAAGCAGGGGCGGACTATTTCGTCGTATTGGGCACGACGGCCGAGACGCCGACGCTGACCGCCGACGAAAAACGGGATGTCCTGCAATGCGTCCGGGCGGCCAATGCGCGCCGTCTGCCCGTGGTGCTCGGTCTGGGGGGCAACAACACGACCGAGGTCGTGCGGAGCATCCGCGAGACCGATCTGTCCGGCATCGACGCCGTGCTGTCCGTCACGCCTTATTACAATAAACCTTCGCAGGAGGGCCTTTACCAGCATTACAAGGCCGTCGCCGAAGCCCTCCCGTGCGGGCTGGTGCTCTATAACGTGCCGGGGCGCACGGGCGTCAACATGAAAGCCGACACCGTGTTGCGGTTAGCCCGCGATTTCGACAACGTAGTGGCCGTCAAGGAAGCGAGCGGATGCCTTTCGCAGGCAGCCTACATTCTCCGGGATCGTCCCGACGGATTCGCCGTGCTTTCCGGCGACGACAACCTGACGCTGCCGATGGTCGCACTGGGGGCGGACGGCGTGATTTCGGTCGCGGCCAACGCGTTCCCGGAACGGTTCTGCTGCATGGTCCATCTGGCGCTCGACGGACGCTCGGCGGAAGCCGCTCCGCTCCATCTGCGGATGATGGAGGCCGTCGATGCGCTGTTCGAGGAGGGCAATCCTGCCGGCATCAAGTGTGCGCTCGCCTGTCGGGGCGAGATCGAAAACGCGCTTCGTCTGCCGCTCGTACCCGTGAGCGACCGTCTGAGGGAGAAAATCGGCCGTCTGATGGCCGAAGGCGATCTGCGCTGACGGGGCAGGGCTGCATCCGGCGGGAAAGAGGGATTTCGGAAAAATCGTATCCGTCCGAATGTGTCTGACGATAAAGAGCTGCGGAGGTCGGGCGAATCCCGGTCCGTGGCGGAAAAGCCGGTTCTTCGAGCGGATTATATAGTCGTCGGAAAAGAACGGCGAAGACCGGGCAAGGCCCGGTCGGCTGCGGCGGAGCCGGTTCTCCGAAACAAAATATTTTTATATTTTTACCGTTGGTAAGGTGAAAATATAAGGATGCTATGCGATATATTCTTTTTTTCGTGTGGGTTACGTGCCTGATCGTTCCTTTCACGCTGAAGGCCCAACAGGCTCCGGACAACGATGCGATCCTCCGGGCGACGATCGACCAAGCCTCGCCGTACTATTATCCGGCGCTTTATTCGCGTTATACGTCCGGCGACACGACGCTCACGGCGGAGGATTACCGCCACCTCTACTACGGCTTCGTCTGGCGGCCGGAATACAAACCGTTCGAGACGCCGCCCGCGCGGGCCCGTCTGCTCGGCGTGCTGGAAAAAGACTCGCTGTCGGGGAACGATTTTTGTAAAATCGTCGAATACGGACAGGACGTGATGCGGACCGAACCGTTCGATCCGAGTACGATCAATTTTCTGATCTATGCCTACGGCGCTCTGGGCGATACGCTCAACGCCCGTATCAACCTTCACCGGCTGAACGGCATCCTCGGAGCCATCGAGTCGTCGGGAACGGGTCTGAGCGAGGATTCGCCTTGGCACGTGCTCTACTTTTCCCACACCCGCGATCTGCTGGCCAGCCTCGACATCGTTTGCGGCAAGGAACGGGTCATCAGTCGCAGCGTCGCCTACATGCCGCTGCTCGCCCGCCGGAAAGGCGTCAAGGGCTATTATTTTGATTTCGGCCGGATCTACTGGCACCGTCCCGAAAAGCAGCCCGAAAAACGAAGCAGCGGATGGGAGTTCAACGGCATTCCGCTCAAGAAGCGTGTGGCGCCCGCATACCGTCCGTCCGAAGAAAACTAAACTCGAATAAGCATGAAACGTAAAAGTTTGATCGTTCTGGCCGTCGTCGTTGTCGCGGCCATCGGTATTTTCAGTTGGTTCAAAGGCAGTTACAATGCCATGGTCCAGCGAAGCGAAACGGTACAGGCCCAGTTGGGCAATGTCGAGAACCAGTACCAGCGGCGGGCGGACCTCATTCCCAATCTGGTCAACACGGTCAAAGGGTATGCTTCCCACGAGCAGAACACGCTCACCGAGGTAGTGAATGCCCGTGCCAAAGCCACGCAGGTGCACATCGACATCGACGATGCGGAGGCCATGGCCCGGTTCAATCAGGCGCAGGGCGAACTCTCTTCGGCGCTGAGCCGTCTGATGGCGATTTCGGAGAGCTATCCCGATCTGAAAGCCAACCAGAATTTCCGCGACCTGCAGACGCAGCTCGAAGGGACCGAAAACCGCATCGCCGTAGAGCGTCGCAAGTTCAACGAGGAGGCGCGTGCGTTCAATACCTACATCAAAATGTTCCCGCGCAACCTACTCGCCGGGATGTTCGGCTTTCAGCCGATGGCTTATTTCGAAGCGCAGGAAGGTGCGCGTACCGCCCCTGAAGTTCAATTCTGATCGGTATGATAGGTGCTCCGTTCCGTTTCGTTTTCGTGTTGTGGACCTCGGTCCTGCTGTCGTTTTCCGCTTTGCGGGGAGCGGATGCGGATCTGCCCGATCCGATGTCTCCCCGGCGTCTGGTCAATGACTTCGCCGGTCTGCTCGCTCCCGAACAGCGGCAGGCATTGGAGCGGAAGCTCGTCGATTTCGACCGCGAAACCTCCACGCAGATCGCCGTGGCGACCGTCTCCGATCTGGGAGACTACGCTCCATCGGACTTCGCGCAGCGGTTGCACGACAAATGGGGCATAGGACACGAAGGCAAAAACAACGGCATTCTCGTGCTCGTCAAACCTTCGCAGCCCGGTTCGCGCGGCGAGGTCTACATATCGGTGGGTTACGGTCTCGAAGGCGTCGTACCCGACATCACGGCCGGTCGGATCATCGACAACGAGATGCTGCCGGCTTTCCGGGACGGCGACCTGTACGGAGGGATCGATCGGGGTACCGATGTGCTGATGCGGCTCACACGGGGCGAGTTCACGGCGGAGGAATACAACGACCGGGCCGACGGAGGCGCGGCCGTCGTCATGCTTCTCGTCGTGCTGCTGTTCGTGGGCCTCTCGTTTTTCAACCGTCGCAACGGCCGTCGGGGCGGCAACGGAGGAAGCAGCGCCGGCGGGTGGTTTCCGCCTATTTTCATGGGGGGCGGCGGCTCGCACGGCGGAGGTTTCGGCGGAGGCGGCTTCGGGGGATTCGGAGGCGGACTCTCCGGCGGCGGGGGGGCGGGCCGCTCATGGTAAACCGAAGGAGTGGATCGACGAAGCGATATAAATGGAAACCAAAGACTTATGAGAAACCTGTACCGTATATTTTCCGTCGTACTGCTGACGCTCGTTTTCTGTGCCTGCGGCAAGGACGATCCCGCGCCCGATCCCGATGTGCCGGTTGTCGACCCGACGATCCATCGGACCGTATTGGTTTACATGGCGGCCGACAACAATCTGTACGATAACGCATGGGAGAATCTGTCCGACATGACGAAAGGCATGAAGGGCGTAAAGGGAAATCTCGTCGTCTACCTCGATGTACGCGGCGAGACGCCCCGTTTGCTCAAAATCGAGAGCGACGGCAGCCGGCGCGTGCTGGAGACCTATGAACGGGAGGATTCGGCTTCGCCCGAAGTGCTCCGCAAAGCGCTCGCCCGCACGAAAGCGTTGTGTCCGGCGCCCTCTTACGGCCTTGTTTTGTGGTCGCACGGCAACGGTTGGATTCCCGGCACGTCGGCCGGCGTGATGTCGTCGGGATTGGGCACCGGAGAACACGGAACCGTGTATGAAGGAACGCTTTGGGAGAAAGACCCCGATGCTTTGCCGACCAAGTGGTTCGGACAGGATGCCTCGACGGGATCGACGATGGACATCCGCGATCTGGCCGAGGCGGTCTCCGACGAAAAACCGCTCGATTTCATTCTTTTCGACGCCTGTTTCATGAGCAGCATCGAGGCGCTGTACGATCTGCGCCATGCCGCCGAATATGTCGTTGCGTCGCCGGCCGAAATTCTCGCCGACGGCTTTCCTTATGCCGCTGTTCTTCCGTCGCTGTTCACCCGACATCCCCGGCTCGAAGAGGCCTGCCGCTTGTTCGTGGAACATTACCGCGGTTCGGACTACCCGTCGGCCACCGTGGCCTTGGTGCAGACGTCCGAACTGGAGGCGCTGGCCGCCGCTGTCCGCGATCTGATCGCCCTGAGCCCGTCGTTCAGCGTCGATCCGAATTCCGTGCAGCATTTCGAAAACATGGGAGAACACGTCTACCACGATTTGGCCGGCTTCTGCACGCAAATCGCTCCGGGAACGGCGGCTTGCCGCGCGTTCGAAAACCAGCTCGAACGAACGGTTCTTTTCTCCGACCATACGCCTTCTTTCTACAGCGCATACGGCTACGGCAGCCATTGGATCGAGATCGAGTCCTGCTGCGGCATATCGGCCTATATTCCTTCGCCGGGAAAATCGTTGAACGCCGATTATGCCCGGACCACTTGGGCCCGTGCCATCGGAATCGCGGTCGAATAAACCGCTTCGTACCGCTTTGCGGGCGTTTCCTGTTTTGTCCGTCATTTTCTTCGGGAGAGGAAGAAGGGTAGTTCTTTCATTCCGTTTTCCGGAAACATGCCGTTCGCTTCCTGAAATTTCGGTGAAAACAATCGGTTTTTCGTCAGTGATTTAATCCCCTTTATCTAAAGCGACAATGCCTGCCGTTTCTTCGGTTACATAATATGCCCGAACGGTGTTGTGCACTTCGATCCGAAGGTTTTCGGCGAGTCGGGATCGCCCGTCCCGTCGTCTTGTCCGGCGGAATCCGGTACGAACGTTGTACTCTCCGGGGTATCCGGTCCCGAAAATCGGGGGAGCCGGACGGAATTTCTAAAAACGGAGACAATGGATACGAAGACGAATAAGAGATCGGGTGCGACTCCCGGAGCGGAGACGTACCTCCCGAAAACGCAGACCCAGTTGGTTCCGGATGACGTGAACGGTTCGTCGCCTCCGGATGCGAACGAAACGACCTCGGAAAAACGCATCCGCGAAGACCTCGTGCGGATCAATCCGGATATCGGCAGCATGGACAGCCGGGGGTAGGAAGGGCGGTTCCTCCGACGGCGAAGAGGCTGTCGCGGTACCGTGCCGTCGCAAAATCGCCCTTCGCTGCGTGCCGGGGGGGGCGAAGAAAGAACGAAAGCGCCTCCTTGCATTTTGCAAGGAGGCGCTTTTTATGCCGGTATGGCCGGGCCCGACAATAGACATCCTCGGTCCGGTCGAAGCGGTTCCGGCGAAAAGACTCGGTGCGCCGCTCGAAAAGAGGATGGCCCCGGTCGCGGTCGGCAACGGCGGAAGCCGGTGTTTGCTACCGGTCGAATATCGTGTTCAGCGTTTTGCGGAGCCAGACGCGGTAGCGTATGTTCTTGTTCCACGTGTTGCCGGCCGAGGCGAAGTCGCACAGGGCGATCTGCCGGGGCCGGGCAAATTCGCCCTCCAAGTCGGTACCCATGACCATCGGTGCCGTGAAGGCCATCCACATCTTTTCGGGCTTCTCTTCGACGGGCAGCAGCGTCACGTAGCCGTCGGTCGCCTGAATGACCGCCGTTTCGTCGACATAACCGTCCGCGAAGCGCGAGTCCCGCGCCAGCACGACCGGGCCGCGTTCGATGGCCTGACAGCCGTCGAGTTCGACGAGTCGGCCCCGCATGTCGAGCCGGAGCGTGATCTTGTCATCGGGCGTCCAGCGCCGGCGGATGTCGAGGTAGCTGCCCGGCCGGACGTTTCCGATCGACTCGCCGTTCACCGAAGCCATCGTTACACGGCTCCAAGACGGGATGCGCAGCGAAACGCCGAACTCGAAGGCCTTGCGCGGCGAAACCGTAATTTCGATGTCGCCCTCTTCGGGATAGGTCGTCGTCTGCGTCAGCAGCACTTCTCCGCCCGGCAGGCGGACCGTTGAGTTCGACTCGCCGTAAAGATTGATGTAAATGTTGTCGTCGGCTTGCGTGACAGCCACTTCGGGCAGCATCGCGAAGGCCCGCGGACCGTTCGAGTTGCAGCAGTTGACGTGCATGCCGCACTGCTCCTCGCCCGCCGAGCGGACGCCCTCCAGCGGACTGTATTTGGCGATCTGCGACGCGTCGTTCTTCAGGGCGGCGCACAGCGCGTTGTAGGCCGAACGCTCGATCTGGTCGGCATAGAGCGGATCGTGCGTCAGTTCGAGCAGGTTGCGGCACAGTTTCATCCATGTCATCGTCACGCAGGTCTCCATCGTGTGGTAGGTCGGGAGCGTCTGCTTGGCCCGTCCGCCATAGAAGCATTCGAACGCGCTGCCCGAACCGGCGATGTTGATCTCCTCGTCGAGGATGTTCCGCACGCTCTTGCGCACGGCCTCCAGATATTCGGGCTTGCCGGTGATCTTGTACAGGTCGAGCAGACCGTCGTAGCACGACATCATTTCGTAGGCTTTCTGTCCGTTGTCCCACGACCACCAAGCCTCCTGCTTCGTGTCCGGCACGAAACGCTGCGAGACGGGCACGCCTTCGAGCGCCTTGCCGATCAGATGGGGACCGTGCTCGGTCTCCCATTGCGCGACGATGTATTCCGCGAAGTCGAGATAGCGCTTGTCGCCGGTGCGGTCGTACAGGGCCACCATCGGTTCGAGAATCGAGCTGGGCGGCATCCCGCGGTAAAGACCCACCTCGACGATGCTTTTCTGTGACGGGATTTGCGTCAGCAGGTGGTCGGCCAGACGTTGGACCGCTTCCAGCACTTTCTTGTTCCCGCTCAGGTCGTAGTAGGCGAGCAGGCCCAGCAGCGTGTACTTGCGTCCCCACACGTCCCAGTTCGTCAGTTGGGCTTCCGGGGCGTAGTTGCCGATGTAGCCGTCGGGAAGCTGCACGGAGAGCAGCAGCTCGACGCCGTTGCGGATTTTCTGCAACAGCTCCGGATCGCCGTTGTAGCGGTACGAGGCGATGGCGCCGAGCGTCCATTTGCCCCAGAATTCGGATTGCCACGCGTGGGTCTCGTTCTGCTGGCGGAAAGGCGCTACGAGCAGGCTTTCGTCCTCGCTCATCACCCGTCCCCGGATGCAGGCGTCGATTCGTTCGCCCAGATACCCCTCCAGATGGGTCCGGGGCGGGACGGGTTTCGTTTTCGCCGCGTTTTTCGGGGCTGCGGCGGCCGGGGCGGTCAGCAGGCAGGCCCATGCGCCGACCGACAGGAGTTTGTGTTTGAGTTCGTTCATGTATGGTTCGGATTAGGTTCGAATCGTTCGGACGATAAAGATAGCGATTTTTTCGTTGCGGTGTGCGCCCGGACGGTTGTTCGGGCTGCGGCGGGAAGTTCCCGTGCTGCCGGGACCGGTTCCCGAAGCACGGCGCCGGGACGCTGCGGCGGACGGACCCGCCCGATGCCCGTCCGGAAAACGAAGCGGGAGCGTCCCCAGAAGAAACGCTCCCGCACTCCGGCCTCGCGGCCGTTTTAGTCCTCCGACTCGACGGGCGTGTCCTGAATGTAGCCCGAATAGTTCATGTTCGAGCGGCTGGTTCCGGCGATGAGCAGTTTGGCCATCGCCCCCTTGGACACGGTAAGCGTGAAGGTGAACCGGTCCCCGGCGGGCGAGACCACTTCCATCGTGACGATCCGTTCCCCGCGCTTGTTCATCTCGAACGAGTATTTGAAATCGGTGGTGACGAAATTGAGCGGATTGCGGTCCGATCCGGTGTCGGCTGCCGAAAATCCCTTGCCGAAATAGGGCAGGCGGACCCTGAGCGTGTCGCCGCTCACCGTCATCGTGTTCTGGTTCTTGAGCGCCGACTGGCTGCCGCCCGACGTGAGGACGCGATTGGCTACGAACGTGAATTTCTTGGTGCTGATGACCCGGTTGATCGCTACTTCGATCATCGCGTCTTCCGCTGTATTCCTCTGCGCGAACGTCGCTTGCGTACACAGCAGCAGGGCGAAGGACAGGAACAGTAATTTTTTCATAATCTTCTGAACTTTTAGGTTACACACGGCGCCGGCCTTCCGCTGCGGCGCTTTCTTCGGACAAGATACGAACAATTTCGTCAAAACAAAACCCCTGCCATCCGAGTCTCCTCCCTGCCGAGACGTCCGCCCCTCCGGAATCTTCGTCCGCAGGCGCCGCCGCGGCGGGACCGACGGATCGTAAAAAACGCGTCCCCCTCGGCGACAAAATCGAAGAAAAGGAGGGCCTTGTCGCAGCTTTTTATTATTTTTGCCATTCGCTAACCAAACTTGTAAAATCGAAACGAAATGGTAAAAATAGGAACTACGCTGTCGCCGGTAGGCAAAAAAGCCCTGCTGTGCGGATCGGGAGAACTGGGTAAGGAAGTGGCCATCGAGCTGCAACGCTACGGCGTGCAGGTCGTGGCGCTGGACCGGTACGAAAATGCGCCGGCCATGCAGGTGGCCCACAAATCGTATGTCGTCTCGATGCTGGACGGAGCGCGTCTTCGGGCCATCATCGAAGCCGAAAAACCGGACTACATCATTCCCGAAATCGAGGCCATCGCCACTGACACGCTGCTCGAATTGGAAGCCGAGGGGTACCATGTCGTGCCGACGGCCAAGGCCACGAAGCTGACGATGAACCGCGAGGGCATCCGCCGGTTGGTGGCCGAGGAGCTGGGCCTGCCCACTTCGCCCTACCGGTTCGCCTCCACGCGCGAGGAGTTCGCCGAGGCCGTCGAGGCCATCGGCATGCCCTGCGTGGTCAAACCCATCATGAGCTCGTCGGGACACGGACAGAGCGTCGTGCGCAGCGCGACGGACATCGACCGGGCATGGGAAAATTCGCAGAGCGGAGGCCGGGCCGGCGCCGGACGGGTCATCGTCGAAGGATTCGTCGATTTCGATTACGAAATCACGCTGCTCACGGTCCGCCACTGCGGAGGCACCTCCTTCGTCGAACCCATCGGCCATTACCAGCAGGACGGCGACTATCGCGAGTCGTGGCAGCCGCAGCCCATGACGCCTGCGGTCCGCGAACAGGCCGAGGCCATCGCCCGCCGCGTGACCGATGCGCTGGGCGGCTGGGGTCTCTTCGGCGTGGAACTCTTCATCAAGGGCGACAAAGTGATTTTCAGCGAAGTATCGCCCCGTCCGCACGACACGGGGATGGTGACGATGATTTCGCAGGACCTGTCCGAATTTGCGCTGCACGTGCGGGCGATTCTCGGCCTGCCCATTCCGAACATCGCATTCCACGGTCCCTCGGCCTCCCGTGCCGTGGTCGTGGAGGGCGACACCGACCGAGTGGTGTTCGGCAACCTCGAAAACGTGCTTTCGGAACCCGATACACAGATGCGCATTTTCGGCAAGCCCGAAGTGCAGGGCCATCGCCGGATGGCCGTTCTGCTCGCCCGCGCCGCGTCGGTGGAGGAGGCTCGTGAGAAGACGGGCCGCGCCTATGCCAAACTGCAAATCGACGTGCTGGAACGGGGTGCGGAGAAATAGACGGATCTTCCCGTCGAGCGAAACAATCCCCGCGACCGAACTTTTCAACGTCGGTCGCGGGGATTTTTTCGGTTCCTGCTATGCTTGCCGGCTGCACGGAGCTCTTTTGCGCCGGGCTCCGGGCGTCGTGCGGGGTGGGGGACGATCCGCCGGAATGTCCGGTGCATTCCTGTGCGACCGGGAAAGCCGGGGGAAAGAGGGCCGGAGTCGTTGCGGACGGCAGCGGAGGCGCTTCCCCGTAGTTGCCGGATGCGGCTGCTCCCGGCAACAGCCGGCGAGGTTTGAATTTGCAATATAATTTTGTAAATTTGATACGCAACGTGTCGGATGTTTCGACCGGAACCGTTAAAGCCTCTTATACATATTCTGCCGATGGCGTGAAGCGTAAAGTGGTGGATGCCGACCGGCGAGGTTATCGGTACCGGGGCGATTTGGTTTATCGACTGGAAAACGGGATCTCCATACTGGAAAGCGCATCGTTCGGGGGTGGACGGATCGTCAGATCGGGAAACGATTACTTGCCGAAGTATTTTATTACCGATCATCTGGGCAGCGTGCGGGTAGTGGAAGATGCTTATGGGGCTATAGAGGAGACCAACGACTATTATCCTTTCGGAAGCCGCTGGGTTGACTCCGAAAGCGCCGTATCGACGAACCGTTACCGTTTTGCCGGCAAGGAGGAGCAGCGGACCGGAGAACTGGATTTCATCGACTTCGGGGCCCGGATGTACGATCCCGCGCTCGCGAGATGGTTCGTGCAGGACCGGTATGCGGAGAAATATGTCTCTCAGTCTCCTTACCAATATGCCGCGAACAACCCGGTGAGAAACATCGACATCAAGGGAGACAGTATTTGGATCAATTTCAAAGGGACCGATATTCTATACATGGACGGGCACTTGTACGATAAGAAAGGAGAGGCATACGCCGGAAAGATTTCGGGTTTCCTGAAAGAAACCGTGAAAGCGCTGGACTGGGTGCAGACAGCCCCCGAAGGAAGGGCTATGCTTCAGGAGTTGCAAGGGTCGAAGAATAATTTCTCGATTAAAATAGATAGCAAAAGCACTTTTGTTCCGTCGGATGGGATGCGTGCTTATGGACGGCAGCATCAAGAGAAGACTAACGATGGTGCTTTTCAAGCGTTGGGAGAGTCTGGTCTTCGAGGCGGTTCTGGAGGTACCGTCACATGGAAACCGGCAGGAACCGAATTACCAACAGTAGAAGGTGTCCAAATCAGTCCAGCTACCGATTTAGCCCATGAGTTATTTCACGGGCTGGATGCCAATAGAGGATTGCTAAATGAAGATAAAGTACAAGGTTCTTCGAAAAGTGAATGGCAGGCTGTATACCGAGAAAATGTATTGAGACAACAGTTGAACATACCTGTTCGTTTGGGGCACAGACATGCTCCAGATTTGGATAAGAAGCTTATCCTCAATGGTCCTTTGATGATAGATGAAAATAATCAGCCGATTCATCCGTATTGGTATTAAATCAAGTCCGCCATGAAAAAGATTATTGCTATATCGTTGATTGTTTTGTGTTTTATGTCTTGTACATACAAGTCTATTACATATAAATATACTTTTTTGAGCGATCCGAAGAAAGATATTAATAAAAGAATATCAGTCCGTATGCGAATCCCGTCGGATTATGTATACACGACGTCTTTTGCCACATGGGAAAATATAGACTATTATACTTATCCTGATTCTTCGGTTATTTATGTGACCAATTACGACATATGCAACCCTAACGATGAGAATATTAAATCATTAGGTGATACAATTTGGAGTTTTCGGTTTCAAAGAGCCATGTATAACCAGTTACTATATACTGAACTTGGATTGGGACATATGATTCCAAAATATGAAAAGCTCCAAGGCAAAAATTCAAATGGGCTTTATTGGAGGGATATTTTGATAGAAGATACTTTGAGTCATTTAGGTCAAGGTGTTAGTTTTGGGTACATAAATGTTTCAAAAGAGAAAAAAAACACTTATGATAAAATTATAGAAACGGCTAAGTTTAAAATGAAAACCATAAGAAAAAGACGGTAAACAGCCTATAATGAAGTCCGGGAAATATTTTGTTTCTCGGACTTTTTTTTATCTCTGCTCCCTCCTATCTATTTCCTCGACGACATTGAGCAGCGCCCCCTGCGGTTCGGCGCAGCCGTCCG
>CAJTYA010000026.1 GCA_910583985.1 uncultured Alistipes sp.
CGGACGAGACGGTGTAGAACAGCGTGATCGTTCTCTCGGCCTATCTCACGTTCATCCTGACGCAATACTATCTGGGCATATCGGGTATCATCGCGCTGGTGGCTTTCGGGCTGACGGTGGCCTACAGCGGACGCCCCCGGCTCGAACCGCAGGTCAACGCGTTCATGGGCAAGTTCTGGGAACTGCTCACCTACATCGCCAATACGCTGGTCTTCATCATGGTCGGCATCGTGATCGCCGCGAAAGTCAGCTTCTCGTGGGTCGATCTGGGCGTGCTCGTTCTCATTTACGCGGCACTCAACCTGATCCGTTTCGTCATGATCCGGGCGTTCTATCCGCTGATGAAACGTCTGGGTTACGGCCTGACCGACCGCGAGTCGGTCATCCTCACGTGGGGCGGACTGCGCGGTGCACTGGGCATGACGCTGGCGCTCATGGTGTCCTATACGCCCGCCATTCCCGAAACCATTCGCGGCCATGTGCTCTTTTTTACGGCCGGCATCGTCACGCTGACGCTCGTGCTGAACGCCACGACGATGCGATGGCTGCTTCGCCGGCTGGGGCTGACGCAGGTCCCCTCGGCCCGGACGGCCATCGAGCAGAAGGTGCGCGAGAGTGTCCGAGAGAGCTCGGAAAAATACCTCGAACGGCTCCGGCGCCACGACTCGCTGCGCGGGGCCGATTGGGGCGAGGTCGACCGTTACCTGCCCGCTGCCGTGCCCGATACGGCCGATGCGCGGCCGGCGGGACTGATCGAAGAGGTTCGCCTGCGGATTCTGGTCAAGGAAAAAAGCGCCTGTCGGGAACTGCACGAACAGGGTGCCTTGTCGCAGACTTCGCTCCGGCGGCTGATAGACTCGGCCGACGAACTGCTCGACCGGGACGGGGCCTGCGGACTGGATTGCCGGGCCTCCGTTTTCGAACCTTTCGAGCGGTCTTTTCTCCGGCGCGGTCTTCCGGCGGGACGGCTCCGCAGGTGGTGGGGCAACTGCCGCTGCCGGCGCATCGTCCGGCTCTACGATTTGGGACACGGGTTCATCGCCCTCCAGCGCGGCGGTCAGGCCCTGCTGAACGAACTCGCCGCAACGCCCTTCGCCGCCGAGGAACAGCCGGAGATTCTGCGGACGCTGCACGCCGAACTGGAACGCAATGTCGGACGCATGGAGCGCGCGATGACGGCCCTGTCGGAAAACTATCCGAGGGCTTACCGCCGGGCGATCACCCGGCGGGCCGTCGGCATGCTGCTGGGCAACGAACGCAAGACGATCGGCCGCCTGCTCGCCGAGGGTATCCTCTCGCCCGAAGACGCGGAAACGCTGCTGGGCGACACCAAACGACGCGAGGCGAGCCGTCGCTCAGGCGAAAAGACCGCCGCGAACTGTTGCGAGTCCTGACCTTCGGTCCGTCCCCGTCTGCCCGATACAGGCCTTCCGTCTCCGGCGCATTGCGAAACCCGCCCGATGCGGATCGGAAGCGGCGGTGCGAGCGGGACGGCTGCAAGACGTCTGAACGACCGGGAGGATGTGTTTTTTTATTGACAAACAAGTGTTTGAATTATTCCCGACACGATGGCGGAACGTCGGATAACCGGGCGAAAAGGCGCAGAAAAGGTTTTTGTCTTTCGCTGTGCCCCGCGAACGATTTCAATTTACAGTTCTTTTCGTATTTTTGCCCCGAAAACACTTTATTTTGCACCATAAACAGTTTATTATTTTATAGGCGGAATTCCTCGTTCATTGAGTGGAGGCGACGGGTAGATATGGGCGGAACATGATGGCAGACAAAGAATTAAGAACGATACGATTCGCCATGACAGGCGTAGCGGGCTATGTAGCCCCCCGGCACTTGCGTGCCATGCGGTCGCTGGGGCACGAACTGGCGGTAGCCTACGATCCGTCGGACAGCGTGGGAATATTGGACCGGTATTTTCCCGATGCCGATTTCACGACCGACTTCGGATGTTTCGACCGAAAAATAAAAACCGGCGGGATCGACTGCCTGAGTGTCTGCACACCGAACGACCTGCATTATCCTCAGATCGAATACGGACTGGAAGCCGGTCTGGATGTCGTATGCGAAAAGCCTCTGGCCCTCGATCCCTCGGAACTGGAAGCGATGGTCCGCCTGCAGGAGAGGACCGGGCACCGTGTCCGTACCATCCTGCAACTGCGCTACCACCCCGAAATCGTCCGGCTCAAAAAACGGGTCGAACGGGAGGCGGCCGACAGGATATACGACGTGGAGCTGACCTACATCACGCCCCGCGGAAAGTGGTACGCCGCTTCGTGGAAAGGGGACGTGCGGCGCAGCGGCGGGCTGGCGACGAACATTGGCGTTCACTTTTACGACATGCTCCACTGGATTTTCGGCAAATTGGAACGAAGCGTCGTGCATTACGCCTCGCCCGACTGCATCGCCGGATTCCTGCAGCTCCGCAAAGCCCGTGTGCGGTATTTTCTGAGCGTCGATCCGTCGCATGGCCCGGACCGGGCACCGGACGCCCCGATGACCGCCTACCGCAAACTCGACATCGACACGGAGGAGTTCTGTTTCTCGGAAGGGTTCACCGATCTGCATACCGAGTGCTATCGCGACATCGTCTCCGGCGGAGGGTTCGGTCCCGACGACGCGCGCCCCGCCATAGAAACGCTTTACGGCATCCGGCATGCCGTGCCCGTCGGATTGACAGGCACGTACCATCCGCTCGCCGCGCACATTGCCGGAGCCGGACGCCCCACTTACCTGTTCGAACGATGAGCGATACGACGATCGGAATGGCGGACCTCTACGGCCAATACCTGAAAATAAAGGAAGAGGTCGATGCGCTCACGGCGGAGGTCGTCCGCCGGGCGGCATTCATCGACGGACCCGCCGTAGAGCGGTTCGCCGGCGAGTTGTCCGACTTCGTGGGCGTGCGCCACACGATTCCGTGCGGCAACGGTACGGATGCGCTGATTCTCGCTCTGATGGCCGTCGGCATATCGCCGGGCGACGAGGTGATCGTTCCTGCATTCTCCTATGCGGCGACGGCCGAAGCGGTGGCCCTGCTGGGCGGCACGGTCGCGATGGCCGACGTCGACGCGCGCACGTTCCACCTCGATCCCGCCAGTGTCGAACGCCTCGTGACGCCGCGCACGAAAGCCGTCGTGCCGGTCCATCTGTTCGGCAGCGTGTGCGACATGGAACCGATCATGCGGATCGCCTCCGAGCGGCACCTGTACGTCGTCGAGGACAACGCGCAGTCACTCGGTGCGGTGTACACGTTCTCCGACGGCACGAGCAAACAGGCCGGAGGGATCGGCCACATCGGATGCACGTCGTTTTTCCCGACCAAAAATCTGGGTTGCTTCGGGGACGGCGGCGCCGTGTTCACCGACGACGACGCGCTCGCCCGGAAGATCCGTCTCTTGGCGAGGCACGGCCAGCGGGTCAGGTACCGCCACGAAATCGTCGGCTTCAACTCGCGGCTCGACTCGATACAGGCGGCCGTACTGAGCGCGAAACTGCCGCACCTCGACGAATACATCCGGACGCGCCGGAGCATCGCCCTGCGCTACCGCGACGCATTGGGCGACGTGGAGGGGATCGAGCTGCCGGTCGAAACGCCTTTCAGCACGCATACCTACCATCAGTACACGCTGAAAGTGGCCCACGGCCGGCGCGACGAACTGAAACGGAAACTCGAAGCCGCCGGGGTCTCTTCGGCCATATACTATCCGTTGCCGCTCTACCGGCAACCCGCTTACGGCGGATCGTGCCGGTGCGATGCCTCGATGCGGACGGCCGGACGCCTGTCGGAGTGCGTGCTGTCGATTCCCGTGCACACCGAGTTGACGACGGCCCAGACGGATCGCGTGATCGAAAGCATAAAACACTCCCTGAAATAAAAACGGACGAAAATGCCTATGTGTTACATTCATCCCACGGCGGTCGTGGACGACGCCTCGAAGATAGGGCGGGGGACCAAGATATGGCATTTCACCCACGTCATGGAGGGTGCCGAAATCGGCGAGGACTGCCATATAGGACAGAACGTCATGATCGCTCCGGAGGTGCGGTTGGGACGGAACGTCAAGGTGCAGAACAACGTGTCGATCTATTCGGGCGTAACTTGCGAAGACGATGTCTTCCTCGGTCCCTCGTGCGTGTTCACGAACGTGCGCAATCCCCGCAGCGCCGTGCCTCGGAAGTCCCAATTCCGTCCCACCGCTGTGCGCCGGGGAGCTACGATCGGTGCGAACGCCACGATCGTATGCGGAGTCGAAATCGGTCCCTACGCTTTCGTCGGGGCGGGAGCCGTCGTCACGCGCGACGTGGCGCCTTATTCTTTGGTCGTGGGCGTTCCGGCCCGTCACGTCGGTTGGATGAGCCGTTACGGACACCGTCTGACCTTCGACGGGCAGGGGTATGCCGTATGTCCCGAATCGGGAGAAAAATATCGTTTGAAAGATGGATGCGTCTGCAAGATCGAATAAACCGGATGTCCTCGGCCGCCTGACAAGGCACGAAGCCGCGATGGCAATTATCGGATTGGGATACGTGGGATGGCCGCTCGCGCTGCATTTTTCCCGTCGTTTCCGTGTGATCGGTTACGACATCGACCCGCGTCGCATCGAGCGGCTGCGGGGTCGCGCCTCGCAGCCGGGAGACCTCGACGGAGAGGCGTCCGGGGAGTGCGACATCGTGCTGACCTCTTCGGCCGACGACCTCTCCGAGGCCGTTTTCTACATCGTAGCCGTTCCCACGCCCGTCGACGGGGAGAAGCGTCCGGATCTCGCCGCGTTAGACGATGCGACCCGCAGGATCGCCCGCCACCTCAAACCGGGCGATTATGTGGTCTACGAATCGACCGTCTATCCCGGATGTACCCAAGAGCGGTGCATCCCGATGCTCGAACGTCTGTCGGGTCTCGCCGCGGGCGTCGATTTCAAAGTGGGATATTCCCCGGAAAGAATCAATCCCGGCGACGAGGTCCACAGTCTTTCCGACACGGTCAAAATCGTGTCGGGATGCGACGCCGAAGCGCTGGATACGATCGCCCGGATCTACGGCGAGGTCGTCGGAGCCGGCCTGCACCGGGCGCCGAACATGGAGGTCGCCGAGACGGCCAAACTGCTCGAAAACATACAGCGCGACGTGAACATCGCCCTGATGAACGAATGCGCCGCCCTCTCTTCGCGTATGGGAATGGATTTCGACGAAGTGCTCGCGGCGGCATCGACCAAGTGGAACTTCGCCCCCTACCGGCCCGGTCTGGTCGGAGGACACTGCATCGGCGTCGATCCCTACTACCTGCTGGCCAAAGCCGCGGAGCTGGACGTGCGGCTTCCGCTGATCCGCACGAGCCGGCAGACGAACGAGGCGATGGGGCGCAGCGTCGCCGACATCCTGCTCCGCGAACTCGCCGCCAGAGGAAAGGCCCCGCAGCAGGCCCGCATCCTGCTGATGGGATTCACGTACAAGGAGAACGTGCCGGACATCCGCAACACGAAGAGCATGGACCTGTTTGCCCGGTTCGTCGAGAGCGGTGCGCAGGTGGACGTCACCGATCCGCATGCCGACCCGGAGGAGGCACGGGAAGCCTACGGCGTGAAGCTCGTCGAGGCGCCGCACCCGCCCTACGACATGGCGGTCGTCGCCGTGGCGCACGACGAATACAGGCGGTTGAACGAAACGTTTTTCCAGAACGTCCTCTCCGAGGGCGGCCTGCTGGCCGACCTGCACTCCGTCTGCCGCCACAGGGTCCGTTCGTTCGACTGCTGGAGCCTGTAAACGCATCCCGCCGCGAGGCGGAGTCGGGTAGGGGGGAAGAACCCGCCGGGCTTCGCAGTCGGTACCTCGTCCGGATGTGAGAAACAGAATATCCCGAAAACGTAGAAAAACGTCGAAACGGCGACATGAAAAAACAAGGCATATTTTATTTCGGAGATACCGAAACGTCCGGCGGAGTAGACCGGAAAGTCGCAGCACAGCTCAAGAGCCTCAATACCCCTGAGCTGGGTTGCCGGCAGATCCGTTATGCGAATTATTCCCGGTCGCTGTTCAACAGGCTGCTGTTCCGGCTGCCTTTCACCAACGTCTACCCCCGATGGACGTACAGCAAGGAGTTCGACCGAGCCGATTTCGTCTATTTCCGGCGAAGCCACCTGTCCGTTCATTGCTTGCGCGTGATGAAAAAAATCAGGCGCCGGAACCCGGAAGCGAAAATACTCTACGAAATACCGACCTATCCTTTCAAGAAGGAACTTACCGCCAGATGGTTCGATTACCCGTTATGGTGGAAGGAATATCTGTGCATGCTGCGCATACATCGATACGTGGATCGTATCGTCACCATGAGCGACGACGAGGTCATCTGCGGCGTTCCCACGATCAGGATGGTGAACGGGATCGACCTCGAAACGGTCCGTCCCATCGAACCCGCTCCCGAAGACGGCGCCATCCACGTCGTGGGCGTAGCCTCGATCACACGCTGGCACGGCTATGACCGTTTCCTCGAAGGCATGGGCGAATATTACCGTTCGGGAGGTCGCAGGAATATCGTCCTGCATCTGGTCGGCACGGGTACGAAGAAGACAATGGACGGACTCCGGCGTCTCGTCGAACGCTATCGGCTTGCCGACCGTGTGATCTTTCACGGTTACCGGACAGGCGAGGAGCTCGACCGGATATACGACCGGTGCCATCTGGGATTGATCGCACTCGCCACACAGGACAAGGACATCCATCGGCACTCGACATTGAAAAGCCGCGAATATCTGGCCAAAGGACTGCCGACGGTTTCCACCGGCATCACCGACGTGTTCGAAAACCGGGATTACAAATACAACCTCCGGCTGCCGTCGGATACCGTATGCGTGAATATGCAGGACATCGTTTCTTTCTACGATGCCGTTTACGGCACGATGCCCCGCCGACAGGTCATCGAGACGATTCACTGTTTCGCCGCAAGCACCATAGACGTCGGTATCACGATGGCACCTGTGATCGACTACCTCCTGAGCGACGCAAGACGGTAAGCCGAAGGGAAAAGGCATCGCTTCCGGGCGCAGGCAAAAGCGCGACAGCACCCTATCCGACGAAAACCGAACCGCTCTCTCCGCATATTTCACATTGTCGGAGACTCGATTTCGGGCCTGAACGCACGAATCCGCCACACCGTTTCACGCACCTCGTCCGGTCGTCCCATATCGCAATAAAATATGTTAGCCGCGCGGAAATAGCGCGGCTAACACGTGTCTTAATCGCCACAAAAGCGATTAGCCACATCCCGTTATTCGGTCCGGAATCCGGCCGATCGGTTTCGTATAATCCCACGCCCCTTCACATTCCCGATTTTAAATTCCGATTTCCAAAACATCCCCGATCGGCCGGACTGTCATTCCGGATCTTTGAGGGTATAGAACAACAATACCGGATTATCCTCGTCGGTTAGACCCTCTTTGATTTCGTTCCTTAACTCGACTCCCGGCACATCCGGACAAAAAGTCAAGAACTGAAACGCGGGAACCGCGGAAACGAATTGGTTTTTAGATGAAAACTCTGCCGACATCAGTTCCATCCCTAAAGCCGTATAAGATTTTAATTCTATATTGTGTGTCTGTTTCTTCTTTTTATCATACAGCACAGGAAACATTGTTTTATTTTTACTCAAAAAGAACAATACAAAATCATCGGATTCTACATATATATGGGGGAAAGAGGCGTGGTTGGAAGTTATCTTGTCCAACTTTTCATTCGTCATATCTTTCCCGAAATTAGCGACTCCATTCACATCTTCCATATCCAATTTGTAACGAGGCTGTATACCTTGAGGAGTGTACTGGTAGATCGTATCGCTATATGGCACCGAAACCAAAACACGATCATCAAACCGTTTCACGACCAAAGGTCCGTAATTGAAAATATCGCTGTCAAACCGATTCGGGAATGCGCTGTATTTGAATTGTAATGTTGAATCCATAAAAAGCAACAAATCCTCCTGATTTGGATATGAAGCAAGTCCCGGATCTTTACCTCCCGAAAGGGCTATTAACAAAGTCTCGTCATCCAGCCATTTTACACCTTGTGTGAAAAGGCTGAAAGGCTCCTCTCCTAAAAACTCCCCATTCATATCGTAAGTAATCAATTTATCTCCCCAGCTATCCAGAATGACTATTTTTTGCTGATCCGGAGAAATATCTATATCTGTAATACCTTGATACTCTTGGGGACCTCGTCCCAACCGGCTGATAATTGTTTGAGGGTTTCCGTCTCTGTCGAAAATGAATACGGCCTTTGCCTGGCGGGCATCTCCAACCACGATATGATCGGGAGTAACCCAAAGATGCGTCACTTTCCCGATCAACACATCGCCCGTGTCGCCCAGTTTGACATAGTCGATTTTCTCGATGACCGAGTCGACCGAAATTTGTTTTTGTTCCTTGATTTCCACGCGGTCCATCAGAGAAAGATCCGTCAATGATTCAGAAAGATATTCAGAATCGGAACCGCCTCCGCAAGAGGACAGAAAAACGCTCGCAACAATCGATAAAAAGCAGTAAGTCTTCATATAAATCCAATTAATGGAAACGTTAATAGGAGGCCTGACGTGGTCAGACCTCCCGAAAATTTATTCTAACACGGTTTTGCCGGATTACATGGATCATACGGAGTACACGACTCTAATTCTGTTCCTTCGACACACTCGGTTCCTCTAGCTTCATGAGGACCGTCTCCGATTCTTTGCAGTTCCCAATTATGACCGCCACTCCCATCCGAAACTTTTACCCATCTATACTCCTGGCACCAAAACACTTTATTGTTCATCTTATAACGCTTGTTGTCTCCGCTCTCCGGATTTTCATTTTCGGTGCCGCCCCCAGATTCACCGACCTCG
>CAJTYA010000027.1 GCA_910583985.1 uncultured Alistipes sp.
CCGCCCAGAGGTCGAATCCGGTGGCCATGCCGCTGACGAACGTGTCGTAGCCCCGCTCGCACAGGCGTTCGACGATCCATGTACATCGTGCCTGCACGACCCTTTGCACCTCGTCGGGATCGCACCCCTCGGCCGCCCCCGGCATCTTGCCGATGCGGTAGCCGCTGAAACAAACCGTCCGCTGCGGATCGACCGGGAACGGCAAGGAGGAAGGGGGCCGAGTCATGGACGTAAGATTAAGGTCTGACGATCATCTGAAAAAGGAGTGCGGCGGGAACGGGCTTTATAACCGGCCGGCATCGCCGCCGCACTCCGGATAAATGGATTGTCGGGATTCGGATAAGTAAAGGAACGACCCTCTCGCGGGGTTCGGAGCCGCATTCCCCGATGTTTGCCTTCCCGTATTTCGGAAATCGCATCGGCCCCGACTTTTTCCGGACCACGGTCGGGAGAGACGCACGGCCGTCGGACCCGGAGGCTCCTTTCCTGTGAAAGGAAAAACATCCGGGTTGCGTAGTGGGTAGAAGCTCGTCGCAAACGTTCACTCATTCGCTTGCAGCAACGCATCGTTCCAGAACCTTCCCGATTCGGCCGTAAATGGTCCGGCCTTAGAAAAAAGAGGGCCGTTCCTCGTTCCGTCAAGGCGCGAGTTTTCCTGCCTTCGCCCGAACGGACGAGGGAAAGAGACAATATGTGTTTGGAAATATAGGACGCGCCGGACTTCATAACCTTTCGAATGGAGATTCGATGAATGCGCCCGTCAGAAAATAAAAAAAGGGGCGCGGTGTCAGCTCCTAACGACAGGTCATAGGAAACCCGAATCAGAAAGCTGTCCTGCGCCCTTGTCGGTCCTGCCCGTTGAGGGCAGGACATAACAAGGACTGACAACCATTATACCTGATTCAAACCCTCCCGTGAGAGGTTCCTATGTTCGTCGTTAGGTATAAAGAGTTGTTTACCCTTTATATGATGTTATGTCCGTCGGTCTATGCCGAACTATTCAAGTGCGAAGGTAGCATAATTGTGGTAATTACAAGATTCACGTATGACAAATATACGGATTTTTTTGTAATCATGCACTATCGTGCAGACTAAATCTATGACTTCCTTTCTTTCTTTACAAAAAAGATAATTCACTGCGACGAAAGGACAAAATACTAAGAGATTGGGTAGCTCGCCGGATGAAAGAGATTCGGGAGCAGCATAACCATACGCAGGAGTATCTGATAGAAAACACACGTTTGCATATTTCGCATTACGAGAACCAACAAAAATTTCCATCGTTGGAAACTCTTTCTTTGTTCTGTAAGTATTACAATATTTCGTTACACGATTTTTTCAGGGGAACGGATTATCCGAAAGAAGGAGATTAGATTAAGGTTATACATTTTTTTGTTATAATCCCACGACGACCTCGCTCTCTATACTTTGGTTGGGAATCCCGTTTAGAGTTTTACTTGTGACAAATATAAAGTTGTTGGACAAGTTTCGCGAGTATGTGGGGAGATGCAATTTCTGTGGTGTGGTGAGAAAAGCACGATATTATGTAAATGAAGAATTCGTAGCCAAAGTCGGGCAACGAATAAAAGCATTACGCAAAGAACATAATCACACCCAAGAATATCTTATAGAAAAAGTACGGTTGAGCATCAATAGTTATGAAGCAGGGTCGAAAATTCCGACATTGATGTCGATTTACAAAATCTGCGAATTTTACGATATTTCGCTTGCCGGGTTTTTTATGTCGATGGATTATCCGCCCAAAACAGGAAAAACGGTGGAACGGATGCCTGTAAAAAATAAGTGACGAGGTCAGACCGTAAAAATATCGGTCGTTGACTTTTCATCGGTCATGGCGTGTATGCGGCGGAAAGAAACTCTTTCCGCTTTTTTGTCGCAGTCGATTTCCGGCCGGTCGAACTGCCTCCCCCTTTCGAAAGCGCTGACGGACTGTCGGCCGGCTGCGTCCTCCGGTCGCCTATGCAACGGTCGCTTTCGGGAAACGGGATGCGTGCAGACCGGTAGAGCATCATCGGTTCGGCCGTAGTGTCGTCCCTTCCCGAATAAAAATAGCGGCGAGTCATTTTCGACTCGCCGCTATTTTTGCCGTTGCGATCCGTCGCGATCCGTTGCGATCCGTTGCGGGAATGCCCCGCCGCCGTATCGCTCCCCGTAAACGGTTATTTCGGTTCCACGACCTTCAGTCGGTCGCCGGTGGTGCCGGCTACGGCGCGTTGCCATGCTTCGTTGTAGCCGGGGAAGTCGGGCGAGGCCGGGATGTGGCGGCCGTGGCCGTTGTCGAGGAAGCGGCCGTCCTTTTCTTTCTTGACGTTGCCGTCCATGTATTTGACCAGCAGGTAGCGGTCCAGCTCCGTCCAGCGGTCGAACAGGTTTTGGGCCGTGTTGACCGAATAGTCGGTCAGGAACTCGACGGCTTGTTTCGGGTCGTTTTCGTAGAGCTTCAGGGCCGCCGCGTCGATGGCGGGGATTTCGGTCATGTTCTTGTTCTCGACCTCGTCGATTACCTTGATGATGTCGGCGCTGATGCGGTCGTAGCGCAGGTAGGCGAAATTGGTCACGCGGTTGAAAAGCCAGAAGGCCGACGTGGGCGAATATTCGGTCATGTGTCCGTTGCCTTCGCGGAAGCATTCCGGCACGCGGGTGGACGACGAGTAGATCGGCGTGAGGCACGAGGTGCCCGCATCGTCCACGCCGAACCACAGGATGCCTCCGACGGCGTCGGGCAGCCAGCCGCGGGCCTGTCCCAAGAACCAGAATCCGGTCTGTTGCGTGGCGACCGCCCGTTCGTTGATGTATTCCTGTCCGTCCACCTCGAAACTCATCGGGCGCCAGCGGTAGGGCATGTTGTGGCCTCCGGCTCCGATGTCGTGCCGCATATCCATCGGCGTGTCTTCGAAGTGGTCGCGCATCAGCCACATGACCTCTTTGGCGGAGAGTTTTTCGGTCGGTCGGACGAACAGCGGCATGCGGTTCGATTTGTTTTGTCCCAACGCGTAGTCGAGGTAGCGTTCCATGCCGCCGTCGGTCACCCGGTTGAACGTGCACCATACGCGGGCTTCGCAGGCTCGCAGCGCACTGAAGTCGGCCGGGGCATAGGCGTCCGCGAAGCTGAAGTCCTTGTCGCTTCCCTTATAGAAGCCTTTGGCCTTGGCGAACGAAATCACGTCGGGCGAGTAGAGGCAGTTTTCGGGGTCGTCGAGCGGGAAGTTCGTGATGCGGGCCTGATTGGCGTGCATGGCGATATAACCGTCCGGCACGCGCATGGCCACCCAGACGGCTCCCCGGTCGGCGTTGGCGCCGTTCTCCATGCGCGTCCCTTTGCCTATGAGCTCCATGTGCCACACTTCGTTCGGGTCGGCGATCGAGAAGGACTCCCCTTCCGAACAGTAGCCGTAGCGGGAGACCAGATCGTTCATCACGGCGATGGCTTCGCGGGCCGTCTTGGCCCTTTGCAGCGTCGTGTAGATCAACGTGCCGTAGTCGATGATACCGGTCGTGTCGGCCAGCTCCTCCCGTCCGCCGAAGGTGCTTTCGGCGATGATGAGCTGGTGTTCGTTCATGTTGCCCACGACCGAATAGGTCTGTTCGGCCTGCGGGATTTCGCCTAAATATTTGCCCGTGTCCCATTCGTAGACGGGCATCGTCGTCCCCGCCTCGTAACGGGCGGCGGGGCGGAAATAGAGGCAGCCGTACAACTGGTGCGAGTCGGCCGAGTAGGTCACCATCGTCGAGCCGTCGCGCGAGGCGCCTTTCGAAATCAGGATATTGGTGCAGGCTTCGCCGCGCGGAGACGGCAACAGTGCGGCCGCGAGGAGAAATGCCGCCAGTTTTCTTTTCATATTTCGTCTTTTTAGTCTAATTTTGGGTTCTCGTGAAACAAAAGTAATAAATTCCCGCATAAATCTCCGTCGGGCAACTCCGTATCGTTATGTCGATAGCCAGTAAAATCGCGGAACTGAAGGCTGCGCTGCCTTCGTCGGTCGAACTCGTAGCCGTATCGAAAACCTATCCCCCGTCCGCCATTATGGAGGCCTACGAGGCCGGTCAGCGGACTTTCGGCGAAAACCGTCCGCAGGAACTGGTGGCCAAATACCGCGAACTGCCCGGCGACATCCGGTGGCATCTGATCGGCGGCTTGCAGACCAACAAGGTCAAGTACGTGGCTCCCTTCGTGACGATGATCCATTCGGGCGAGTCGGCCAAGCTACTGGAAGTCATTCATAAGGAGGCCCTCAAGAACGGGCGCGTGATCGACGTGCTGCTCGAAATCCATATCGCCCGCGAGGAGAGCAAGCACGGCTGGCAGGAGGACGAACTGCTCGACTACCTCGCTGCGGGCGTGTACCGTGAACTGACCGGCGTGCGTTTCCGCGGCGTGATGGGCGTGGCGACCTTTACCGACGATATGGAGTGCGTCCGGGCTGAGTTTACCCGTCTGAGCGCCTTGTTCGCCCGCCTGCGGACGGAGTTCTTCGACGACCGCTTCGATACGTTGTCGATGGGCATGACGGCCGACTATCCCGTGGCCATCGAGTGCGGCAGCACGATGGTGCGCATCGGCAGCTATATTTTCGGAGCCAGAGGGTGAGCCCCGGACCGTTCTGTCGGCGGCGGTTTTCCTGCGGCCGTACTTTCATCGGAAATGACCCGAATCGGTCGGCATGTTTTTAGGCATGTAGACCGGAATCCCGTTCGGTATCGTTCGTTTTTTTCGTTATATTGTCGTCAGAGGTTCCGATAACCGTTCGACGGATGAAAGTCGAATCGTTTGTTCGGTCCCCGCATTATATTTTTATTGCATTCTTTTTCCGTGTCGGAAGAAAAACGATTCCGCTGTCGGAAACGGGATGTTCGATCACAAAATCAAACCCACAAAATAAATGATTCGATTATGGAAAATAAGAACAGCATCGGCAGATTTATACTGGTTTTAGCGATCGGCACGACGCTCGTGGCGTTTATCCGATTCCTGCTGCCCCGATACGGAGCCGTCGTCAATACGTTCTATTATTTCATTCCTCTGCTTGCCGTGGCGGTGACGGAAAAGAGCGGTGTGCTCGCCGTATTGCGCCGGTACGATGTCGGTGCGAGGAAGACCGATCTCCGAAAGTCGTTGTGCTATGTAATCGTCATCGCATTGGCATTTCCTCTCCTGAATATGCTTTGCGTCTGGTTCTTCGGAAATATCCTCCGTATCGGGCCGTTCGGAATGTTCGGTATCCCCGAAAACGACTTCGTGCTGTACGGGGTTCGTATGCCTGAAAATCCCGTGCTTCGATTCGCATCCGTCTATCTTTCCTCCGTATGTTTCGCATTGGTTGCCGGTTTGACATACAATACGATTTTCGCACTCGGCAGCGAGGTGGCGTGGAGAGGATTCCTGAATCGTCGACTCCGATGGGGACGCCCGGTGAAGAACATCGCGATCGGAACGATATGGGCGACGTGGTGGCTGCCGGTGATGCTGTTCAACGGATATGCCCGTTCGTCGGTTGCCGTCGCGTATGTCTGGTTCGTCCTGTTGTCTTTCCTGTTGGATGCGATATTCAGGGATACGCGCTCCCTTCTCGTAACGTCTGCCGTCAGAGGCGTCGTCGTCTCGTCCTCCTGCCTGTATTTTGTCGCGGGCGGAAGTCCGTCGTTCAACGGGACCGGCGGTTTGGCCGGTACGATTTCGCTGCTGGTCGTTACGGTCTGCGTGTACATGTACGGGCGGGCCGCCGATGCACATTCTACGAAAGAATAGCCGCGGAATACGGGGCGATCCCCTGTCGCGGGCGCGCGCTGGCGACGAACGGCGTTTTCGATCCCGCGGCGAATGCGGACGGGGGAAGATAAAACGAAATGCCGAATGATCGAAAATCATTCGGCATTTTCCGATTATGACGTCCGGAGGAAAGTCCGGGGGAGAACAGGTCTTCTCCCCGGAGAGGGAACGGTTCTCGGAGAACGGCGGCCGGGAGGTGGTGCCGTCACTCCCCTCGCCTTTCGCGTATGATCTCCATGCCGTGGCGCATGGCCTGTTCGTTGGCCGGGAGCAGGCCCGCCATGCGCGGCGGGAGCGATTTGGCCATGCCCCGGAAGGCGTTTTCGAGCGTTACGACGGGTCTCACCTTGAGGTAACCGCCCAGAATCATCGTGTTGAATACGCGGATGTTGCCTTGTCGCGCCGCCTCTTCCGTGGCGTCGATTTCGTAGACGAGGATGTCTGTGCGTCGCGGCGGATGGACGATCCCGTTCGGGTCGTAGATCAGCACGCCTCCGGGCTTGACCCTCGGTTCGAATTTGTCCATGCTCTGCTGGTTGAGGATGATGGCCGTGTCGTAGTCGTGGGCGATGGGCGAACTGATCGGCCGGTCGCTCAGAATGACCGTCACGTTGGCCGTACCGCCCCGCATTTCGGGACCGTAGGAGGGCATCCAGCTCACTTCCAGATCCTGCATCACGCCCGAATAGGCCAGAATCTTGCCCATCGACAGCACGCCCTGTCCGCCGAATCCGGCTATGATAATCTCTTCTTTGAACATCGTTTTCGGTTTTAG
>CAJTYA010000028.1 GCA_910583985.1 uncultured Alistipes sp.
AGGCCTGCCGCTAGCGTTTATCCTGAGCCAGGATCAAACTCTCCATTGTAAAAAATGTTTTGTAAATATCTTGGCTATACTCAAAGGTATTTTTGAAAATTATCACTGTTCTTTCGAACGGTGAGAATAAACTTTAGCTGCTAAAATACTTCAAAGAACTTTTCTCGTTTCAATAAAAACTTTCGTCGTTTTTATACCTCGAAACAATCGTATCGTTTCGGGCTGCAAAGATAAAGACTATTTTTTAAACCGCCAAATCTTTCGCAAAAAAACTTTCGAAACTTTTAAGAACAACTGCCGAACTTCATTATCGATGTTCAACGGAGTGCAAAGGTAAGTGAAGTTTTTCGAACTTCCAAATCTTTTTTGAAGATTTTCTAACCTTTTCAGAACCTCCGCTCGAACCGTTATTTCCGTTCAGCGGGTGCAAATGTAGGTACTTTTAGCGATTCTGCAAATTTTTCGCGGCTTTTTTTGAATGTTTTTGTCACGACGCAGAGCTTCACCGGACTAAACACACATATAAAACAATGTATATCAGCAATATACTTCACAAGACAGACACGGTCGATTTTTCGAAGGAAAGAACGCACTCTGAGGTCACGAAGGGCCCGAACGGACGGACAGGACGGGAAAATTCCTTCCGACGGGCGACCGATTTTTCCGATTCTCCCTGTCGTTTTCCTCCGGCGGAGGTCGGACGGGAAGGTAAAAACATTCCGGATCGGACGAGAAGCGAGCGAAAAAAGAGAAAAAATCGGAGCGAAAGAGCGACTCGAAACCGGATTATCCGGAGTTCGTCCGGCGGGCGGGGGCGAATTTTCTGCGATTCGGAGGTCGATTTTTTCCGGATTTCTCCCCTTTCGGGCCGGTTCGGCGAGGAAACGGGAGCGAAACATCCGGCTGCGGCACCGAAAAATTCTTTCGAAGACGGTCTGTCGGGGCAAAAAAAGAGAGCGAACGGCTGTTTCCGTTCGCTCTTCAGGGATTCGAACCGTTCCGGACCGCGAAATTCCGTCGAAAAAACGAGACTTCGGGCCGGGAAACGGCTAATAGCTTCGGGCAAAAATCACGCGGCGGTGCGAAGGTTTTCCGCTGATGATACACGTTCCCTCTTCCTGCGGGGCATCGACGGGAATGCAGCGGATCGTCGCTTTCGTTTCGGCCTTGATGCGTTCTTCGGTTTCGGGCGTTCCGTCCCAATGGGCCAGCAGGAAACCGCCCTTCTCGTCGAGCACGCGCTTGAATTCGTCGTAGGTATCGACTTTCGTTATCATGCTGTCGCGGAAAGCCAGCGCCTTGCGATAGATGTTTTCCTGAATTTCATCGAGCAGCCGTTCGATCAATGCGTCCACGCCCTCCTGCGACACCGTTTCCTTTTCGAGCGTGTCGCGGCGCATGAGTTCGACGGTACCCCCGGCGAAATCGCGGGGCCCCATCGCCAGACGGACCGGCACGCCTTTGAGCTCGTACTCGGCGAACTTGAAGCCGGTACGCACGTTATCGCGGGCGTCGATCTTGACACTGATGCCTCTGGCCTTGAGACCGGCGGCGATCTCGTCGAGACGGGTCGAAATGCGGCCGAGCTCCTCCGCACCTTTATATATAGGGATCAACACGACCTGAATGGGAGCGAGGCGGGGAGGAAGCACCAGCCCGTTGTTGTCGGAGTGGGCCATGATGAGCGCACCCATGAGCCGGGTCGAAACACCCCATGACGAAGCCCAGACGTAATCGAGCTTACCCTCGCGGTTGGTGAACTGCACGTCGAACGCCTTGGCAAAATTCTGGGCGAGGAAATGGGACGTGCCGCTCTGCAAGGCTTTTCCGTCCTGCATCATAGCTTCGATGGTCAGCGTATCGTCCGCGCCGGCGAAACGTTCGCTGTCGCTCTTGTGGCCGATGATGACGGGGAGGCCCATCCACTTTTCGGCGAAATCGGCGTAGACATGGATCATCTTGCGGGCTTCGGCCATCGCTTCCTCTTTGGTCTCGTGGGCCGTATGGCCTTCCTGCCAGAGGAACTCGGCCGTGCGCAGGAACAGGCGGGTACGCATCTCCCAACGGACGACGTTGGCCCACTGGTTGCACAGGATAGGCAGATCGCGGTAGGACTGAATCCAGTTCTTATAGGTGTTCCAGATGATCGTTTCGGACGTGGGGCGGACGATGAGTTCCTCTTCGAGCCGGGCGGCGGGATCGACGACGACGCCCTTGCCTTCGGGGTCGTTTTTGAGACGGTAATGGGTCACCACCGCGCACTCCTTGGCGAAGCCCTCGACATGGTGGGCCTCCTTACTGAAGAAGGACTTGGGGATGAACAGCGGGAAATAGGCGTTCTCGTGCCCCGTATCCTTGAACATCTGGTCCAGCACCCGCTGCATTTTTTCCCAGATCGCATATCCGTAGGGCTTAATCACCATACAACCGCGAACGGCCGAATTTTCGGCCAGTCCGGCCTTCACGACCAGATCGTTGTACCATTGGGAGTAGTTCTCTTCCCGGAGGGTCAATTCCTTCAGCTCTTTTGCCATGTTGTCAATATTGTTTCGGTCTTTAAAATCGTTCCGTTTGTGCGTTCCGAGGCGGAACGTACAAAGGTAGGGTATTTTTCCCAAATTCGTAAAAATTACCTACCTTTGAGCGAGAGCCCCGGAAAGGGCGGGCGATTTTTCCGGCCGTCCGCACGGCAGACCGTCGGATCGGGAAACAGTCCGTGACGGCAAGGGCGAAGGCCGGAGAAAAAACGACCGGCGGAGAAACTTTTCGGGTACGATTTTCGTTATACCTATATAATATGAAAGGGCGGCGCTTCCGGCCGGAGGCGGGAGGAGGCCGCTCCGAAAAGACACGATCATGAAAAGCAGAAGATTGATAAGTGCGTTGGGATGCACGGCGGCGGCTTTGCTGTGCGCCTGCAATGCGACGGTGTATTCGTCCGCTTCGTCCTCGACCGACGACCTCTATGCCACGCATGACCGCAAGGCGCTGGCGCAGCAGAGGCTCGAACAGCAGGCCCGCAGACTAGAAGCCGAGAAGGCCGCGCTCGAAGCCGAAGAAGCCCGGCAGCGGAGAGTGGCCGAAGAGATCGCCCGGCTGCATGAAAAAGACCGGGGGGACGAATACGACGGCACGCAGGGGGAAGGCTACGCAGATTCCTACGAAAGAAGGCTCCGGGGGTTCAGTCCGTCGAGCCGGACCGCGCAGAGCGAAACGGGCGCGTCCATGCGCTATGCCTCGGCCTACGACCCGGCGTTTTACGACGTGACGGTCGCGGGCGACCAGATATGGGTGGAGCCCCGTTACGTGACATCCATGTTCGGGAACTGGGGCGGAGGCCTGAGTTTCGGCATCGGTTCGTGGGGATGGGGATTCTCCACTTCGCCGTTCTACGGATGGGGATGGAACACGCCCGCGTGGGGATGGAACTGGGGTTATCCGTACTATAATTACGCATGGAACTGGTCGCCCTATTGGGGGTGGAACGCGCCCTATTACGGATGGGGACCGTACTGGCACTATCCCTACTGGGGATGGGGCGGTTATTTTCCGCATCATCACTGGGGCGACTGGCATCCCCGCTACAACAGCCGCAACACGGTCTACAACCGGCCGCGGACCGGTTCGGGATCGTCGTACCGTCCCTCTTACAGGGGCGATTCGCACGGATCGTCGTCTTTCGGCGGCGGCAACGGCGGATCGTACCGCCGGGGATCGAGCTATTCGCCCTCGTCGGGCGTATCGAACGGTCGGCCCGGATCGCGATACGAACCCAATGCAACGACGACGTCCCCGTCCCGGCCC